>DASWOV010000015.1:0-152821 GCA_036398595.1 Granulicella sp.
GGCAGACGATCAGAACCCCGAACTTCCCCTGAATAACGACCCCGAAGACGCCAACGAGACCCCTGCCGCACCGCCCGCGTCCGTGCCCTTCGGCATGACCGGCCCGGGTGCGCTCTCCATGCTCTCGATCAACCTCGAAGAGGAGATGCGCCGCAGCTATCTCGACTACTCCATGTCGGTCATCATCGGGCGCGCGCTGCCGGACGTCCGCGACGGCCTCAAGCCGGTGCACCGCCGCATCCTCTACGGCATGCAGGAGATGGGGCTTCAGTACAACAAGAAGTACACCAAGTCCGCCAAGGTCACCGGACACGTCATGGGCAACTATCATCCCCACGGCGACTCGGCCATCTACGACACTATGGTGCGCCTCGCGCAGCCGTTCAGCCTGCGCTACCCCCTCATCGACGGCCAGGGCAACTTCGGCTCGGTTGACGGCGATCCGCCCGCCGCCATGCGGTATACCGAATCTCGCCTCGCCCGCATCTCCAGCGAGATGCTGGCCGACATCGACTCCGACACCGTCGACTTCAGCCCCAACTACGACGAGTCCACGCACGAGCCGGTCGTTCTGCCTACCAGGATTCCGAACCTCATCATCAATGGTAGCGGCGGCATCGCCGTCGGCATGGCGACCAACATCCCGCCGCACAATCTCACCGAGGTCATCAACGCCTCCATCGCGTTGATTCAAAAGTCCCCGCAGGATCATCGGGCTGACCTTGACCTCGTCCTCGAGCACGTTCTGGGGCCGGATTTCCCTACCGGTGGGTACATCTTCGGCAAAACCAACATCCCGCAGGCCTACAAGACCGGTCGCGGCCGCTTCATGATGCGCGCCAAGTGCGCCACCGAGAAGCTTCCCGCCTCGCGCGAGGCCATCATCGTCACCGAGATTCCCTACCAGGTCAACAAGTCCACTCTCATCAAGCGCATCGCCGACCTGACCAACGAGAAGATCATCGACGACATCTCCGACGTGCGCGACGAGAGCGACCGCGACGGCATGCGCATCGTCATCGAGCTCAAGCGCGGCGCGCAGCACGAGATCGTGCTGAACCAGCTCTACAAGCACACGCAGATGCAGGAGAGCTTCTCCATGATCTTCCTGGCCGTGCACAACGGCCAGCCGAAGGAGTTTCCGCTCGACCAGGCGATCCGCGCCTTCCTCGAGCACCGCATCGAGGTCGTCCGCCGCCGCACGGCCTTCCTGCTGAATAAAGCCCGCGACCGCGAGCACATCCTGCTCGGCTACCAGATCGCGCTCGACCACCTCGACAATGTCATCCGCATCATCCGCCAGTCGGGCAGCCGCTCCGAGGCCCGTGAGCGCCTCTTCAGCTACTTCTCCGGCCGCACCATCGACCTGCGCGGCACTGAACTCGCTGGCGTCACGCTCGACCCCGTGAAGTACGGCGTCGACATGACCTTCTCCACCACCGGCACGCTGATCCTCAGCTACCGGCAGGTCGACGCCATCCTCGAGCTGCAACTCTATCGCCTGACCCAGCTCTCCATCGACGAATTGCTCAACGAGCTCCGTCTGGTGCGCGACAACATCGCCGAGTACGAGTCGATTCTCGCCTCGCCCGCCAAGCTGCGCGCCGTCATCGTCAAAGAACTGGAGGAGATCCGCGACAAGTACGGCGACGAACGCCGCACCGTCATCCTCGACGAAACCGCCGAGCTTGGCCTCGAGGACCTCATTACCGATGAGCAGGTAGCCGTTACCGTCTCGAACACCGGCTACCTGAAGCGCACGCCGATCTCCACCTATCGGCAGCAGCGGCGCGGCGGCACAGGCCGTCTCGGCATGAAGACCCGCGAAGAGGACTTCGTCGCCCAGCTCATCATCGACTCGACGCACGCCTACCTGCTCTGCTTCACGAACTCGGGCCGCGTCTACTGGCTCAAGGTCTACGAGGTTCCCGACGTAGGCGCCGCAGGCAAGGGCAAGGCGATGGCCTCGCTCGTCGACCTGCAGCCGGGAGAGAAGGTCGTCACCATCCTGCCGGTCCGCGACCTGACCGAGGAATCGAAATACGTCCTCTTCGCCACGCGCAACGGCACGGTAAAGAAGACTGCTCTCAAGGACTTCTCGAACGTGATGGCACGCGGCATCATCGCCATCAATATCGATAAGGACGACGAGCTGATCGCTGCCCGCATCACCGACGGCCAGCAGGTCATCTTCCTGGCCACGCACGAGGGCATGGCGATCCGCTTCAACGAGCAGGACCTGCGCCCGATGGGCCGCCCAGCCACCGGCAACAAGGGCATCACGCTCAAGAAGGGTGATTACGTGATCGGCGCGGCGGTTACACCGTCGAACGAGGCGCGCAACAAGACCCGTCTCGCCAAGGCCGCCGAGAAGGGCCTCATCGACCAGGTCGAGGCCGCCATCGACGAGGCCGCCGACTCCGCCGCCGCACAGCCGCTCGAGCTCGCCGAGCCCGGAGAGCTTGCTGCACCGGCCACCTCCGCCGAGGCCGCCGCCAAGCTCCAGAAGCTCGACCAGCAGCTCGGCCTCACGCCCTGCCTCATCCTGACGGTCAGCGAGAACGGCTTCGGCAAGCGCACCGACGTCGATCAGTACCGCCTGCAGACCCGCGGCGGCAAGGGCGTCATCAACATGAAGACGACGCCGAAGATCGGCAAGGTCAACGCGATTAACCTCGTGGACGATACGACCGAGATGATGGTGATCAGCCAGTTCGGCAAGATCATCCGCATCGACACGAAGTCCGTACGCGCCGCAGGCCGCAGCACCTCCGGCGTCAAGCTGCTGGACCTCGATACCGACGACAAGGTGGCCGCGGCCGTGGTCATCCCTCAGGAGGAAGAGAAGCCTGAGGCGGGTGACGGTACCTTATTGCAGTAGCCAGGCTCCTGACACAAACACAAACGCCCCCTTCGTATGAAGGGGGCGTTTGTGTGTATCCACGCTTAGGGAAAACCGTCCCGCACGCTCCATTAGGAGCGTCTCCATTGGGTTTTCAGGGGTTCGCAGCAAAAGAAACGGCAATCGCCGATATCCTTCCCCGCAAGGGGCATCGCTCCCGAAACAGGAAGCGCGGCATTACGGCGGTAACAGCGTCATCATGACTCGCGCTCTCGGAATAGCACTTTTTAACTATCGGCAACGACTCGGCCAACGCTATCCTCCACTCGTATCTCGTAAAGCAACAATTTACCTGGAGAATACTCAATGACCCTGTCTACCGGCCTCAAGCGTATTAGTGTTTTGATGGCCTTTTTCCTGTTCCTGGTTACTGCTCCTGCCCTGCACGCCGATACTCTGAATTGGACTTGGGGTTTCACTGGGCACACCGACCCCAACAACACTTCTTCCCCTTCCGTTTTCGGTAATGGCACCTTTACAAGCACCGCCCTCGACACGGCAACCAATTCCTATACCATCCTGACCCTTGATGGGCAGTGGTTTAGCAATCCTGCTACGAATCCTAGCCCTTTGACCGTCAGCGGTCCGCTGGCAGCCGGAACCCTCAATGGCAACGATAACAAGATCATTGCGGGCATCCTGGATGTAGATTCAAATGGCCTCCTCTTTGAAACCTCGAACGGCGTGGAGTGGCTCATCACTCCGAATTCCATCTACGTCAATTCGGCTGCCGGTAGCTCAACGTACTTCGGCACCTTCTTTGTCTCCCAGGTAGCGAGCCCTGTTCCTGAGCCGTCCTCGATCATGCTGCTGGGTACCGCATTTGTAGCACTTGCCTCTCTGCTCTGGTATCGCAAACAGAACCACGCAGTGGTCAACGCCGCCTAATCAGGCGAATCAAGTTTTGGCTTTCTCTAAGGCGCTCCCTTTCCCGAAATGGGAGCGCCCCTTCTCCAGTAGTAATGTATGTTTTTCTGGGCCGCTATAAA
The DNA here is from genome assembly GCA_036398595.1 of Granulicella sp. Lineage (GTDB taxonomy): Bacteria > Acidobacteriota > Terriglobia > Terriglobales > Acidobacteriaceae > Edaphobacter. The sequence goes on from DASWOV010000015.1 coordinate 3,892, forward strand.
GTTCGTACTCTCCTGAAGATATTCTGCACAGAGCAGGACCACTAACCAGGAGAGATATTATGGCCCTTCATTCCGCCTGCAAGCGTTTCTGTGCTTTGCTGGCTCTTGTGCTGTTTTTTGCTGCCCCCGCCCTTCGCGCCGATACCCAATGGAATTGGAGCTATAACAGCAGCGTTTACTACGGTGCCGGTACCTTCACGACCACAACCACGGCCAGCCCTGTCACTGTCGATGGAACGACCTTCGACGCCTATACCATCACAGACATCACCGGCTCATGGAAAGACGGCGGCGCCATCACCGGCCTGCTGAACTTCTCCGGAAGCGACAATCTGCTGAGCCTTACCGATCCTCAGCTGGATTTTCTGGGCTTCTCCTTCGCCACGTCGACCGATTCGTGGAACATCTACTTTGACAACGGCACGTTCACGGCCTTTGGGGACACCTCTCCCTCCGACAACGGCAACGGACACTTCTCCGCAAGCATCATCTCCACCACGGGGACGAGCCCGGTTCCTGAGCCATCTTCGGTCATGCTGCTCGGCACCGCAATGATGGCACTGGGCGGCTTTGCCTGGTACCGCAAGCAGAACTCCGCAGCTATCACTGCCACTGCAGCCTAAGCTGTTCCTTCGTCGGTTCCGACGACAGGGGCCCTCCTTTATCGGAGGGCCTTTGTATTTTCTATAGATTCCCATGGTCGATAGGGTAACTATGACTTTCGTGTAGTGAACCCCGATTCTCTGCTGGATAGCAGGATGCAGCCATGGCTACTCTGCCAACAGCATCATGCAAACACCGCTTACAAGGAGTACACCTTGAATACCTTCACTACCTGCAAGCGCCTTGGCGGCTTGCTGGCTCTCTTCCTGTTGTTTGTCTCTGCCCCTGCTCTTCACGCCGATACTCTCACCTGGGACTGGAGCTTCTCCGGCTCTAATCCCTACTTCGGGTTTGGCCCCGGCATCACCGGCAGCGGTACGCTCACCACGTCGTCCACACCCAACGCCTTTGGACAGTACATCGTCACCGACATCACCGGAACCTGGGATGGCCGGACGATCACCAGCCTGGTAGGACCGAGCTTCTTCACCGATGACGCCCTGTACTCCTCGAATCCCGAGCTGGACGCCAGCGGCATCGCGTTCACGACCGGAACCTTTGGGCATCTTGGATACGATGTGTGGAATATCGCCTCGTACCTTACCTTCAATCCGTTCACCGGCTTCGGCTATGGCTACGATGCTCATGACCTCGTCGGGTTCACGAGCCTCGGAAGCTTCTCCGCCTCCGCGGAGGCGGTCGTTCCGCCGCCCGTGACGACGAGCCCGGTCCCTGAGCCGTCTTCGATCGTGCTGCTCGGCACGGCGCTGATGGCGCTCGCCGGCCTTGTCTGGTATCGGAAGCAGGACTCCGCAGCCTAACCGCCTTCCAGCTTCACTCCACGCAAACGCCCCCTCCTCCGAGGGGGCGTTTATGTTTACTCTTCCCGCCGAACGCGAAGCCGTCTGCCCGCATCTAAGAGGAGTGGCTGCAAGGAGAACGAATGCCGAAATCCCTCTTCCGACGAGCTGTCCTCACCCTGCTTCTTGGCTCGATGGCGCTTACTCCCGCTTTCGCTCAGCGCAATAACAACAACTACTACAACGGTGTCCGCAACGGCGGGCGCGGCGGCAACTACAACAACGACCGCAATCACCACTACAACGACCGCCGCGACGACGGCGGCATTGGACCCGGCAAGGGAGCCCTGATCGGCGCAGGCGGAGGCGCTCTGCTGGGCGCGCTCTTTGGCGGCGGCCTCAAGGGCGCCGTCATCGGAGGAGCCGCCGGAGCCGGTGTCGGTGCTGTCGCCGGCAAGGTGAACCAGGACAACAACCGCCGCCGTGACTACTATTGATCTTCCCCTGCACGAAAGGACGACCATGAGCCGCCTCCGCTACACCGTAATTCTCGCCCTCACCGCATTTGCCCTCGGCACCGCACAGGCTCCGGCCCAGACCGCAACTCCGGCTCAGACCTCCGACTCGGCCAGCTCCACACCCCATAACTGGACGACCGAGCAGATCGTGACCGCCACAGTCCATCAGGCATGGCTGCTCGCCGGCAAGGACGAAAACGCCTTCTTCGAGATCATTCAGGAGCTCACCGCGATCTCCGCAAAGAACCGTAACCTCGTCCTTCCCGACGACGCCGCGATCGGCAAGAAGGCGGGCGAGCACATCCGCAAGAAGGCGCAGGCCGATCACGACCAGCTTCTCTACGCCATCGTCGATGAGTCGGTCCGTATGACGGGCAAGCCCGCTCCGGCTGCAGCCGGGCAATAACGCAGCGCCACGCACGAAATGCCCGGCAGAACATGGCTCTCGCTTGCCGCGTGGGCTAACGCCGGGCATTTCTACGCTGCGGTCCGGCCGTTTTCCAGAAAATTTCTCGCTCGGTTTCAGCTTTTTAACAAAAAAACGTTCTCCTGTGCTGCCTATAATCGTCACGATTCGGGGCTCTATCGTGACGATGATGAGGTTATGTACAGTATGGGAATCTCCAAGAGAGCGGCCGACGCCTACACTCTGTTCAAAAAAGCCAAGAAGATCAAGACGTATGGAAAGTTAGTCCTTGACTCGGTGGACGAGGACACGCGCCCCGGCGCCCTGATGAAGCTGGGCATTCGCGGCACGCTGGAGATCGCCGGCAAAGCCCTCGGCGTGTCGCTGCTGAGTCATCCCTACTTCACGTTTCACAAGGCGCACCTTGAGGCCCTGGCGCTGGCGCTCAACGCCTCGGCAACATCGGACAGCGCGAAAGAGGCTCTGAATCGCGCCATCCGCTCGGCGGATTCCACGGCTGCGCTCACCAAGTCCTTATCGGACTATCGCTCGCGCAATAAAGGGCTCCTTCTTAACTATGGGCTCTTCGTCAAAGGGTATCTTGAGCTGCTCAGCAATCCCAAAGACCCGGAGATGGCCAAAGAGATTCAGGAGAGCGGATTGACTCCGGAGTCTATGAAGACAAAGACCGACCAGAACATCTACGAATGGCGCGCCATGTACTGCGAGCTGTTTCTTGACAGCGTACAACTGCTCACCATGGCTCATGTGGAGTATCGAACCACGCAGGCGGCGATGCAGAAGTTCGATCAGAAGATGAAGACCCTCTCCTCGGGAGGCTCCATCGGCAAGGTCTTTGCCTATGGCGCGGAGCAGGATCGTCAGTGGGCCGAGTTCGACCGCGCAACCAATCCGGGCACGGGCAGCCAGAAAGCCGTCTCCGACCCCGTTGGGTTCGCGCGCGATCAGGTCTATACCATCCAGACAATCTCCGACCAGCTTGGAGAGAACTGCGAAACCGCCATGGGCGACGAGGCCTATCGTCCGGAGATAATCCTGCACGCCATGAACGCGCTGTAGCGCTCTCGTTTCGCTAGCGGCCGTCGGGCGTATCGGGCATGATCGCCCCGGCCTGCACCCAGCGCTCGATCACGATGCGGTCCGCGTCGGGCATCTTCTGCTGCGGCGGCGGGGGCATGGGATGCTCTACGCCGCTGCCCTGCCGAAGCTGCTGCACCAGCAGCGAGCGGTCAGGATCGCCCGGCACGACGGCGGCTCCGTGCTTGCCGCCCTTCTTCAGGTCGGCGCGGGTCTTCAGACGGAACTCGCCCTTGCGGTTGAGCCCGGCATGGCAGCGATAGCAGTCCTGCTGGAAGATGGGCTGCACGCGGCTGCGGTAGAAGTCGAGCGTCGCCGCGTCGTCGTGCGCCTGGCGGAGCTCCGGGGTCAGCGTCGCCTCGTGCGAGGCCGTCGTGGTGTCCTCGCATCCCAGCATCCCCGCAAGCATAAAGGGGATACAGATAGCTATGTATCGACGAGTAACGGAACCCTCCTGACTACTTCTCCGATTGTAGCGGCTGCCGTAGAGTAGGAGATGCTCTGGTTGTTCTCCGCGGGCCTTATATGCCGCGTCCGAACGCCCCCATCATCCCGGCCCTTGTGCTCGTTCTGCCGATGCTCCTCAGCGCATCGGCCAGCGCACGTACGCACGCGCACCACGCTCCTGCGAAGACGGATCATCCCGCCGCGGCGAAGGTGGTGCATCCCCGCAAAGAGTCCCGCGCCGAGCGCACCCATGCAGAGCGTGTCGCTGATAAGAAGCCCGCTCATGCACGCGAGCGCCGCCGCCGCGAGTCCGTTGCGCTTCATGGAGGCTCGGCCCACCATCGCATTCCATCCGAGCGCGAGGTGCTTACCCATCCGGCCCGTACACCAATTCCGCCCGAGGTCATCGCCGCGCTGCCGCCGTCGCCCGTACGCGAGACAGGCGTGGCTCGCCCCTCTGAGCTGAGCGAGGAGTTGCAGATCATGCAGCCTCCCCCGGCCGAGGACGAGGCAATACAGTCGGCCGCCCTGCGCTATAACCGCCGCGGCAGCGTCATTGTGCCGCCGCCGCTCAAGGGCTCGCACGAGATTCTTGTCCACCAGAATGTGATGGCCGATCAAGATGGCCTGACCCGCATCCAGGACGACGCCGACCTCGAGCGCATGCGCCGCACCGGCCTGCTGGTTTCCCTGCCGGTCAACTCCGGCATGCAGATCGACGAGCGCCTGCCGATGAACCGCCGCTACGCCCGTCCGTGGACGGCGCAGTTTCTCGCCGCGCTGGCCCGCGCCCACTACGCGCACTTTCACACGCCGCTACAGATCAACTCGGCTGTGCGTACGGTGGACTTCCAGCTCCGGCTGATGCGCACCAACGGCAACGCCGCTCCGGCCGAGGGCGAGACTGCCTCGCCACACCTGACCGGGCAGGCCGTGGACATCGCCAAACATGGGCTTTCGATGACGGAGATCGCGTGGATGCGCGGCTATCTGCTGCCGCTGGTGCAGCAGGGCAAGATCGACGTGGAAGAGGAGTTCCAGCAGGCGTGCTTCCACATCAGCGTCTATCGCCGGTATGGGTCGATGCCTGGGTATCGGCGGAATATTGCCGCGATGCGGCGTGCGGGTGAGGCAGGATTGGCTGTCGCTGTACCGTAATACTCGTCTCCCATCCTTCGCAAGCAGCGAAGGATGGGGTACCAGACAGTATGGGTAGGGGAAAGAAAGCAGATTCCTCCGCTATGCTGCGGAATGACAAGCATGGTGATGCCGCGCTTACATCCATGTTCCCTACAGCATTGTTCGAAGCGGACTGCGTGCTACTTGGCGTCGTTCTTGAAGATCTGCTCGGCGAAGTAGTTCTCGATCTTCGACTGGTCGCGCAGCATTTCAAAGTAGGCGGCCTTCAGAAGCTGCGAGCGGCCGTCACGAAGCTGCGAGCGAATCGCCTGCTGCACGCGGGGATCGTTCAGCTCCCGCTGCCCCGCGGGCTCACGCGAGATGAACTTGTAGATGCTGTAGCCCACGGGCCTCTTCGTATTCCCATCGATCAGCGGAATGATCTCCGTGACCTCGCCGGCCTTCAGCTTCGTGATGGCGTTGTAGATCTGCGGGTCGCCGCGAAGCTGCGACTCCGGCACGAAGCCCATGTCGCCGCCGCTCGGCGCAGTCTCCGGCCACTCGGAGAAGTTCATCGCAATCGAGCCGAAGTCCTCGCCGCTGTCGAGCCTGTTCTTGAGCGCCTGAATCTTCTTGCGGGCCTCGTCGTCGGTGGTCGCCTTGCTGTTCTGCAGATTGCCGGCCTGCGCGGCGGGAACGCTGGTCACGCGGATGCCGGCAAGGTGATAGTTCGCCTCGATCAGGTTGAAGTCGGACTTGTGCGCGTTGTAGTAGGTCGCCACGTCCGAGTCCGAGACGGTGATCTTGGAGTTGATCTCCTTGTTGAGCAGCTTGTTCTGCGTCAGCGAGCGGCGCAGGTCGTGCTTTACGTCGTCGAGCGTCGTGTGATTGGCCTTCAGCCGGTCGTTGAACTGCTCCTCCGTGTACGGAGCCTTCATCTCGGCCAGCTTTGCGTCGACCTCTTCGTTGGTCGCCGTCAGGTTCATCTTCGCGGCGCGCTCCTGCACGATCTCCTCGCCGATCAGCTCGCTCAGCAGGTTCAGCCGCAGCGAGTCGGCCTGCTCCTGCGAGGGCTGCTGCTGCGTGTCGCCGAGCTGGTCCTTGTAGGCCTTCTCCAACTCCGTCTTCGTGATTGCGTGTCCGTTGACCACCGCCACAACGTCGGCGCTATGGCCGCGATTGCAACCCGCTGCCGCGAGCAGCGCCATGGGAAGCAGCGCGGAGCAGAGCAGGCGCATCGCCTCGGTCCGGCCGTTCGTCATCGTCATCGTCATCGTTCCAACTCTCCTGCTGCGCAAGACTGCTAGTTACCGGGTTTGGATGCCGGTGTAGAGGGTGCCGGGGCCGAGGATGCTGCCGGCGTGGGCTGAGGAACCGCAGGGGCAGGCGGCGGTGGCGGCGTCTGTCCGGCGGCGATCAGCGCGCCGTCGATCATGCGGTACACATACTCGAGCGACACAGCGCCATCCAGCCTCTCTCCATTGATGAACAGCGCCGGGGTCGCGTTCACTCCGAGCGCCTCACCCTCCTTCACCGATTGCCGGATCGCCGCCTGATCCTGCTTGTCGATGCACGCCTTCAGCTCCTTCTCGTCCAGATGCTGCTTGCGGCCCTCATCCATGGAGAGCTTGTCGAGGTTCTCGTTCGCCTTGGCGATGCTCTTCTCCTCGCCGCCCAGATCTCCTGCATGCGCGTGGATGTAATCGACGAGGTTCCAGTAGCCCGTCGCGCTGTGCGCGCCCACGCAGTTCACGTTCACCGCGGCACGCATCGCCCAGGGGTGAATCTCATCGAGCGGGAAGTCGCGGTAGACGATCCGCACCTGATCCTTGTAGCGCTCCAGCAGAGCCGGAAAGAGCTGCGCGTGCATCTTCGCGCAGTAGGGGCACTCGAGGTCGTCGAAGCCGACGATCAGCACCGGAGCCTGCGGAGAGCCGCCGCGCGACGGGCGCGCGCCCGGATCGATCATCGTCTTCGGATCTCTGCTGATGTCGAACCTGTTGAACTGCGCCACCGTGCCGCCATCGGACGAGAGCAGAAACTCCATCGGGCGGCTTGTCTTGCCCTCGGTGCGGAAGCTGACGCTGATGGCATCGAAGCCCGGCACGAAGCTATGCGTGCGCGGCCCGATGAGAACGTCGTACTCCGGTGGAATCGATGCCTTTGCACGGATCAGGATCTCGACCCGGCGGGACAGTTCGGGAGACAGCGGTGCGGACGAGGAGGGTACAGAGGATGGAGCGGCCGTCTGGGCGTAGCTGCCCGGCGACAGAAGCGCCAAGGCAAAGAGAAACATGCGAAGCGGCGTAACGACAGTCGGCACGCCCTATTATCTCACGCAGATACGCGGAAACTCCCGCTCAGAACAACTGTTCGGCCCGGCGCAGGTTGCCCGCCGTGCCGATATTCACCAGCGTGAAGTTGAAGCGATAGGCGCTCTCGTTGCGTACCGACCCCAGCTCGAACTTGCGGTACTCGATGCTCAGGCCACAGCAGTTCCAGTTATACGAGGTCTGGATGGCCGCATACTGCAACGCGGTCGCCCGCAGGTCAAAGCCCGCGTTGGCCGCCAAGCCGAAGCCCGGCTTGGTCGGCGAGCCGTATCCGATCAGCGCCCGGAGCTGGCTGAAGTTCGATACCGCCGAGGTAACGCCCTCGGTGTAGAACCGCCCCGGAGCGTTCAGCCGCGCATAGCTCATGCCCGCAAAGTACTTGCCCTCGCGGATATCGGCGAAGATATTGTTCGCGGTGAACTTCTTCGCCCCCGTATCCACGTCAAAATCCCACTCCACATCCGTGCGCTCGCTGGTCTGCACGCGCAGCCGCGAGATCAGTGGCGAAATCTCCCTCGGCTCGGTCAGGAAGGCAATGCCCGTCAGGCCCAGCGTCGAGTCGAAGATGTTGCGGCGGCCGTTCTGCACCGCACCGCCGAAGCCTGGGTCGATGAAGTACTTCTGCGACAGTCTCCACTCCACACGCTCGCTGGTCGCGCAGTGCATCATCGCGGTCGTGTCCTTGTCGCTCTGTACCACATGTCCCAGCGACTCGAGGTCGGACTCGCTGCACCGCCGCTTCGACGAGGGCTTGACGAACAGCCGCTGCGTGATGCCGTACTCCAACTCGTTCGTATTGCTGACAACGTCCTTGTCGTCGAAGCGCAGAATGTTCAGGAAGTTGTCGACACCCCTCACGTAACGGTACGTCGCCTGCGGCTCGATGGTGTGCCGCACGTCGCTGCCGCCAAAGAAGTGCGCGAGCCAGTTGCCGGAGAAGGTCCGCTCCAACACTGGAGGACGCAGATCCACCTGGAACTCCGCATCCGAGCGATTGATGCCCCGCGTCAGCTCGACCGTCGTCTCCATCGGCCCCTGCGACGGCGTGCGGCTGCGCGAGTAGTAGGTGTCGCGCCCGGCCGCCGAGGCTAGCAGGTTCCATCCGCCGCCGTGCAGCGGCAGCGTGATCTGCGGATGCAGGTCCACGCGCTCCGTAATGCCGCCGCTGGCAAAGTCCGGTTCCACGCGCTTGAGCCCGGCAAACGAGCCTTCGAGGCTCCACAGCAGCGGCGTAGTGCCGAGTCGATGATCCAGGGCGACCGCATCGAGCGAGGGCGCATGGAAGATGCGCACCTGCTGCTCGGGAACCGCCGGTGTGGTCGGTGTCGCCGCCTGCGCGAGCTGCTTCAGCCCTTGGTAACGGTCGAAGCGGCCGGAGAACTCGAAGCCGTTCGTCTGCTTGGTGAAGTACGCGATGGAGAGAATGTCGCTCGAGACAGCCTGGTTGAAGCTGTTCGAGAAGGCCTCGCGGTAGGCGTAGGAGCTAAGGTACTCCGTATCCGCGCCGATGCGCATCGTCGGGCTCAGGTCTTTGCGCCCGCGAAAGGTCAGGTCCTCACCGCCCTGGTTGGTGTAGACGCCGTTGGGTGGGGTATAGCCGCGGTCCTGCAGGCCACTGTAGTGCCCCATGGCGAAGTCGTAGCCTCGTCCCTTGTAGCGATAGGTCGCCGTCTGTTCCCACCCGCGCAGCGAGTAGTAGATGAGCGCCACCGTCAGGTCCATGCTGCGGTTCATCGCCCAGTAGAACTCCTCGCCGAGGATGTAGCCCTTGCTCGACGAGTGCGAGATATCGGGAATCAGCACGCCGCTCTGCCGCGACTCCGCATCGACCGGGTGCGTCACATACGGCAGGTAGAGCAGCGGCAGGTCGACCAGGTGAAAGACGCTGTTGCGCGCCTTGGCCCGCTCGCTGTTCACGTCGAACTCGCCCGCCGAGAGCAGCCAGTCCGGACGCGGAAGCTGGCAGGAGGTCACGGTGCCGTCGAAGATTTGGTACTTGCTCGGCCCGGTGCGCACCACGATGCGCCCCGAGAACAGGAACGGGTTGCCGCTCATGTACACGATCCCGTGGCCGGTCTGGCGCATCCCCACTGAGCCTGTGACGTCATAGAAGCGGCCCGTCTGCTGCTTCAGGTTCATCGTGCCGTGACTCGCCGTGATGCGCTCATGGTTCGCGCCGCCGGTCGCTACCAGATGCCCTGTGGCGGTCAGGTCGCCGGTGTTCGAGTCGTACTCGATGTGATCGGCGTGCACGATGCGGTCGCGGTAGGTGATGACCACATTGCCGTCGAGCACGTAGCGGCCATCCTGCTCGGTCTGCGTGTCCGATTCGATGAGGGCGTCCTGCCCCTGGTCGGGCTGCGGAATCGGCACGGCCACTGGAAAACGTTCCACATCGGGAGCATCAGGCAGCGCATTTTGCCCGTCCTGCGGCTGCTGCGCAACGCCCATCTGGAGAGGTGCCAGCATGGTTAACGCCTGCGCGCCGAGATGCGCATGACTTGCCGCCAGCCCCATGATAGTTATGAAGGAGTAAACAGCGGCGCGTGCCCGGCAAAGGCGCTTCGGGCGGTCCGTTCGATGCGCGGCAGGTTCGCTTGCCGCTGCCTCAGCCGGACGTCCAGGCCCTTCGTTGATCACACGTTCCACCACACCTTCAGGCTAACCGATTTCAACCCCAGGCGAGTTCCCCATTGAGCACATCCAGCGCTGCAAAGCTCGATCTCAATCCGCAAGACCCCGGTCACTGTCACTCCCCGGCCTCTGCCTTAAAGCAGCAGGCCGCTGAAAGGCTCGCCGCGCACCGCGCACGCCGCGGACGCGTGGCACCACCCCAGCTTCCCGGCCTTGAGCTGACACCGAAGCCTGAGGCCGACACGCGCGCCGCGCGCATCGCCAAGGCCGTCGCCGAACGCTACGAGAACTCCCCGAGCTACCGCGCCGTCCTCGCCGCCGAGGCCGAGAGGGCGATTCAGCAGGCTGAGGCTGCCGCCGAGATCGCCGCCCGCACCGCGAAGGCCGTCGTGGCCAGCCAGCAGCAGCTCCTGAGCGAGCTGGCCGACTGGGATCTCGAGTCAGCGCCCGCTCCTGTTCCGGTCATTGTCGAGCCTGTTCGCGCCGTCCGCGCCGCAGAGCCTCCGGCGCTGACTGTCCGGCACATCGAGGAGGTCAACCACCCCTCGCTGACGATCACGGAGAACGCCGTCCCCTTCGAGGAGCTGACCGACGAGGAGCGGCTCGCGCTCGAGGAGGAGATCGCCTTCCGCCAGTCGCCGGTCTTCGAGGCCGCCGAAGAGGCGGTGCCGCTGCCGGCCAACCTGATCGAGTTCCCGCGCCAGCTCGTCGCGGCGCGCAAGGCACGGCCGCGGCTGGCCGAAGGCCCCCTGCGCGAAGAGTCCGGCGCGATCGCCGATACGGAGCAGCTCCGCATCTTCGAGGTCACGCCCGAGCAGATCTCGACCGAGATCACCCTCTACTCCGAGCCTGTGCTGCCGGTGTGGTCCTCGATCCGGCTGGACGCGCAGCACGCCGTTGCCGCGCACGTGGAGCCGCAGGCTGCCGTCTCTCATCTCTCCGTCGCACTCTCGCCCGCGCCGCTCAACCTGCGACTGATGGCCGCGGCGGTAGACGGCTGCATCGTCCTGGGATCGTTCCTCGGCTTTGTGACGGTCTTCGACCTGGTGGCAGGCGGCCTGCCCGGCGGGCAGATTGCCCTGCTTGGGGCGGCGGCGACGCTCTTCACGCTGGCGATCGTCTACCAGATGCTCTTCTTCACCCTCTCGGAGGCCACGCCCGGCATGCTGTACGCCCGCATCGGGCTCTGCACCTTCTCCGACGACAACCCCACGCGCTCGGCCATGCGCAAGCGCGTCGTTGCGACCCTGCTGGCCGCCTGCCCCGTCGGGATCGGCCTGCTGTGGGCATGGATCGACGAGGACGGCCTCGGCTGGCACGACCGCATTTCGCGGATGTACCAGCGGGCCTACTAAAACATTCAACCCAAACCAAACGGGCCGCCTTCCGCAGGCGGCCCGTTTGGTTTGCTTCGTGATGGGTTAGAAGGTAGTGCTGACCGTCAGACGCAGCGTCTTACGCGGCTCGCGCAGCACGTAGTCCGCACCGTAGAACTGGACCGCCTGCTGGTAGGTGTACTGGCCCGCGCCCGAGTTCGGGAAGAGGGTCTTGAACTCATCCGGCGTCATCGCAAACGTCTGCGGCACCGTCTTGTAGAGGCGCAGCGGGTTGTACGCGTAGTAGATGCGGAACGGAGCGTTGATGATCGGCAGGATCACCTGCAGCTCAGCTCCGTTCGACATGCGCGGCACAAAGTTCGTGCCCGGCACCGTCTTCAGGAAGAACGGGAAGTTGACCTGCTTGCCGCCGAAGCAGGCGCCATTGGTGAAGACCGGGCAGCCATACAACGGGCTGGTGATCAGCGACTGGCCGGAGGCGCTCTGGCGGAGCTGTCCGGGCTGGAAGTCGCCCGTCAGGCCGAAGTCTGTGAAGATGGCGAACGTCACCTGGTTCATGATCGGGATACGGTACTCGACGTTCGAGGTAAGCTGCGTATCGCCGCCGATCGTCACCAGGCGGTAGATCGGCAGAGGGATCTGCACGTTACCGAGCGCAGGCTGCGTCGGGTCGCGCGGAATGGTCGTGCCGTCCGGGTTCGTCAGGTTGAAGAGGAGCTTGTTCGGGATGAAGGTGTAGGGCGACGAGGCGCGAATGTCGAAGCCGCGCACGTCGTTCTCACCGCCGCCGTAGAGACGGTTGGTGGGCGGAGCCACCTCGCCGCCGAAGCCGGTGATGTGGGCGATCTGCAGACGCATGCCGAGCACGTTGTGCCCTTCACGATTAATCCGCAGCCCCTTCATCGGGTAGAACTGACGGAAGCTGATGACCGGCGAGATGTACTTGACGTTGCCGCCTGCGCCCGCGATCTGCACCGCAATGTTGAGGTCGCGTCCGCCGTGCGGACCGACGGCACGATCGAGGCTCGAGTAGCTGAAGCTCGGCGAGATCACTGAGGTGACGATGCCGTTCAACTGGTTCTGGCCCGCCACACCTGACCGGAAGGCCAGCGACTGGAAGACGTTGCGTGTGTTGTCGTTGAAGGTCGTCACCGACGCACGCGAGAGCTGGTAGGAGACGCCGATGCGCGCCACGCCCTGCTTCGACAGGATATGCCGCAGCGGCTCGCTGACCGAGAGCGAAAAGCCGGTCGTCGACTGGTTGTAGTTCGTCAGCAGCGACTGCTGTGCGCTGGTCAGGTTGCCGGCGGTCGCGCCCGTCGCGCTGTAGCTCTTGGCAGGGTTGTAGTCGTATTTGCTGGCAAAGACCTGCATGCCCAGCGAGATCGGCCGGTTGCGCACATACGGCTCGGTGAAGCCGAAGCTCAGGTTGCGCGAGAGGTCGCCGATGTTCGCCTGCACCGAGAGCGTCTCGCCCAGGCCGAGGAAGTTATTCGTCTCGTAGTTCGCGCCGACGAACGAGCCCGACAGGCCGCTGATGCCGCCGTTCAGGCCGATGGAGTTCTTGCCCTTCTCCTTCAGCTTCAGCAGCAGGTCGACCGTGCCCTCGTCCGCGTTCTGGCGGCTCTCGGAGTCCTGCTCGGCCTTCAGCGTCTCGAAGTAGTTGAGCTGGTTCAGGCGCATGATCGACATATCCCACAGGCGGCTGTTATAGACCTGCCCTTCCTCGAGCATCAGCTCGCGGCGGATGACCTTGTCGCGCGTAATGCTGTTGCCCTGGAACTCGATGCGGGAGACGTAGAACGGCTTGCCCTCATCGATGTCGATATCGAGGTAGATCAGCTTCTTCGCCTCGTCGGTGCGCGGGATCGGCGTGCCGACGAAGTTGATGTAGCCCAGCTCGCCGTAGGCCTTGCGAAGCTGCTCGAGGCCCTTGCCGAACTTGGTGGCGTCGAACCACTCGCCGTCCTTCTGCGCGAACTGCGCCCGCAGCACACGGGTGTTCGTGACGGCCTTGTTGCCCTTGAAGTTAATGCCGCCCAGATGGTAACGGTCCCCTTCCTCTACAGGCATCAGGATGTCGATGCGCTTGCCTTTGGAGGGATGCAGCGTGAACGGGTTGATGCCACCGGCGTCGCGCACCTTGGTCTGCGGCTCGGAGGTTTCGGCGCGGAAGTAGCCGCGGTCGCGGTAGGCCTGGCGTACGCGCTCGGCGTCCTCGTCGAGCTTGCTGGCGTCGAAGGTGCGCGGCAGCAGGTTCTCCAGCAAGTAGGAGTGAGGAACCCCGATCGGCCGCAGGTTCTTCATCGCGGCCCGCAGCGTGCGGTTCGACAGCTGGTTATTGCCCTGGAAGTAGATGTGGCCGACCTTCACCGTCGGACCTTCCTTGATATTGAAGGTCACAGCGACTGCCGCCGGGGGAATCGTCTTCACCTCGGTGCGGATGGTCGCAAACTGGTGGCCGTGCTCGGCCAGCAGATCCTTCAGCACCACCTCAGCCCGCTTGATCTTCGTCGGGTCGTACTGGCTCTCAACCGTCAGGCCGACCTTGGCCTTCTTGAAGCGCTCGAGCACATCCGACTGCGTGACCGCGTTGAGCCCCTTGTAGTTGAGCTCGCGGATGGTCGGCTTCTCCTGCACATACACGATGAGCTGGATGCACTTGGGCGTGTTCTGCCGCTCGATGCGGATGTTCTCGAAGTAGCCGGTGTTCCACAGCGAGTTGAAGTCGCGTTCCACCACCGCCGGGTCGTAAGGGTCACCCTGATGCGAGAACAAACGCGCCAGCACCGATTCCTTCGGGATGCGGCGGTTGCCGATCACCTGCGGCTGGCAAAGCACCTGCGAGCTATCCGCCGAGGCCGACTGCGCTTCGAGCGAGGGATGAAGTCCTAGCAGCGCAACTGCGGCCAGTCCACCAGCAAAAATAATGCGGCGAAGGCGCGTGCGCATGGCCTGTGTCGAACATTTCAGGGAGCTTCCGCTCTCTCGGATTACGGTAAAGATACGCACACCCTCACTGCTCTGAAAATCGCGCCGAGATGGGAATCCCCGGAAAGCTCGATTATATGGGAGCCACCCCACCCTAGGCGAGTCGGACGCGCTCAACTCTCGAGCTCCGCCGAAATTGTGAACTCCTGTTCGCCCGAATCCCAGCGGATGGTGAGCACATTTGGCTTGCAGCAGACCTGGCAATCCTCGACGTACTGCTGCTTCGATCCGGCGGATTCGTCCACCACCGTCTCGATCCACTCCCCGCAACCCGCGCACTGAAATCCCGCAGCGTACATCGTCCATCCCCACACATATCCCCGACTAAAAGGCCTTTCTCACCGCGGCTGGCACGGAATCGAACGCCACGCTGCCGCTAATCTCCGTCCGCATCTGTTCCTTGTTCGGGACCATACTCGAAATTTTATGCCTGTATCGCAGCGTCCGTACTGAATCGCATACCCGGCCGCATTAATTACTGGAACCTTCTGGCGATAGGGTACTGCATCTCCACAGGCTCCACATAAAACGCTCTCGACAGGAAACTATGCGAAATTCTATCGCCGCACGATATGCTGCTCGTGACGACCGCATGGCTCACCATCTCACATCCCCGGCCCGGCTCGAAGCCTTCTCCGACGGCGTGATCGCCGTCATCATCACCATCATGGTGCTTGAGCTGAAGGTACCCCACCAGAATGGGCTCGCCGGGCTGCGCGAGGTGCTCCCGACGCTTGCCGTCTACCTGCTCTCGTTTATCTTCACCGGCATCTACTGGATCAATCACCACCACCTCGTCCACCGCATCCGCGAGTGCGACTCGCTGATCCTCTATGCCAACCTCATCTTCC
Organism: Granulicella sp.; assembly: GCA_036398595.1. Taxonomy (GTDB): domain Bacteria; phylum Acidobacteriota; class Terriglobia; order Terriglobales; family Acidobacteriaceae; genus Edaphobacter. The sequence goes on from DASWOV010000015.1 coordinate 19,029, forward strand.
TCTTCTTTCTTTCGCTGCTGCCCTTCTTCACCAGCTACCTGCTCGAAAAGGAGATGGACTCGCTCTCTGTGGCGCTCTATGGCGCGTCGATGGCCGCCTGCGGCTTCGGCTTCATGCTGCTGCGGTTGGCCATCGGGCGACGGCTCACGGAGTCCGGCCAGCTCGAAGCCGAAGACTCCACGGTCCAGAAAAAGCACTGGCTCTCGCTGACCAGCTACATCATTGCGATTCCGCTAGCCTTCCGCTATCCTTTGCCCGCGCTCGGACTGATCGCCTTCGTCACGGCGATCTGGATCACGCCGACCGCGGGCATGCGGCCGCGTCAGCGCGAGCATCCATCCCAACACCCAGGAGATCCCCGATGAACCGCGTGCTCCGACTCATGCTCCTCGGCCTTACGCTCACGGCTGCTGCCGCGCTGCCCGCACAACAGCAGCAGGAGCCTCTGCACACCGCCACGCGGCAGGAGCTGGATGTCGTCAAGGTAATGCTCAAACAGGAGGAGGCCTGGAACAAGGGCGACATCAACGGCTTCATCGAGGGCTACAAGAGCTCGCCGGATACGCTCTTCGTTACCAACCAGATCATCCGGGGGATCGACAACGTCACCGCCTCGTACCGGCAGAGCTATACCAACAAAGACGTGATGGGTACGCTCTCCTTCTCCGAGATCGAGGTGCACGCGCTCGGCGATAACTTCGCCACCTGCGTCGGCAAGTACCACCTAGAACGCTCGAAGAAGAGCGGCGGCAACGCCGACGGCATCTTCTCGCTGGTCTTCGAGAAGACGGAGCAGGGGTGGAAGATCGTGCTCGACCATACGACCTAGCAAGAGAAAAGGGCGGCCCGGAAATTCCGGAGCCGCCCCTGTCTTTCGCGCCGAAGGCGCTTTTCGCCGTTCGCGCAGGACTCAGATGGTGAGGACTTCCTTTTCCTTTGCCTTGTACAGGTCCTCGATGCGCCGGATCTCCGTATCCGTCAACTGCTGCACCTCTTCGTTGGCGCGCTTCTCATCGTCAGCCGAGATCAGCTTGTCCTTAGCCGCCTTCTTGATCTGCTCGTTGCCGTCGCGGCGGATGTTGCGGATCGCCGTCTTGTGGTCCTCAAGCGTCTTATTGAGTTGTTTGACGACGTCCTTGCGCCGCTCCTCGGTCATCGGAGGTACCGGCACGCGGATCACCTTGCCGTCGGACATCGGGTTCAGCCCCGTGCCCGAGGTGCGGATAGCCTTCTCGATGGCCGAAACCATGCCCATGTCATAGGGCGCGACGAGAATCAGCGTCGGCTCCGGCGTCGAAACCTGCCCCATCTGCGCGATGGGCGTGTCCGTGCCGTAGTAGTCCACCTTCACCTGGTCGAGCATGTGCACGTTCGCCCGGCCCGTCCGCGTGGACAGCAGGTGCGCCCGGAAGTCCTCGACCGACTTCTCCATCCGCGACTTCAAATCAGCGTGCGTACCCTTCAGCGCGTCTATCCCTGCCATTGCCATTCTTCTCTTCTCCGTAAGACCCGCGCACGAAGGCGCAGCAACTCAACTTCCGATTGTAGACGAATCCCCTACCGCGCCCGCAGCCGGCGGCAGGCATCTTCGAGCTCCGGGGTCTTCTTGGCGAAGCAGAACCGCAGCAGATCCTCGCCCTTTCCCTTCTGAAAGAATGCCGACCCGGCCACCGAGGCCACGCCGGTCTGCGCCAGCAGCGCACGCGCCTTCTCCGGGGCCGTCGCGCCGGGCAGTCCGTGGCGTCGGCCAGAATGTAGTACGCACCCTCGGGAACGTGCGGCTTCATTCCTGCGGCTCGTAGCGCGTCTACGAGCATCTCACGCTTGACCGCGTACTCCGCCGCCAGATCCGTATAGAAGGACGGCGGCAGTTGCTCCAGTCCGGCCGCGACGCCGTGTTGCAGCGGGGCCGGAGCGCAGATGTACAGTAGATCGTGGAAGTAGGCGATCGAGGGCAGCCACTTCGCATCGGCCACCAGATAGCCGAGCCGCCAGCCCGTCACGGCAAAGGTTTTCGAGAAGCCCGAGATCAGGATCGTCCGCTCGCGCATGCCGTCGAGCACTGCCGGGCTTACATGCTTCGCACCGCCATAGACGAAGTGCTCGTAGATCTCGTCGGTGAAGACGAAGAGGTCGAACTCCTGCGCGATCTTGGCCAGTGCCTCTATCTCAGCCCGCGTAAACACCTTGCCCGAGGGGTTCGAGGGCGTGTTCACGAGCATCGCCCGCGTCTTCGGCGTAATAACCGCCCGCACCGCGTCGATGTCGAGCGTCCCCTCCGGCCCGGCCAGCTCCACCGGCACCGGCACAACCTGCAGCGAGCGCATCGCCATCAGGTGATACCCGTAGAACGGCTCGAAGACCAGTATCTCGTCGCCGGGATTTAGCAGCGCCATCGCCGCCGCGTGCAGAGCGCCCGTCGCGCCGGTCGTGACCAACACTTCGCGCTCGGGATCGGCCTCGAGGCCATGCGTCCACGAAAGCTTATGAGCAATGGCACGCCGCAGCCGCTCGATGCCGTCCATGCGCGTGTAGATGTTGTGCCCGTCGCGGATCGCCGCAGCCGCAGCCTCTTCAACCACCGCGGGCACCTCCGTATCGCAAACGCCCTGCGCCAGATTCACGCCGCCGATGCGAGCGCACTCCACCGACATGGCGCGAATCTCCGACTGCACCACACGCGGCGCAAGGTCGCTCAGATGAAGTTTGGAAGCAATACCTTCAGCACTCATGGCGTGCGATGACGGCATAATTTACGCCAGCCCGGTGGACTCCGCCTGCTCCTGAGCGTGGTAGCTGGAGCGCACCAGCGGGCCGCTCTCCACGTGCTTGAAGCCCATGCCCAGCGCCTCATGCTTCAGGAACGCGAACTCCTCCGGCGTGTAGTAGCGCGCCATCGCCAGATGATCCTTGCTCGGACGCAGGTACTGGCCGATGGTCAGAATCTCCACCCGCCGCGCCGCCAGATCGCGGAAGACCGCCAGCAGCTCGTGCATCTCTTCGCCGAGGCCGACGATGATGCCCGTCTTGGTCACGATCTCCTCGCCCGACTCGGCGGCGATCTCCTTCGCCTGCTCGAGGAAGCGCAACGAACGCTCATAGCGCCCGCCGGACTTGGCCACGCGATACAGCCGCGGCACCGTCTCGATGTTGTGGTTCAGAATCTCGGGCCGCGCTGCGACCACCAGCCGCAGAGCCGCTTCATTGCCCTGAAAGTCCGGCGTCAGAATCTCCACGCGGCAGCCCGGAGCCTGCAGACGAATCTCTTCGACCACCTTCACAAACGCCTGCGCCGCACCGAGGTTGTCGTCGTCGCGGTTCACGCTGGTGACGACCGCGTGATTCAACCCAAGCTGTGCCACCGCGTAGGCCACGCGCCGCGGCTCGTCCATGTCGATCGGCTCGGGCTTGCCCTTCGGCACCGCGCAGAAGCCGCAGCGCCGCGTGCACATGTTGCCGAGCATCATGAAGGTCGCCGCCTTCTGGTTCCAGCACTCGCCGATGTTCGGACACTGCGCGCTCTCGCAGACCGTGTGCAAGTGCAGCTCACGCGCCATCTTCTTCAGCGAGTGAAAGGTTTCGCCCATGGGGGCCTTCGCCTTCAGCCACTCCGGCTTCTTCACCGGCCGCTTCGGCGACAGGTCGATCTGCACAAGCTCGGAGGTGGAGATGCCGGTCGGGGGTGTCATCGTCCTTTTATTGTAGCGAATCCGGCTGGAGTCCCTACACCAGCCGGTCCCGGACCTCCGGACGCGCCAGATAGAGGAAGAACACCAACCCGAAGCATCCGCGAATTAAGAAGAAGATGGTGTGCGACTTCGAGTAGAAGAAGAAGTCGCCGCCCGAGAGCAGAAGGCATCCGGCCATCACCAGTGCCCAGCCCCACTTCCTGAGCCGCAGCAGGCCGTAGATGCCCAAAGCCAGCAGCGTACACAGGCTCAGGATGGCGTACCTCGGCGCGCCCTGCCCATACAGCCCCTGCAGCCCGGCGTACACGTTCACCATGGTCATGAAGATCATGAACATGCAGATGCCTGCGATGCCCGGCAGCATCTGCCCACGCATGGAGCCTGTCTTGTTCGCCTCGCCCATCTCGTCCTCTCTTACAGCGTATGCAGATAGGCCATGAGCTGCTCGATCTGCTCCGGCGTCATGGTGGGGCCGATCTGCGGCATCATGCCGCGCCCGCGCATGACGGTGGCCAGCACGCGCTCATCGGTGGCCGCGGCTCCGCTTGGCAGATACTCCTTTTTGAAGATGCCGTTCAGCGCCGGGCCGGCCATCATGGAGTTGTCGCGGTCGGCGTGGCAGACTCCGCACCGCGACTGAAAGACCGCATGCCCGGCGGCCTGCTCCGGGTTCAGCTCCGACAGCGGAGTCGGCGGCGGAATCTTCTTGCAGCCCGCAAGCAGCAGCGCGGCGACGGACATCAGCAACATTCGCTTGTTCACAAGCTCTGATTCTAGTTGGCCGCCGCAATCGCCGCCACCATGCGGTCCATGACCTCGCGGTCGGCGCTGGTTCCCGGTGCGTGCTGGTCGACGAGGATCGTGAAGATCACCGTCCTGCCGCTGGCGCACTCGACGTAGCCGGAGAGCGCCCGCACCTCGCCGAGTGTGCCGGTCTTGGCGAAGACGTGCCCCTTCAGCGCAGGCTGCGTGAAGCGATGCTCGAGCGAGCCGTCCACGCCGCCGACCGGCAGGCTGCTCTTCCAGTCCGCAAACCACGGCTGCGTGCTGGCGTATGCAAGCAGCTTCGTCACGGCGCGGGGAGTGACAAGATCATGCCCGCTCAGGCCCGAGCCGTCGTAGAAGACAAAGTCATCTTTATCCAGACCAGCATTAAGTAGAAATTGCCGCACGACACGTGCTCCCTGCGCAGTCGAGCCATCGCTCCCATAGACTTTGCCAAGCTGATGCAATAACAACTCCGCGTGCAGGTTCTGGCTCACCTTGTTCGCAATGGTAATGTCTTCGATAACCGTCGGCGAGGTGTGTTGGACCAATACTGGATTGGCATCGTTGATCGTTACCTTACCCGTCATCAGACGACTTACGTCGCCCATAGCATGGATGGGTAGCTTCGGCAGAGGCTCCCGCACAGCATGCAGAAAGCTGCCTGTCTCCTCCATCTTTCGGTGCTCCGCCCGTGCCCGCCCATCGATGCGCACGCCGCGCTCTTCGAGCATCGCCTTGAAGGCCATCGCTGCATACTCCGCCGGGTCCTCAATAGCGATCTCCTCCATATCGGTCCCTGTTCCAACAGCAATTGTTCCTCCCACATGAAGCATCCGCGATCCCGGGTCGCGGTCGATCTCCACCTCAGCCTCGGCTTTCTTCGCCATCGTCCGTACTACGGTCCTGAGCGTGTAAAACGGCACCGCAGGGTCAAGCATCACGCTTGCCGGTTCTCCCGTGTGTATTGCGGGCGTGATCTTTAGATCAATCTGGTTGTCGTTTACGGAGAGTGCGGAGACGGGTGCGCCATAGCCCCACAGCAGATCGTCCGCCGCCCAGTCCGCGGCATACGGCTCCCATGGAAACAAGGTGTCATCTCCAATAATGTCCCCGGTGATTCGCTTCACTCCCTGCGCCACAACGCCATCGGCCATCTCCCCCAGATACCGCAGCGGATCGGTCTTCGGCTGCTCGGAACCTTCCGTACGTGCATACGGAACTGTTCGGCCAGAGAGGTTCGCATCGCCCGCACCAATCAGCCGCAAATCTCCTTGCTGTGTGGATTCTCCCTGTCTGGAGGTGTGCGGCCCCTCTACTCGCGTCGTGAACCTGCGATACTCCCCCAGCAGATGCACCGCTGCCGCTGTCGTAAACAGCTTCGCGTTACTCGCGGGCTGAAAGAACTGGCCCTCGTTGAGCCCGTAGATCGGCGTGCCGTCCATGGCCGTCACCATGACGCCCCAGTGCGCCCGCGCTACGGCAGGCTCAGCCACCATGGAGTTGAGCGTTGCTGCAAGATCCTGCGCCATACCGTACGCAGGCGCCGTCACCATCGCCGCCAGGACCACCCCAACCCAAAGCCGTCGCATGCGCGCAGTCTAGCATCCGCTGCTGCCTATACTGCATACATGCCCTTCACCCCGCGTCCCCGCTTCGACTGGCGTCTTCGCACGCGCACCCTTCCGCTCGGCGAGCGCACGCTGCTGATGGGCATCCTCAACATTACGCCGGACTCCTTCTCCGACGGTGGCCACTTCGCCGCTCCGCACGACGCCATCGACCATGCGCTCGTCCTGCTCGACTCCGGAGCCGACCTGATCGACCTAGGCGGCGAGTCCACCAACCCGCGCTCGCGGCCCATTACGCCGGAGGAGGAGTGGACCCGCGTGCGGCCCGTCCTCGAGGCTATCCTCCGGGCGCGGCCCGAGGCGATCCTCTCCATCGACACCTTCCACGCCTCAACCGCTCGCCGCGCCATCGAGGCTGGAGCCGAGATCGTCAATGACGTCAGTGGCTTTACCTGGAACCCCGAAATGGCCTGCGCCTGCGCCGAGATGGCCTGCGGCGTCGTGCTGATGCACACCTACGGACGCCCGCAGGAGTGGGCCACGCAGCCGCGCCTTGAGCACAGGGAGATTCTGCCGCTCGTGACCACCGGCCTTGCCTCGTCGCTCGCCGCGGCCCACAGCGCGGGTATTGTTCCGGAGCGTATCGTGCTCGATCCGGGCTTCGGCTTCGGCAAGATCGGCGCGGAGAACCTCACGCTGCACGCGCAGCTCGACCAGCTTCATGCTCTCGGCCATCCGCTGCTTGTCGGTACCTCGCGCAAAGGATTTCTCGGGCAGGCGCTCGTGCCGCTGCATCACGGCAAGGCCCCTGCTCCCGACGACCGCCTCTGCGCCACGCTGGCCTCGAACGTCGCGGCCATCCTTGCCGGGGCGCACATTCTCCGCGTGCACGACCTGCGCCCCGCAGCCGAGGCCGCAGCCGTCGCCGATGGCATTCTTGCCGCGGGCTGACGTCGTATACGGTTTTCCGATACTATGGTCGCGCCCGCTTCATCCCCTCAAGGAGAACCATGAGCCGAGTTACGACTGCCCTTGCCGCCCTTGCCCTCTTACTGCCCGCCGCCGCATCCGCGCAGATGTTGCTCTCCACCAACTCCGAGGTCCGCTTCCAGTTCGACCTGCAGGTTCCCGACGAGGCGCTGAAAGCTGCGCTACCCGCAGGCTTCACCTCGTTCGTCGCCACACAGGGCCCGGCCAAGGACTGCAACCTGCGCGTGGTCTTTATCGACAACGTGACCGTCAACGGCACGGATAACAATCCGGTGGGTAAAGGCTCGAACCGCCTCGTCTACCTCGTCGCGCCGGTCAAGAACGCTGCCGGTGAGTCCGTGCAGATCGTGCTCGGCGGCCTGACCGACGACCCGGCCGACGCGCCCGGCCCCTTCAGCAACTACCTGCTGGCCACCACGCACGAGATGCGCCGCACCTCTGCCGCACCTGCCGCCAGCGGCCCCGTCCTCGACACGCAGGACTGGAACTTTACCGCCAAGACCGGCGAGCACATGGAGCTGCACATCAAGTACGAGCGCGGCAACTCGACCCTGCGGCCTTATGCCGATGTGAAGTTCTACTCGGCGAAGAACCCCACGGACTACCAGATCTCACACCAGACGATGGTGCTCGACATCCTGAAGAACACCACCACCAATCCGCCCGACAAGGTGAAGGAGTTCTCCCTCAAGGTTTCGGGCGGCAGCTTCGACAAGCTGATCGGCGGCCCGCTCAAGGTGCTGAGCTGGGATAACATCCTGTGGCTGAATCGGACTGTCTCGAAGCCGTAGTTCCGCAATTAAATCTCAGTCGCGCTCGAACATCCGCTTTGCCAGATGTTCGAGCGTCTGCTGCGGATCGTCCGTCACACCTGTATGTACAGCCGAGGTCTGGATGTTCGTGCTGCGCGGCGCTACCAGCCAGTGAAATCTCTCCCTCTGACTCAATCGAGCAATCGGCCCGGCATCCGCATCGCCGCGGCACACGGCCTCAAACGCCGCAAGCTGCTGCCGCACGCGCTCCACGTCGACCTCCGGCCACAGCGCCCGCAGGCGGGCCTCATCGACCTGCGCACGCGCCGCAAGGAACCGCAGCTCAAGGCAGAAGACCACCACCCCGGCGTTGACGAACTCCTCCCGTTCCACGCGCGGCACCACGCGGATCGTGGCGTAATCAAACGAGCTTGTCACGGGCAGCCTTTGCCTCCTCTATAAAGGGCGCACTCTGCAAACGCAGCCGCAGAAGCCGGACGTACTCCGCCCGCCTCTCCGCCGCGTCCTCGCCCAGCCAGACATCCGGCACCAGCGCGAAGATGCGCGTCAACTCGGCCTCGTCCAGCAGGGCCGTAGCCCACGCTGCCACCTCATCCAGACGGCTGGCCCAGCGCAGCAGGATGTGGTCCTTAATCATTGGGAACCCCGACAGCGCGCCGCGCTCGCGGCTCTCCCACTGATGCTGCCAGTAGAGAGACGCTCCATGGTCGATGAGGAACAGCTCTCCCCGCCGCAGCAGCAGGTTCGGGTTGCGCACCGTGCGGTCCACGTTCGAGAGGAACGCATCCAGCCACACAATCTTCGAAGCGAGCAGCTCGTCGCAGCAGTCGCCCGTCGCCAGGTCGAAGGCCGTCGCCTCCGCCACAAATCCCATGCCGAGGTTCAGCCCAATACTCGCCTTCAGCAGATCGCGGATCTCCGCGTCTGGCTCGTTGCGCCCCAGCTCGCGGTCCACCTCCAGCAGCACCAGCTCCGGCACGCGCAGCCCCAGCGTGCGCACCACCTCGCCACCCACCAGCTCCGACAGCAGCGCCAGCGGCCCCTGCCCCGCGCCTACGAACTTCAGCACGTACAGCGCGCCGTCCTCAGCCTCCACTAATGCGGGCATGGAACCGCCCTCGCGGAACGGGGTCACATACCGTACCGCCTGCATCCTCCGCAGCCCTGCCGTGGTCACGCTCATCCTCCCAGTGTACGGGTCCCCTTCCACCGCGCAAGGTGCTATCCTCAGGGCGAAGGAAAGTCGAATGCTTGCGCCGCTCCTCATTCTCGCCGTTCTCAATCTGATTGCAATCCTCTTCCTTCTGCTGCGCAGGCCGCAGCCACCTGTGCTCGACCCGCGCCTGACGCAGCTCGTCGAGACGCTCCCGGCCCAGCTCGCCCGGCTTGAGGACCAGCTTCGTTCGGCCAATGCCGAAACCCGCGCCGAGCTGCGGAGCGAACTCGCCCTGAATCGCCAGGCCGCCGATACGGCCTCCACCGCGTTACGCACCGAGATCACCCAGAGCATCAGCACCCTCGGCCAGACGCTCACCACCGGGCTCGCCGGGTTCCGCGAGGATAACGCCGCCGCGGCAGAGAAGCTGCGTATCGCCGTCCAGCAACAGATGGAGACGCTCACGCAGCGGCTCACCGTCTTTGCCTCCGACACCGCCCGTAATCAGGTAGAGTCCCGCGAAGCCCTGCACAACCGGCTGAACACTCTCTCCGAGAGCAACACGCAGCAGCAGGAGAAGCTCCGGGCAGCCGTCGAGGAGCGTCTCGAAAAACTCAACACCACCAATGCCGCCAAGCTTGAGGAGATGCGCGTCACGGTAGACGAAAAGCTGCAATCCACGTTGCAGACGCGCCTCACCGAGAGCTTCGGGCAGGTCACGGACCAGCTCACCAAGGTTCATGCAGGACTCGGCGAGATGAACACACTCACCGCTGGGGTAAATGACCTGAACCGCATCTTCTCCAACGTCAAATCTCGCGGAGGATTTGCCGAGGTGCAGCTCGGCAAGCTGCTCGACCAGGTGCTCGCGCCCGGCCAGTACGTGCAGAACGCCAATATCAAGCCGGGCACGCAGGAAGTCGTCGAGTACGCCGTGCGCTTCCCCGGCATGGAGGGCGACGTGCTACTGCCCATCGACGCCAAGTTCCCCCGCGAGGACTGGGAGCGGCTGGAGTCGGCCTACGAGTCTAGCGATGCGGCGCAGATCGACGCCGCCCGCAAGGCTTTCGACGCCGCCATCCGTACCGAGGGCAAGCGCATCTGCACCAAGTACATCCATGAGCCAGTCACGACGCCCTACGCCATCATGTTTCTGCCGACCGAGAGCCTCTATTCGGAGGTGCTCCGGCGCGATGGCCTGCAGGCGGACCTGCACCTGAACTGCCGCGTGATGGTCGCCGGGCCGACCAACCTGTACGCCCTGCTGACCAGCTTCCAGCTCGGCTTCCGCATGCTGAATCTTCAGAAGAAGGGCGACGAGGTATGGAAGGTGCTCGGCGCCGCGCAGACCGAGTTCAGCAGGTTCGGCAGCCTGATGGACAAGATGGATAAGCAGGTCGGCACCGTGCAAAATACCATCCGCGATCTCGGCGTCCGCACCCGCGCCATCAACCGCACCCTGCGCGACGTCGCCGACGTCGACTCCTCCGACGCCAGAGTGCTGAATCTGCCGGGGATTGCGCCGTTGCTCGCGGCCTCCAGCGACGGCGAATGACCCTTGACTCGATGAACGACCGTACACATTTTCACGCAGCCCTTTGCTTTACACGCCGTTGGGCACTCAGTATGCTTGAGTTTGCGTGGCCGGGCTAAAGCTGCGACCGAAATTCGACGGGTCGCATCTCATAACGACAGTCACCCAAAATTTTAGGACGATCAGGAAGCACACAGGAGAGATACATGGCGGCAGTAGACGAGAAGGTGAAACAGATTATTGTGGAGCAGCTTCAGGTGGATGAGGCTGAGGTCACCCCCGGTGCCAGCTTTCAGGAAGATCTAGGCGCCGACTCCCTCGACGTCGTCGAGCTCGTCATGCAGTTTGAGGAAGCCTTCGATATTCAGATCCCGGACGAAGACGCCGAGAAGATCAAGACCGTCAAGGACGCCATCGAATACATCGAGAAGAATCAGAAGGCGGCCAAGTAACAATGTCCCAGCAGCAGGAGTGGCGGCGGGTCGTCGTCACCGGAATCGGTCTTTTGTGCGGCGTCGGCAACACAGCCCCTGAGGTGTGGGAGGGGCTGCTTGCCGGCCGCAGCGGCATGGCGGAGATCACGTCGTTTGACCTCACCGGCCACCCTGTTCGCTTCGCCGCCGAGGTGAAGAACTTCGATCCGCTTCTCTTCGTCGAGAAGAAGGAATCCCGCAAGATGGGTCGCTTCATCCACTTCGCCATGGCCGCCTCGGCCGAGGCGATGGCCCATTCCGGCCTGGTGGTCGACGAGTCCAACCGCGACCGCGTCGGCGTCCACATCGGCTCCGGCATCGGCGGCTTCGACGTCATCGAGCGGGAGCACACCAACATGATGACCGGCGGCCCGCGCAAGATCTCGCCGTTCTTCATCCCGGCAACGATCGTCAACCTCGCCGCTGGGCACGTCTCTATCCGCTACGGCGCGCGCGGCCCCAATGAGGCCACCGCCACCGCCTGTACCACCTCCGCGCACTCCATCGGCGACGCCTTCCGCATCATCCAGCGGGGTGACGCCGACGCCATGATCGCCGGAGGCACCGAGGCCGCCATCACCCCGATGGGTGTCGGCGGATTCGCAGCCATGAAAGCGCTCTCCACCCGCAACGATGACCCGCAGCACGCCTGCCGCCCGTTCGATAAGGACCGCGACGGTTTCGTCTGTGGCGAAGGCGGCGGCATCCTCATCCTCGAGGAGCTGGAGTTCGCCAAGGCCCGCGGCGCAAAAATTCTTGCTGAGATCATCGGCTACGGCATGTCGGCCGACGCCTATCACATGACCGGCATGGCCCCCGGGGGCGAGGGTTGCGCCCGTTCCATGAAGCACGCCCTGCGCGTCGCCGGGATCTCGCCGGATCAGATCGACTACGTCAACGCACACGCTACCTCGACTCCGCTGGGCGATGCTCTCGAGTCACAGGCCATCGAAACCGTCTTCGGTGAGCGTGCCCTGAACCACGAGCTTCTGGTCAGCTCCACCAAGTCCATGACCGGCCACCTCCTCGGAGGCGCTGGCGGCCTCGAGGCCGGCATCACTATCATGGCCATGCTCGAGCAGACGGCTCCCCCGACGACCAACATCGTCGAGCTCGACCCGCAGTGCAGGCTGAACTACGTGCCCAACAAGCCCCAGAAGGCAAAGATCGACTATGCCCTGTCGAACTCCTTCGGTTTCGGCGGCACCAACGGCTCGCTGGTCTTCAAGCGCTGGACCGAATAGCAATGAGGGAGCAGACCGCTGCTCCCTCGCTCACCTCTCATCCCCTGACAGAAACACGCTAGTCGCCAGCAATGGCGTCCGCCTCTCTGCGTCCGACCACCCCCTGGCTGTATCGCAAATTCCACACTGTAGCGGAAGTGCAAGAGCCTTGTATGGAGAGACAGCGCTTTAGCCGCCGGAAAAGCAAAATCCCCGCCATTCTTCTTCCTTGTTTTTCCGTTGGCCAATTGGCTAACGAAAACAAGAAAACGAGATGATCGCGCAACAATAGAAGGCTGAAGCCCCATCCCTTCAAAGCGCGCCATAATAAATTTGCGATCCAACCTAGTGAGATGACGGAACCATCTCGCACCCCGGATGCGCCTAAGACACAGCCTCACACGCAGGAAGCATCTAGTCCGTGGGTAAAAAAGGAAAGGCCCCTCGCATGAGGGGCCTTTCGCTTCAAAGCATCCAAAAACGCCGGATTACATCTCCGAGACGCCGCCAGCGTTCTTCTCTTCCTTATTCTTCTCATTCGCCTTGCGGACGCCCATACCCTTCTGGCTCCACTCATCGGCCTTAGCCAGATCAGCCTTGCGGGCATCGTCGCCGCTCGGGCACTCCAGATCGGCCTTGCGACGGTAGGTCAGGTTCAAGTAGGACATCGCATCGTCGTAGTTGGGATTGAGCTCAATCGCCTTGGAGAGATACTGAAGACCGTCGTCGACCAGAGCCCCGTTCGCAGACTTCAGCTTCTCGCATGCATCCTTGCTCATCTTGACGTTGCCGTTGCCATCATCGGTCAGGCCCTCAGCGGCGAGGATCGTCACGGCGTTCTTGTAGGATTGCATCCAGTCCACAACGCCGATGGTGTAGTTCGCCTCGGCGTCGTTCGGAGCGAGAGCAATCACCTTCTTCTCATACTCCTTCGCCTCGTCGAGCTTCTTGATGTTGCGGTCGATGGAGGCAATCTGCTTCAACGCCGTCACATCGTTCGGATCCTTCTGGAGAACCTCGTTAAATCCATCCAGGGCCTTCTGCGCGAGCTTCAGGTTCTCGGGGGTGTCGAGGTTCGGGACCACCTGATAGGCATATGCCGTTGCCAGATACAGCTTCGCATCCGGCGAATCGGGGTCAAGGCTAATCGCATTCTGGAAGTGGTCCACCGCTTCCTCATAATGCGAACCCTTGAACGCCTGCACACCCTTGTTCAACTGGTCGCGAGACTTGAGCTTGTTGCATCCGGTGACAGTACCAAGCATCAGTGCCAACACAGCGGCCGTTACCGGAATCCGTGCAGAGAGTTTCATGGGACGGGTGATCTCCTTAAAGAGGGGCGTAGAGTGTGGAACGATAGTATCGCAGTTTTCGCTTGCCGGTTGATTGTAATGGTTCATGCCCCGCTGTGACTAGAGCCTCTCAGGGACGACCGCAACGATACTCGCTCGGTCATGACTACAGAATACAGAAAGCTTGCTACAGCCTGGGTAAAATGTCGTGATCGAAGAGAATGTCCCGTTCTATCGCCGGCTGGCATACTCTCGATCGTGTGCGCGCACTCAGAAGATTGAAGGCCCGAAGAAGCACCCGAATCCTTGAAACATAAAGGCGGCGGGCTTCATAGGCCGCGCCGCCCTGTCCTGCATGGAAGACTACTGGCCCGCCTCGATCTTGGGGGTAATCATGCCGATGTTGTCCACACCTGCCTGATGTCCCATGTCGATCACCTCGGCGATCTTGCCGTAGTCCTGATCTTTGTCGCCCTTGACGAACATGACCTTCTCCTGGCGCGTCGCATAGATCTCGACCAGCTTCTGCTCAAGGTTCGCCTTCGGAACGTCCGTTTCGTTGATCTTGTAGCTCGGCTCCGCGCCCGCAGCGCCAATAACCTGGACCACGATTGTGCGGTCATTGGGCTCAGACTGCGACTTGTTCTTCGGGGGCTGCGGAACCAGCGTCTCCAGGCCCTTCGGCACCACCGGCACGATCACCATGAAGATGATCAGCAACACCAGTAGAACGTCGATAAGCGGGGTTACGTTGATCTCCGAAACCGATCCGCCGTGACTGCCTCCACCCATTCCCATAGCAATTCTCCTTGGATGATCCGCCTTCGCTCAGGAAGGCGGATACATCGATGCAACTTGAGCTTACGGTCCTTACTGTTCCTTCTTCTCGGTAATGAGGCCGAGCTGGTTGGCTCCTGAAGAGCGGATACCATCGACCGCGTCCATCACCTTGCCATAGTTGGCGCGGCTGTCACCGCGGAAGTAGACCTCTTTTTCGCTGTCGCTCTTCGAGGAAAGCTTATCAGCGATCTTCGGTCCCAGATCGTCCATCTGCACCTGGTCGGCACCAATGAAGAGACGGCCATCGCGGGTCACGGCAACCGTGATCGCATCTTCCTTATTGGCGTTCTCCATAACCACCGCTGCATCCGCCTTCGGCAGATCCACGTTAACCTTGTTGTTGAGCATCGGGGTGATGACCATGAAGATGATCAGCAGCACCAGCATCACGTCCACCATCGGCGTGACGTTGATGTTGGAGTTGACCTTCTTGCCTTCATCCCGCTTGTTGATACTCATAGCGCACTCTCCATCCAGTCTCAACTGCTTCTAACTCTGCAAGTGAGAGGCCTCTCCTCCGGCGCCGTTCGCTTCGGCGCCGGAGGGTCGCAGCCATCGATTCCCGCAGATCGCATCCATTCTCTCCGGCTGTGCGCCGGAGTCGATGTTTAGCGGTGGCCCTGCTTGATGAAGTAGTCAACGAGCTCGCTCGAGCTGTTGTCCATCTCGACGTCGAACGCCTCAACCTTGTTCGTGAAGTAGTTGAAGGCAATAACGGCCGGGATAGCTACGAACAGACCGAAGGCGGTCGTTACGAGGGCTTCCGAGATACCACCGGCGACCTGTCCGATACCGGAGGTCTTCGAGGTAGCGATCGACTGGAAGGCGTTCAAGATACCGATAACGGTGCCGAGCAGGCCGATGAACGGAGCGGTCGAGCCGATGGTGGCCAGAGCGCCAAGGCCGCGCTTCAGCTTCGCGTGCACGATCGCCTCAGCGCGCTCGAGCGCACGCTGGGAGCTCTCGATCTGCTCCTCGGTGATGGAACCGCCCGAGCCGTAGCTGCCGAACTCCTGCAGACCGGAGGTCACAACCTCAGCGAGGTGCGACTTCTTGTTGCGGTCGGCGATCTTGATCGCCTCGTCCAGACGAGCGTCCTTCAGAGCACCGGCAACCTTCGGAGCAAACTCACGCGACTGCTTGCGAGCGGCGGAGAAGTAGAAATAACGGTCGATCATGACGGCCAGTGACCAGATCGACATGATGAAGAGGAGCAGCGCGATAATGCGCGCCATCCAGCCCATGTTCTGAATAAGTCCCATGAGGCTGAAGCTGGCGCCGCCGCCCTCCTGGAAGTACAGTGCGAGCGAGGCGGGAACATGAGCGAAGTGGGTGAGATGAGCGAGAATCACTGAATCTTTCCTCCTGATTGGCTTCTACGTTGTACTGCCTCGGAACTCTTCGGCCTGCCCAGAGAAACAACCGCCCGGGACAGGCGCGAAGGCCACGGAATCACGCGAAAATATTACGAACTAGCTACCGAAGGTGAAGTTCACCGTCACCGTCGTATCGACCTCAGTGGGCTCGCCATTGAGGAGATACGGCTTGTACCGCCAGGTCTTCACAGCCTCCAGAGCCGCGTTCTGCAGCATCTGGGGACCGCTGATGACCTGAAGATTGGTGATGTTGCCGTCCTTCGAGATCACAGCGTGCAGCACCACCGAACCGGAGACGTGAGCCGCCTTGGCGATCGGAGGATACACAGGCTGCGCACCGGAGATCTTGTTACCGGCGATAACGCCACCGGACACGCGAGCAACCTTCGGAGGAGCGACCTTGACTACCGGGGCGGGGGCGTTACCGATACCACCCATCACACCACCCGGGCCACCCGGACCACCCATGCCGGACATGCCGGCAACACTCGCCGCCGGCGGCGGGGGGGCGTCCTCTTTAATCATGTTGATGTCCTTGGGGATCTTGGTCGGCGCGTGCAGGCCGGCGTCGATCTCCGAGACGTGAGGCACAACCTTCACCTGCTGCACCGGCGGCGGCGGTGGTGGCGGCGGCGGAGGCGGCGGGGGTGCCGTCAGCATCGCCGTCATTGCAGTCTTCGGCAAGGCCTCGGGGTACAGCAGCGGGATCAGAAGAAAGATCGTCAGAATCGAAAGGTTCAGAACAAATGTCCCAATCATCCAATACTTGGACTTGGTCTTGATCTGCCCACCGGATTCCATCATCGATTGTTCAAACATGGCAGCCTCGTTCCCTTTGAAGAAGAGCTTAGTTTCCTTAGACACCGCGCTGCGGAGATTTGTTCCCGATTCAGGTTCCGCAAGTAAATTTTTTTGAAACTTTTTCCTGGTCCCGGGTCGCTGCTAGGCCTTGGCCCGCTTGGCCGCCGGCAGAACCGCCGTCTTGCCCCGCGAAACGCGCCAATCCTGGTAGGCCACCAGCATCGGAGCCGCCACCGCGATCGACGAGTAGGTGCCAATCAGGATGCCAACCACCAGCGCGAATGAGAAGCCGTGCAGCACCTCACCGCCGAACAGGTACAGTGACAGCACGGTCAGGAAGGTCAGGCCTGAGCTGATGACGGTTCGGGACAAGGTCGCGTTGATGCTCTTGTTAACGATATCGTGCAGCGACTCCCGGCGACTGGTCGCCAGCATCTCGCGGATGCGGTCAAAGATCACGATCGTGTCATTCATCGAATAACCGATCAGGGTCAGGATGGCCGCGATCACAGTCAGCGAGATCTCCTGATTCGTCAGGCTGAACGCGCCGATAGTGATCAGCGTATCGTGGAAGACCGCCACGACGGCGGCCACGCCGTAGATCAGCTCGAAGCGGAACCACAGGTACACCAGCATACCGATCAGCGAGTAGAGCGTCGCCATCAAAGCCTGCTGCTGCAACTGCTTACCGGCTGTAGGGCCGACGATCTCGACCTGCTCGATCGTCGCCTTCGAGTCGTGATAGTTCGCTGCCAGCGCCTTCTCCACCGCCTCGCGTCCGGCATCGTGCGCCTGATCGGTCGCCGAGCTGATCGGAAGGGCGATGATCACCTTGTTCGCCGCGGCTCCGGCCGAGTCGCTCACGCGCTGAATGCTGGCATCGTGCACGCCTGCACGGTCCATCGCCTCCCGGATATGGTCCTCATTCACCGGCTGGTCGAAGGCCACGCGAATCTGCGTGCCGCCGGTGAAGTCCACACCCTTGGGGATGCCGTGCCAGAAGAGCATGCTCAGTATGCCCGCCACCGAGAAGATCAGAGAGAAGCCGAGGAAGTACCACTTCTTCCCCAGCCAGTCGATATTCGTACTCCGGAACAGTTCCACGTTGCAAATCCTCAGTCGGGCTCGCAGGCCCGCACATCTCTCAAATATTTAGATCGACAGCGCCGCGCCGCGCTCTTTTCGGGCCAGACCCGCGTCGAAGATTACCCGCGAGACAAAGACCGCCGTAAACAGGTTCGCCAGCAGGCCAAAGGTCAGCGTCACGGCAAAGCCGCGCACCGGGCCGGTGCCGAAGAGGAACAGAATCAGCGCCGAGACGATGGTCGTCACGTGCGTGTCGATGATGGTGATCCACGCGTGCGCAAAGCCCTGCTGCACCGCGCCCGAGGACGACTTGCCCGCGCGAAGCTCCTCGCGGATGCGCTCGAAGATCAGCACGTTCGAGTCCACGCCCATACCGATGGTCAGGATGACGCCCGCGATACCCGGAAGCGTCAGCGTGGAGCCGGTAAAGCCCATGAACCCAAGCAGAATCACCAGGTTCAGGACCAGCGCCAGATCCGCGTTGATGCCCGCGCCGCGGTAGTAGATGAGCATGAACGCCATGACCGCCAGCATGCCCGCGACCGCCGCGAACACACCCTGCCTGATCGAGGCTGCGCCGAGGCTCGGCCCGACGGTACGCGTCTCAAGGAACTGGAGCGAGGCCGGCAGAGCGCCGGTCCGCAGCATCAGCGCAAGGTCCGCCGCCGACTGCTTGGTAAATCCACCGCCCGAGATGCGGCCCGTGTCGCGGATGGCCGACTGGATCGTCGCCACCTCACGCACGCGGTTGTCGAGCACGATGGCCATGGAGCCGGTGCCCTTGTTCGCGTCCGTGTACTTGTAGAAGCGGTCGCCCGCAGCAGTGGTCAGGTTGAATGTCAGGTCCGGGCGGCCGTTCTCGTCAGCCGAGGGCTGCGCGTCGCGGAAGTCATTGCCCGAGACAATGCTCACGCGCTTCAGCACCCAGAACTGGTCCCCTGCGCCATTCCCGCCGCCGTCGCCCTTCACCAGCATCTGGTCCATCGGGATCGCGCCGTTGTTGGCCGCCAGCGCCGCCTGCTCACTCTCGAACGGGCTGCCGATGACCTCGTGAATCTCAAGGCGCGCCGTCGACTGGATGATGTCCTGCACACGACCCAGATCGTCCACGCCGGGCAGCTCCACCAGGATTTCGTTCTCACCGAGGCCGTACTGCTGAATCGTCGGCTCGGTGACGCCCAGCTTGTCGATGCGCTCGCGGATGGTTTCGATGGAGGTTTCGAGCGTGCGAGCCTCCAGATCCTTCACCGCCGTCTGCTTCATCACCAGCTTGGTGGAGCCGTCGGGATTCGTGCTCACATCGTAGTTCGCGTAGTTGTTGCCGGTCACAACCGTCCGCAGACCGGCCGTCTGTGCCGCCGGTACGCCTGCGATCACAATCGTGTCCGTCTGCGCCGGGTTCGGCTTGCCGATGGTCGCACCGGTGATGCCCGCCGCCTGCAGGTCCTCCTGCAGATGCGCCACATCGTTATCGGTCTGCGCGCCTACCGCCTCAGCGGCTTTGACCTGCAGCACCAGGTGCATGCCGCCCTTCAGGTCGAGGCCCAAGTGAATGCGGTTCGTGATCGACTGCGTCAGGCTTCCATGCGGAATCCCAATAAAGCCGAAGACAAAGATAACGAGAATTGCGATGATAAATGCCGTTTTGCCGGCCAGATTCTTGCCCATGATCGTCGTCGAAGCTTCCTTGCCGCTCCACCTGGGCGGAGCAGCGTTAACTCTCCTGCTTTAGCTCTTGCCCTCGTCCGGCGTGGTCACGCTGGCAATCGCACTCTTCACAAACTCAAGCTTTACGCCGTCCGGCAGAACGCGCAGCGTGACCGCATCGTCCTTCACCGTCAGGATCGTGCCGCGAATGCCGCCGCTGGTCGTCACCTGGTCGCCCGACTTCAGGGCCGACAGCATCTCCTGCCATTTCTTCTGCTTCCGTTGCCCGGGCAGGATCATCAAAAAATAGAGCGCCACAAAAAACACGATCGGCAGCGCCAAGCTGCCGAGGCTACCGAGATTTCCCAAACCACCTGCCGCCTGTAGCAGCCACATCGCCAGCATTGAAATAAAACTCCGTTCCGTCCTGGCGATCCTTCTCCTCGACAAAGCCGAAAAAAACGGTCCTTAAATTGGACACGGCTGCGCGAGGACACAAAAAAGGTGCCTAGGCACTAAGCATCGCGGAATGGGCCGGGAGTGTCAAGAAACGCCGGGCGCTTCGGGTAGTATCCGCAGCATCTCGGTGCTCGCCTCGAAGCCGTTCTTCTCATAGATAGGCTTGCCCATCCACGAGGCGTGCAGGCTGACCACGCGAATCCCCAGACGTCCGGCCTCCTCGACCGCCAGCGCCAGCAGGCGCTCAGCCAGCTTCTGTCCGCGCGCCTCTGGCTCGACGTAGAAGTTCAGAAGGTACGCCCGGCGCGGCGTAAGGTCCAGAAAATGCGGCGGAAACTCCATCACCCAAAGACCCGCCCCGGCGACGACGTGCTCTGGCTCACCCAGCGGATGCACCATCCAGCCGATGTAGGTCCCATTCTCCAGCAGTGGCCGCACCCAGGGCGCGAAGGCCTCCTCGACCTCGCCCCCGCGAGCCTCGTCCGCGTATCCGGCGGCGATAAACATCCGGCTGCGCTGCCGGGCTATGGTTGCTGCATCGTCCGGCGTTGCCCGGCGCACGGTGTATTCCGTCATAGACCGCCTATTCTATCCAACCGGAACCTGTTGTTCTTGGAGCAGGTTGCGGTCAGCTATGTTTATGCAGCCATCCAGCCTGACGCGATACATTCATCCTCAGGAGAATGCCCATGCCGATCGATCTCGAGCACGATCTCGCCGCCATCACCCGCCAGGAGTCCGCCCTGATGCTGCCCGTCTTCGACGCCGAAACCGCATGGCAGCTCGGCAACCTTGTCCGGCAGATCGCCGTCGAGCGCAACTACCGCATCGTCATCGACATCCGCCGCTTCGGCTCGCCGTATCAACCGCTCTTCTACACGGCCTTCCCCGGCACCACGCCCGACAACTTCCGCTGGGTGGAGCGCAAGGCCAACACGGTCGCCCGCTTCCATCGCAGCTCCTATGCGATGGGCCTGCGGCTCGCGCAGGCAGGGGTCAGCTTCTCCGAGAAGTACTCCCTGCCCGACGCCGACTACGCCACGCACGGCGGCAGCTTTCCGCTTGCCGTCTCCGGAGCGGGCATCGTGGGCAGCCTCACCATCTCCGGCCTGACGCAGCGCGAGGACCACGAACTCGCCGTCGAGGCGCTCTGCCTCTTCACCGACCGCAACTTCGACGACTACCGCCTGCCGAGCTAGCAGTCACACAATTTTTATCTTCTCTCCTCACGCAGAGCACCTACTATCCCGGCAAGGAGCCTCCCCATGCCCATCGCCAGCTACAGCGTTCTGCGCGGCCAGCCTACCTCCGGCAAGGTCGTCGCCAGCAAGGACGACACGCACTACCAGATCACCGTTCAGGCTACCGGCGGCCCTTTCACCGCCGCCGTCAACACCGAGTCCTCCGACGGCTCCGAGGTGCTCTACGCGATCCTCGACAACTTCACGCCGCCCGATCCCGATGGCCTACTGGCGCTTGCGGACGGCATGCACGCGCTGGAGAGTCAGCCCGGCGGTCTTGCACTCGACTTTGTGCGCGAGACGATTGGCGGCCATCCGATGATTACACTCAGCCAGATGACCGATCTGCCCATCGACCACGCCATCACGAACCATGCGACGAAGCTCAAGAACTCCATCGACAAGGTGCTCGATCAGGTCATCGCCGACAAGGGCACGGTCTTCGCCTTCGGCAGCGCCTTCTCCGACAACGGCAAGGTGGACGGCATCCACGACATCCACATGAACCAGGGCAATCCGATCAAGACCTACGGCAAGGACAACGGCATCTGGCGAGACGGCGCGCTCTTCCTCTACCAGCCCACCGCGAAGATGTGGACGGCTATCTTTATCGCTTTTCAGACGGAGTCATGGGATACGGATGATAAGGGCAATCCCATTGTCGCCGCCAACAAGTAATTGCCATCCAATCTTTACCTAGAAGATTGCCCCACACTACATAGCAAGTAATCTTCACGAATCCGCTAAATTAGGCTCTAATCAGAACCAATGCTTAGCAAATTATGAGTTATGAGCCTGGTTCTAGCCTAGATTTCCATTTTGATTCTCAGGCTGAAACCATCAGATCGCCGTCAACGTCAGCATTGGCGTGAGAGGAGAGCGGCAGAGGTGACCACAACAGGGTTCGAAATGAAGCCGATTTTGCCTTGCGGGGCATCCTTGCGATCTCGAATTACCAATCTTCGATGGAGATCGAATCTGCCTCGTCGAGGAACTCGAAGATGAAGCAATTACTTCAACAGCTTTGGTTCGTCGCGGTCGTGCTGGCCCCGGCTTGCGGTGCGGCCCGGGCGCAGGACGCGCAGACGAAGATTGACCATTACATGCAGGCCAGCGTGAAAGTCGATCATTTCATGGGGTCGATCCTGGTGGCACAGCATGGGAGGATCGTCGCAAGCAAGGGATACGGGATGGCCGACGTGAAGGCCGGTATCGCCAACGCTCCAGACACGGAGTTCCGCATCGGGTCGTTGACGAAGCAATTCACGGCGATGGCCATACTGGAACTGGAGGCCAAAGGCAAACTGAGCGTTCAAGACCCGGCGTGCAAATACGTGCCCGATTGTCCCAGGGATTGGGGCGCAATCACGATTTACAATTTGCTGACACACACTGCGGGCATTCCAAATCTCAGATTAGTTGAAACCGAGCCAATAACGCCGAAGCAACTGCTGGCGCTTTTTGAGAGCAAGCCGCTGGATTTCACGCCCGGCGCGAAGTTTAGTTACAGCAATTCAGACTACGACGTGCTTGGCTACATTATTGAGCGGGTTTCGGGTGAGAGCTACCAGGAGTTTATCGAGAAGAATATCTTTGACCCGCTGGGAATGACGAATAGCGGTTACGATAGCAGCCATCCGACGGCCAAAAACCACGCGCAAGGTTACACATATTCTGAAAATGGATACGAGCCTGCACGCTTTATGGACATGTCGGTGCCATTCAGCGCCGGTGCACTGTATTCGACGGTTCTCGATCTCTACAAATGGGATCAGGCGGTAAAAGCGGGCAAGCTGATCCCCAAAAATTCACTGGATGAGATGCTGACGGGGCAGGCGAATCCGCCCCCCTATACGGATTCGGCAGTCCCCAATACGGATTTGGATGGATGATCTCGAACGAACTCGGGCATAAGGAAATCTGGCATGAAGGCGCCATCCCGGGCTTTATATCGCTGAATGTCTGGTATCCGGACGACGATACAACCATCATTGTGCTCGATAACGTGTTCTCTCCTGCTTACGACATCAGCCACGCGTTGGCGGCCATTCTGTTTGGACAGAAGTACGAAATACCGAAGGAGCATAGGGCGATTGCTCTTGCGGCAGACGGACTTCAGAAGTATGTGGGCCAGTATCCGTTGAATCCGCAGGTAACTTTCACTGTGCGGCGGGAAGGCGACCATCTGATTTTTCAGGCAACGGGCAAGGGACCTCTGCCGATCTACCCGGAATCGGCGAATGAGTTTTTTGCCAGGCGTGCCAACCTGCAAATCAGCTTTGTGCAAGGAACGGATGGCAAGGTCACCGGGCTTGTTCTGCACGAGACTGGACACGATGTGCCCGCTTCGCGCATCAGCGATACGACGCCTCCGCCTCCCAAATAGATCGCTATATCGGCCGTGCCCGCAAGGGCAATAACGGCTCAACTCGTTGCTGGCAGCGTCCCGCCGCCTCGTGACCCGATGGAAATTCCACATCGAAAATTTCCTCGGCGTCGTCCATCAAGCCTGCCACCATCTGCTGCTCAGACATTTATGAGACCGGTTCTAGAGGATGTGCCGAGCATGTCAAAACTTGCTCGGCAACAACTCTTTCTTACGAAATGGTATAGACCTGTTGCACTCGCACCCTTTGTTGTACTTATTGGCATTTACTTTAAATTTTTCCCGAACGCTAGTAGTTCAATTTTCGTAATTCTGATTCTCATTACATTGGCATGGGTTCTCACCGTTATCGCCTATTCGTTCTATCTCCTCTTCTTTGCAGTACGCTGTCCCATTTGCCGCACTCGTTTTGGACTAGCAGGCAAGTGCAGGTCTTGCGGTTTACCGAGATACCGCGAGCCTGCAAGTACCAACTGGCCTCCGAGACTATTCGATTCTTAGGTAGCCGCTAGTTCCCGCCGCACGCGGTCCATCGTCGCCAGATAAAAACTCAGATTATGAATGGAATTCAATATCGCACCCAGCGGCTCACCGCTGGAGAACAGGTGCCGCAGATAAGCCCGCGTGTAGCGTGAGCACACCATGCAGCCGCACGTTGCGTCGATGGGCCCCTGATCCTCAGATAGGTCCTTGCGCTTGATGTTCAGCCTGCCTTCGCTCGTGAATAGCAGCCCATGACGTCCCGCGCGCGTCGGCAGCACACAGTCCATCATGTCGACGCCCATCTTGGCGTACTCCTCGATCTCGTCCGGGTAGCCGACGCCCATCACGTAGCGCGGCTTATCCTTCGGCAGCAGCTCGAGCGTGCGTGCGATCATCTCGCGGGTCACCTCGCGCGGCTCTCCCACCGCAAGACCGCCGATGGCGTAGCCGGGAAGGTCCATCTCCACCAGCCGCTCGGCCGACTCGCGCCGCAGGTCCGCGTACATGCCGCCCTGCACGATGCCGAAGAGCGACTGCGTCTTGCCCTCGAAGCCCTCGCCCCATGGACGCCGACCCTTGTTGGCCTCGAAGTGATCCTTCGACCGCTCGGCCCACGCATGCGTCAGGCTCATGGACTCGCGCGTGCGCTCCCAGCTTGCGGGCGTCTCTACACACTCGTCGAAGACCATGGCAATATCCGCCCCGAGCGCAATCTGCACGTCCATCGAGTGCTCAGGCGAGAAGAAGTGCTTGCTGCCGTCGAGATGCGAGCGGAACTCCACGCCGTCGGGCGTCACCTTGCGCAGGCTGCTCAGGCTGAAGACCTGAAAGCCGCCCGAGTCCGTCAGCATGGGTCGCGTCCAGCTCATGAACTTGTGCACGCCGCCCAGCCTTGCAATCAACTCATGGCCGGGGCGCAGGTACAGGTGATAGGTGTTCGCCAGAATGATCTGCGCGCCCATCTCGTCCGGCCCAATGCGCTCGAGCACGTCCTGCGGCACGGCTTTGACCGTCGCCGCCGTGCCTACCGGCATGAACACCGGCGTCTCGATCTGCCCGTGCGGCAGCGTCAGACGGCCTCGGCGGCCTCCGCTCTCGGAGGTTCGTATCACCTCAAACTGCAACGACATCCCTCAATTTTAGTGGTTCCCGCCGCCCACCGACATTTCACTTGACCGTATTACTCCCGCCGCGTACCGTTCACCCTCGCAGCACCCGGGCCTCCGAATGACCACAACATCTTCAGGAGGAAACATGGCCACCCCGAAATCCCTCACCGTATCCGACCTCTCCGGCGCAGTTCGCTCGGCTGTCGCCCACGTCAAACTCACGACCAGCTCCTACGTTGTCATCAACCCCGGCGTTATCTGCGGCTTCTACCTGCGGGAGGCGCTTGCAGCCCATGAGGCCGAGCAGATCGCCACCAGCATCGCCAAGCAGGTCGCCGCACATACCGGCGTCCCCGTTGCTCCCGTCGTCCACCAGGTCGCCACGGGGGAGGTCGCCGCCAAGGAAGCACACGCCACAACCGTCGGGCTCAAACTGAACCACCTCATCATGGGATACGTGCCGCGCCCCGAAGAGTTCATCACCTTCGGCTTCTAGGCCCCTCGTACTCGTACTGCAATCCGAAGGCCGCGGAGGCACTTCCATGCCTCCGCGCGCCCTGCACACGGAAGGAGCTCACGATGAGCCACGCCCATGAACACCATCTACTTTGTCCCAGCGCCCAGCCCGAGATGAAGGGCAGCCGCGTCCTCGGCGTCATCGAGGGCACGCCCGAGGCGCCCGCCGTCTCGTATATCAACCAGCATCTGCCCGTTACGCCCGATGTGCTGGAGCTTGCCTCGCCTGCCCGGCCCACGCAGGTCATGCGCTTCGCCGCGCCCTGCCAGGAGAAGCTCTGCCGCCACTTCGACGGCAAGGACTGCAACCTGGTCACGCGCATCGTGCAGATTCTGCCTGCCGTCACCGAGGCGCTGCCCGCATGCCTCATCCGCCTCGAGTGCCGCTGGTATCAGCAGGCGGGCCGCGAGGCCTGCCGCCGCTGCCCGCAGGTTGTCACGCAGATCGACGAGCCGACGGACACCATGCGTCTCGCCGCCGAGGGGCCGCACTCGCTCCTCCCTCAGCCCGTGGGATAAACAGCAGCGTCGGGCAGGAGAAGCAGCTATAGTGGAAGCGCCATGAAGACCTCTCTTCTGCTCGCGCTCACGCTTACCCTGCCTGCCGTCGCCCAAAGCCCGTGGGCCGGTCCCGCGCCCGCTGGTCCGCCGCTCACCACCGACTCGAAGCAGCAGCCGGGCGTGCCCACCGGCACGCTCTCGGAGAAGCTCACGCACGTCAGCAAAATCTACGACGGCCTGCGCTCCGACTACTGGATCTACGTGCCCGCGCAGTATGACCAGAAGGTGCCTGCCGCGCTCATGGTCTTTCAGGATGGCTCCGGGTATCTCGACCGGCAGAAGAGCACCCACCCGGCGCTCAACGTGCTCGACAACCTCATCGCGCAGAAGAAGATTCCCATGATGATTGCGGTCTTCATCAACCCCGGCGATATCTCCGGCTCGCCCGACTCGCCGCTGTACAAGGCCGCCGATGCCAACGCAAAACGCTGGAACAAGAACCTCGCCGCGGCCACGCGTTCCATCGAGTACGATACCGTCTCCGACCGCTACGCCCGTTTCCTGCACGACGAGCTGCTGCCCGAGGTGGAGAAGAAGTACAACATCCGCAAGGACGCCTACAGCCGCGCCATCACCGGCAGCTCGTCGGGCGGCATCTGCTCGTTCAATGTGGCGTGGCAGCAGCCGGAGCAGTTCAGCCGTGTCATCTCGTGGATCGGCAGCTTCAGCTCGCTGCAGTGGCAGGAGCAGCCGGGCATTGCCGATGGCGGGCAGGACTTCCCCGACAAGGTGCTGCGCGAGCCGCACCGCAACATGCGCGTCTGGCTGCAGGACGGCAACAACGATCAGGAGAATCCTTTCTACGGAAGCTGGCCGCTCTCGAACATCCGGCTGGCCAATGCACTGAAGCTCAAGCTGTACGACTTCCGCTTCAGCTTCGGGCAGGGGCCGCACTCGCAGGTCGAGGGCGGCGCGGAGTTCCCCGAGGAGATGATCTGGCTCTGGCGCGGCTACGACCCCGCTAAGACCAGCGAAACCTATGAGCAGGACCCCGCCGAGAAGGCGCTACCGCCCTTCCGTGTAGCGATTGTGAACCGCGAGGCAAAGTAGATCGTCCAACGCACATCGAACCTTAATGATGCAGAAGCTTGTCCATCACGCGCGTAGACTGGCCCGCAGCCGCCGCATGCGCTCGCTGGCGCTGGCGCTTGCCTCGGCTTCGCCTGTTGTGGCCCAGCAGAGGGCGGCCTCGCCCGATACCTTGATCGCCGAGGCGCACTACCTGCGCGTTCTTCCGCACGTCGATGCCGAGTTGCGCCAGAACCCCGACAACGTGCAGGCGCTCATCCACAAGTCGGTGCTCGACTGGGCCTTCTTCCGCTTCGACGCGGCCATCGCCGCCGCCGAGCACGCCGTTGCACTCGCCAGCCAGAGCGCCAGCGCCCATGCGCAGTTGACCAACGCGCTCGGAGCCAAGCTGCAGGCCAGCGAGAACGCCGGCACCTTTGCCCGGCTCGCGCTGGCGCGGCGCTTCCGCAAGGAGGCCGACCTGAGCGTCCAGCTCGACCCCAACTCGCTCGACGCGCTCGAGGATGCGGCCCGCTTCTACTGGGAGGCTCCATCCATTGCCGGTGGGGACCGCAGCCGCGCCCGCCAGCTTGCCGACCGTGTTGCGCAGCTCGATCCTGCACGCGCCGCGGCGCTCAAGGCACGCTTCCTCGCCGATGAGCAGAAAGACCCGGCCCAGCGCGCCGCCGCGATTACAGCGCTCTGGCAGGCTGCCATCGTCGCCGCATCCAACAACGCCGACGCACACGCCGGACTGGCTGCTGCCTGCCTCAATGAAGGCACACCGAAGTATGCGCTCGCCGAGTCCGAGGCCCGCCGGGCGATTGCGCTTGCACCGTCGCGCATCGCGCCTTATCGCACGCTGGCCGCTCTCTACGCCACCACGGGCCGCTGGTCCGACCTTGACGCGCTGCTGAAGCAGTCGCAGGCCGCTGTGCCGGACAACCTGAGTCCCACGTATCAGGCCGCCCGCGTGATCCTGACCGCCAACGCCGCAGCGCACTTCAGCCGCGCCGAGCAGTACCTGCGCTCCTACCTCGCCCAACCCGCCGAGGGCGAGGAGCCGAGTCACGCGCAGGCGCACTGGCGTCTCGGCCTCGTCCTTGAAAAACTAGGCCGCCGCAGCGATGCCATCCGCGAACTGGAAGCCGCTCTGCACGAGGACAACAGCCTCGACGGCGTCAAGCAGGATCTCAAGCGGCTGAACTAGCTCTGCCTGCAAACAAAAGAGGCCCGCATCCCGACCGGGACGCGGGCCTTTTTATAGCTGACTAGTTCGCCCGAGCCTGCATCCGCTCGCGCTCCACGCCGTCCAGCGCCGACCACAGCGCCTTCGCCGCGACCTCAGCCGCGTCGAGCGCCGCCTCGGCAGCCTCGGGGTTCTTCGCAAGCTGCGCGTCGATCAGCCCGCGCCACACCGCCGCGTGCGCCACGTCCGCCGTCTGATGCAGCGTGAAGTACTTCGCCGCCTTGCCCTCGGTCCCATAGAACTTCTTCAGACCATCGGCCTTGGTCACGGCAATCGCCGGAACCTTGGACTCATACGCATACAACGCGGCCATCGCCGCCGCTGGCTCCGCGCTCTGCATCAGCTCGCGGAAGGTCGCCATCAGCGACGCCATCTCCGGCTGCACTGGGCGGCCTTCGACCGAACGCCGGTCCGCGCCCATGCCCATCGCAAAGTCCATCCACAGGTCGCTGTGCGGCAGCGACAGGTCCGCATCGATGCCCTCTTCCTCGGCCAGGTTGCGCAGCACCTCGCGGCGCATCTCCCCATCCGGCAGCCGCGCATGCAGCGCGCTCAGGTAGGTGGGGAACGCCGAGACATGATGCCAGTACTCCGCCGCGTACTCACGCAGCTCCTCGCGGGTCAGCTCGCCCATCGACCACGCCTGATAAAACGGGTGCTGCAACAGGTTGTACGGAGCTACGCGCTCCTCAAAACGGGTCCAGAACTCTACGCTCATTTGATCGTTCCTCGTATCGTATGTGTTGTGGTGCCTCGGGAAATATCCACGCTACCGTACCGGCCCGCGTCGATGTTGTGAGCATACCCCTCCGTCCAGGGAAGTGGAAGCTTCTCGCGTCGGAGTGCTATCCTCGGGGCAAGATCGAGGAGCCTCCCTGCCGATGAAGCTCGCCTGGCGATCCTGCTGTGCCGCGCTGGCCATCGCCAGCGCCCTGTTCGGCGTTCTCTACGCGCAACGGCCCTTTCGGCAATATCCCTCCGTCGAAGGCTATGATCTGATGCCTCTACCCAATGACTGGCAGCGCAGGGCCGAGTGGACCTTCGCCCGGCTCATGTACCCGCCCGGCCCGCTCGACGGCTACCGCGGACGTTTCGACGGCGACTGGCGCGAAGGCCTCTCCCTGTGGACGCAGGACTATCCCCGCGCCGACCGTGCTCTGGCCAACTCTGTCCACCGCATGACGCGCATCGACGCCCGTTCGGTGGAGCAGTCGGTCAGCCTCGACGACGGCGACGAGATCTACAACTGGCCATGGCTCTACGCCGTGCAGGTCGGCGAGTGGGGCCTGACCGAGCAGCAGGCGCACAAGCTCCGCGACTACCTGCTGCGCGGTGGCTTCTTCATGGCCGACGACTTCCACGGCACCGAAGAGGCCGCCTTCTTCGAGGGCACCATGAAGATGGTCTTCCCTGACCGCCCCATCGTCGACATCCCCGACAGCGACCCCATCTTCCACACGATCTTCGACCTCGACGACCGCTATCAGGTTCCCGGCGCCGAGCATCTGAACACCGGCTTCAAGAAGGACGGCCGCGTCCCGCGCTGGCGCGGCATCTACGACGACAAGGGCCGCGTGATGGTCGCCATCACGCAGAACTCCGACTTCGGCGATTCATGGGAGTGGCAGGATAATCCGCGCTATCCGCTCCGCTATTCCGATCTGGGCGTACGGCTCGGCGTGAACTATGTCGTCTATGCGATGACTCACTAGCCTTTCAAATGCGCGAGCAGCTCACCCACCGTCACGCCCAGCCGGGGATGCCGCATCCCCGGCGCGATCTCCGCCAGCGGCTCCAGCACAAACCTACGCTCCTGCATCGCCGGATGCGGCAGCGTCAGCTCCGCCGACTCCATCACCACGTCGTCATAGAGCAGCAGGTCCAGATCGATCACCCGTGGCCCCTTCTCGACGGCATGCGAGCGATCACGCCCCATCGCCCGCTCGATCCCCATCAGCCGACGCAGCAGCTCCACCGGCGCAAGCTCCGTCTCGAGCAGCATGGCTCCGTTCAGAAACCTCGGTTGTTCGGTATAGCCCACCGGCTCGGTGTCATAGAAGGAGGAAACCCGCACCACGCGCCCCAGATCGCCAGCGCGACGCACCGCCTCGCGGATCGTCGCCTCGCGGTCCCCCCACGCTGAGTCCAGATTCGACCCCAGCGCCACCGCCGCCACATGTTGCATCAGGCAAGCGCCGTCTGTAGCCGCGGCAAAGCCTTCGGCTCCGGTGACGGGACGTACTCATAGGCCAGCTCCCATGCCGAACGGTCCTTCAACAGCCGCTGCACCAGCGCCGTGTGCATCGCATGCCCGGCGCGCTCTGCGACAACGCGGCCCTGGATTCTTCGGCCAGCCAGAGCCAGATCGCCGATCAGGTCCAGCACCTTATGGCGCACAAACTCGTCCGGAAACCGCAGCGGCCCATTCTCCACGCCGTCGTCGCCCACTACGACGAGGCATTCTTCCGACGCACCGCCGATCAGCCCCATGTTCCGCATCGCCGCCTCTTCGCGCCGGAAGCCGAAGGTCCGCGCCGGAGCAATCTGCCGGGCGTAATCTCCGACGGCAAGGTCACCGGCAAAGGTCGAGTGGCCAATGGGGTGCGCAAAGTCGATTGCATATTGAATCTGGTAGCCCGAGCCGGGATAGACGCCGATAAACTTGTTGCCCTCGCGCACCTCAATCTCCCTGAGGATGCGGATGTACTCCCGCTTGCGCCGCTGCACCTTCAGCCCCACGCGCTCGAAGGCCTGCACATAAGGCAGCGCGCTGCCGTCGAGGATGGGCACCTCGAGGTTGTCCATCTCGACGATGACATTATCGACACCGCTGCCTACCAGCGCCGAGAGCAGATGCTCAGTCGTCGAGATCAGCACGCTCTGCCGCATCAGGCTCGTCGCATAGCTCACC
The DNA here is from genome assembly GCA_036398595.1 of Granulicella sp. Lineage (GTDB taxonomy): Bacteria > Acidobacteriota > Terriglobia > Terriglobales > Acidobacteriaceae > Edaphobacter. The sequence goes on from DASWOV010000015.1 coordinate 50,168, forward strand.
TTGGCGACGTTGCGCCCGTTCGCAGGGATCTCAAAGTTGTCGAGGTCTGTCCGCCGGAAGACGATTCCCGAGCCCGCCGGCGCGGGCACTAATCTCATCGTTACGGGTGCACCGCTGTGAAGACCCACCCCACAAAACGCAACCTCAGACCGGATTGTCTGCTCGAAGTGAGCGTCCATTAAAAAATATCTGCCTTAGCGAAGGTTCTGCCTCAGGAAGGAAGCTGCATGGGGCGTTCTCACTGACCGCCTGCCGGTAAGTTTAACTCCGGATTTTCCGCAATGGCTGTGTCAAATTTGCCACACTTCGTTTCTCTGTTGATGCTTCGGGTGCACGCCGGGCGGGTGAGATACCATCCGTCCATGGCCGCCCTCGACCTAAAAGCCGTCTTTGCCGCACTTCAGGCACGTTCCCGCTGGATCGAGCAAACCCTCCACGACCTCGTGCTGATCGAATCTCCCACCGAATCCGCCAAGGATGTCAACCGGGCCGCAGCCTTTGTCATCGACCTCGCCAGCGCCTTCGGAGGGCGCGCCAGACTGCACAAACAGAAGCACTTCGGGCACATCACCGAGCTTCGCTTCGGGCCTCGCCGCTCTGCGGCCGAGCCGATCCTGCTCCTAGGCCACCTCGACACCATCTGGCCGCTCGGCACGCTCCAGAGTATGCCGTGGCGCGTCGCCGACGGCCGCTACTATGGCCCCGGCGTGCTCGACATGAAAGCCGGAGTCGTCATGGCGCTCGCCACACTGGCAACGCTTCACGAGCAGAGGCTGCTCACCCGGCCGGTCACCTTTCTGCTCAACTCCGAAGAAGAGATCGGCAGCCCCGTCTCGCGCCCCATCACCGAATCGCTCGCCCGCGAGTCCTCGGCTGTCCTCGTACTCGAACCGGCGCAGGGACTCGCCTGCAAAACAGCGCGCAAGGGTATCGGCCACTACACGCTGCATGTGCAGGGTGTCGGCGCGCACTCCGGCGTCGACTTCGACCGCGGCCACTCGGCCATCCTCGAACTGGCTCACCAGGTGCAGGCCATTGCCGCACTCACCGACCCTACAAAGCAGCGCACGCTGAACTGCGGCGTCATCGCCGGAGGCACACGCTCGAACATCGTCGCCCCATCAGCCTCGGTCGAGATCGATCTTCGCATCGCCACCGCACGCGACGGCGTTGTTACCGATAAGCTGCTGCACCGCCTAAAGCCCATCGACCCAGCATGCACGCTCACGCTCACCGGAGGCATCAACCGCCCGCCGATGGAGCGCCGCGCCGGAACCATCGCTCTCTATAAGAGAGCTCGCAAACTGGCGGCACAACTCGGCTTCACGCTTGATGAGGCCGCAACCGGCGGCGGCTCCGACGGAAACTTTACCGCCGCTCTCGGCGTCTCTACTCTCGACGGCCTCGGCGCCGTCGGCGAAGGTGCGCACGCCGCTCATGAGTCTGTCGTGATCGAGCATCTCGTGCCACGAGCCGCTCTGCTGGCTGCCATGATTGCAGCCAACTAGACGAATATGAAGAAACCTGCTCAAAAGACTTACTCACAAAAAAACAAAAGAGGACTTACTTAAGCACTCACTCGAGTCATCACTTACTTACTAAGTAACCTACTTATAGTTTCCTCTGCCAGCCAGAGAAAACTATAGTATTTTGCGCGCATTTTTGCGCCTACCTTAGTAATTGCCCTACTTTTGCCTAGTTATTCGCAAACTACTTTTCTAGTTACAAAAGGCTTGACGCTACTCACCTCCTCTGCTAAAGCTATATCTACATTTTTAAACTATTCATAAGTTTTGCAACTACCAGTTGATGGTTCGCGTCCTTTTTTCCTACAGGATTCGTTCCGGCGACTGGGATGCTGTCTATTTCATGGCGGTCTATTGCGATGTCGCACGCTTCGTCTCAGAACGCAGGTGAGTGCAGGAAGCCCTTGTCGGAACGCTTCGACACATGGAAGGAGATCGCGGCCTTCTTTCGCCGCGAGGTACGCACCGTCCAGCTATGGGAAAAGCATGAGGAGCTTCCTGTCCATCGTCAGCGTCACAGGAAGCTGGGCAGCGTCTTTGCGTATCGCCATGAACTCGAGACATGGTGGGAGACTCGCTCGAAGAGTACGCAGAGCCTGAATCCTCCATCGGAGAATACCGCTGCGCCGCCTCCCTCACGCGCCTCTATCAACCAGACACTTGCAGAGCAGGTCTGCGGCATCGGCTTCCACTTCTGGAACCAGCGCACACGCACCAGCATCCTGAAGTCCATCGAATACTTCAAGGACGCGGCTGCGCTGGACCCAACCTGCGCCAACGCCTTCGCAGGCATTGCCAACTCCTACGTCTCGCTCTCCTATAACCATCTGATATCGGCACACAAGGCCGCCAGCCTCGCGTATGAGGCAGTGCAGGTTGCGGTCCGGGTCAACCCGTACTCGCTCGCCGTACGCAACGCGTTGATCAGCGTACTGGTGAACTGTACCTGGGACTGGAAGCGCGCTGAGGACGAGTGTCAGCGCTCCATCGATTCGGGACTGGTGGATGACCGCACCATCCAGCTCTACTCCAGCCTGAAGGGCTCGCAGGGCCAACACCAGAAGGCGATCGAACTGGCTCTGCAGGCGCATCATCTCAACCCGCACGGCGCTGCCGTCAACAATCATGTCTCCATGGCCTATCTCTATGCGGGCGACTACAGCAAGGCTCTGGTCTATACCCAGAACAGCCTCGAGCTTGAGCCACAGTTCCTGATGGGTCATGTGATGCTCGGCCGCATCGAGGCGCAACGCGGCAACTGGGGACTGGCCCTGACCGCTTTTGAACAGGCAGCCAGACTCGCGGAAAACTCGCTGTTCACGCTGGCATTGACCGCCTACGCACACGCGGGCGGCGGCAATCTACCCAAGGCGCTTGAGCTGCTCGCCTACCTTGAGGCAAGAAAGCAGGATGAGTGCTTTCCTGCCTATGAGGTCAGCGCCGTACATACCTTGCTGGGGCAACAGGAACAGGCTCTGGAGAATCTCTCCAGAGCCTGTGAGGTACGAGACATGAAGACCATCTTCATGCAGGAAGATCCTCGCTTCTCCCGGCTGCGGCATCTTGCCTGGTTCAGCCGCAGCTCGGCTGCGCTACGGTTGCAGGCTATGTCTTGCGGATGACCGGCGGCACAGCCATCGTCGGGCTCAGCGCCGGACGCTTCGTGTGCCATTCGGTCGCCTTCTCGTAGGCATTGGCCAGCGCCAGCACCTTGCCCTCGGAGAAGCGCGGCCCCGCGATCATCAGCCCGATCGGCAGACCCGTCGAAGAGAAGCCGCATGGGATCGAGATGGCAGGCAGGCCGAAGATGTTGAACGGGGTGCAGTTCGACGTCACCTCCGGCTCGCGCGGCTTGATCTCCTCTTCGCGGTTCAGCGCATCGTTGATGGTGCGCGGAAGGATGCGCATCGTCGGCAGCGCTACCAGGTCGAAGTTGGCGAATGCGTCGTCGATGCTCTTGCGTAGCAGGATGAGCTGCCAGTTGCTGTTGACGTAGTCGGCCACCTTCTCCGAGCACGGCTCCGCGCTGACATCGTTCATCGACTTCTCCGCACCCTCCAGGCTCTGCCGCACGCTCAACGAGTACCGCTGCGCGTTCCTGCGGAAGAGTTGCAGGTGATACGCCTCGCGCTCACCGCCGAGCGCCAGCGCGCTGAAGCCCGCCGTGCTGGGCAGATAGCAGTCATGCGTGCTCTTCACCTGCTTCTTCAGCACCTCGATCGCAGCCTCGACGGCCTTCGCTGTATCGTCATCCAGATGATCGAAGAACGGCGCGCGCGGAATCCCCAATCGCAGCCCGGAGACAGGCTGCTTCATCGAGGCCACGTAGTCTTCCTTCGGATGATCCACGCTGGCGACGTCCTTCTTGTCGTAGCCCGTCATGTGGTTCAGCATCATCGCAGCATCTTCGACCGTCTTCGTCATCGGCCCGCAGTGGTCAAGCGAATAGGTCAGCGGAATGATGCCGCGAATCGAAACCAGTCCATAGGTTGGCTTCAGGCCCACAATGCTGCAGTATGCCGAAGGCATGCGCACCGAGCCGCCCGTGTCCGTGCCCAGCGCACCATACGCGAGATCCGAGATGACTGCGGCCGCCGACCCGCCCGACGAGCCCGCCGGAATATGATCGAGCGCCCACGGATTCCGCACTGGCCCAAAGTACGTCGAGGCCGAGCTGCCGCCCGAGGCGAACTCGTGCATGTTGGTCTTGCCCAGAATGACCGCGCCCGCCTCCTTCAGATGAACGACCACGGCAGCATCGACCTCCGGCACGCGGTCGTCGAAGACCTCGCTGGCCGCAGTGGTGCGCACGCCCGCGGTATCGATGTTGTCCTTGAGCACAATCGGAATTCCATGCAGCGGGCTGCGGAACTTACCTGCCTTTGCCTCTTCATCCAGAGCAGCGGCCTGCGCCAGCGCCTCCTCCTCCATCACGGTGATGAAGGCATTAACCTTCGGGTTATAGACCTTGATGCGATCGAGCAGAGCCTTCGTCAACTGCGTTGAAGTCACCTGCTTTGCCTGGATGCGCCTTGAAGCTTCGCTCAGCGTCAGTGCCGCGAGATCACCTCCTCCACCCTGCATTGCATAGGCAGAGCTCAACTGCGTAGCCGCAATAGCACCCGCGCCAAGAGCAACAAACTCACGACGATTCAGCGTTTTCATAGTTCGTCCTTTCTGGTCTATCTACACTTTTGCCGTAACACTTAAGTGCCTTGAATCGAGTGCTAGAATTTCGCATGCCCCTCAAGCGAATACTGGCTTATGCAGCCATCTACCTTCTTTGGGGTGGCTCGTATCTGGCGATTCATTTCATCGTGCAGACCGTTCCTCCGGTCTTTGCCGCATCCATACGCTATGGAGTAAGCGGGCTTCTTCTGCTCTTACTCAGCTACCTTGCCGGCCATCGCACCCGGCCTACACCGCGCCAGGTATTCAACAGTTTTCTCACCGGAGCCGGCATGTTTGCCCTCGGCTACGCGGGCGTCTACTGGGCGGAGACACGCCTGCCCTCATGGCTCGTCTCTGTGCTCACCTCAACAGCACTCTTCTGGACCTATGCCATCGAGTGCCTCGTCCTGCGAGCCTATCGCCTCCGCTGGATCGTGCTGATGCCCATCCTGCTCGGACTCGTCTGCATGCCCTTACTGGTTGGGGCCACGCTTCGCAATGGCCGCAGCTACTCTCTCCTCGCCGTGTTCATCGTTCTCTTCGGAGCCATCAGCTGGGCGGTCTTTGCCGCTGTCATGAAACGGGTAGAGATGCCCTCGTCCTATCTCCAAACCGCCTCCCTCCAGATGCTCATCTCCGGCCTTCTCCTCTTTGTGATCTCCTGCTCTCTGCACGAGTGGTATGCCGTACCGTCCATCACGCACATCGGCTCGAAGGCGCTGCTCGGGTTCGCGTACCTCGTCTTCGGCAGCTCCCTCATCGGGTTTACGGCCTTCCACTGGCTGATGGTCCACGACCAGACGCTGCTGATTGCGACCTATACCTACATCAATCCCATCGTGGCCACCCTGCTGGGCATTCTGCTCGGCCATGAGCTCTACTCGCCGCAGCAGATGCTTGCCACATTCGTATTACTCCTCAGCATTGGCTGCGTCTGGAACGAGGTCGGAAGGAACCCCTCCCGGCTGCGCTCGCCTGTTGGGAGCGCAGCCGGTTCGGAGTACCGGATTCCCCGCTGACCTCATTCCAGCCAGTCGATTGCTTATGACTTGCTCTCGGCCTGCGGTTTCCCTTCCACAAGCGCCGGAACCGCGGTCGACGGAGTCAGTGGAGGCCGCTTGGTGTGCCAGTCCGTTGCCTGCTGAAACGCATACGCCAGCGCCAGCACCTTACCCTCCTCGAAGTGCGGCGCGGCGATCATCAGGCCGATGGGCATGCCGCTCGACGAGAAGCCGCATGGAATCGAGATTGCCGGAACACCGTACTGATCGAATGGCGACGTGTTTGTGCATCCCGAAGCATCGAACCAGTCGTAGACCTTCGTGCTGCGGCCCGCGCCTGCCGTCTCCTGCGCGAGCGAGGCGTTGATCGTCGGCGGCAGGTTGCGGATCGTCGGCACAATGACCACGTCGAAGTCCTTGAAGGCCGCATCCACCTCGCGGCGAAGCAGCGCAAGCCGCTGATGCGCCTGCGCGCTGTCGGCTGCCGTCGATACAGCCGCTCCCGGCGCAGGATTCATCATCCGCTCGAACCGCGTGCGCGTCGGAGGCATGTAGTTCAGGCCATACTGGCGGATCAAATCGCGGTGATAAAAGTCCGAGTCGCCCAGCGCGCCTCCTCCGCCACTCGATAACTCCGGCAGCGGAGCGTGCGAGGTCACACCGGCGGTCAGCTTCGTCAGAACCTCGATCGCCGCGTTGATCGCCTTCTCCACCTCGGGATCGACGTGGTCATAGAACGACGCAGGCAGACCAAGGCGGAAGCTCGTGACCGGCTGCTTCATCTCCTTCACGTAATCCTTCGGCGTGCTCGGCACGCTGAAGATGTCGAGGTTGTCATAACCGGCCATCTGGGTCAGCATCAGTGCAACGTCCTCCACCGTGCGAGCCATCGGACCGCAGTGGTCCAGCGAGGCCGTGCAGGGGATGATGCCGCGAATCGAAACCAGTCCGGTCGTCGGCTTCAGGCCTACCGTGCCGCACCACGACGAAGGCACGCGAATACTGCCGCCGGTATCCGTACCCAGCGCGCCGAAGCAAAGCATCGAGGACAGAGCCGCCGCCGAGCCCGACGACGAGCCGCCCGTCACATGCTCGAGCGACCACGGATTCCGCGCCGGTCCGAAGTACGAGATGTCGCCCGTGCAGCCGAGCGCGAACTCGTGCAGGTTCGCCTTGGCGATGATGACCGCGCCCGCCGCCTTCAGCCTGCGAACGATGTCCGCGTCCTCGGTCGGCACGCGGTCCTTGAACATGGGGCTGGCCGCGGTCGTACGCGTGCCTGCCGTGTCGATGTTGTCCTTGAGTGCAATAGGAATGCCGTGCAGAGGGCTGCGGAACTTGCCTGCCTTCGCCTCTTCGTCGAGAGCCGCGGCCTGCGCCAGGGCATCCTTGCCCATCACCGTCACCAGCGCGTTCACCTTCGGGTTATAGACGTTGATGCGCTCGAGGAGCGCCTTCGTCAGCTCGGTCGAAGTTACCTGCTTGCTGTGGATCTTCGCTGACGCCTCCGTCAGCGACATCGCCGCCAATGAATCGCTATCGGCCGCATGCGCCATCGAGGGCCATGCCGAAAACATGGCCTCCGCCAGAAGTGTGCCTCCCACCAGCTTGTTGAACCCACGTCGTGTCAGCTTCGTCATTCCGTCCAGCTCCTTTTGTCTTTTTGGTTCGTGTCTATGGGGAGGAACTTTCTCTACAGATGCGTGATGAGCGGTGGCACCGGAGTCTCCGGCGTCAGCGGAGGCCGCTTCGTATGCCAGTCCGTCGCCTTCTCATACGCGGCCGCCAGCGCGAAGACCTTCGACTCCGAGAAGTGCGGGCCGCAGATCATCAACCCCACCGGTAGACCTTCCTTGCTGAAGCCGCACGGGATCGTCAGCGAGGGAATGCCGTAGGCGTTGTATGCGGCTGCGCTCGAGCCGCCGCCCGCGCCACCGCCGGTCCCGCTGCCTGTGCCTGCCAGCGTCTCCAGATTGCGGTGCAGCATATCGTTCAGCAGAGGAGCGGTCGTCTTCTGCGTCGGCAACACGACCAGATCGACATCGGTAAACGAGTCGTCGATGGTGCGCCGCAGCGTCTCCAGCTCCCACCGAAGGCGGATGTAGTCCTCCGCGCGCGGATGCCCGTCGCGCGCCGCCTCCAGCCTGCGGCGACTGATCGGCTGATAACGCGAGGACTGCAGCTTGAAGAACTGCTCGTGATAGGCATACACCTCGCCCAGGCTCGAAAAGTTCGGATACGAGACATCGTTAGTCGAGGGCAGGCTGACCTCTTTTACGCCCTTCGTCATGCCGCCCAGCTTGTCGATGGCCGCCCGCACGATCTGCCCGACCTCAGGATCGACGCCATCAAAGGCTCCGATCGGTATGCCCAGCCGAAAGCCTGCGATCGGCTGCTTCATGCCCGCAACATAATCTTCCTTCGCGTGCTCGACGCTAGTGATGTCCAGCTTGTCGTAACCGGCCAGCACGTTCAGCATGATCGCGGCGTCCTCCACTGTGCGTGTAAGCGGCCCGCAGTGATCGAGCGAGACGACCAGTGGCGCGATGCCGCGAATCGGCACCAGACCATACGTGGGCTTGATGCCGACGATGCCGCAGTACGTTCCGGGGAAACGAATCGAGCCAGCGGTATCCGTGCCCAGCGCGCCGTAACAGAGGTTCGCAGACATGGCCGCACCGGAGCCCGACGAGGAGCCGCCCGTGTTGTGGTCGAGCGCCCACGGATTGCGCGGCGGCCCGAAGAACGAAACATCGCCCCCACCCATCGCAAACTCATGCAGATTCGTCTTGCCCAGAATCACTGCGCCCGCAGCTTTAAGCCGCGCAGCAACAGGAGCATCCTCCGTCGGCACGCGCTCCTGAAAGACGCCGCTGGCCGCAGTCGTTCGCGTGCCTGCTGTATCGATGTTGTCCTTGAGCGCAATCGGAATGCCGTGCAGCGGCCCGCGCAGCTTGCCGGCCTTCTGCTCCGCGTCGAGCGCCTTCGCCTGCTCCAGCGCCTTGTCGCGCATCACGGTAATAAAGGCATCGAGCTTCTTGTCGTAGATGTCGACTCGCCCCAGGCACGCCTTCACCAGATCGGCCGAGGTCACAGAGCCCGCGTGAATCTTCGCGCTCGCCTCCGCCAGGCTCATCGCCGTCAGATCGCCCGCGGGCTCGGCTGCATGCAGCAGCGGGTTGAGCCTCAGGGCGCTTGATGCCAACAGGGCCGATGCCCCCAGGGTAAAGTGCCGTCGTGATACGGAGTGCATAATGCGGTCCCCTCGATAGCAGCAGCGAACAGCGTGTGGCAAAGAGACAGGCTGGCCTGTGTCGCCGCCGGCTCCACAAGCACATCCTGAAGATTGTTGTGAGGTACAGCTTCATCTTGTCGCCGGCCTGTACCCTGCGCAAGCGAAATAGAGCGAAATTGTTCCCCGTCCTGAACAATTTCATTTCGCACCTGTCATTTCGCACCTTTTCGCTTTTGCGCCTCGCGCACTTCATGCAACGATCTACGCGTCACACAAAAACACAGTCGCATCCGCAAGCTGGCACCCGCCGGCTGCACAGGGACCTGCTTGTCTCTCGCTGAGCCTCTCTGCCTGGCGGGAATACCCCTATTTGCATCAGGATGAGGAACAAAATCTGCATCATCTTATTTCGATTCGGAGACCTGTTCATGAAGTGGTCAAAGTACCTGCATCTCTATCTACTTCTGGCGTTCACGGTGCTGATCGCAAGATTGCCCGCACAGCAGAACGTCACCTCGGTTCGCGGCGTCGTCACCGACGCCACCGGCGCCGCCATTCCCGGCGCAACCGTCGAGCTCGCATCTAAATCCTCCGACGTGCACAAGAGCATTACCAGCGACGAGAAGGGTGAGTACCAGTTCCAGCAGATCATTCCCGGCTCCTACACGCTCTCCTCCACCTTTGCCGGTATGGGCAAACAGGCGAAGATCATCGAGCTGCTGGTCGCGCAGCCAGCCACCGTCAACTTCACCATGACGGCCTCCGACACCACCACCGTTAACGTCGTCGAGACGGCGGCGATCCTCAACACCACCGACGCCACTATCGGCAACTCGGTCGACAACGAAACCATTGAGGCACTGCCGATGGAAGGCCGCAACGTGCCCGATCTGCTCAGCCTGCAGCCCGGCGTGCTCTACCTCGGCCACAACATCAACTCCAACGAGGACAGCCGCTCCGGCGTCGTCGCCGGAGCCCGCTCCGACCAGGGCAACGTGACGCTCGACGGCCTCGACAACAACGACCAGGTCGAGGGCTACGCCTTCAACGGCGTGCTCCGCTCCACGCTCGACTCGGTCGAAGAGTTCCGCGTCACCACCACCGCCTCCAACGCCGACTCCGGCCGCTCCTCCGGCGCGCAGGTCAACATCGTCACACGCAGCGGCACCAACAAGTTCTCCGGCAGCCTGTACGAGTACAACCGCAACACCGCCATGTCCGCCAACAACTGGTTCAACAAGCAAGCCGAGGCCAAGGCCGGTCTGCCCAACATCCCCGGCAAGCTGATCCGCAACACCTTCGGCGGCACGCTCGGCGGCCCTATCAAGAAGGACAAGGCCTTCTTCTTCTTCAACTATGAGGGTCAGCGCACGGCTGAGAATCTACAGCAGAACCTGACCGTTCCCAGCGCCGCACTGCGGCAGGGCAACCTACAGTACGTCTACAACCCCTCGCCGACCGCAACCGCTGTGCAGACGCTGACGCCCGCGCAGTTTGCGGTGCTCGACCCCAACTGCACCACGACCTGTCCCTGGGGCCACGGCGTCAACCCGAACGTGCTCGCCCTCGCGCAGCAGTTCCCGCTGCCGAACTCCACCGGCGGCGACGGCTACAACACGGGCGGCTTTAGCTGGTCCGCTCCGAACCCGACGAACCTGAACACCTTCGTCGCCAAGATCGACTACGTCATCAACGACAAGCACCGTCTCTTCGGCCGCGGCAACCTGCAGGCCGACCGCACGCTGCAGCCGCCGCTGTATCCCACCACCGGCGCGCCGGGCTACTTCTCTCCCGTTGCCCAGCCTCCGGCCGCCATCCACAGCGACGGCACCAAGGGCTTCGCCGTCGGCGAGGCGTGGTCCATCAGCGCCACGCTCATCAACAACGCCCGCTTCGGCTACACCCGCCAGAGCTATTCCGACCAGGGCCCCGGTAAGCAGTCCTACACCACGCCGAGCGTCATCGGTCTGCCCTTCTCCACCGCGCGCACGCAGGTCGTCGCCGTACCCTTCTACAACTTCGTCGATGACCTGACCTGGACGCACGGCACACATAACTTCCAGTTCGGTATGAACTATCGCCTCGTCAAGGACAGCATCTCCTCCGACGCAAAGTCCTACAGCTCCGCCACGGCGAGCTCCGGCGAGAACTTCGACGCCATCTCGAACACCGGGCAGACGCTCGATCCTGCTTCGCCTGAGGGCAAGGCCGCCGGCTATCCCGCCGTCGCCACCTCCTTCGGCTCCTCGTACAGCACGCTCGCCATGGGCATGGCCGGCGTCGTCGCCTCCGAGTCCATCGCGTATCAGTACAAGGCCAACCGAGACGGCACGGCCTCTCTGCTCCCCGGCGGCTCGCTCATCCCGCGCAACTTCAAGGCCAACGAGCTGGAGTACTACTTCCAGGACCAGTGGCGCGCCACCCCCAAGCTGACCATCACCTACGGCATTCGCCACACCATCCTGCAGACGCCCTACGAGGTCAATGGCCAGCAGGTTGTGCCCTCCGTCAGCCTGCACGACTGGTTCAACGACCGCGTCGCCTCGGCCGAAAAGGGTGTCGTCGATCAGCCCAACTTCACCTTCTCCCCCGCGGGCAAGGCCAACGGCGGCAAGTCCTTCTTCCCCACCGGCTGGAAGAACTTCTCGCCGCGCCTCGGCATAGCCTACGCGCTGGACAGCAAGACCACCATCCGCGGCGGCTTCGGCCTCTACTTCGACCACTACGGCGAGGGCCTCGTCCGCAACTTCTCCCTGCTGGGTTCCTACGGCCTCGGCGGTTCCGAGTCCACGCCGGCTGGCTTCTTCAGCCCCGATACCGCGCCGCGCTTCACCAGTATCAACACCTTGCCCTCCTACCCCGCGAACATATTGCCGCCCAGCCTGCTGCCGGCGCCGGCCAGCACCATCAAATACCCTTACGCTCCTCCGCCGTCCGGCCAGACCTTTGCCTGGACGCTGGACGACAAGATCAAGGCTCCGTATGCCTTCACGATGAACCTCGACGTGCAGCACGAGATGGGGAACGGCTTCGTCGTCGAAGCAGCCTATGTCGGTCGCCTCGGTCGCCGCCTGATCGTGCAGCGTGACTTAGGCATGCCGCTCAACCTCGTCGATCCCAAGAGCGGCATGGACTACTTCACCGCCGCCTCGCTGCTTGAGACGCAGCACTACCAGGGAGTGCCCACCGCCAACGTGCAGAAGATTCCCTACTGGGAGAACCTCTTCCCCGACGCGTCTGGCGCAGCCGGTTCTCCGAACGCCTCCATCCCCTGCCCCAAGAACGTCTGCCAGTCCGGCAACTCGGCCACGCAGAACATCTATAACCAGTACGCCGCGCAGCCGCTCAACGCGACCGACGACCTCAACCTGATGGATACCCTCTGCAGCCCCGGTTGCGGCGGCCAGCTCTTCCGCTACTACAACGGCGCCTTCAGCTCGCTCTATGCCGACAGCACCATCGGCACCAGCAGCTATCACTCCGGCCAGTTGATCGTCCGCCATGCCATGACGCACGGCATCCAGATGGACTTCAGCTACACCCTCGCACGCGCCATCGACATCGGCTCCGACACCGAGCGCACCTGCACCAGTTGCTCCTCCGGCGTCGGCACTACCGCGCAGGCATCCACCGGCGTGCTCATCAACTCCTTCGCACCGAAGCTCAACAAGGGCGTGGCCGACTTCGACACCACGCACGTCATCACCACCGACGTCGTCTGGCAGCTTCCCTTCGGCCGAGGACGCTCCTTCATGAACTCGCCGAATCGAGTCATGCAGGCCGTCTTAGGCGGCTGGCAGCTCAACGGCCTCGGTCGCTGGACCAGCGGTCTTCCCTTCAGCCTCCAGATCTCCGGCGGCTGGGTCACGGCGTGGCCCAAGCAGAGCATGACCATCCAGAAGGGCAACGTCAAAACCAAGAAGACCTACATCAACGGCAACCCGAACGCCTTCGCCGACCCGGTCGGCATGGTAGCCGGGATCAACGGACTCGACAGCAACCCCAGCCCTCTGCGCTATCCGCTCCCCGGCGAGGTCGGACAGCGTAACAAGTATCGCGGCGATGGCTACTTCGGCATCGACAGCGGCCTGAAGAAGGACTGGAAGCTGGCCGACACGCAGACCCTCACCTTCGACTGGGAGGTCTTCAACGTCACGAACGCGGTCCGGTTCGACGTCAACCCCGTCACCTCGCTCAAGAACTCGGTCGGCAGCGGCAACCTTGGCGCCTACACCTCAACTCTCAGCCAGGCTCGTGTCCAGCAGATCTCGCTGCGGTACAGCTTCTAGCCAACAGCCTCTTGGGTTCCTCCCCAGGAAGCGGAGACGGACGCCAGCAGTTAGGGCGTCCGTCTTCGTTTAAGGCTGCTTCTCCAGCATCGCGCTTACTTTGGCCAGCGGCAGTCCCACCACGTTGAAGTAGCACCCGCTCACCCGCGGGATGAACCGCGCCGCACGGCCCTGAATCGCGTAGGCTCCGGCCTTGCCCATCGGCTCACCGGTGGCGATGTAAGCGGCAATCTCTTCCTCGGTCAGAGGCTTTACCTCGACCTCGGTCGTCTCGATGCCCACCTTCGTTCCCCGAGACGAAACCATCGCAACGCCCGTCATCACGCGATGCGTGCGGCCGCTCAACAGGCGCAGCATGCGCGCCGCATCCGCAGAGTCCTCGGGCTTGCCGAGAATCTCTCCCTCGCAGACCACCGTCGTATCCGCACCGAGCACCGTTACGCCGGCCGGGTTGCCCATCCGCGCAAAGACCGCGGCGGACTTCTCCTCCGCCAGCCGCTGCACATAGCTCTCCGGGCCTTCTCCTGCCCGCGGCGTCTCGTCGATGTCCGCCGTCTCCACCGTAAACGCGACGTCGATCTGCGTCAGCAGCTCCCGCCGCCGGGGCGAGGCCGAGGCCAGCACCAGCATCTACGCCTCCACCCGCACCTTCGCCGTCATCGTATGCCCCGCGCCCGGAGCCAGCGTGATCAGGCTCTCGTTCGCGTTGGCCGTCTCCACGCACAGAAGATTGGGCCACTCCTCCTCGCCAAGATCGGCCATCGCCTTCCATGGGTTGAAGACCACGGTCGTCTCCGATCCATCCTTCTCCACGATGATCTTTCGTCCCGCATCTTCAATCACGCAGGTCGACTCCATATGGTCGTAGACGCGGTCGGTCGGCCCGGCGAACCGCGCAGGCTCCAACTCGGCTGGCACCGTCACTCCGCCCGCGGCCTTGTCGAGATACGAGGTCGGCTCCAGCCCCGTCACCGTGGTCGAGCGCACATCCTCCACCGCATAGTAGGTGTGCAGCGCCTCCTCGAAGATCAGCGGCGTCTCGCCCTCGTTGGCCACTGTCAGCCGCATCGTCAGCGTGCGGCCGATCGACAGCCCGAAGGCCATGCGAAAGCGGTCGAAGCCCATCCTGCGGCTCAGCTCCGTCGGCCCCAGCGTGAAGCTCAGGTGCAGATCCTCGCCCATCACCGCGGCAAAGGCGAGCGTCCACTCCTGAGTGCGCGCGAAGCCGTGCGACGGGCCGGGCTTGCCGTCCACGCGGTCGGTCTTCTTATCCACCGCAAACCATGGGAACGAGATCGGCACGCCGCCGCGAATCGCCTTACCCGGCTTCAGCTCCGTCTTCTTGCTCAGGAAGAGCACCGGCCGCTCGCCAGTGGGCTGCCAGTGCGCGAGGTGCGCGCCCTGCAGATACACCGTCGCTGCCGCCGCAGGCGTTGTGATCGCCGCGTACACCAGCCCATCCGGCGTGCGATGAAAGCTCATCACGCCGGGAATCCCAAACTGCTCGTCCAGCTTCTCCGGTTCCATATCGTCAGTGTAGCTGGGCCTGCCCGGTCGGGCACATCTCCCGCAGCGGGCAACCGGCGCACGATGGTTTTGTCTTGGGACACAGCCGCTGCCCATGCAGCTTCACCAGCATGTGGTGCTCGTCCAGCATCTCCGCCGTCCATATCTCGGGAGCCATCGCCATCAGCCGATGCTCCGTCTCGCGGACGTCGGCGCTCTCGGGCACCCAGCCCAGCCGCTTCGATACACGCAGATGATGGCTGTCGATACACAGCGCCCGTCGCCGCAGCGCGCTGAAATTCACCACCGCCGCGCTCGTCTTCGGCCCGACACCCGGAAACCGCTCCAGCCATGCCCGGATCTTCTCGGTCTTATAGCCAGCCAGAAAGTCGAGCGACAGCACGCCCACCCGCGCCGTAATCTGCTCCAGCGTTGTCTTCAGATTCGCCGCCTTCGGCTCGGGAAAGGTAATCTCGCGGATCTCCTCGGCGATCTCCTCCACCGGAGCATCGCGCAGCCGCTCCCACCGGCCCTCCCATCCACCGAACTGGTCGCGCAGCCTGCGCAGCACCGCGTGCGAAAGCTCCGTCTTCGTCCGCGACGAGAGCATGGAGTAGATCATTTGCGTCAGCGGGTCCCACACCTGCCGCGGCTCGGGACGGCCATAGTGCGCGAGCAGCAAAGCATGCGTCTCCTCCAGCCGATGATCCCGAAATAGCAGCGGCGCACCCATCTCTTCAGTATCCGCCAGAGCCTACTGCAACCGGCAGCTCCGCAGCATGGGGCTTCCACCCTGCATCCCATCCCCGACGCATACCAGCATCACCGCCTGCCCCGGCTTCATCGCGTCGAGTGCGGCCTCGTCCTCGTGAGCCATCGCGGCGTACACGAAGGCCTCCGGCCGCCTCGTCCGCAGCTCCACATAGACGCGCCCCGGCAAGCTCCGATTCACTCCATCAACCACACCCGCGATCTTCAGCAGGCGATTCTGAAATCGCTGGTCCGCATTCGCGCCATCGACCAGGTGCAGGCTGTAGACCCGGTACAGCACATCCAGATTCACCGATGGAGCTTTGGTAATCTGCGCCGCTGTCGGCGCTGCATCCACAGGAATCGGGCTCTCTTGAATAGGAATTGCTGTTTCACTGTGACGCCCTCTACAACCGGCAAGCGTCAGCAGAAGCGCCCCACCGACCAGCACCGCCCGAGGCACACCCATCCGTCAGCGCGCGATCCCCGCGGGCTGCTCCGGCTGCGCCGGAATGGAGGCAGCCATCAAAGGCACCATGGACGGAACCAGCTTCCGGCGCTCCGTCTCCAGATAGGTATAGCGGATGCGATGAATAACCGTGATCGTCGAGAGCACCGCCAGCACCCACAGGCACGGAGCCATGACGCCCCAGCGGTTACACAGCGCGCCCAGAATCACCAGCACGATGCGCTCGGGCCGCTCCATGAAGCCCACCTTGCAGCTACCGATCAGCGCCTCGGCGCGGGCCCGCGTGTAGCTCACCATCAGGCTCGCCGTCATGCAGAAGGCCACCAGCACCACGTAGAAGAAGCGGTTGCCGCGCGCGTAGTACACCAGCAGGCCGAAGAACAGCGCCACGTCCGAGTAGCGGTCGATGACCGAGTCGAAGAACGCCCCGAAGACCGAAACCTGCTGCGTCTGCCGGGCAACGCGCCCGTCGACCATGTCGAAGATCCCCGCGCCGATAATCACCAGCCCGGCGTACAGAAAGTACCGCACCGCATGGTCGCCGCGCGCAAAGCCGAAGAAAATCGCCGCAATGATGTTGATCAGTAGCCCGATAAACGTCAAAGCGTTCGGCGAGATCCTGGTCAGAGCAAGTCCGTCCACGATCTTCTGCAGCAGCCATCCGCTGCCTTTGCCAAATGCGCTCGTCCAGGTCAACCCGTAATCCTCTGTGCTACCTCATCACACCACCCTGCGGGAGTGGGTGAATACAACATTATTCTTCCGTATCGTGAATCGTCGACAGCTTCAGAATCTCCAGCTCGCGCTTGCCGTTCGGCGTCGTCACGGTCGTCACGTCGCCGACCTTCTTGCCCAGCAGGGAGCGGCCGATCGGCGAGGTCGTCGAGATCAGGCCCTGCGACACATCCGACTCCTCGCTCGTCACCAGCTTGTACTTGATCTCTTCGCTCTTGCTCTCGTCGAAGACCACCACCGTCGCGCCGAAGCCGACCCTGTCATGCGGAATATTCGCCAGATTCACCAGCGCCAGCTCGCCCATGCGCTTCTTCAACTGGCCGAGGCGGGCGTTCACGAACTCCTGCCGCTGCTTGGCCATGTGGTACTCGGCGTTCTCGCTCAGGTCGCCCAGAGCAACAGCCTTCTTGATCTCCGCTGGAAGCTCCGTGGTGAGCTCGTACTCCAGCAGCTTGATCTCTTCGAGCAACTTCTTCATGATTTTTTCGGGCATGGGGTTATCCAGATGCGGTCGCCGCCGCAAGATCACGTACAGCGCGGAATGCGGGAATCAAAACTCAATTATACGGAAAATCCGTCCGGGCTTATAGCTGTGCCACCGGCAAGTCCTTTTCGCACATCTCTTCCCGCACGTATATTGAGACGAATCACTGCGAGACTACACTGATCCAGCCACCCGCAGCAGCACCTAAGGAGAACCCGTCATGACCTCGATCCTCAACCGCCGGAGCTTCCTCCAGCTCTGCTCCGCAGGCGCTGCCTTTCTTACCCGCTCCCTGCACGCCCAGCCCCAGATCAGGTCCGTCGTTCCGCTCTCGAAGACCCCGGCAAAGAGCCGCAAGAACGTCGTCGCCATTCAGGTCCGCGGCTTCGCATGGGTGGACGAGGGCATCGACCAGGTACTCGACAACATCCAGCAGAAGGGCAACGTCAATACGCTCTGGTGCTACACCTTCGGCTACGGCGAGCAGCGCCTGAAGAAGGGCGCGACGCTGCCCGATCACGGCATCGCGCAAGGCCCCGGCAACAGCGAGGTCATCGGCGGAGCCTTCTACGACTACGACCCCAAATACTTTCAGGGCACCTTCCTCAAGGACTTCCGCACCACCGGCTACGGCAAGCTCAACGTCATTGAGCAGGTCGCGCCCAAAGCCAAGGCACGCGGCCTCGACTTCATCGCATGGGACCTCAATAACCCTTCGCCTGCGCTCAGCCGCTCCGTGCCGAACTACGTTCAGGTTTCCGAGATCGACGCCTACGGCCGACGCACCGGTAATCCCTGCTTCAACCATCCCGACTACCGCGCCTTCCTCGGCGGCAAGGTGCAGAGTGTCCTTGGCGGCTACCGCGACCTCGTGGACGGCTACGCGTGGGGCTCGGAGCGCTCCGGCCCGCTCGAGTACCTGCTCGGCGGCTCGAACGTTACCACCTGCTTCTGCCAGTTCTGCCAAGCCAAAGCCCGCGAGCGCGGAATCTCGGTCGCTAGGGCGCAGGCGGGCTACCGCGAGCTGAGCCAGCTCTTCGAGGTTGTGCCCAACGAGCAGCGCCCCGCCGACGGCTACTTCGCCGCCTTCTGGCGGCTGCTGCTCAAGTACCCCGAGATCCTCTCGTGGGAAACACTCTGGGTCGATTCGTATCAGGAGACTCGCGCCGAACTGTACGGTATCGGCAAGGCGCTCTCGCCCGAGAAGCCCTTCGGCTTCCACCTGATGCAGGCCATGACCTTCAGCCCCTTCTTCCGCGCCGAGGAGGACTACACCCGCCTGCGCAATAACGCCGACTTCCTGAAGATCGCCTGCTACAACAACGCGGGCGGCCCGCGCCTCGCCGCCTATCTGGACAACCTCAGCCACACCATCTTCCGCGACGCGAAGCCGCAGGAGTTCCTCGAGCTGTACTACCGCATGATGAACTTCAACGAGGCTCCCTACGACCAGCTCGCGCACGCCGGTCTTTCGCCCGACTATGTAGCGAAAGAGACGAAGCGCGCCGTCGACGCCGTGGCCGGACAGACAAAGATCTACCCCGGCATCGACATCGAGGTACCCGTCATCTGGGAGGGTCCGCACGCCAACGACAAACGCACCACTCCCGAGGACGTCCGTAAGGCATTGCAGGCCGCCTTCACCGCCAACGCCGACGGTGTCGTGCTCGCCCGCGAGTACGTCGAGATGCACCTTGCCAATCTCACCGCCGCAGGCGATACGCTCCGCGAGCTTCTGCGTGCGCCTGCGAAGTCCTAGCCTGCAACCTCTGGCGGCGTCTGCAGCCGATGCTCCCGCGCCGCCAGCCACCCTTCCAGAATGAGCACCGCTGCCACCTGGTCGATGATCCCCTTGCGCTCCCCGCGCATGGAGCTGTGCCCCACATCATCGAGCAGACGGTGTGCCTCGGTCGTCGTCAGCCGCTCGTCCCACAGGTGGATCGTCACGCCAAACTCCACCTTGACCTCCTCGGCGAAGGCCTGCGCCTTCATCGCCTGCGGGCTCAGGTCGCCGGACATGTACAGCGGATTGCCCACCACCACCTCACGGATGCCGTACTTCCGCAGCACCCGGCCGATCGACTTCAGATCAGCCTTTTTTCCTGTGCGATGCAGCGTAAACAGCGGCTGCGCCGTCATCCCCAGCTCGTCGGAGATCGCCAGCCCGATCCGCTTATCGCCCACATCCAGCGCCAGCACGCGCTCTATGCTCATCCCCTCACTCTAAACGTAGCCTCGTACAATAACTCGCATGTTCAGGTTTCTCGGTCGGCTCCTTCTCCTCGGCGTTCTTCTGGTCCTCATCGTCGGAGCCGTCGCCGCCTGGCTCGTCTACACGCCCTACGGACCCTCCACCGAAACCTTCGTCCAGATCGCCCCCGGCAGCCGCACCGCCGCCATCGCCACACAGCTTGAGCAGCAGGGCATCCTGAGGAGCAAATACGCCTTCCTAGCCCTGCGCGCCCTCGGCGGCACGCTCCATCCCGGCGAGTACCGCTTCGACCACCCCATTCCGCCCACCGAGGTCTACCGCCGCATCGCGCACGGCGACATCTATACCGTAGCCCTCGTCGTCCCCGAGGGCTACAACCTCTTCGACATCGCCGCAGCAGCCGAGGCCGCCCAGATTGCTCCCCGCGCCGACCTGCTCGCCGCCGCCCGCAGCCGCACCGACCTCATCCGCGACCTCGCCCCGCACGCACCCTCGCTCGAAGGCTTCCTCTTCCCGGCCACCTACCGCTTCCCGCGCCATGTCTCGCCCGAGCTTGTGCTGACCGCCATGATCCGCCGCTTCCGCCAGTCCGCCGCCGTGCTCGGCCTGCAGGGAGACGCACTCCCGACCGTCACCATGGCCTCGCTCGTCGAGAAAGAGGTCGCCGTCGCCGCCGAGCGCCCGCTGGTCGCCGGGGTCTTCACCAATCGGCTAGCCAAGGGCATGCCGCTCGAAACCGACCCGGCCGTGATCTACGCCGCGCTGCTCGAAGGCCGCTACCGCGGCACCATCTACCGCTCCGACCTCGAGTCGCCCTCGCCCTACAACACCTATAGGCACGCAGGCCTGCCGCCCGGCCCCATCTGCAACCCCGGCATGGCCGCCCTGCGCGCCGCGCTCCACCCACAGCAGACCGACTACCTCTACTTCGTCGCCGACGCCAACGGCCACACTCGCTTCTCCGCCGACCTCAAGCAGCACAACCAGCAGGTCTCCGACTACCGCAACGCCCTGCATCCTTAAGCATCATCGGCGGCACGAATCTTCTTTCGACCGCGTCCAGCTTCCCGTAATCAGGAATTGTCCGCCTGCCCGCAGATCAGAACTTCCTTCGATCCTCGAGCCGTCGGCGGATAACCGCCCTGTATACGTCGATGGGCAGCAGCCGCCTGACATCTCCCCAAAGCCTATCTGGATTCCAGCCTCCTCCGGTCTTACTTTGACCATATCGCCATAGCGTTCCCAACTCTCCGCCGGTGGCTTGACGTTATTCGCATATCTCCACTGCCCTGGAGCCTGCAGGACATCGGTCCATCCCTGTAAGGAGCCGTCCTCCGCTTGAGCGATATGCAGGCATCGATCCACAGGTGATTGAACATGTACCCACGTCCCCACCCATGGGCTTGTTTTTCCATAAGCTACCCGTGGACGACGCAACCGGACCTGCCCGGAGAACTCGTCTTTATGAAACAACCCCGTCCATGTGTTGTGGATCGGGTCATAGAGCAGATCCAGATCGATCGCCACATCTCTCGCAGGAGGAACGACCTTCACCGTCAATCGCCGCCCATCCCAGTGCGCGGGGCTTCCCGGAGCGACGTAAAAGCCTCTCTCGTCTCCAAAATGCACCTCCGCTCCTTTGCGGAGATAGACATACGCCTCCATAGCCTTCAGGGATTGAGGCTCCGTAGCCAGTGACTTCGCCGCTCCCGGAATGACGGTCATCAGGCTTAGACGAATACCTGCCGTCGCCCCTGTCTTCGTTCGCGCCTCCCATACACCCGAAAGCGCCTCCGGATGCGCGATCACCTCACCCTGCACAGGCTGCTGCGCCCATGCAGACATCCCTACCAGCAGAAAAAGCACCATCCATAGCCATCGCATCGCCCGTGTCTCCGTCTCTGTAGACACCGGGCATCGCAAAACTTCCTCAAACCTTCCTGTTAATCTTTCATCTCATCTCGCAGGAGACATCCATGAAAGCCGTCGGCTACAAGACTCCCTCGCCTATCGACGCACCCGATTCGCTCGTAGACATCACCCTGCCCGACCCCGTACCCACCGGCCATGATCTCCTCGTCGAGATCATGGCCGTCTCGGTCAACCCCGTCGACACCAAAGTCCGCAAGTCCGCCGGCCCCTTCGAGGGCAATGAATACCGCATTCTCGGCTACGACGCCGCCGGAGTCGTCCGCTCCGTTGGTCCCGAGGTCACGCTCTTCAAGCCCGGCGACGAGGTCTTCTACGCCGGAACCATCGGCCGCCAGGGCACCAATGCCGAGCTGCACCTTGTCGACGAGCGCATCGTCGGCCCCAAGCCGAAGACCCTCAGCTTTCCACACGCCGCCGCGCTTCCGCTCACCAGCATCACCGCGTGGGAGCTGCTCTTCGACCGCTTCGGCGTTCCCGAAGGCCCGGCCTCCACTGGTTCCATCCTGATCATCGGCGGAGCCGGCGGCGTCGGCAGCATCTTCATCCAGCTTGCGCGGCAGCTTACCGGGCTCACCGTCATCGCCACGGCCTCGCGGCCAGAGACGCAGGCATGGTGCCTCGAGCTGGGCGCGCACCACGTCATCGACCATAGCCAGCCCCTGCCTCCGCAGCTCGCCTCGCTCGGTATTCCCGAGGTCCAGATTGTCGCCAGCCTGACCGCGACCGACAAGCATTACCCCGGCATCCTCGACGCGCTCGCTCCCGAGGGCAAGCTCGGTTTGATCGACGATCCCGCCACCTTCGACGCCAGGCTGCTCAAGCGCAAGTCCATCTCGCTGCACTGGGAGTCCATGTTCACTCGCTCCGTCTTCCAGACGCCTACCATGCACCGCCAGCACGAGCTTCTGAGCCGTATCTCCGCGCTGGTCGATGCAGGCACCCTACGCTCTACCTTCGACCACGAGATCGGCCCAATCAACGCCGAAACCCTCAAAAAAGCCCACGCGCTCATCGAGAGCGGCCGCTCGCAGGGCAAGGTCGTGCTGGCTGGGTTCTAGCCGGATTTCGGCTGAATCCCAAAAACAGGAACCCTCCGCCGCCCTGGCGTCATCCAATGAAAGATCAACAGATGATGAACGTCAGGGCGCTCCCCGCCGGAGAACCTGCCCAAAGGCAGATATACTTGGAGATTGTGCACCGTAATTTAATAAAGGCGTTTTCGGCGCTCCTGCTGAGCACTACCCCTCTGCTCACCGGCTGTTTTGTCCATACACGCTACGTCCCCAAGACCCGGCTGGCCACCAATGTCCAGGAGGCTACGCTCGACCAGCTCGTGCAGCAGCTCGATGCCCGCTACAACGCCGTCAACTCCATCAGCTCCGACATCGAGATCTCCGGCATCTCCGGCGGCAGCCTGCAGGGCGAGATCAAAGAGTCCATCTCCTTCGCGGGCTACCTCTTCCTGCGTAAGCCCGGCGACCTTCGCATCTACCTGAAGGTGCCCGTCGTCAGCTCGCTGGCGCTCGACATGGCCTCCGACGGCAAGAACTTCAAGCTCTACATCCCCTCGCGGCATAAGGCGATCGTCGGTTCAAACACCGTGACCACCCCCTCGGCGAACGGCCTTGAAAACCTGCGCCCCGACGTCTTCTTCGACTCGCTGCTGATTCCCAACGTGGGCGAGGGCCAGCTTGTCTCGGTCACGCAGGACACGCGCATCGTCGACAACACGGCGCAGAAGAAGGGCGACCTGATCGAGGAGCCGGAGTATCAGCTCTCGATCCTCGGCAACACCAATGGCAAGGAGATTCACACCCTCCGCGTCGTACACATCGACCGCGTCACGATGCTGCCCTACAGGCAGGAGATCTACGACGAGGCAGGCCGCATCATCACCCGCGCCACTTACTCGAACTATCAGCCGCAGGGCGGCATCCAGTACCCCATGCGCGTCAACATCGAGCGCCCGCTCGACCACTACGCCCTGAACCTGACCTTCACGAAGATCACGCTGAACGAGAAGCTCGAAGATGAGCAGTTCGAGCTGAAGATTCCCGACGCAGTTCCCATTCAGCGGCTGCCCGGCCTCTAAATCGCTAGCCCGGCCCGCTCCGCATGCTCGGCAATCTGCTTGTTGATCGCCAGCGCAAGATCGAGCGCCCGCCGTCCATCCTCGCCCGAGACTACCGGCCGCGAGCCCGTCCGCACGCTTTCAAGAAACGCCTCGATCTCCAGCCGCAGCGGCTCGCCTTCCACCACTGGCAGCTTGGCGAGCGACAGCCCCGCCGAGGGATGACTCCCCGCCGCGGCCTGCAATGCCATCAACTGCGACAGATCCATCCCGGCAGCCGCGGTCACGTCGATCAGCAGCAGATCCTGCCGCGCAAAGTCCAGCGAGAGGTACTGGTGCGGCTGGAAGAACCGCAGCTTCCGCACGCGCTCGGTGCTGACGCGGCTGGCGGTAAAGTTGGCCACGCAGCCGTTCTCGAACTCCACGCGCACGTTAGCGATATCCACCTTGGGCGAAAGCACCGGCAAACCCACCGCCCGCACCTCGCACACGCTGGAGTCCACAAAGCTGAGCACGACGTCCAGATCGTGAATCATCAGGTCCAGCACCACGTCCACGTCGAGCGAGCGCGGCGTAAAGACGCTCAGCCGGTGGGACTCGAAGAACATGGGCCGGTTCAGCTTCGATCGCGCCGCCGTCACCGCCGGGTTGAAGCGCTCCAGATGCCCTACCTGCACGATGCTCCCCTGCCGCGCCGCCTCAGCGAGGATCGCATCCGCGTCCTCGAGACTGGGCGCTAAGGGCTTTTCGATCAGCAGGTGGACTCCGGCAGCCAGCAGGGCCAGCGAGGCCGCCCGATGCTCGACCGTTGGCACGCAGACCGACGCCGCATCGACGCGAACCCCCGCAGCCAGCATGGCCTCGACCGAAGAGAATCCGGCGACGCCATACCTCGCCGCAGCCTCCGCGACTACCGCCTCGTTCGCATCGGCCACCGCTGTCAGCTCCACCGGAGCGCCGGCCTCAGCCAGCTCCCGATAGACACGCAGATGGTTGCGTCCAAAGGCTCCCGCACCGACAACAGCAACGCGCAAACGAGACACTACTTTGCGTCGCCCTTGGCCTCGACCGCCTTACGGCAGCGGGCATACAGCTCCAGCAACTGCGTCACCTGGTCCTCGGGCTTGCCGGTGCTCGGCACGCCGAAGCCTACTCCCGAGCCGGTTCCCTTTGCTCCGAGATTGGCCGCCGCGGCCACAAACTTGAGCAGATCCAGCGCAATATCCTCCGTCCGGCGCGTCGCGTTAGACGTATTGTTATTCCCTTCCATCAGACCCTCACCTCGTACAGAACTGTCGCCCTCTGATGCTATCGCCCGCTCGCCGGGCGCGCAAATAGACGACAATGGACGCAACGACCAAGGAGGCCCTTCCCATGTACGCCGCCGTTGTCCGCTCCTTCGACAAGCCGCCCGTCTACGACCGCTTCGACGACCCCCTTCCCGCCGAGGGTGAGCAGCTCGTCCACGTCTCCGCCGCCGCGCTGCACCAGATTGTGCGCTCGCTGGCGAACGGCACCCACTACGGCAGCAGCGGCCAGCTTCCCATCGTCGCCGGGGTGGATGGCACGGGCCGCCTCGCCGACGGCACCCGCGTCTACTTCGGCGCGGTGCGGGCTCCCTTCGGCACCATGGCCGAACTGGCACCCGCCTCCTCGCGCATGATGGTCCCGCTGCCGGACGGCCTAGATGAGACGCATGCAGCCGCCATGGCCAATCCGGCCATGTCCTCCTGGGTCGCGCTCGAGGCGCGGGCGAAGTTCGTCCCCGGCGAGAGCGTGCTCGTGCTCGGAGCAAACGGCGTCTCCGGCCGTCTGAGCCTGCAGATTGCCAAGCGTCTGGGAGCGGGCCATGTAGCCGCCGCTGCCCGGAACCCTGACGTGGAGCTTCTGAAATCGCTGGGGGCCGACAGCGTGATCGACCTCGGCCTGCCGCAGGAACAGCTCGTGGCCGCGCTGAAGAACCACCTCGCCGAAACCGGCGCCGACATCGTGCTCGACTACCTGTGGGGCCAGCCCGCCGAGCGCGTGCTCGAGGCCATTGCCCAGCGCGGCCTCGGCCACGCCGCCCCGCGCATCCGCTACGTGCAGATTGGCAGCATCGCCGGGCAGCAGATTCCCCTGCATGCAGCTACTCTGCGCAGCTCGGGACTGGAGCTGCTGGGCAGCGGCTTCGGCTCCGCCTCGCTGCCGGAGATCCTGCGCGCCATCGGGAACTTCTTCGAGGCAGCGGTCCAACAGCCCTTCCAGATGGAGATGAAGGTGGCTTCCCTGCGCGACGTGGAGTCGCTCTGGAATACACCGGGAGAGGGCCGGCTGGTCTTCCAGCCCTAATCACGGCTTCTGCTCCATCTTCCAGAGAAGCTGCCGCAGGATGCCCATCCAGATGACGGCGTCCTGCGGCTCGAGGCTCATGCGGCGCACGAGGCGGCGAATCTGCTCGGGCGAGCAGTTGGCCGGGTGCCGCCTGCTGTAGCCGGAGTCCTCGAGCACCTGTTGCAGCAGCCCGGTGAGCCGCTCAAGATCGCCTGCAGTAGGTTGTTCCGGTGCAGGCATGGGTTGAGGCGCATCGCTGCGGACAAGCTCGAAGAGGCAGACCGCCGCAGCCTGCCCGAGATTCATCGAGAGGTGCCGCTCGCCCTCACGGTGGACCATGGGGATCGTCACCAGCAGGTTGCAGTGGCTCAACTCCTCGTTCGAGAGGCCGGTCTTCTCCGAGCCAAAGAGCATCGCGATGCGTCCCTCAGCACGGGCAAGCTCCGCACGCAGCAGCGGCCCGGCCTGCGGAAGCTCATGCAGCGGATGCGCCAGATCGCGCTCGCCTACAGCCGTCGTGCCAACGACCAGCGTGCAGTCGGCAACAGCATCGGCAACGGAGGCGTGCTCGACCGCCAAGGCAAGCACCTCGGCGGCATCCACAGCCGAGCGTGCATTGTGGAAAGGTACGGCATATTCATTGACGACGCGCAGATGGCGCAGGCCGAAGTCCTGCATGGCCCGCGCCACCGCGCCGATGTTGTTCGGGTTCCGCGCCCGCACCAGCACCACGACGACGCGATCCAACTCTTCCACAGTAAGCATTACCAGCTCATTTTAGGCTGTCGGTAGACTGAAGAGATGGCGGACAACTTCGCGCAGACGCTGAAGGCCCAGGTCGATATCGTCAAGATCATCGGCGAGTACGTGCGCCTGCGTAAGTCCGGCGCACAGAACTACAGCGGCCTGTGCCCGTTCCACAAGGAGAAGACCGGTTCCTTCTCCGTCAACGCCACGCACCAGTACTTCTACTGCTTCGGCTGCCACGAGAAGGGCGACGTCTTCACCTTCGTTCAGAAGCTCGAGAACGTCAGCTTCCCCGAGGCCGTGCGCATCGTGGCGGGCAAGGCAGGCATCGCCATGCCGAAGCGCGAGTACTCCTCGCCCGAGGAGGCACGAGAGGCCGGTCTACGCGGGCAGCTCATCAACATCCACGAGGCTGCAACGCAGTACTTCGAGGCACAGCTCAAGTCACCCGAGGCAGCGCGGGCACGCGAGTACCTGACAGGTCGCGGCGTTACACCGGAGACGATCAAGACCTTCCGCATCGGCTACGCGCCGGATGACTTCAACGACATGCGCGAGCGGCTGAAGCAGTACTTCTCCGAAGAGGTGATGCGCGCCAGCGGCCTCTTCAGCTTCAAGGAGCAGGCCGACGGCTCGCCCGGCTCTCTCTATGCGCGCTTCCGCAAGCGCATCACCTTTCCCATTGCGAACGAGCAGGGCAAGGTGATCGCCTTCACCGCACGTGCACTCGACACCGACGAGAAGGCCGGGCCGAAGTACATGAACTCGCCCGAGACGCCGCTCTACTCGAAGGGCCATGTGCTCTTCAATCTGGACAAGGCCAAGAGCGACATCCGCACGCTGGACTTCGCATTGCTGGTCGAGGGCCAGATGGATTGCATCTCGGCCTATATGGCGGGCGTCAAGAACGTGCTGGCCACCTCCGGCACGGCGTTTACCGAGATGCAGGTGCGCCTGCTGGGCCGGTTCGCCAAACAGGTCATCGTGAACTTCGATCCCGACACCGCCGGAGCCAACGCCGCAGAAAAATCCATCGCCCTGCTGACCGAAGAGGAGTTCAACGTGAAGGTCGTCGCGCTCGAGGGCGGGCTCGACCCCGACCGCTACATCCGCGAGCACGGGGTGAAGGAGTATATGGCCGCGTTGCGCGGCGCGAAGCGGCACTCCGACTACCTGATCGACCGCGCCCGCCAGCTCTTCCCCGGCCGCACGCCCGAAGCCAAGGTGAAGGCAATGAACTTCCTGCTGCCGCACATCCGCCGCATGCCCAACCCGATCCACCGCTCCGAGTTCTCCGCCGATGCCGCACAGAAGCTCGGCATCGACTCGGCCGTCATGCGCGAGGAGTTGCGGCAGGCTGCGGCGCAGCGCAAGGAGAGCGTGCGCTCGCACGCGCATGACCCGGCCAGCGAGATCGAGCGCGTGCTGCTGCGGGCACTTGTTCTCGCAGACGACCATCCAGCCCGCGCTCTCGCCGCCGACCGCCTCATGGAGCATCCGGAGTGGTACGAGGGTCTTCCTTCAGCCACATTGCTCGAGACGCTCTCGCACAATCCTTCGCCCTCGAACCCGCTCGATGCCGCGCCCGATCAGGAGAGCCGCGCCCTGCTGGCCTCCGTGCTGATGACCGAGGCCGAGCCCGCATCGCCGCAGGAGGCCGCCGATCAAGTGGCAGACGCGCTGCATACGCTCGAGCGGCAGCGCCTGGAGCGCCGCCAGCGCGAGCTGCGCGCCCTGATCGCCGAGGCCGAGCGGCGCGGCGACCCCGCCATGCTCACGCAGCTTCTGGCCGAGCGGGCGCAGCTCGACCGCGCCCTGCGTTCCTACTGAGCCTGCCGTTCGCATTCCCTTCAAGGGGATGCGGTATCGTGAGACATACAGGCTCACGACCGTCCTGACGCCTAAAGACCTGCAACACCGGCTCATTCACCCAGGGGAACCCTCACCGTGGATCGTGGGACAAAACGCCGCCTGCTTCTGGGCACGCTCTCGAATCTGGTTGGCAGGTTATCGAGCACCATCATCCAGCTCGCCCAGGTACCGGTCTTCCTGCACTTCTGGAACACCAACCTGTACGGCGAGTGGATGATCGTCAACTCCATCCCCTCGTACCTCGCCTTCAGCAACATCGGCTTCGGCTCCGTCGCCGCCAATGAGATGAACATGCTCAACTCGGCGGGCGACCGCGAGGGTGCCCTGCGCGTCTTCCAGAGCTGCTGGTGGCTGATTACGTTCCTCTGCGGATCGGTCGCCCTTCTGCTCGGCCCCGTGCTGTACTTTCTGCCGATCGATCACCTGCTCAGGCTGCACGCCATCAGCGCGGCGGATACCAAGTGGATGATCTTCTACCTCGGCCTCGCGGTTCTCCTCAGCCAGCTCGAGCAGTTGATGGGCGCGGCTTATACCTGCGTCGGACGCTACCCCTACGGGGCATTTCTCAACAACCTCTTCGCCTTGGCAGCATATGCCACCATGCTGACCGCAGTGGCTCTGGGTAGCGGGCCGCGCAACACGGCGCTCGTCTACGCCGTGGCCGACGGCTGCAGCACCATCATCCTCGGTTTCTGCGTGCGGCACGACATCCCCTGGATACGTTATGGCTGGAGCAAGGCCCGATTCAGCGAGATCCGCCGCCTGAGCGGACCGGCGATCGCCTTCATGGGCTTCCCCATCGGCAATGCCCTGAACCTGCAGGGCACTCTGCTGGCCGTGCAGTACGCGCTGGGTCCGGTGGAGGTCGTTGTCTTCAGCACGGCGCGCACCGTCTCCCGCGTGGCGCTGCAGATGGTGCAGATGGTCAACAACACCTTCTGGCCGGAGCTTTCGGCGGCCTATGGCTCGAAGAACATGGGCCTGGTGCGCACGCTGCACCGCCGCTCCTGCCAGCTTGCGCTCTTCATGGCCCTCTGCGTCATTGCGGCGATGATCGCCTTCGGCCCGTGGCTGCTGACCCACTGGACGCGGGGGCACGTTCCTCCCGACCGGACGCTGCTGAGCATCCTGCTGACCGTGGTG
Organism: Granulicella sp.; assembly: GCA_036398595.1. Lineage (GTDB taxonomy): Bacteria > Acidobacteriota > Terriglobia > Terriglobales > Acidobacteriaceae > Edaphobacter. Next base: position 79,624 of record DASWOV010000015.1, read on the forward strand.
GTCTTCTACTCGCTCTGGTCCACCAGCTCCACGCTGGCCACGGCGACCAACCAGCATCAGAGGCTGGCCTTCTTTTACATCCTTGGAACCGGCATCACCGTGGCCTTCACCTTCCTGCTGGCCCGCTGGATCGGCCTGTACGGAGCGGCGGCCTCGCTGCTCCTCTCCGAGCTGGTCATGGACATCTATGTGCTGCCCAACTCGCTTCGACTGACCCAGGACACCTTCCCGGCGTTCGTGGCCAGCATGTTCCATGTCCCCTCCTCGCTGTATCCGCGAGCGCTGCTCCGAAGGCTGCGCCGCGCCCCCGCGCCGAAGGCCCCCCAGCCGGAAGAGAGCGAGCCGGTTTAGTATCGGTTAATACAAGTAACCGCACAGGGACACCGCTGTGTATTACCCGATCGCTGTTATTGAACCCCAAATCGAGGGCCTCTTCCACGCCCCGTTCGATGCCGCCATGCTGCATGCCTTGGCGCTTGCCTATCCCGGGACGCCGCTCTCTTTCCGATCGTTTCCCTCGCATGAAGCCGAGGTGCGAAGCATCCTCCGGCAGAACGCCCCCGGTGTTCTGGAGCGGATCGAGTGGCGCAAGGTCGCCTCGTATCGTGCCCGCTCGCTACCGAGCCGTCTGCGGCAGGGCTCGCGCCTGATCCACCAGGCCCTCTCTACCGGAGAGCGAGTTCTCTTTACCTCGATCAGCCGTGCGCTTCTGCTCCAGCTCAAGCGCTCCATGCGGAGAAAGGACCTTGTCTGCACAATCTTTCACGGCGACCTTGAACTGATTGGCAAGCCTTCCACAGAACGGTTCCCGCAGAGCCTCTTCAGCCTGCGTCGCATCCTGCTGCGTCCGCATCCGGCGGGCCTGCGCTACTTCGTGCTCGGTCAGTCGATCCTCGACAGTATTCCACCGGACTTCCACAGGGCGATGGCCAGCACCGGAGCAATCGACCACCCGTATCATGTCCTTCCGATCCAGCCGGTTGCTCCCTCGCCACCCGTCTTCGGCGTTCTGGGAAATACAGGGGACGGCAGGTTGCTCGAGCAGGTCGCCCGGCAGGTCAAGGCCGTCAACCCGGAGGTGCGATTCAGGCTGATTGGTTTTCTGCAGGATGTGGAAACCGTTGCGCGCCTGCGCCCCCTGGTCGAGGATGCGGGCTCCGAACCGATCCCGCGCGAGATCTTCGCGGAGCGCGCCTCGCGCATCACCCATGTTCTCTGGCTGGCTGCCCCCGGAGCCTACCGGCTGCGGGCCAGCGGCACCTTCTTCGACGCTCTAGCCCATGCCAAACCGTTGGTATATACGGCTAACCCCTTTATCGATCAGTACGTTAGCGATCTCCCTAGCATCGGCATCCGCTGTGCGACACCGGAGGAGGCAGCGCAGGCCGTTCTCGGGATCGCCGCCCGGCAGGACGCCGCAGCCTATACTGCCTCCGTGGAGGCGATTGCCCGGCTGCGCCTGCGTTTTACGCCGGAGTCGCTGGCGGAACGGCTGCCCGCCGCGCTGGCGTGGGACTGATGAGGCCCCGCGTATTTTCCTCTGCGCCGATGCGACCTTTTTGCCTCAGGTTGCGTCTATATGTATGGTATTCTGTGCTTCGCAGGGGACGTGTGCCTTTGAATGCCCTGACCCACCTGAGGTCGACCGGGCTTGCCACAGCGGTAGAAACCGCACCTAAACTCCCGCTGCGACTCCGAAATAAGCAAGGGATGAGTGCGTCCAGTCGAGGAAGCGCTGCCGTTCTCATCAAAAAAAATTTCCTCTACGCAGGAGCGCGTTCCACTGTGGCTGAAGACCTAGACAAATACGAAGACGATATTGACAAGCTGATCGAAACAGGCAAAGAAAAGGGGTATCTCACCTACGGCGAGGTCAATGACCTGCTGCCCGGTGATATCACCACCCCGGATGACCTGGACGATCTGATGACCACGATCAACACCCAGGGCATCGATGTGCTCTCGGGCGAGGGCAAGTTCGATCGTGACAAGTATGACCCCGACTCGGGCGAGGAGTCCGAGGACGTCGAGCTGGACCTGTCGCCGGGTACGCTCGAGAAGACCAATGACCCCGTCCGCATGTACCTGCGCGAGATGGGCACGGTCCCGCTGCTCACCCGCGAGGGCGAGGTCGAGATCGCCAAGCGCATCGAGCGCGGCCAGAATCGCGTGATGAAGGCCATCTCCCGCTCGCCGATCGTGATCCGCGAGATCGTCGGCCTGGGCGAGGACCTGCGCCGCGGCGTGCGCAACATCAAGGAGGTCGTGACCTTCGACGAGGAGGAGCTGACCGAGGACATCCTGCAGGCCCGCGTCCGCGCCACTGTCGGCCGCATCGACGTGCTGGTGAAGCACCAGAAGAAGCTCGCCGGGCTCGCCGAGAAGGCCGAGGCCCCGCTGGGCCGCGACGCCAAGGCAAAGGCTAAGGACCAGCGCAAGACCCGCTGGCTGATGGGACGCGAGCACGTCTACATCAACCGCATCGTGCGCGAGCTGAAGTACACCAACGCCGAGAAGAAGCGCCTGCTCGACAAGGTCAACAAGACCGTCGACGCCATGCGTACGCTCGAGCGCCAGATCAAGACGCTGGACAGCAAGTTCGAGGCGAGCCGCAGCGAGGAGCTCAAGAAGGAGTACAAGCGTCAGCAGAAGAACTGCCGCACCGACCTTGAGCGGCTCGAGGTCGACGCCGGCCTCTCCATCCTCGACCTCAAGCGCACGCAGCGCGAGATGATCCAGGGCGACATGGACGCCGAGAAGGCCAAGCGCGAGCTGATCGAAGCCAACCTTCGCCTCGTCGTCTCCATCGCCAAGAAGTACACCAACCGCGGACTCCAGTTCCTCGACCTGATTCAGGAGGGCAACATCGGCCTGATGAAGGCGGTGGACAAGTTCGAGTACCGCCGCGGCTACAAGTTTTCGACCTACGCTACGTGGTGGATTCGTCAGGCCATCACCCGCGCGATTGCGGATCAGGCGCGCACCATCCGTATCCCGGTGCACATGATCGAAACCATCAACAAGCTCATCCGCACCAGCCGCCAGCTTGTGCAGGAGCTTGGCCGCGAGGCTTCCTCGGAAGAGATTGCACGTCGCATGGACATCCCGGTTGCGAAGGTCCGCAAGGTCCTCAAGATCGCGCAGGAGCCCATCTCGCTGGAGACGCCGATCGGTGAAGAGGAAGACTCGCACCTTGGCGATTTCATCGAGGACCGCATGGCCGTTTCGCCGTCCGACGCGGTGATCTCGGTGAACCTGAAGGAGTACACCTCGCAGGTGCTGCGCACGCTCACCCCGCGGGAGGAGCGCGTCATCAAGATGCGCTTCGGCCTCGAGGACGGCTCCGAGCACACGCTCGAAGAGGTCGGCCAGAGCTTCCAGGTCACGCGCGAGCGCATCCGGCAGATCGAGGCCAAGGCCCTCCGCAAGCTGCGCCACCCGAGCCGCAGCCGCAAGCTGAAGGCCTTCGTCGATGGCGTCAAGGAGATCTAACCTCCGCTAGTCTTACCGAAATGGCCCACGTCCCCGGACGTGGGCCATTTCGTTTAGGGACAGCTCCGCGCATCGGCCTGCGATTTCTCTAAATTCGACGAAAAGTTGAAGTACTATTACTGCTCAGAACTCCCCGGCCATTCTGTAGAGCACGCCGGATGAGTCACTTATCTGATGTAGCGAGAGGAATTCTCCATGAAGACGATGCTGAAGATGTTCGCGCTCCTGTTCGTTATGCACGTCGGTGCGCACGCTGGCTTTGCCCAGGCACCTGCCGGTGCCCCCGCCGGCGCGACCGGCCTGTGCAAGGACGGAACCTATGCCACGTCGCAGAGCAAGTCGGCGGGATGCCGCGGACACAACGGCGTCAAGGACTGGTACCTCGGCGCGACGGCCGCGCCCGCTTCCTCCGCCGCTGCTCCGGCTGCCAAGCCTGCTCCAACCCCGGCGGCAGCTCCGGCTCCCGTAGCCAAGCCTGCACCTTCGATTGCCGCGACCCCGGCTCCCGGCGGCGGTGCAGGCAAGGTGTGGCTGAACACCTCGACCAACGTCTACCACTGCTCTACCGACCGCTTCTACGGCAAGACCAAGGCCGGTTCCTACATGACCGAGGCCGATGCCAAGGCCAAGGGCGCCCATCCGGACCACGGCAAAGCCTGCAACTAAATCGGAATTGTCTCGACGATACACACCACTGCCATCCTGAGTTCGCTCAGGATGGCAGTTTTGGTTGAGCACGAAACTACTTGCCGATGCAGAACCGGCTGAAGATCAGGTGCAGGATGTCGTCGCTGGTCGTGGCTCCGGTCAACCCGTCGAGCTCGGTCAGCGCGGCATACAGGTCCAGCAGCACCATCTCGTGCGGCGTGCCGCGCTCGACCGCCGCACTGGCCGCATCGAGAGCACGCAGCGTCTCCCGGAGCGCCTGCTGCTGGCGAAGGTTCGTCACCGTCACCGAGCCCTCGGCAGGAGCAGCGACGGCTAACTGATCCAGAATCGCCTGCCGCAACTCCTCCACCCCCTGCCCCGTCACGGCAGAGGTCTGCACCATCGTCGGCAGGGTTTCCAGCCCCATGCCTTCGAGCGAGCGCAACGCTGCGGACGACTGATCCTCCATCAGATCCATTTTGTTCAGCACCAGAATCAGGCTGCGTGGACCGGCCTGCCGCAGAATCGTCTCCTCCTCGGCGGACAACGCGACCGTCGCATCGGCTACCAGCAGCAATACCTCCGCCTCGGCCATTGCCTCGCGCGAGCGGGCGATGCCCAGCCGCTCCGCCTCGTCCGGCACCGACTCGCGCAGACCAGCCGTATCCATCAGCTCCACCGGAATGCCGCCAAAGGAGGCGCGCTCGGCGATCAGGTCGCGGGTCGTCCCCGGAGTGGCTGTCACAATAGCCCGGTCCCGCGCCAGCAGTCGGTTGAACAGGCTCGACTTGCCCGCATTCGGCCTCCCCACCAGCGCCAGCCGGAAGCCCTCGCGCAGCACGCGCCCGTAGGCAAAGCCTCGCTCCAGCCCCACAATGGGAGTCTTCACAGCATCGATGGCGCTCTGGACATCGACAGCGGGCATAACCTCAATGTCATCCTCGGCAAAGTCGATCCCGGCCTCAAGACCCGCGATCAGCAGAACCAGTCGCTCTTTAACCGGGCGCACCTGCCGCGAGAGCGCCCCGCCCAACTGCTGCGCCGCTGTGCGCGCCTGCTCGAGCGTACTGCTGTCGATCAGCTCCTGCACGGCCTCGGCCTGCGTCAGGTCCAGCCGCCCGGCGAGGAACGCCCGCTGCGTGAACTCGCCCGGCTCGGCCGGCCGCGCTCCTAGCTCGCAGGCCTGCCGTAGCAGATACTCCATCAGCACCGGCGCTCCGTGCGCGGCGATCTCCACCACATCCTCACCCGTGTACGAGTGCGGCGCGGCGAAATACGTCACCACCGCCTCATCCAACACCGCTCCCGTCTGCCGGTCGAGAATCTTCGCAAACCGCGCCTGACCAGCCGCCAGCGGCCTGTTCAGCGAGAGCAGCGGCGACGCTATCGCCACAGCCTCCGCCCCCGAAAGGCGTACGATCCCGATGCCGCCCCGCCCCGGCGGCGTCGCTACTGCGACGATAGTTTCCTCTTCGGAACTCACGTTTTCCATCCTAGATGGAATTCATGCGACCAGGCGCGCTCCGCACGCTATACTGCCTGCGCTTCCCCCACTTCCTCTTCCAGTGAGTGTGACCATGAAACGCCTTGCCTCAGTCCTTGCTCTTGTTCTCTTCCTCGTCTCCGCAGGCCGCGCCTTCGCGCAGCAGGAGACTCCGTCGGCTGCCGGTGAGATCACCGTGCGCACCGTCGAGGTGCTCGACTCGAACATGTACCACGCCAACTACAGCACCAACGCAAGCGTCACGAAATCCTCGAACCCGGCCATTCCCAAGGGCTCGGTGGCGCATCTGCTCATGGTGCGCGATCCGCAGACGCGCCTGTACTCCATGCAGGTGACGGGCATCGTCATCAACGGCGCGCTGGTGCCCTACTCCAGCGGCCCGGCCACTCTGCCCGGCGGCGCAGGCACCAAGACCGCCAACTTCTTCAAGATGCGCGGCGACGGCCACACGCCCTCGCTTGGCGGAGGACAGGTCTTCCTTCCAGCTCAGTCGGATATTAATTTTGTGCTTGGCCCTCCGGCCCAGTAAGCCGTCTTTTCAAGCTCCCTTCGTGCTCTGGACGCATCGAACAAGATACAGTCTCAAGCATAAGGAGAACTTCGATGAATCGTAGCGGAAGCGCAGTATGGCACGGCGGCCTGAAGGACGGCAAAGGCACCGTCTCCACCCAGAGCACGGCGATCAAGGATCTGCAGTACAGCTTTTCATCGCGTTTCGAGGACGGCGTCGGCACCAACCCCGAGGAGCTTCTCGGCGCGGCCCATGCGGGCTGCTACTCGATGGCGCTGAGCGCCCAGTTCACCGAGGCCGGTCTGAAGCCGGAGACGATCGAAACCACCGCGCTCGTCACGCTCGAGATCCTGAAGGACGGCGGCCCGACCATCACGAAGATTCACCTGACGACCAAGGTCACCGCGCCCGGCGTCGACAAGGCGAAGTTCGATGAGCTGGCGCATAACGCCAAGGTCGGCTGCCCACTCTCGAAGGTGCTCAAGGCGGCGGAGATTACGCTCGACGCGCAGTTGGTATAAACGCAATCAGTGCGCATGGCCATGATGGTGATGACCATGCGCACCGATCTCCTCCACTACAGGAGGCGCGCTGCATCCATGCGTAGTCTCGCAGCCGGTCGTCTCAAACTGGATCGTTGTGTGGTGGATGTGGAAGCGATGGCTCAGCGCCTGCTTGATACCCTCCAGCACGCCGCTGCTCTCCGACATCATCATCTCGGGAATGGTCACGTGGCTCGCCAGCGCATGCGACGATGACCCCAGGCTCCATACATGCAGATCATGCACGTTGAGCACGCCCGGAACCGCCTGCATCGCAGCGCGAATCTCATTAAGCCGCAGATCCTTCGGCGTACCCTCGAGCAAAATGTTCAGCGTCTCGCGCACGATGCCCACCGAGCTGTACAGGATCATGCCCGCAATCAGCAGCGACAACACCGGATCGATCCACGTCAGGCCCGAGAACAGAATGCCCGCGCCGCCTGCGATGACCGCCGCAGTCGAGAGCGTATCGCCCAGCATGTGAAGAAAGACGCTGCGGATATTGACGTCGCCCGAAAAGCGCCACAGCAGGGCCGCGATCAGGCCGTTCATCAGCACACCGGCCCCGGCTACGATCATCATCACGTGTGGCTCCACATGCTCCGGAGTGCTCATCCGGTGCAGGGCCGCAAGCGCAATCCACCCCGAGATGCCGACCAGCGTCAGCGCATTGACGAACGCCGCCAGCACACCCGCACGCTGGTAGCCGAAGGTCTTTTCCTCGGTAGCAGGACGCGACTGGAAGTGCACCGCCACGAACGAAAGCACGATCGCCAGCAGGTCGCTGGCATTGTGGCCCGCCTCGGAGATCAGCGCCAGCGAGTGTGCACGCACGCCCCAGAACAGGGTAGCCAGCACATACACCAGCGTCGCCGCCATCGAAAACTGAAGCACCCGCTGCATCCTGCGATCCGGCGTGGCGACCATGTGCATAGATCCAGTGTAGATTCCGCCGCGAAAAGGCTCAAATCTGCTCGTGCGGAGAGTATTCGGGCAAAGGAGTCTCCGGCTCGTATGGATCGTGCTGCACGCCGTTCCACTCCTCCGAGACGACGATGCTGTTGCCCGGATTGCGCGGATCGTAGCGCACCTGCACCGGCAGGTCGATGCGGATGTTGCGGACATAATCCGTCAGCATGGCCACCTCCTGCGCGCACTCGTAGGTGACCCCCGCTATGCGGTAGCGGTACTGCAGCACACGCGGCGCGGCCAGCTCCTCGGCGGGAACGTCCAGCACGCCGTCGGCGCTCGTGTCCTCGCTGCTGCCATCGATGCCCACGATGCTGCCGTCGATAATGCGCCCTACCCGCGCCAGATGCGTGCGGCGCATCAGCTCCAGCTCCTCCGGCGAGATGCGCTTGCGCAGCATCAGATACAGCGCCACGCCGGTCAAAGCCACTGCGACGGCGACAGCGCCGCCCGCCTGTTCCCGCGTGATGGCGATGCGATCCAGATGCAGCGACGATGGAAGATGCGGAAACACGGGCCTTCCGCACAGAATAGATCATGAATCCGCCAAACGGATGAAGCATTTGCGGTTAAGATGGTGGATCAGTCTGCATCCAGGAGTGGCCGGACGAAAGGACCAGACATGCTGGACCATGTCTTTCTCACGGTAAGCGATATAAAACGCTCGATCTCGTTTTATGAAGCGGCACTGGCTCCGCTTGGCATCACCGAGCGTTTTGATTACGACGGTAAGAATGGGCCGCCGGGCCATCCCGATCTCAAGGGGTTCGGTGCAAACGGGCGCTTGTATTTATGGCTCCGTGAGGGCGCGGCGGATGGCCATGCTGCCCATATCGGCTTTGTAGCCGGGAGCCGGAAACAGGTTGACGCCGCCTACGCTGCCGCAATCGCAGCGGGAGCTACCGACAATGGCGCACCCAGTGCCCGGCTTTACTATGATCCGCGCTACTATGCCGCCAACGTGCTGGACCCTGACGGTTACAGCATCGAGTTCGTGTACAAGAGCTGGCAGCACTAGGAAGCGCGGGGCAAATCCCTCGCAGGCGCACGCGATATACTGAAAGTTGCCCATGAAGCCGTCCCTTCTCCGCTCTGCACTCGCCGCCAGCCGCTCCACCGCCTCCCTGAAGTCCCGCTCTGCCATGCGTGAAGAGAACCGCATCCGCTCGACCACCGTCATCTGCGTGCGCCGGGGAGATTCTGTCGTGATGGCCGCCGACGGGCAGGTGTCGATGGGGTCCACGGTGATGAAGCACTCGGCGAAGAAGATCCGCCGTCTCTACCAGGACAAGATCCTCGCGGGCTTCGCAGGCTCGACCGCCGACGCCTTCTCGCTCTTCGCCCGCTTCGAGACGAAGCTCGAGCAGTACGCCGGCAACCTGAGCCGCTCCGCCGTCGAGCTGGCCAAGGACTGGCGCACCGACCGCATGCTTCGCCAGCTCGAGGCGCTGCTCATCGTCGCCGACTCGAAGCAGACCTTCCTGCTCTCCGGCACCGGCGACGTCATCGACCCCGACGAGGGCATCGCCACCATCGGCTCCGGCGGCCCCTACGCGCTGGCAGCGGCCCGCGCCCTGATGGAGAACACCGAGCTAACCGCCCGCGAGATCGCCGAGAAGAGCATGAAGATCGCCGGACAGATCTGCATCTACACCAACGACCAGATCACGATTGAAGAGTTGAAGGCCGAATAGAATCGCTCGCTACAAGCTAAGAGCTAGAAGCTAACAGCTAAGGAACCCACCATGGCAATCTACCTACCCGGAACCGCAGACGACCAGGCACTCGCACTCGACGAGATGACGCCGCGCGAGATCGTCGCCGAGCTGGATAAATATGTCGTCGGCCAGCATGCCGCCAAGCGCGCCGTTGCCATCGCCCTGCGCAACCGCAGCCGTCGCCAGAAGCTCGCCAGCGAGATCGCCGAAGACATCATGCCGAAGAACATCATCATGATCGGCCCCACCGGCGTCGGCAAAACAGAGATCGCCCGCCGCCTGGCCAAGCTGACCAACTCGCCCTTCCTCAAGGTCGAGGCCTCGAAGTTCACCGAGGTCGGCTACGTGGGCCGCGATGTCGAATCCATCGTGCGCGACCTCGTGGAGATCGCCATCGACATGGTGCGCGAAGAAAAGCTCGAGGACGTGGAGAGCAAGGCCGAGCTGAACGCCGAGGACCGGCTGCTCGACCTTCTGCTGCCACCCTCGCCTGCGGTTCCGGCAAGCGAGCAGCCCGACAACATCATCCAGCTTCCTACCGCCGTCGTCGATGAGCCGGAGACGATTGCCGCCGAGTCCACCGAAGAGAAGCCCATGGACCGCCAGCAGCGCACCCGCGAGAAGCTGCGGCAGCAGTTCCGCGAGGGCAAGCTGGACGACCGCATGGTCGAGCTGGACGTGCGCGACCGCAACCAACCCAGCTTCGAGGTGCTCACCAACTCCGACGACATCGACGCCTCGAGCCTCAAGGACATGCTCCCGGGCCTCTTCGGCCAGCGCACCAAGAAGCGCAAGATGAAGGTATCGGAGGCATTCGAGTATCTCGTGCAGGAGGAGGAGTCGCGCCTGATCGATATGGATCAGGTCACGCGGCTGGCCGTCGAGCGCGTCGAGGACTCGGGCATCGTCTTCCTCGACGAGATCGACAAGATTGCCGGACGCGAGGGCGGCCACGGCCCCGATGTCTCCCGCGAGGGCGTGCAGCGCGACATCCTGCCCATCGTCGAGGGCACGACGGTCAACACCAAGTACGGCATGGTTTCGACCGACCACATCCTCTTTATCGCCGCCGGAGCCTTCCACGTCTCGAAGCCGAGCGACCTCATTCCCGAGCTGCAAGGGCGCTTCCCCATCCGCGTGGAACTGCAATCGCTCACGGTGAACGACTTCATCCGCATCCTCACGGAGCCGAAGTCGTCGCTCGTGAAGCAATCGGTCGCGCTGCTCGAAACCGAGGGCTTGAAGCTCGAGTTCACGCCCGAGGCGCTGGCCGAGATGGCCCAGTTCGCCTTCCGCGTGAACGAGACGACCGAGAACATCGGCGCACGACGCCTGCACACCATCATGGAGCGCGTGCTCGACGAGATCAGCTTCCAGGCACCGGACCTCTTCAAGGCTCCGCGCCCGGAGGCCACCCACGAGGGCGTCATCGCCGAGATCGGCGCCTCGGCTCCGCTCAAGGGCCAGCCGCAGCCTCCCGCTCCACCGCTGCCCGTCATCGAGCGACAGACGGAAACCGGCGTCGAGAAGGTCATCGTCGTCGATCCCGAGTATGTGCGCCAGCAGGTCGCCAGCATCGTCAAGGATCAGGACCTCAGCCGGTATATCCTGTAGCCGAAAACAGGCAAGGAAAGGCGGCCAATTGGCCGCCTTTTCCTGTTTATGCTGCGGATTTTTATGCAGGCTGGCTGATCTCGTTTAACCGCTTCGCCAGCAGCTTCTCGAGATCCTCGAGAGCCTTGGAGAAGCCCTCGATGCCTTCCTTCAGCTTGTCGTGCGCCATGCGGTCCTCAGCGTGCATCTTCTCGAAGATCGCCTTGTCCATCGGAATCGTCTCGATGTCCATGGCCTTGGCCTTCTCTGGGTCCAGCTTGCGCTCGAGCGTGCCTTCGGTCGAGTCCAGCTCGGCCAGTAGCTTCGGCGCAATGGTCAGCAGATCGCTGCCCGCCAGCTCGATGATCTCGCCGATGTTGCGGAAGCTCGCGCCCATGACCTGCGTCTTATAGCCGAACTTCTTGTAGTAGTTGAAGATCTTCGTAACCGACTGCACGCCCGGGTCATCGGCGCCCTGATAGTCCTTGCCCGTATCCTTCTTGTACCAGTCAAGGATGCGGCCCACGAACGGCGAGATCAGAGTGACCTTCGCCTCGGCGCAGGCAATCGCCTGATGGACGCCGAAGAGCAGCGTCAGGTTGCAGTGGATGCCTTCCTTCTCGAGAATCTCCGCGGCCTTGATGCCCTCCCACGTGGAGGCAATCTTGATCAGCACGCGCTCGCGGCCGATGCCCGCCTTATCGTACTGCCCGATGATGTCGCGGGCCACCTCGATGGTCTTCTCCGTGTCGTAGCTCAGGCGGGCATCCACCTCGGTCGAGACGCGGCCCGGAACGATCGCCAGGATCTTCTTCCCAAAGGCCACCGCCAGCGTCTTGAACGCCAGCGCCGCTACGTCCTTGTCGGAGGCTGCATCGCCCGCCTGCTTGCGGGCTTCCTTCAGCACGTCGTCCACGATCTGCTGATACTCCGGCATCTGCGCGGCGGCGGCGATCAGCGACGGGTTCGTGGTCGAGTCCGTCGGCTTGAACTGTTCGATGGAATTGATGTCGCCCGTATCGGCGACCACGGTCGTGAATGTCTTCAACTGCTCGAGTAGCGTTGCCATGGCAGACTCCTTCAATGTACGCCCTTAGCTTATCAAGAATCCCGTTCGCGTCTCAGGCTGCTGGAAGAACAGTTCGTGAATGAGGGCGGTCTTTCTGTTAGATGTTTCTTCCGCGAACGCGGCTACCTACGGCAGCCGAATCTCCTGCTGCACCGCCTCGCCCGCGCGACTCTCGTTGCCGGAGCCGTCCACGGCCGTCACCGTGTAGCGGTACACATGGTCTGCAAGGGGCGCGGCGTCGCGGTAGCCCGGCTCGGTAATCGGTTTGCCCGTCAACCGCGCCGGAGCGCCTACCGCGCTGCCATCCACACCTAACTCCTGCCGATACACCAGATACCCAGCAAGGTCCGACTCAGTGTCCGGCCTCCAGGAGAGATCGACGACGGGCGCGCCGGCGGCTCCGGGCGCCAGCACCGCCGCCAGACCCGCGGGAGGATGCGGCGGGAAGGTGTCTCGCATAACCAACGTGGCCAGAGCCGAGGGTACGCTGCGAATCTCAAGATCGTGCCCGCCGAGCGCCACCCGCCGGACGCGCTGGGCGGTGTAGCTGTAGGTTTCGCCGGACCGGGCGGTTGCATCCAGCGTGCCTCCGGCGTCCAGATGGAAGGGCTCCGCCCCGGGCCTCGTCGCGCGAAATCGAGTCTCAACAGGCTCCTGAGCAGGCTGTAATGGGCCGGAGGGTCGTGCCGAGGCTGCACCTGCGCGCAGTCGGTCCAGCTCAATCGAGTCGCCCGCATCCTCGGCCTTCCATTGCAGCAGCGCACCGCGCGCCGAAGGCTCCACGCGCAGCCCGACGATGGTCGGAGGAGCCGCGCCCGCTGCGGCAAAGGCCGGGGCTGAGGGCTCCGCCCCATGCTGATGGCTGTTCAGAAGCGTTACCCGGTAGACCAGCAGCCCTTGCGGGTCCGCGAGCAAAGCCTGCGGCAGCAGATCGGCCACCTCTGAAGCACCGGGCTTTGCCGCAAGGCTCTGTACCGGCTGACACGGCGACGTCCCCGCCTGCCGACAGAGCTGGGCCGTCATCGCATCGCGGATGGCCAACCCGTCGGTGGTCTTGTCAGAGGTAGTCCAGCGCAGATGCACCTCATCGCCCACGCGCTCCGCCGACAGATCGGCGACCGGCTCGGGCAGGTGGAGCGACGGAGGCCGCGGCGGCCCGGGGTTCGCGCAGCCGCCAAGCAGCAGAAAAACAATGCCCAGCGCGGCTGAAATCCTGCCCGTTTCCCCTGCGATCCCCGCCCTCAATGCCATACATCAACAGGCTAGCATCTCCCTCCGAAGCCGGTTGTATACCGATACTCCCGCCTTTCCCGGCCTCCCGGGACATCTTTTGACCGAGATCAAACATCTGTCTGCAGAGCGCATATCAGGTACGGCGTCCTTTGGCCCTATGGAAAAAACCAACGAAATCAATCACATACCTGACATCGAACACCACTTACCCGCGGACTCCGCCCATAGCCCGCAGGTAGACGGCCAGGCCGCCGAGGCCTTTATCGCCGAGAAGCGGATCGGCGAGCGCATCAAGAACCTGCGGCTGAAGCGCTCGATGGGGTTAGTGGAGCTGGGCCGCCACACTGGACTCTCGGCCAGCTTCCTCTCGCAGCTCGAAACCGGCCGCGTCGTGCCGACACTGCGGAATCTCGCCCGCATCGCCATGGTCTTCTCGAAGGACCTCAGCTACTTCTTCGAGCCCGAGCCGCAGAGCCTCTTCCGCGTCCACCGCATCAAGGACCGCGTCCGGCTACCCCAGAGCGGCGTTGACGAGCCCGCTTACTTCTTCGAGAGCCTCGGCTACCTTGTGCCCGATCGCCAGCTCGACCCCTACTTCGCCGAGTTCCTGCCCGGCAGACAGGCGGCTCGCGGCTCCCGGGCGCACCAGCACGTCGGCAGCGAATTTCTGTACGTCCTCAGCGGGTCGCTGGACATCCAGCACGGCGAGATCCGGCACCACCTCGAAACCGGCGACGCGGCCTACTTCGACGCCAACACGATCCACAGCTACGCCTGCGCGGGCGAGGTTCCGGCCCAGGTCGTCATCGTCACGCTGCAGCAGCCCACAGCCCTTCCCAAGGGCCAGAGGAGCCAGCCGAGCCCAGCCGACCGGGTGCACAGCAAACTCTCCAGCCTGCGCTTCCGGGGCGAGCTTCCCGCCGCGCAGAAGCGGGCGAACCACTCGATCCTGTAGGGCAAACGGAAATCAGCGTCCCACCGCTTTCCGTTTGCTCTCCTGCGATTTTCGCCTTAGCATCGCCCTAGTGAGCTCTTCCGCCAACTCGTCTCTGAACCGCCGGGCCTCGATGGATGCCGAGCGGCTGGTTTCTGCCGGAAAAGCTCTGGAGGACGACGCCTTCGAGCTGAAGCTCAGGCCGCACCGGCTGGCGGAGTTCATCGGCCAGCAGAAGGCCAAGGAGCAGCTCGCCATCGCGCTCGAGGCCGCAAAAAGCCGCGGCGAGGCGCTCGACCATGTGCTCCTCTTTGGCCCGCCCGGACTGGGCAAGACGACGCTCGCCACCATCATCGCCAACGAGCTGGAGGTCGGCTACCAGCAGACCAGCGGCCCGGCGCTGCAGATTCAGGGCGACCTGACGGCCATCCTGACCAACCTGCGCGAGCGGCAGGTGCTCTTCCTCGACGAGATTCACCGCCTGCAACCCGTATTGGAAGAGAAGCTCTACACGGCGCTCGAGGACTACAAGCTCGACATCATCATCGGGCAGGGCCCGGCGGCGCGCACGCACGTCATGGAGATCAAGCCGTTCACCTTCGTCGCGGCGACTACGCGCCCCGGCCTGCTCTCGTCTCCGCTGCGGTCGCGCTTCGGCATCCTGCTGCGGCTGGAGTTTTACACCGACGACGAGTTGCGCTTCATCGTCGAGCGCTCGGCAGAGGTGCTCGGCGTGCCCATCGACACCGACGGCGCGGCTGAGATTGCCATGCGCTCCCGCGGCACACCACGCATCGCCAACCGCCTGCTGCGCCGCGTGCGCGACTACGCGCAGGTGCGTGCATCGGGAACCATCGACCGCCCCACGGCACAGGCCGCGCTGGCGCTGCTCGAGGTGGACGCCCACGGCTTCGACGAGCTGGACCGCCGCCTGCTGCGGACGATCATCGAGAAGTACGACGGCGGGCCGGTCGGCCTGAACACGCTGGCCGCCGCGCTGGCCGAGGAGCAGGACGCGCTTGAAGAGGTCTATGAACCGTTCCTCATCCAGAT
Source organism: Granulicella sp. (assembly GCA_036398595.1). Taxonomy (GTDB): domain Bacteria; phylum Acidobacteriota; class Terriglobia; order Terriglobales; family Acidobacteriaceae; genus Edaphobacter. The sequence goes on from DASWOV010000015.1 coordinate 94,890, forward strand.
CGGCTTCCTCGACCGCACCCCACGCGGCCGCGTCGCAACGCGGCTGGCGTATGAGCACCTCGGCCTCGAGATGCCGCGCAAGCTAAGCCTGTTTTAACACCGCTGCGAGCCGCCCCTTCTCTCCTGCAAGCCTCTGTTCAGACTGCTGGCGATCTAGGCCCAGCTTCCGCATCACAATCGCTGTCTTCACGCTGCCGGCCTCAGCGAGCAACCGCTCCGCAGTCACGCGATCACAGCCAGTAGCCTCCACAATGATCCTCTGCGCCCGATCCACCAGCTTCTCATTGGTCGGCTGCACGTTCACCATCAGGTTGCCGTAGACCATTCCCGTGCGGATCATCACCCCGGTCGAGAGCATATTCAGCACCAGCTTCGTCGCCGTACCTGCCTTCATACGCGTCGAGCCGGTAAGGACCTCCGGGCCAGTCGCCGGTGTGATGGCAATCTCCGCAGCCTGCGCCAGCAGGGAGCCGGGCACACAGGAGAGCCCAATCGTCAGCGCCTGCACCTTCTTCGCATACTCAATCGCTCCCAGCACATACGGGGTGCGTCCGCTGGCAGCGATCCCGACCAAGGTATCCAGCCGCGTAAATCCGCGCTCGGCCAGGTCGCGCGCGCCCTGCTCGGGAGAGTCCTCCGAGTGCTCGCTCGACCGGCGCAGCGCGCTGTCGCCGCCTGCAATGATGCCCTGCACCAGCTCCGGCGGCACCGAGAACGTCGGCGGGCACTCCGAGGCATCCAGCACGCCCAACCTGCCGCTGGTGCCCGCGCCCATGTAGATCAGCCGCCCGCCGCGCTCGAAACGCTCCGCAATCGCATCCACAGCCCGGGCAATCGCAGGCAGCTCCGCAGCCACGGCAGCGGCTACACCCGCGTCCTCCTCGTTGATCCGGCGCAGCAGCTCGAGCGTCGGCAACTCGTCGATGTGCTCGGTCGCGGGGTTGCGTGTCTCGGTCAGCAGGCGGGATAGCTCGGTCATGCCGGTACTCTACCACCCGGAAGGGGGTCGCATCGCCGCCCACATTCCCGCAAAGACCCGTAAAATAGAGGACGAACTTCTTTCGAGGGATACGCACGCAATGAGCACAGGTACACAGGCGGTTTTGCCGGCACAGATCGAGGCCGCAGCCAAGGCAGCAGGATTGGTCATCGTCAACCAGAGCGCAGGAGCCGATAGCGTCGGCAAGCCCACCACCCGCTTTGCCATCGCGCTGGCCGCCGCGCCGGAGAAGGCGCTTCTGCTCGAGCTGAGCGAGGGACTCGACCTTGGCGCCGCCGACCGGCAGGCCGTCCTGAAGCAGTATCTGGACGAGGAGGCCCTGCGCCTGCGCAACCCGCGCCCCGACGTCTACCTGACCCTGCACGGCCTGCCGCTGGGCTTCGACGGGTTCGCATGGCCCTTCCACCAGTCCAGCTCGGGCGCCGACACCTCGCTCGTCCACGGAGAGATCTGGCTCGAGACGGGCGAGCCGCGCCTGCTGCATGCGAAGATCTCCGCTTCGATGACCGTGACCTTCCGCGAGGTCGTTGCCGTCCCCGAGCAGCCGTTTGCCGAGAGCTTCATCTACAACGCCGTCCGCAAGACGATCGATCAGGGTCAGCTCGAGCTGGTCAAGAGCGGCAACCGCCAGCCCGTCCCGGTCACGACGCGCTACTTCAGCACCAAGCAGAAGCGCTTTATTTTCAACGACACGACCGAGGCGCAGCGTACCACCTACCTCGCCGCCAAGACCTACTGGCTCTCCGGCGTGCTCGGCGGCGGCGCTCCCGTCTGGCTGCTGGACCCCCGCGACGCACAGTACCTGAACACCACCCCGGACGACCTTCGCAAGTCCGCCGAGGCGCTGGCCGCGCAAGGCGCCATCGTACTGGCCGCCGACGGCTTCGCCACCCCCTCGCCGGCACTCCTCTCGCTCAAGGAGCAGTACGACAAAGAGGTCGCCGAGGCGCTGTCCTTCATCAAGCCCACCTTCAACGAGGAGATGCGCGCCGGTCACACGAATATGTAACTTTGGCTGGTATGAATTTTTTTTCATAAACCACGTCCTCCCGAGCTTGCCAAGCATCCAAAGGTTCAGTTAGTATCTTTGGCGGCCTGAAAGGTGCATCGTGACCTTCGCAGGCGAGAGGATTTGCAATGAAGACAATCATTCGTATCGCAACACCCGTTCTGGCAATCGCTCTGATGAGCGGTGTCTCCAGCTTTGCTCAGTCGGTCCAGCCGCAGAACAACAATGCGGCGGCCGCGCAGGACTGGAACACGCCTCCGACGGGAACCGAGCAGTCGCAGCAGGGCTTCCGTGATGGTGTCCAGGCGGCTCAGCTTGACCGTGCAGCAAAGCGCAACATGGACGCCAAAGCGTCCCACCTGTATGTCCACCCCCCTGTAAAGGGCGGTGCTCGTGACGAGTACCGTGCCAGCTTCGAGGCGGGCTATAAGGCGGCTCTTGAGCACGGCTCCAGCATGTAATCGATAACCTCCCCAACAGCGATCCTGTCCTTCGACAGCCATCGCCCTATCGAGAAAGGCCTCCCATCGGGGAGGCCTTTTCTCGTTGTGGCGCTGCGCCGCTGCCGGAGGATTCGCCATCGCTTCATGATCTCCTGCGGTTCGGCTCCACGAGAAGGCTTCTGGTAGGCTGTACACGTGCCCGCCATGCCCACAGAGGAGATGGTGGTCGCTGTCCTCATTCCCTGCTACAACGAGGAGGCAGCGATTACCAAGGTCGTCTCGGACTTTCGCGCTGCTCTTCCCCATGCCGTCGTTTACGTGTACGACAACAACTCCCGCGACAAGACCATAGAGCGTGCTCGAGCTGCCGGGGCGCGCGTGTACACCGAATCGCTGCAGGGCAAGGGTCACGTCGTGCGGCGTATGTTCTCCGACATCGAGGCGGACATCTACATCCTTGTCGATGGCGACGACACCTACAAGGCAGAGTCCGCTCCGGCCATGGTCGAGCAGCTTATCGCCGAGCGGCTGGACATGCTGAACGGCACCCGCGTGACGCAGATTGCGGCAGCCTATCGCCGCGGGCACCAGTTTGGCAATGCCCTGCTGAGCGGCCTGGTGCGGCGCATCTTCGGCAGCCGCATCAAGGACCTGCTCTCAGGCTACCGGGTCTTCAGCCGCCGGTATGTGAAGTCCTTCCCGGCGCTCTCCTCGGGCTTCGAGATCGAGACGGAGCTGACTATCCACGCGCTCGAGCTCTCCATGCCGCTCGGCGAGATGGAGACGCCCTACAAGGATCGTCCCGTCGGCAGCAGCTCCAAGCTCCGCACCTACTCCGACGGCATGCGCATTCTGCGCACCATCATCCTGCTGGTCAAGGAGGAGCGCCCGCTGGCCTTCTTCGCCTCGGTCGGGGCTCTCTTTTTCCTGATCGGCGTCGGCCTCAGCATTCCGATCTTCATCGAGTTCGAGCGGACGCACCTGGTCCCGCGCTTTCCGACGGCGTTCCTCTCCCTCGGACTGGTGATGATGTCCTTCCTGTCGCTGACCTGCGGCCTGATTCTGGACTCGGTAGCGCGTGGCCGTAAGGAGCTCAAGCGGCTGTTCTATCTTTCGATTCCCTTGTGGCGCTAGAGCATATACGCATAGAAGTCGCTCTTGCCGAGCTGCTGCCATCCTTCGCCGACATGCGCCGCTGAGGCGAACTTGCTCACAATGACGCGGATGTGACGCGCCCGTAGCGCATCCAGAACCTCCTGCTTATCCTGAACCTTCTCCCAGAACACGCCAGGGTCGGAGCCGTCTGGAACCTCAATCTCGGCGAGCACCTGCGTGCCTGCGAGCCGCGCCCAGTAGTGATCGACGTAGCAGGCCTGATCGCCGAAGCAGGCGACCGCGTCTCCCGGTGAGACGCCGAGAGCCGCAAGGCTCTGCGCCGCCGGATAGATCTGCGGGTTATACGCTCCGCCGGGCTGATGGTAGAGATTTTCGTAGCGGCGAAGCTCTCCAATCTGCATCACCGCAAGGCCGAAGGCCAGTCCCGCAAAGAGGACAGCCATGCCGCTCGCGGCCTCCCGAAGCGAGCTGCCCTCGGGCAGGCGCAGCATCGCCAGCAGGGGGATCATGACGAACAGAAACGGCCCGGTCAGATAGCGGTCCTGCAGATCGATGGGGAAGTAGATGCCGAGCATCAGCAGGCCCCACAGGACGAGCGGAATCAGGGGCAGCCAGAACACTCTTCTGCGCAGGTAGACGCAGCCCATCAGCAGAGCGGAGGCGATCAGGATGAACGGCTCCATGTGCCCGCCGATAAAGCGAAGGAGCAGCATCGTCGTGCGCGCCACGCGCAGGAGATGGCCCTTGAGATACACCTGGGGGATCAGCGTATCGGTCCAGTATGCGGGATCGAACCAGAGCGGATATGTTCCCAGCGGATGCTGCGCATACGAGTACACCGGCGGCGTATTGACGATCAGCTCCTCGTGGTGCTTGAAGTCCGCCTTGGCGTGGCCCAGATTGCCGGTATGCCACTCATGCCAGCGGCCTGTCTGATCGACGAAGAAGCTGTAGTTCAACCGTGCCGATTCCCCTGTCGTCAACCGTCCACGCTGCAGGGAGATAGCGGCAATATAAGGCCCGGCAATCGCGGCAAAGACGACTCCGGCAACCATGGTTCCCGCCAGAATGCGCTTGCGGTCCTCCCGCGCGCGAAGCCCCCAGACAAACAATGCTGCCAGCAGGAATCCCGAAGGTAGAAACGCGAACGACTTGGTCAGGTAAGCAGCGCCGAGGGCAGCGCCGAGCAGGGGAAAGTACACGAAGAGTCCGCCCTGTTGCAGGCGCAGCAGGCAGGTTGCCGCCAGCAGGAAAAGCAGTAGCAGCAGAGAATCGGAGCGAACAGCGCTGAGCGATAGTTCGCGCTGAAAGCTGAAGAAGAGCAGCCCCAGCGAGGCCAGGGACAGCGCGGGCAGAGAGAACGCCGAATATGTATCCGCATCGGGAACAAATTTCGCACGGACCCGGCAAAGTTCCCTGACAAAGAGTAAAAGTGCGCCAATGCAGCATGCAAAGACGAAGTAGTTGACCCAGTAGTAGGTCTGCAACTCGCTCCAGCGGGAGGGGTGCGCCACGATCTGCCCCGCTGCCAGCGCGGCCGCATACGCCGGGTTCCAGTAGCCATTGATGACCAGGCTCCAGCGATGGGCATGGATCGCATCCGCGATATCCATGAAGGCCACGGCATCGCCGTCAAGCTGGTAGTGGTCATACTTCGCATACCCTACGCCACACAACAACATGAGCAACGCATAGAGCAGGACAACAGTACGGAGACGAGCAGTCTTCATAGAGGGTCGGGAGTACCGTTACTATCACCTCTTATCCTACGCAAGGATTGCGAATTGGAGATGGGAAACGATTAAGAAGCCAGCAGGTTGTCGATAAGGCGCGTCGTGCCGACCTTCGCAGCAATCGCAATCAATGTGCCGGGGAACGCCGTCGCCACGGGCAGCAGTGTATCTGCATCGACGGCTATGAGGTAGTCAAGGATCACTTCTGGTTGCGTTGCAAGAAAGGTACGCGCCTCCGTCAGCAGCGCCTCGGTATCGCGCTGACCATCAGCGATGGCTGCAGCAATGTGATCGAGCGTGCGCGGCAGAATGAGCGCCTGCGCTCTCTCCTCTGCCGTGAGGTACGCGTTGCGTGAGCTGAGCGCAAGCCCGTCGGCGTCGCGCACGATGGGGCAGCCGTAGACCTCAAGAGGAAAATTCAGGTCGCGTACCATCTGCCGCAGCACGGCGAGCTGAGCGGCGTCCTTCTGGCCGAAGTAGGCTCGCGTCGGCTGCACCAGATGGAAGAGTTTGGCCACTACCGTCGCCACGCCGGTAAAGTGTCCCGGCCGCGAGGCACCGTCAAGCCGGTCTTCGAGCCCCGTGACGTGAATGCGCGTGACGTCGCCGCCGGGATACATCTCCTGCGGCATGGGCGCGAAGAGCAGGTCGATGCCCTCCTCCTCCAGCATGCGGCAGTCGGCCTCGAAGGTACGCGGATAGCGCCCCAGATCCTCCGTCGGCGCGAACTGCAGCGGATTGACGAAGATCGTCGCCGCGGCCACCGCGCACTCCTTCCGTGCGCGGTGCAGCAGCGAGCGATGTCCCGCGTGTAGAGCCCCCATTGTGGGGACAAGGCCAAGATGCTCGCCCGCTGCTGGCGCAAGCTCGGTGCGGGCGATGCGAAGATCGGCAACCGTGGTGACGATGCGCATGGTCACGACTGCGTGCTGCGCTCGTCCAGAAGCGATGCGAGCAGAGCGCGCACCTCCTCAGGCAGGTGGTAGCTCTCTTCCTCGGATGGAAAGGCGCGTGTCTCGACGTCGTGCTTGTAGGTCGTAAGCGCCGCGCTGATCGCTGCGCCGATGTCGGCGTAGCGGCGCACAAACTTCGCCGCAGGCGAGAAGGTGAGCGAGAGGATATCGTGCAGCACAAGGATCTGCCCGTCGCAGTGAATGCCCGCGCCAATGCCAATGGTGGGGATGCTCAGCTCGTCGGTGATGAGCCGGGCCGCCTCGCAGGGAATGCCCTCGAGCACGATGGCGAAACACCCTGCCTCGGCCAGCGCCAGCGCTTGCTCGCGCAGCGCGTCGATGGACTCCATCGTCCTGCCCTGCACCTTGAAGCCGCCCATGCGATGCACCGACTGCGGCGTCAGCCCCAGATGCCCGAGCACAGGAATCTCCGCATCCACCATGCGCCGGACCAGCTCCGCGCGCGGGCCTTCGATCTTGACCGCCTCGGCACCGGCCTCCTTCACAAAGCGGATCGCATTGGCCACGGCCTTGCGCGGGCCGGTGTGGTAGCTACCGAAGGGCATATCGGCCACCAGCAGCGCACGGCGCACGGCGCGGCGCACACCACGGGTATAGAGCAGCATCTCGTCGAGCGTGACGGCAAGCGTGTTCTCGTGGCCCTGCATGACCATGGCGAGCGAGTCGCCCACGAGAATGAAATCCAGCCCGGCCTCATCGACGAGACGGGCGCTGGCGTAGTCATAGGCGGTGATGGAGGTGATGGGCTGGCCGGTCCGCTTCTTTTCCAGAAGCGAGCGGGTCGTGACCTTAGCGGGCACGGCGCCTGTTCCCTGCGAACGAGGCGCAAAGGTGGTGAGACTCATTGGTAGACTCCAGTGCAGCTCCGCCGCTTGACTCCAACAAGGCCGGAGTCTTTGGCTGGATGCCGCCTCTTACCAAGAAAGAGACTACCGCTGCGAGAACATTCGCGGCAAGTCAGCGAGCCGCAGCGAGCGAGCCGCGCAGCGCCGGAACCTGCTCGAGAATCCGCGCCGCCATGGCCTGCTTGGAGCCGAACGGAAGCTCGATCTCGCCCTCCGGCATAACCAGCACACCAGCGTTTTCATTCACATCGAAGCCAATCGTCGGGTTCGAGACATCGTTGAGCACGATGGCGTCGGCTCCCTTGCGCTGGAGCTTGGCTCGCGCCGCGCTCAGCGCCTCGGAGGGCGATGCCGTTTCGGCGGCGAAGGCAATGACGACCGTACCGGCAGCGCGTTTGGCGGCAACATCGGCGAGGATGTCGGGCGTCGGCTCGAGAGTCAGCGTGAGCGAGCCGTTGCGGCGAATCTTCTCCTCGGCAACTTGTGCCGGGCGAAAGTCCGCAACCGCCGCAGCGCCAATGACCACCGTCGCCCGAGGCAGATGCGTGAGGACAGCAGCGTGCATCTCGGCGGCAGTCGTCACCGGGACCAGCTCCACCCCGGCAGGAGCCTCCAGCGCGACTGGCGCAGAGACGAGGATCACCTTCGCGCCTCGGGCGACAGCCTCGGCGGCGAGCGCGTAGCCCATCCTGCCGCTGGAGCGGTTGCCAAGGAAGCGCACCGGATCAAGCGGCTCGCGGGTCCCGCCAGCGGTGATGAGGACAGTCTCGCCAAGCAGCGGCTGTTCCTTCGGCTGAAGCGTCTCCAGAACCGCCTGAGCAATCTCAGTCGGATCAGCCAGCCGCCCGTTGCCGACCATCCCACAGGCCAGATAACCCTCACCCGGCGCAACAATCCGCACCCCACGCTGCCGCAGAGTCTGCAGATTCGCCTGCGTCGCCGGATGATTCCACATGTTCACGTTCATCGCGGGAGCCACCAGCACCGGCGCGGTCGTCGCAAGATAGAGCGTCGAAAGAAAGTCGTCGGCGAGGCCATGCGCGAACTTCGCAATGGCTCCAGCCGTCGCGGGAACGACCACCAACAGCCGCGTCGTCTGCGCCTCGTCGATGTGGTCGATGGCCGAGGAAAGATTAGCCGTATCATCGCCCTCAGTGCCCGACCAGAGGCTTGTAATCACCTTGTGCCCCGTAATCGCGGCAAAGGTCAGCGGCGTGACGAAGCGCTGCGCGGCATCGGTCATCACCACATGCGGGTCAAGCCCGGCCTGTTGCAACAGGCGCACCAACTCCACCGCCTTATAGGCGGCGATGCCCCCGGTGACGCCGACGGTGACCTTGATCGGATCAGCCATAGATACAGGATAGCCCTGTTAGCGACGAACCAACCAGACGATGCCTGCCACAGCATAAACTGCCGCGATCATCCATACGCGGATCGTGCCAAGACGTTTTGCCCAGATGCCCATAGCGAGCCCTCTCGCCTTTCACTCTACTCCTGCCGGTAGAATCGACCCATGATTGCGCATCTTCGCGGGCGGCTGATCGCCAAGTCACCCAACCAGGCCATTGTGGAGTGCGGCGGCGTCGGCTACGACGTGGCCATCTCCGTCGAGACCTTCTCCTCCCTGCCGAACGAAGGCGCGGAGGCCTCGCTGCACATCCACACGCATGTACGCGAGGACCAGATCGCGCTCTTCGGCTTCGCGGAGACGGGCGAAAAGCGCCTCTTCGAGCGGCTGCTGACCATCTCCGGCATCGGACCGAAGCTGGCCATCACGGTGCTAAGCGGCATCGCCGCCGACCGGCTTGTCGCCGCCATCCGCGCACAGGATCATGCGACGCTGACGAAGATTCCGGGCATCGGCAAGAAAACCGCCGAGCGCGTCGTGCTGGAGCTGAAGGACAAGCTGGACGATCTGGCCTCCGCGCCCTCCGGGGTCACTCGAAGTCACGGCGCGGCAGGCGAGGATGTGCTTTCGGCGATGGTCAACCTCGGCTACCCAAGGCCGATCGCAGAGAAGGCCATAGAGAAGGCGCTCGAAAAGGAGCCGGAGACAGCCAGCGAGTTCGAGCGGCTCTTCCGCGCCGCCATGGCTGCCGTCCGCTGAACTCATCCCGAACCACCACGACTGTCATTCCGTAGCGTAGCGGAGGAATCTGCTTTGGGATGGCCCATGCTGCATGGGTAAGGTGGTTTGAAGTGCATGTAGTGCCCCATTCAAGCCGCTTTTTGGCTTGAATGGGTGGTTCCCATGCTGTATGGGTAATCCCAAAGCAGGTCCTTCGACTCCCTTTCGGCGTTGCACCCTCCCACTCAAGCCAAAAAGCGGCTTGAATGGGGCACCCGGCACCCGGCCGCCGAGGGCTAACGGAATTCCCTTTACGGCTTCGATACCACCGGTTTGCCGCGCTGGTTCTGAGGCACGTCGGTCGAGATGGCCTTGAAGAAGAACTCGCGGAGAAGGTTATCGGCCGCGTGGCCTGCGATGGCGATGATGCCGTTGCGAAGGACGAGCGTGCTGCCGCGGTCGCGTCCTTCATGGTACGTGTTCGAGATGGCTCCAGCGGTGAGAGAACCGAGGATGCGAGAGTAGTTCGGCTGATCCTTGCCATTGTCCCCGCGGGTAATCACAGCGCGGGAGATGGCATACAGGAATCGCTGGCGCTTGCTGCCGGTGCCTCGATAGAAGTAGCGCGGGTCCTGGTGGAAGATGGTGGGGTAGATCGCGCTCGAGAACATGCGGTTGTTGAACTCGTCGCCGTAGTCGGCGCCGTAGCGGCTGGCATAGCCTTTAAAGCCCTGCCCGTACTCGGGGAAGGTATCGGTCGCCTGTTCGGCCCCGGCGGCGATGGCCGTGACAGCGAAGATAGCGGGGTCGAGGATGGAGTGCAGGGCGAGGGTAAACTTCTGCCGGGTGGGCAGAGGAGCCGCGTCCCACAGGTAGCTGGTGTAGAAGTTGGGGATGACGCCGAGGATGCGCTGCTTCTCGAGCATCTGGACCTCCTCCTGCGCGATCTGGGCCTGGGTCACCGTGACCTGCACGGAGATGTTGGCAGTAACCGGCAGGGCGATGCGCGGAAGCTCGCGGTGCTCGCCGGGCTTGAGGTTGATCTCGGGGGAGATGAAGGTTTCGAGGCCCGGCGAGGTGATCGTGATCTGATACCGGCCCCCGGACAGGTCAGGGAAGAGGAAGTTGCCCTCGGCGTCAGAGTCGAGGACAGTGCGCTGCCTCGGAGGCGCATCGACGGTGCCCAGCTCGACGAGAGTGACCTTCGCTCCGAGAACCAGACCCTCGTTGATGTCGAGGACCGTGCCGCTGATATTGCCGGTGCCGGCGGCCACGGCGGCCTGCTGGGCCGACGCCTGGGCGAGTACATAGCCGGGAGAGTCAGGCAGGCTGAGCCGCGAGATCTGCTGTGCGCCCATCGTCAGGGGGAGGAGCGACAGGCAGAAAAAAACACATCCCCGCAGACGAAGGAAACCGGAGATCACCCGGCGAAAGTCGGAAGACATACGCGCGAGCATACCCAATCGCAACTTAAATTGACATGAAGAACGAAGAACATGCCGTTACGCCCAGAAGGGCCGACAGGGGACAATCAGGCCCGGCGGCGATACCGGATCGCAAACTCATACCCAGGATTCGACGGAAAGAGCCGGTTCACCAGACGCAGCCGATCAGCCAGCGCCTCAGGAGCGAGCAGCGGATACTCCCGCTCGCGCAGCTCCGAATAGTTGAAGTCAATTGAAAGCGAGAGCAGGTAGATCGCCACTGCGTCGGCAAAGGCGGCCTCGAGATACTCCGACTTGGCCTTCTCATCCACGTGCAGCCGCGGCGTCTCCACAGTGCCCAGCCGGGCGCGGATCAGCGACTGGTTACGGCTCTCCCACGCATCCTGGCTGGTTTCTCCGCGCACATCGCGCAGAGCCTGCTCCCAGACCAGCGCGTTGAACGACTCCGGCACGCCCACAGCCTCGGCAAAGGCATGGCCGACGTTGATGAAGAACTCGAACGCCAGCGCGAAGCGATCATTGAGCAGCCGCGTCGAGATGAAGATACCGTCCGTCGCGCCCAGCGCAACGTTGCGGTGGCAGATCGCCCGGTCGCCCAGCTCGGGGGAGTAGTCCGGGGCGATCATCGTGTCCTCGCTGCGCAGATCGCGCTCGCCCATCGAGCTGGCCATCGCCAGTGGGACGAAGTAATAGATCTTGCGGCCAAGCGCGGCGGCTATATTGGCGGGTACCGCCTGCACGATGCGCTCCAGCTCGCCCGGAACGAAGTTATTCTGACCATACGCGGCATAGCGCACGCCGTTGGGCGCCTGCTCGAGCGCAGTCTGCTGCGCTACCTTGACCGCATGGATAAGGGTGCTGCTCTGAACATTCTCCGCCATCAAGGACTATTCTATTCCTATGACGCAACCTGAATCCCCCGCCAGCCCCGCAGCCGTCGCCACGCCGAAGACCATTCTGGGAGGCTATCTGTTCGGCGTCCCCGTCGGCGACCTGGGGCTGTTTGCGACGATTCTGGTGAGCCTCTCCGCAGGGTTTGCGAGCTTCTTCGCTACGACCTTCCTGAGCATCGTGGCGCTGCTGCTGGCGAACAGCTTAGGACACGCGGCAATCGACTATTCCATCAGCTACAAACGCGTCGGCCTGCCGGTGGGTGTGCTGATGCTGGTAGTGGCCTCGACCTATCTGGGAAGCCTCTGGGTGCGGCGCAAGCTGCGCGGCGCATAACTCGGGAGCCCCACCCTCCGCGCCCGCGAAGAGTGGGATTGCCTTACCTGGCCGCCTGTAGAATCGCGGGCTCAAAGCCCTTCACGAAGGCCTCGAGCGAAACCTTGCCCTGGTTGACGTCGTTCGACCCGCCCGCCTTGATGAAGGTGACGTCGGTCAGCCCGATAAACCCGAAGATGTGCTTCAGATAGCCAGTCTCGAAATCAAAAAGCTCCATGTGCGAGCCGGGCGTGTAAACGCTGCCGCTGGCGACGATGACCGTCACCTTCTTGCCCTTGAGCAGACCCTCATAGCTGGCGGAAAAGGTCACGCCATAGCGCACGATGTGGTCGATCCACGCCTTCACGTTCGCGGGAATGTTGAAGTTGTACATGGGCGTGCCGAGAACGATGTGATCGGCAGCCTTGAGTTCGGCGATCAGGTCGTCGGAGACGCCGAGCGCAGCCTTGTGCGCATCGGTCTGCCGGTCGGGCGAGGAGAAGGCGCCAGCGATCCAGGGCAGGTCGACAAAGGGCAGCGGGGTCGTCGTCAGGTCACGCGTTACGACGGTAGAGTCGGCATGGTTCTGCCGCCAGGCCTCGACAAACGTGTGTGTGAGGGTGCGGGAGACGGAAAAATCGCCGCGAGGGCTGGCGTACACAGCAAGAAGAGTAGACATGCAGTCTCCTGGGAGAAAAGGGTCGCTAAGCGATGTAGATGTCGAAATCATAGTCAGGATGCAGATTCTGGCGACATTTGTCGGTAAGCGGAGAAGGGGTCCGGAAACGACCGAAACGGTCGTATTTTCTGCATCCTGATTGGTGCGGCGCGGCAAAGAGCAATATGCTGAAGAGATGGGCTTGGTAGGCTTAAGCCGCAACCAAAATTTCTGCTGGACTTAGATCGTTCTTATGAATATTCGAGTAGTGCTGCCCGACGGTTCGGTGCGCGAGGTAGCGCAGGGAACAACACCGTACGACATCGCCATGAGCATCTCGCCGCGCCTTGCGGCTGCGGTGGTCATCGCCCGGATCAAGCCGCTGACGACGGCGGCCGTTACGGCTGAGGACGATACCGAAAACGCGGCCAGCGAAGAGGCCATGTACGGCAGCCACGAAACCGGAGAGCGTCTGGTCGACCTGTCGGCCCCGCTGACCGAGGACGTCTCGCTCGAGCTGCTGAAGGAGACGGACGAGGCCGCGCTCAAGGTAGTGCGCCACTCCGCCGCGCACGTCATGGCGACAGCGATCCTCGAGCTCTTCCCCGAGACGAAGCTGGGCCACGGCCCGGCGACCGAACAGGGCTTCTTCTACGATGTCTACCGCGAGACGCCCTTCACCGAGGCCGACCTCGCCGCCATCGAGGCGCGCATGGCCGAGGTGGTCGCACGCGACGATAAGTTCGTCCGCGTCGAGGAGACGCGCGAGCAGGGGCTGGCCGACTACGAGAAGGCCGGCGAGTTCATGAAGGTCCACTTCATCGAGCGATTCACCAAGCCCGGCGAAGAGATTTCTCTGTACAAGAACGGTGGCTTCACCGACTTCTGCCGCGGGCCGCATGTGCCCTCGACAGGCCGCGTGAAGGCATTCAAGGTGACCTCCATCGCGGGTGCATACTGGCTTGGCGACGAGAAGAACCAGCAGCTCCAGCGCATCTACGGCACGGCCTTCTTCAACGCCAAGGATCTCGAGGCGCACTTCAAGCGGCTCGAAGAGATTAAGGCCCGCGACCATCGCGTGCTGGGCAAGCAGCTCGACCTCTTCTCCATTCAGGAGGTCGCGGGCGCTGGCCTCATCTTCTGGCATCCGAAGGGTGGCCTCATCCGCAAGACGATGGAAGACTGGATGCGCAACGAGTGCATTCGTCGCGGCTACGAGATGGTCTACACGCCGCACATCATGCGCCGCGAGCTGTGGAAGATCAGCGGCCACGAGGGTTTCTACGCGGAGAACATGTATCCGCCGATGGAGCTGGACGACGCCGAGTACCGGCTGAAGCCGATGAACTGCCCCGGCCATATCCTCATCTACAAGAGCTCGCCGCGCAGCTACCGCGACCTGCCGGTGCGCTATGCCGAGCTGGGCAATGTGTATCGCTACGAGCGGTCGGGAACCATGCACGGCCTGCTGCGCGTGCGCGGCTTTACGCAGGACGATGCCCACATCTTCTGCACCCGCGACCAGATCACCAGCGAGATCGAGGCCTGCCTGGATTTCGCCGAGTCGGTGCTGAAGACCTTCGGTTTCGCTGAGTATCGCGTGGAGCTCTCGACCCGCGACCCGAAGAAAGCCGGGGACTTCGTCGGCACCGAGCAGGACTGGGCCGGAGCCGAGGGCGCTCTACAGGACGTGCTGACGAAGCGCGGCCTCAGCTTCCGGAGCTTCCCCGGCGAGGCGGCCTTCTACGGCCCCAAGATCGACATCAAGCTGGTCGATGTTCTCGGTCGTCTGTGGCAGCTCTCAACGGTGCAGTTCGACTTCAACCTACCCGCCCGCTTCGGCCTCGAGTACGTGGGCGAGGACGGCGAGAAGCACCAGCCCGTCATGGTCCACCGCGCGCTTTTCGGCTCTGTAGAACGTTTCTTCGGCGTGCTCATCGAGCACTACGCGGGCGCGTTCCCCATGTGGCTCGCGCCGGTGCAGGTGGGCATCGTTCCCATCTCGGAGAAGCACCACGAGTACGCGCAGAGCGTAAAGGCAAAGCTCGAGGCCGCCGGTCTGCGCGTGGAGCTGGATGCCCGCAACGAGAAGATGAACGCCAAGATCCGCGAGTTCACGATGCAGAAGGTTCCCTTCGTGCTCGTTATGGGCGACAAGGAGGCCGCCGCCGAAGCAGTCAGCGTCCGTACCCGCGGCAAGGGCGATGAAGGCTCTGTAGCTCTGACGGACTTCATCGAGCGAGCTCTTGGGTTAGTGAAGAATCACGGGATGGAGCTGTAGCCACCCCACAGACTGTCGTCCGAGAACCTCCGAAGTGTATACAGGATACGGAGGTTCTCGGATGGGCACGAAGGTATCGCGGCGGGCGTTTGTAGGCGGCATGGCGGCTACGGGAGCTGCGGCTATGCTGGGGCAGGCTCCCGATCATGGCGCAGGCCCGGCGGGCATCCAGACGCCCGATCCCTACGCGGGCAAAAAGAAGGTGCTCGCCATCGGCGACGTGCACACCGGCTATCAGCATGACTCCGTCTCGCATGCGCTCGCCACCATGGAGCGCCTCGGGCGCGAAACCGGCCTTTACGACACCTGGATTCGCACCGACACGCAGCTCATCACCAAGGACACAATCTACGGTACCGGCAGGTATGCCGCACCGCCGCAGGGCACGCGTCCGGTCAATGGACGCAACCTCAATTTCTTCGACGCAATCTTCTTCTACGGCCTCGGCGAGCAGTCACTGACCGACAAACAAAAAGAAGACCTGCTCTCCTTCGTGCACGACGACGGCAAAGGCTTCGTCGGTGCGCACTCGGCCATCGACTGCTTCTATAACTGGCCGGAGTATGGGCAGATGATGGGCGCATACTTCGACAACCATCCGTGGGGCGTGATGGACGCACCGATCATCGTCGAGGTGCCGGGCTTCCCCGGCATGAAGCAGTTCCCGAAGGAGTTCGTGCTGCGCGACGAGATCTACGTGCCGACCAACAGCCCCTACTCCCGTGCAGGCGTGGACGTGCTGGCCCGCATGGACGCCTCCAAGATCGACCTGAAGGTGAAGGACCTGCACCGCACCGACGGCGACTTCCCTGTCGCCTGGGTGAAGCAGTACGGCAAGGGGAACGTCTTCTACAGCAGCTTCGGCCACCCGGACTCGGCGTGGGACAACCCGCAGATCCAGACGATGTACCTCGAGGCGCTGAAGTGGGCGCTCGGTCTGACCTCCTACACACCACGTCCGCATCCTATGGCATAGACGAGGTGATGTATGAAGGCAGTCGTGTTGCACGAGTATGGTGGGCCGGAGAAGCTGCTGTGGGAGGACGTGGACGACCCCAGGCCGACCGAGGATGAGCTGTTGATTCATGTATCCGCGGCGGGCATCAACCCGGTGGACTGGAAGATGCGCTCCGGCGAGGCGCACGGACGGTTTCCGGTGACGTTTCCGGGGATTCTGGGGCGCGATCTATCCGGCGTGATCCGGGAAGTTGGTCCGCGGGTGAAGGGATTTGCTCCGGGTGACCGAGTGCTGGCGTTTACGCATAGCACCTACGCCGAGCTGGCAGTGACCAGGGCCGAGGAAACCGTGAAGATTCCCGAGGGCATGGACACGGCCGAGGCGGCGGCGCTTCCACTGGTGCTGCTGACGGGCGAGCAGCTCATCTCCCGCGCCGTCAAGATCGAAAGCGGGCAGACCGTGCTGGTCACAGGCGCCCTGGGCGGCGTAGGACGTTCCGCCGTGTGGACGGCGAAGAAGGCCGGAGCCCGCGTCATTGCAGGAGTCCGCAAGAGGCAGCTCAAGGCCGCCGAGGAGCTGGGGGCGGACCAGGTGCTTGCGCTGGACGATGAGCAGGCTCTCGCGTCTCTGGGGTTTGTCGATGCTGTGGCAGATGTCGTCGGCGGCGAGGTCGCAGCGACGCTGCTGGGCAAGGTCAAGCCGGGAGGCGTCTTCGGCTCGGTCGTCGGTATGCCGTCGAGCGCCGCGCTGCACCCCACGGTGCGCGTGGAGGCGATCATGGCAAAGCCGGACGCCGCGAAGCTGCGGGAGCTGGCCGAGGATGTACAGGCAAAGAAGCTGCGGATTCCCATCGACCGGGTGATCCCGATGGCCGATGCAGGCAAAGGACAGGCAGCCGCGGAGAAGGGCGGCCTGGCAGGAAAAGTGTTGCTGATTCCGTAACTTAGCGGCGGCGGAAGCGGCTGCGAATCGCCTGCGCCCGGTCCTGCGTGCTCGGCGCGGCGACCGGCTCCGGGGCCTCGCCCTCGGGATACAGGACGACGAAGCGGCGCGGGCCCTCGCCGGAGGAGGCCGTCGGCAGGCCGGAGTCCTTGAGCAGCAGGTGCAGCAGGCGACGCTCCCGCGAGCTCATCGGCGAGAAAGCATATGGCCGCCCCGTAGAACGGACGCGCTCGATACCGAACTGCGCGGACTGGCGCAGCTCTTCCTCGCGCAGAACCTTGTAGTTCCCGGCGTCGAAGGAGATGCGGTCGTGCTCCTCCGGCTCAAGGCCGAGGAGCTTGGCGGCGAGGTGCTCGATTGCCAGCAGCAGCTCTCCCTGCCGCGCCGTCAGCAGGGCGGTGTCGGGGCCGGAGAGCTCGACCGACAGCTCAGGGGTCTTGCCGGGTGTGGAATCAAGCGTGTAGGTAAGCTCGAAGTGTCCTAAGGCAATCAGGTTTTGCAAGAAGTCTTTAACAGGCTGTGATGCAAGCGGGGAATCGTTCACTGGATGTCCTTGGTAACGACGCTAGTGTAACGCACGACAAGATGCGGCGGCGGACCTCAGTGCCCGACGCTGACGATACGGTTGTCGGCGTCCACAAAGACGAGCTTCTGCTTCAGCTCGCGCGCCTCGTTCTCGTCGGCCCAGACGAAGCTGGCAATGATGACGAGATCGCCGGCCTGTGCGAGCCGGGCGGCAGCGCCGTTCAGGCAGATCTCGCCGGAGCCGTCATGGCCGGGGATGGCGTAGGTCTGCAGACGGCTGCCGTTGGTGATGTTCCAGACATGCACGGCCTCGAACGGCTGAATGTCGGCGGCCTCCAGCAAGGCCGGATCGATGGCGACACTGCCTTCGTAGTTGAGGTCGGAACGAGTCACCGTGGCGCGGTGAATCTTGGATTTGAGCAGCTTGCGAAACATAAAAATAGCCCTTGAAACAGTATAAAAGCGAAGGCCCTGCCGCCACGGATCGATACCGTGGCGGCAGGGCGGTTAATAGGGAATCAGCGCTTGCCCTGGATGGTCTGCGGGCGGCCGCCTCCGGGGGTCTGTGCCTTGCGGCGGGCGCGCTTGGCGGCCATCTCGCGCATCTCCTTGCCGATGGAGGTCTGGTTCATCACCATCTGCGTCGCAATGCCGATCAGGTTGCCGATGACCCAGTACAGCGCCAGTCCCGAGGCGTAGTTCCAGCAGATGTAGCCGGAAAACGCGGGCATCATGAAGGCCATCATCTTCTGCTGCTGCGGGTCCACGCCCGGCGAGGGCGAGTAGAACTGCATCGCCATCTGGCTGACCACCATGACGATCGGCAGCAGGTGCCACGGATCGGCGGCCGAGAGGTCGTGAATCCAAAGCCAGTGCGCCTGCCGCAGCTCGACCACCTTGGTCAGCATGGTGAAGAACGCCCACAGCAGCGGCAGCGTCATCAGCGTCGGGACGCAGCCGCCGAACATGCTGACGCCGTTGTCCTTCTGGAGCTGCATGATCTCGGCGTTCATGTCGTTCCGCTTGGGATCAGTGACCTTCAGCCCGGCGTACTTCTTCTTGATCGCGTCCATCTGCGGCTGGATGCGCTGCATCTTGAGCGCCGAGTGCATGGTCTTGATGCGGAAGGGCAGCATCGCCAGGTTGATGAGCACCGTCAGCAGGATGATCGCCCATCCCCAATTCGACGCCAGGTGCCCCTGAATGAACAGGAGCGCGTAGAAGAGGTACTTGCCGATCACGCCCCAGAAGCCGAAGTCGAGCAGCGGCTCGAGCGAGCCGGTGGAACCGGTCGGGTGGATGGCGTTCAGGATCGAGATGGCCTTGGGACCGGCGTAGATGCGGGCCTGCGTGTGGCCGGTCGTGTCGCCGAAGGCTGCGCCGAGGAGCGGCACCATGATGCTTCCCTTGGCAGTCTCGCCCTTGCCCAGACCGTTATTGCGGTTGGCCTTCGAGACGTCGATCTGGTGATTGAAGCTGACCAGCGTGCCGGTTTCGGGCTGATCGGGCAGGAAGACCGTGGCGAAGTACTGGTCGCCGACGGCGGCCCAGTCGAACGGCCCGTTGTGGGTCGCGCCGCCGGTAACGGACTTGACCTGGTTATGCTCGACCTTGCCGCCGCTCGAGAGATCGACCTGCGAGGCGAGGTAGGAGCGCGCATCCTCCTGGTCGCCGAAGCCGCCGGGCCAGCTCAGCAGCGCGCGGACGGGCGCGCCGTTCTGCGTCGCCTGCACATCGGCGTGGACGATGTACGTCTCGTCGAAACTGAAGGTCTTGGTGACGGTAAGCCCGTTGCCGGAGGAGTACTTGAAGGTCAGCGTGCCGGGGTTCGGCAGCGTGCCGGTCGCCGAAGGCTCATAGAGCGCCGTGTTCAGCGTGTTCGCCAGCCCCGAGTCATACGCAAAGAGCGAGAGCGGATAGCCGTACGTGCGGGCCGCCTGATCGTGGACGAGGTCGAGCGGTTTGCCCTCGCCGTCGCGGTACTTCTTGAGCTGCCAGCTCAGAACCTGCGCGCCGCGATTGGTGAACTGGATGCGGTACAGCTCATTCTCGACCACCGTCGTGCTCTCGGCGGTGGCGGCAACCGCTGCCGCAGCAGTGGAGGACGCAGCCGTCGCCGCGGGTGATGCGGGAGCCTGCTGGCTCACAGTCGCAGGCGGAGCCTGATTCGGCGAGGCGGTCTGCGGATTGTGGCGCGTCTGATAGAACTTAAGACCGAAGAAGACGGCAATCATGACCATAGCCATGACAAGAAGGGACCGATTATCCTGTCCGCCGCCCTGTTGGTTGGGATTTGTGATCTCTGCCAAAAGAGGATTCCTATTCTGCGGGTACCGCAAAGCATACTGCCGACAGCCTGAGGCTGCGGCCGCGCATACGGCGGCAGTTTCTATGGTAAATGGTCCGGCGCAAGCCTCGATGAAAATGCCGGATTTACCGCTCCGGAACCGGATCGAGCCCACCCTTGGCGAAAGGGTGGCAGCGGGCAATCCGCCGCAGCGCCAGCCAGCCGCCGCGCCACGGACCGAATCGCGCCAGCGCGACGTAGGCGTACTCCGAGCAGGTTGGCAGGTACTTGCACTGCGAGGGGCTGAGCACATGCAGCATCGGTGAGAGGACGCCCTTGTACAGCCCGAAGAGCAGCCGCGCCACCGGGCTGGGCAGAGGCTCGTCGAAGGATGCTTCGGTTCCGGTCGTCATCGCTGCTCCCCTGTCTCATTCTGTCAGACCCGCTGCATCGTCGGCGGCATCTCCTCTTTCCCGTCCTCCGGGTGAGCCGAAAAGCGCGTCGTCGGGAAGGCGTCCGGATAATGCTGCTGAATGTAGGCCGTCATCTTCTCGCGGACGAGGCAGCGCAGGTCGAAGTTTCTGCTGGAGTCGCCCGAGCTCATCAGGCAGCGCAGCTCCATCGTGCGCTCGGTGAGGTTCGTCACCTGCAACCCGCAGACCTTGCCGTCCCACAACGGTGACGCGGCTACGACACGCTTCAGCTCCTGCCGCAGCTCCTCCACCGGGATCGAATAATCGACATACAGAAACGACGTGCCCATGATGTCGGTGTCGTGGCGCGACCAGTTGTAGAAGGAGTTCTCGATGAAGTAGCTGAGCGGCACAATCAGCCGCCGCAGATCCCAGATGCGAATCACCACATAGGCCGAGTTGATCTCCTCGACGCGCCCCCACTCGTTCTGCACGACGACCACATCGTCCAGCCGGATCGGCTCGGTAAAGGCGATCTGGATACCCGCAAGGATATTGCTGGCAGTGGACTTGGCGGCGGTGGCCAGGATCAGCGAGGCAACGCCCGCCGAGGCCAGCAGCCCCGTGCCATAGTGCCAGATGCGCGGATCGTGAAAGCTCCAGAGCAGCGCGCCCGCGTCGATGACGACGATGAAGCCGATCACCATCCGGCGAAAGAGTTGGAACTGGGTATGCGCCCGGCGTGCGCTGAGGTTGTTGGTGGCCGTAAGGTCGTAGCGCCGCAGAAAGACGTTCTGCAGCACGTAGACGCAGCCAATGGCAAACCAGCCGATGGCGACGACCATCGCCATCAGCGCGATCTGGTGGAGCAGGTCGTCGACGCTGGCAGGCAGAACCGGCAGGACCGGCAGCACGGCGACGAGGCACGTAATCAGGAAGATCGCCCGAGCCGGAGCCCCAAGGTGCTTCTGCAGCCCCCAGCCGAGGGTCGAGCCGGCAACCTCCTTCCTCCGCAGGATGCGGAAGAGGAAGTAATGCACGATGTTAGCGATCACCAGCGCCGCACAGAACAGGAAGATGACGGCGAACCAGCGATGCTGGAGATGAAGTTGAACGATGTCTTTCATTGCGAGGGCGGCTCCTGCGGGTTAACGATGGGATGCAGCCCGTCGTGGATATGTCATCTTGCCACTACCCCCTCCCTGACTATCATTCCATTTCTCTTGGGGCTGTCGGTGGGAGGGGTGACAGTACGCCAGCCACAAGAGTTATCTATAAGCCAATACAGGCTGATGAAGAACCCATAAGATATAGAAAGACAGCGATTCGCGGGATCGATTTCGTCTCCAGGAAGCAATGGCCTTTACCGAACAATATGATGTCGTGGTCGTCGGCGCGGGCCATGCAGGCTGCGAGGCGGCGATGGCTGCGGCCCGCATGGGCCTGCGCACGGCTATCTTTACGCTGAACCTAGACCTGATCGCCCAGATGAGCTGCAACCCCGCCATCGGCGGCATCGCAAAAGGCCATCTGGTAAGAGAGGTGGATGCCCTCGGCGGAGTTATGGGCGAGGTGGCCGATGCAACGGGCATCCAGTTTCGCCTGCTGAACACCAGCCGCGGCCCTGCGGTCTGGTCGCCCCGCGCCCAGTGCGACAAGGCGCTCTACCGCGTCAGGATGCGCGAGGTGCTCGAAGGCCAGAAGAATCTCTACATCAAGCAGGCCGAGGTCGTGGACCTTTTGATAGACCGAAAGAGCGAGCAGCCAACCGTGCGCGGCCTCCTGCTGCGCGACGGCCGCACCATCCTTGCCGGAGCCACCATCATCACCACGGGCACCTTCCTCAACGGCCTCATCCACTGCGGCGAACAGCAGTACACCGCGGGCCGCAGCGGCGAGCCTGCCAGCGTCCTGCTGGGCGAGGCGCTCAAGCGGCTCGCCCTACGCTCCTGCCGCCTGAAGACCGGTACGCCTCCGCGCCTCGACGGCCGCACTATCGATTGGACGCAGTTCGACGAGCAGCCCGGCGACGCCGATCCGACGCCCTTCAGCTTCCGCTCCGGCTTCACGCGCAGCGGCGTGCCTCCCCTGCGCCAGATCCCCTGCCACATCGCGCACACCACGCCCGAGACGCTGCGGCTCATCCGCGAGAACGTACACCGCTCGCCCATGTACTCCGGCCAGATCGAGGCCATCGGCCCGCGCTACTGCCCGTCCATCGAGGACAAGATCGTGCGCTTCCCCGACAAGACGCAGCACCAGTTCTTCCTTGAGCCCGAGGGTCTGAACACGCACGAGGTCTACGTCAACGGCATGAGCACCAGCCTGCCCATGGAGATACAGGCGGCGATGGTCGCCTCCATCCCCGGCCTCGAGCGCGCCGAGATGCTGCGCCCCGGCTACGCCATCGAGTACGACGCCATCGACCCGACTGAGCTCGACCGCACGCTACGCGTCAAGAAATACGACGGCCTCTACCTAGCCGGGCAGATCAACGGGACGAGTGGTTACGAAGAAGCAGCATGCCAGGGGTTAATGGCGGGCATCAACGCCGCGCTCGCGGTCAGGGGCGAGCCCGCGTTCACGCTCGACCGCACCGAAGCCTATACCGGCATCCTCATCGACGACCTCATCAGCAAGGGCACCGACGAGCCGTACCGCATGTTCACCTCGCGCGCGGAGTTCCGCCTGCACCTGCGCATCGACAACGCCGACCGCCGCCTGACTCCGCACGGCCGCCGTCTCGGCCTGATCGATGACGCAGCATGGGCCGAGTACGAGGCCAAGCAGGCCCGCGCCCGCGTCTTCGACGAGCTGCTGCAAACGACCCGCGTGCAGCCCGCGGCGCTGCCGCACGACCTGCTCTCCGCGCTCACCGGCGGAGCCATGACCCTGCACGGACAGACCTACGCGCAGTTCCTCAAGCGCCCCGAGGTTCCCGTCGAGCAGATAGCCCTCGCCCTGCGCGGAGTAATGACCGAAGGCCCAGCCGAGCTTCATCCATGGGTTGCGGCGATGGACGCCGTCGAAGGCGCCCGCCTGCCCGCATGGGTACGCAACGAGATGAAGACCGTCGAAACCGAGATCAAGTACACCGGCTATCTCGACCAGCAGCAGCGCTCGATGGCGAAGATCCGCAAGGCCGAGGGCAAGCAGATTCCCGCGTGGTTCGACTACCGCGCCGTCAGCGGCCTCTCCCGCGAGATTCAGGACCGGCTCGAGCGCGTGCGCCCCGTGACGCTCGGACAGGCCAGCCGCATCTCCGGCGTGACGCCCGCGGCCATCAGCCTGCTGCACATATACATTGATATCCAAGGCAAAAAGCGCGAGGCGCGCATCGCCTGAGCAGCCTTCTGTAACCTTTGGGCCTGCATTCGATCTAAGAAGAAGAGGAGCCGATTCCATGCGATACGGTCTTTGGATAGCAGCAGGCGTTGTACTGGCAGGCACTCTATGGATAGGAGCGAAGACAATGGCCTTTGGAGCAGATACAGCAAAGAAGGAGCCGATCCCGGCTCCCGCGCTCGATGAGACGCACAAGGCAGCAGGCCACACTGAGACGGCGGTCTTCGCAGGCGGCTGCTTCTGGGGCGTGCAGACGACCTTCCAGCGCATCAAGGGCGTCAAGGAGACGTACGCAGGCTACTCCGGCGGCACGGCGGCGACGGCGAACTACGGCGACGTCTCCAGCGAGACGACCAAGCATGCCGAGTCGGTCAAGGTGGTCTATGACCCGACGCGCATCAGCTACGGCACGCTGCTGCGTGTCTTCTTCTCGGTCGTACACGATCCTACGCAGTTGAACCGGCAGGGGCCGGACGTGGGCTACTCCTACCGCTCGGTGATCTTCTTCACCACGCCGGAGCAGCAGAAGATTGCCGAAGCGTACATCGCACAGCTCGACGCGGCGCATGTCTTCCCGAAGAAGATCGTGACCCAGCTCGTGCCGCTCGAGGCCTTCTACAACGCCGAGGACTACCACCAGGACTACGCCGAGAAGAACCCAAACAACCCGTATATCCAGATCTGCGACGTGCCGAAGGTAGCCGCGCTCAAACAGCAGTTCCCGGAGCTGTTTCAGGACTTCAAGGACCGCTACAAGTAGCCACTATCCCTTGTTATTCCTCCGCAATGGAGGAATAACAAGGGAGAAAAATGCGACAGGATGACGAGCAGTAATAGTCCACCCTACTGAGTAACCTCACCCTCAGGCTCATCGGTCGGGTTCTGAATCTCCGCCTCGAACCCCTCCAGCAGCCGCGCCAGAAATGCCTCCGGATCGTTCTTTTTATTCTGCAGATGACTCGCATGCGCGATATGCCGAGCCAGGTCCGCCAGCACAATGCCCCACGCGAAGGGATCCTCCCACGCGCCGCTCTGGATGGAGACGTGCTGGCCTTTTTCGGCGACCCAGACGCGCAGCAGCTCGAACGAGGCTTTGTCGCGCTGCGCTGCGGGCGGAACGGCTAAAATCTTCTCGGCTCCCATCGTGGCTGGCTCCTCGGAGGTAAACAGGGATGTCCCTCCACTCTACGACAACCGGCGTACACTCGGAGCAATCCCGTTTTGCACCGCGTCCACAACGCCCTGAAGCGGGGTTCGATAGGCTTGAAAATATGGCAAGCTACCCTCACCTCGTCGGCGACACCGACCGTCCCGCCTCCGTTCACGCCGAGATGACCATCCTCGGCGGCATGCTGGTCGAGCCGGTGGCGATCACCGACGCCTCCATGGTCCTGAAGGCAGACGACTTCTCGCTCGACTCGCACCGCCGCATCTACAGCGCCATGATGGGGTTATCGGAAGCCGGGCACGCGGTCGACATCGTCACCGTCAGCGAAGAGCTGCGCCGCCGCAAGGAGCTGGACTCCATCGGCGGCATCGCCTACCTCGCCTCGCTCAGCGAGGGCCTGCCGCGCAAGCTCAGCATCGAGAGCTACGTCCGCATCGTGCTCGACAAAAGCCTCATGCGCCAGCTCATGACCGTCTGCGACCTCGGTCTTGCCGCTGCGGGTGAGCAGAGCGAAGAGGCGCTTGAGGTGCTCAACGACGTGAGCACGCGGCTGATGGAGATCAGCGACCACGCCATCCGCGGCGGCCTCGCCGGTATCGACGAGATCGTGCGCGGCTCCTTCGGCTCCATCGACAAGCTCTACGAGCAGGGCCGCGAGGTCAGCGGACTCGCCACGCATTACATCCAGTTCGACAAGATGACCAGCGGCCTGCAGCCCTCGGACCTCATCATCATCGCGGCTCGCCCGTCGATGGGCAAGACCGCCTGGGCCATCAACATCGCCGAAAATGCGGCTATCCGCGGCGGCAAAGTGGTTGCCGTCTTCTCGCTCGAAATGTCCAAGGAGAGCCTGCTGCGCCGCATGCTCGCCTCGCAGGCGCAGGTCAGCGCCCGCAAGATTCAGCAGGGCTTCATCGGCCGCGACGACCGAACCCGGCTGACAGAGGGGCTGGAACGCCTGATGGAGTCGAAGATCTTCGTCGACGACACGCCCGGTATCACTCTGGCCGAGATGCGCGCCAAGGCCCGCCGCCTGAAGCAGCAGCAGGGCACGCTCGACCTCATCGTCATCGACTACCTGCAACTGATGACCGGTTCCTCCGGCCCCGGCCAGCGCAAGTCCGAGAACCGCACGCAGGAGGTCAGCACCATCTCCCGCGGCCTGAAGGCGCTGGCCAAGGAGATGAACGTCCCCGTCATCGCGCTGAGCCAGCTCTCGCGTGGAAGCGAGCAGCGGCAGGGCGACAAGAAGCCGCTGCTGAGCGATCTGCGCGAGTCCGGCTCCATCGAGCAGGACGCCGACGTCGTCTGCTTCATCCACCGCGAAGAGTACTACGACCGCGAGAACGAGGATGTAAAAGGGCAGGCCGAGATCATCATCGCCAAGCAGAGAAACGGCCCCACCGGCAGCGTCAAGCTCGCCTATCTCTCTGACTTCACACGCTTCGAGAACCTGATGACCGACGAAGGCGGTGGAGGCGCAGGCTACTAGCCAACTCCACCCCAACTGTCATTCCGCAGCATAGCGGAGGAATCTGCTTTCTTCTCCCAGCCCATATCATCCGTACATCCCATCCTTCTCGCTTTTGCGAAGGGTGGGATGTACGCCTACTTCTCGATCTTCAAATCCAACTGGATCGCCTGCTTGGTGTCGAAGGAGCTGATCGTCTTCGTCCCGCTCTTCTTGCCGCTCTTCTCAGCCCACAGCTCATAGTCCGTGTTCTGCGAGAGCTGGCCGAAGCGGTACGCCCCATCAGCATTCGTGATGAAGCTCTTGAGCGACATCGTATGGTCATCCTTCAGATAGACCACGGCTCCGTTAACCGGAGCGTTGTCCTTATCCATGATCCGTCCCTGCACCGTCCGCTGCGCGGGCAGCCGCTGCGCCAGAAGGCTCACTCCCTGCACGGCGCTCCAGCCGAGCGCGAGGGCACAACCTGCAAGTACAAGACTGCGGCGAAGATGGTTCACGGAGGATGCGGAATTCATCATGGATTCAAGTATACGTTCGAGAGGCGGAGGCTACTCCTCCTCGTCGTCGATCTGCAAACGCTCCTCCTCGTCGTACCCCTCATCCTCGATGGCCATCAGCTCCAGTGGATCGGTGCTGACGACCTCGACCTCCACGCCACACTCATCGCACTGCACGACCTCACCCTCTTCGACCTCATCCGGGTCCAGATCGAGTGGACTATCGCACTCAGGACATATCACCGCCATGGCCTCATTCCTCCCCAAAAGAGCGCTTTGCGCGCAGCGTGCTGCTATAAGATCGTGAGCATAGAGCGCAGCACTGGCATCTTTGCTCCTTCCCTTCTAGCGGGGTCGGGATTCGTCCGTCAAGCCTTCCGTGCAACGCCTCTGACCGAAGGTTGAAATCGGTTTCAAAAGGAAATTGATGATGCGCCACTTACGCCGTTTCTGCCTTCCCGCCGCGTCTCTGTTCCTGCTGCCGTCGCTGTCGCTCGCGCAGCAGCCCGCGCCCATCAGCCCGGCTCCTGCCGACCCGGCCATCGCCGCGGCGCTCCAGCAGGTTTCGCCGGAGAGAATTCACGACACCATCACAAAACTCGTGAGCTTCCGCAACCGCAGCACCCTCTCCAGCATGGACACCGACCTGCCTTCCGGCACCGGCATCACCGCCGCCGCCGACTGGATCTTCAGCGAGTTCCAGCGCATCTCCGCCGACTGCGGCAACTGCCTCGAGGTCAGGCGCGACGACTTCACCGAGCCCGGCGCTCCCGGCACGCGCATCACGAAGCCCACGCGCCTCCAGAACATCTACGCCGTGCTCAAGGGCACCGACCCTGCACAGTCCGGCCGCCGCGTGCTTGTGACCGGCCACTACGACTCCCGCAACACCGACGTCATGAACACGCACGACCCTGCCCCCGGAGCCAACGACGACGCCAGCGGTACGGCTGTCTCGCTGGAATGCGCCCGCGTGCTCTCCAAGCTGAAGTTCCCCTCCACTATCGTTTTCGTCGCCGTCGCTGGCGAGGAGCAGGGCCTCAACGGCAGCCGCCACCTTGCAAAACTCGCCAAATCCGAGGGCTGGCAGCTCGAAGCCGTGTTGAACAATGACATCGTAGGCGGCGATACCACGCCCGGCAGCACCGGGCAGGACAAGACCGCCGTGCGTGTCTTCTCCGAGGGCGTTCCCGGTCCCGCCACCCTCGACCAACTCCACAACCTCCAGACGCTCGGTGCGGAGAGCGACTCTCCCTCCCGCGAGCTGGCCCGCGCCATCGCCGACGTCTCCCGCACTTACTTCGGGCCGGTCGGCCAGCACGCCCCGGCAACGACCGGACGAGCGCACAGCATGGCGATCCGCCAGATCGCAGCCTTCCATCCCGTGCTTATCTTCCGCCGCGACCGCTTCCTGCGCGGCGGCGATCACACCAGCTTCAACCTCGAGGGCTTCACCGCCGTACGCTTCACCGAGTGGCAGGAGAACTTCAACCATCAGCACCAGTTCGTGCGCACGGAGAACGGCATCCAGTACGGTGACCTGATCGAGTACGACGACTTCAGCTACATCGCCAACGTAGCCCGCCTGAACGCCGCCGCGCTGGCAAACTTCGCCTCCGCGCCGGGCCTGCCGCAGCATGTGGGCGTCGTCACCACCAACCTCGACAACGACACCACCCTGCGCTGGGAGCCGCCCGCAGGCATGCCCGCCAGCGCGAGCTTCGAGGTGCTCACCCGCGACACCAACGCGCCCGACTGGCAGAGCGTCGTCCCCGCCGGTACAGCGAATACCATCACGCTGCACCTCTCGAAGGACAACGCTATCTTCGGCGTGCGCTCGGTCGATGCAGCCGGGCACCGCAGCGCGGCGGTCTACCCCCTGCCCATCCGCGCCGCCGGTGCCGCGCCCGTTCCGGGAACCGCCGCCAAATAGTCCCAACCCCGGCAAGCGTCTGGCTGTGATGAAATAGAGAGTGCAGCCATGCCGCGGTCGAGCCCCATCACGATGACCTTCCCCTCCTTCGGAGGCGTCGTGCGCAAGCTGGTCCTGCTCAACGTCGCCGTCTTCTTCGGCATGCTGCTGCTGCACTGGGTTTCGCCCGGCGTCGAGATGTTCCTGTCGGGCCACCTCATTCTGGAGCCGTCGGCCGTCCTGCGTGGCGAGCTGTGGCAGCTCATCACCTACTCCTTCCTGAACAACGGCATCTTCGACATCCTGCTCGGCATGCTGACGCTCTGGTTTACCGGCTCGCTGCTCGAAAGCGTCTTCGGCAGCCGCTGGCTGGCGGAGCTGTACTTCACCTCCGCCATCGGCGGCGCGGTCATCGCCTCGGCGCTCTCCTTCACGCGCCTGCTCGAGCTGAGGCCCGACGCCGCGGTCATGGGCTGCTGGGCCGGAGTCTTCGGCATGCTCATCGCCATCGCCATGCGCTTCGGCGACCAGGAGTTCATGCTCTGGTTCCTGCTGCGCATCAAGGCGAAGTACATGGTGGCGATTTACATCCTGATCACACTGGCCGTCCTGCTCAAAGGCGGCAACAGCCTCGGCGCCCTGCTCGAGCTCTCAGGAGCTTTCTGCGGATTCCTCTACGTGAGGTACGCGCCGCGCCGCGGCTTCGCCCACGGCATGAGCGAGAGCTACTACGGCCTGCGTAACGACTACTACCGCTGGAAGCGCCGCCGCGCCGCCCGCAAGTTCGAGGTCTACATGGGCAAGCAGGGCCGCACCGTGCGCTTCGACAAGGACGGCCACTTCATCGACACCGAAAACGAGAAGCGCGACCCGAACGACCGCCGCTGGATGAACTAGCGCCATCTTCCTTGCATCCCCTTCCTGCTCATTCGAGTCCAACCCTGCACAGGAGAGATCATGTACACCCGTCCCATCGGCACCTCGGATATCCACGTCGCCCCGCTCATGCTCGGCGGTAATGTCTTCGGCTGGACCATCGACGCACCCACCTCCTTCGCTGTCCTCGACGCCTTCGTCGACCACGGCCTGAACTTCATCGACACCGCCAACATCTACTCGGTCTGGATTCCCGGCCACCAGGGCGGCGAGTCGGAGAGCATTATCGGCGAGTGGTTCAAGCGCAGCGGCAAGCGCGACAAGGTCGTCATCGCCACCAAGATCGGCGTCAAGATGGGCGACGGCGGCGAGGGCCTGAGCAAGGAGTACATCCTCAAAGAGGTCGAGAACTCGCTGCGCCGCCTGCAGACCGACGTGATCGACCTCTACCAGTCGCACACCGACGACGAGAAGACGCCGCTCGACGAGACGCTCGAGGCCTACCACCAACTCATCACGCAGGGCAAAGTGAAGCTCATCGGAGCCTCGAACTACAGCGGCGCGCGTGTGGCCGAGGCCATGAAGGTCGCAGAGGCCAAAAGCCTGACCCCGTACCAGACCCTGCAACCGGAGTACAACCTGTACTCGCGCGAAAAGTTCGAGACTGATCTGCAGCCAGTAGCCGAGAAGTACGGTCTGGATGTCATCCCTTACTTCTCGCTCGCCTCCGGCTTCCTGACCGGCAAGTACAAGACCCTCGAAGACATCAAGGGAGCAAACCGCGAGGGCGCTCTGGCGAAGTACTTTGACGAGCGCGGCACAAAGATCCTGAAGGCCCTCGAAGAGGTTTCCGAGGAGACTGGTGCAACGCAGGCGGCCATCTCGCTGGCATGGCTGGCCGCGCAGCCGACGATCCTCGCCCCCATCGCCAGCGCCACCTCGGTCAGCCAGCTTGAGGATCTGGTCAAAGCCGTCGAGCTAAGACTACCCGACGCGGCCCTCGAGAAACTGACCGCCGCCAGCGCCTACTAGATAACATCGACCACCCATAGGACTGTCATTCCGCAGCGTAGCGGAGGAATCTGCTTTTCGATTCTCTACCAAAACACTGTCATCCTGAGCGAATCCCTGCAACAAAGCAAAAGGGGCCGCGCACAAAGCGCGGCCCCTTTCTTTGCAAGAAACCTCTAGTTCCGAACCACCGTCCGCAGATGCAGCTCCTTCATCTGCTGCTCCGTCGGCAGGCTCGGAGCATCGACCATCAGGTCAATCGCTTTGGCCGTCTTCGGGAAGGCAATCACCTCGCGCAAGCTGGACGCACCCGCAAGAATCATCACAATCCGATCGATACCCAGCGCAATACCACCATGCGGAGGCGTACCGTACTCCAGAGCCTCGAGGAAGAAGCCGAAGCGGCTCTTCGCCTCCTCATCCGACATGCCCAGCGAGCGGAAGATCTCCGCCTGCACATCCTGCCGGTGAATACGGATCGAGCCAGACCCAAGCTCCGTGCCGTTCAGCACGATGTCATACGCCAGCGCCCGCACCGAACCCTTGTCGTTGAACAGCGCGCCCGACTTGATATCTTCCTCATGCGGCGAGGTGAACGGGTGATGTGCCGCATCCCACGTCTTCGACTCCTCGTTCCACTCGTACATCGGAAAATCCGTGACCCAGAGGAACTTGTAGTCCGCCGCCGTGCCCGTCTGCTCAAAGAGCTTGTGCTTGTCGGCGTACTTCTTCGCCAGCTCCAGCCGCAGCGCACCCACACGCTTATAGATCCACTGCCGGTCGAAGTTCCACATCGCAGGCGTGCCGAGCTTCGGCGTGACCACAATGACCAGATCGTCAGGAGCAGCCTCAAGCTTCTCCGAAATCGTGACCGCCAGAGGAGCAAATGTCTCGTTAGTCTTCAGCCGCTCCGTATCGAGCAGGTCCAGACCGCTGTCGCCAAAGCCGCCGCGCACCTCGCTTAGCAGCTTCTTGCGCTCGGTTCCGCTCAGCCCACCGGCCTTCGGAATGATGAAGCCAAGGATCGGCAGCTCTGCTTCAATCTTGAGCGTCGCACGCAGCTCCGGCGTCAGCTCTTCGGTAAACTCCACCATCGCGGGCAGACGCATATCCGGCTTGTCGATGCCGTACCTGCGAATCGCCTCGTCATACGTCATCTGCAGAAACGGCGGCCCCAGCTCGATGCCCAGCGCCGCACGAAACGCCGCGCTCAAAAAGCCCTCGACGATGCGGAAGATCGTCTCCATCTGCGGGAAGGTCATCTCCAGATCGATCTGCGTAAACTCCGGCTGGCGATCTGCGCGCAGGTCCTCATCGCGGAAGCAGCGCGCAATCTGGAAGTAGCGGTCGAAGCCCGAGATCATCAGGATCTGCTTGAAGATCTGCGGCGACTGCGGCAGCGCATAGAAGTGACCCGGATGCACGCGGCTCGGCACGAGGTAGTCACGCGCACCCTCCGGCGTCGAGCGCGTCATGAACGGCGTCTCGATCTCGAGAAAGCCCTGCTCCACAAGGAAGTTGCGGATCGCCATCGACACGCGGCTGCGCAGCGCAAAGTTCTTCTGCATCTCCTCGCGCCGCAGGTCGAGATAGCGGTACTTCAGCCGCACCTCTTCGTTGGCAATCGCGTCCTCGGCAGGCGAGAACGGCGGCGTCTTCGCCTCGTTCAGCAGCAGCAACTCGGTGGCAACGACCTCGATCTCGCCCGTCACCATATTGGGGTTCTCGAGGCCAGCCTCGCGGCGGCGCACCTTGCCCCGCGCCGCGACGACAAACTCCGACCGCGCCAGCTCGCCCTTGTGATGAGCCTCGCCCGAGGCCTCTTTGTCGAGCACCACCTGCGTAATGCCCGAGCGGTCGCGCACGTCCAGAAAGATGAGGTTGCCATGGTCGCGGCGGCGGTTGACCCACCCCATCAGGACCACTTCGTTACCGGCCGCATCCGGCCTGAGCTCGCCGCACATGTGCGTGCGCTGTAGATTGCCTAAAAAGTCTAATGTCACAGTGTTTCCTATTGTACGAACCCAAAGCCCCCGCGACAAAGCTACGCGGATTTCAGCTTCGCCTCGCTGATCGCCGCCGAGATGACCGTATCGGAGACACCCTGCTTCCGCAGGCTTTCGGTCAGGGTTTGCAGCTGCGAGTGCTCCAGCCGGGCCTGATCCTTGCGCAGCCCCTGTCCCACATAAGCGCGGATCAACGGTTGATAGCCGGAAAACCCGAGCGAGGGCGCGATCTCCTTGAGATCCTCGATCACATCCACCGGCAGGCGGAGACTGATCGAGGTCATCTCACGATCCTTCACAAGCCGTTTGCGCAGACGTTCACTCATCGTCTTCATAAAATCTCCTCTCCTGCGCCGTCACAGGGCGAGCCGAGATGATACGGATACCGTCCTGCTCGCGCACCACATGAACCACGAACAGCAGAAGCCAGCTCTCGGTCAGCCCGATGACCGCCTCCCGCGCCTCATTCCCGGCAGTTGCATCCCGCACCCGGAGCAGCGGGTCGAAAAAGACCTGACAGGCCTCCTCGAATGAAACCCCATGCTTTGCCAGGTTGGCAGATGCCTTTCCCATGTCCCAGAGAAAGCGTTGCCCCTGATGAAGGAAGACAATATCCATCTGCGTTCAGTATATGTGATGTATATACACCAGGCCGGAGCTTTTTTCAGCTCCGAAGAAGCGCCTCCAGCTCCGCGCGCGCGACCTTCACCTGCTCACCCGTGGCAAAGGTCTTCACCGTCGCCACGCCCGAGGCCACCTCGTCCTCACCGAGGATCACGATGCGCCGCGCCTTGCTGTCGGCCACGTCAAAGCTCTTCTTCAGCCGGAAGCCACCATCGCCCACCTCGACCCGAAGCCCGGCCCTCCGAAGCTCTCTTGCCAGCGCCAGAGCAGCCGCATTCTGCGCCGCGCCCATCGGAGCGATGTACGCATCGAGCTTGCTCTCGACCGTCTCAGAAGCCTGCGCCTCGAGCGTCAAGATCAGCCGATCCTCGCCAATCGCAAAGCCGATGCCCGGGGCCTTCGGCCCGCCCAGAATCTCCGTCAGCCCGTCGTAGCGTCCGCCGCCCAGCAGCGCGTTCTGCGTGCCCAGGCCGCTGCCGTCCGGAACCGTGAACTCGAAGGTCGTGCGGGTGTAGTAGTCCAGCCCGCGCACCAGCCTTGGGTTGACGCTGTACGGCACACCGCACGCATCGAGCGCGGCTAATACCTGCCTGAAGTGTTCCGTGGAATCAGCGTCGAGATACTCCGCGATCTTCGGCAGCGCGTCGATGATCTCCTGATCGCCCGGGTCCTTCGAGTCCAGCACGCGCAGCGGATTCGTCTCCGCCCGCCGCTGATTGTCCTCGCACATCAGGTGCTTCACCGGAGCCAGAGCATCCTTCAACGCAGCCAGATAGCGCGGCCGATCAGTCGATGAACCAACTGAGTTCACCTCCAGCCGCCATCCCTTGATCCCAAGCTCATCGAGCAGCGTGGCCAGCATCTCCAGCACCTCCGCATCGCGGATGGGGCTCTCCGATCCCGAGCTGGGCGGTCCGATCACCTCGCAGCCGATCTGCCAGAACTGCCGGTACCGTCCCCGCTGCGGACGCTCGCGCCGGAACTGCGGCCCGATGTAGAAGAGCTTCTGCAATTGGCCGGTCTTGTCCATCTGGTGCTCGATGTACGCACGCACCACACCCGCCGTATTCTCAGGCCGCAGCGTCAACGACTGCGCTTTCTCGCTGGCAGCGCGGGCGCGGTCCTCCCACGTGTACATCTCTTTGGAAACCACATCGGTTTCCTCTCCAACGCCACGCGCAAACAGCTCCGTCGCCTCAAAGATCGGCGTGCGAATCTCCCCAAATCCATACCGCGCAAATACACTGCGGGCGACGCTCTCCACCCGGTTCCATAACTCGGTCTCTGGAGGCAGAAGATCGCGCGTGCCCCGGACCGCCTTGATCGTTGCTGACATAGAC
This sequence comes from Granulicella sp., assembly GCA_036398595.1. Taxonomy (GTDB): domain Bacteria; phylum Acidobacteriota; class Terriglobia; order Terriglobales; family Acidobacteriaceae; genus Edaphobacter. Next base: position 129,049 of record DASWOV010000015.1, read on the forward strand.
TTTTAGTTTATCGCGCCTATCGGAGAGCGATCCGCACCGGCGTCCCGTCATCATCGTTGAAGGTCACTTCGCGGCTGCTCATCCGCGCCCGCGTCACGCCGCCCTTCCAGCCGAGCATCGGCGCCTGCGCGTCCTCCGACAGGCACACCAGTGCACGCAGGCAGCTCATTGGCTGCGGCGTTCCGGGCACGCGGCCCACGCTGTCAATCAGCAGCTCCTGTACATGCTGCGGCCCGGTCATCACCAGCACATCGTTCGAGAAATTAATCAGCACCGCGTTATCCTGCTGCCGCACGCCCCTGCGATAGACCTTGCCCAGCGGATCGCGCACATAGATGCGGTTCCGATTCATCCCGAGCGCGACAAGCAACATCGCCGCAATCGTCGCCAGAATGATCCGCGCCATCTACTTCTTCTCCTCGTGATACTCCTGCTCCGTGTTGATCTCCCACAGGGCAGCCTTGTCCACATGGCCTGTCACCAGACCATCCACCACCGACATCGCCGTCAGCATACTGTGGTCCTGATTGTTGTACTTGTGCATGCCGTTGCGGCCGACGAGGAAGAGATTCTCGAAGCCGTCAGTAAATCGCCGCAGTTCATCGAAGCGATTGTAGGTACCGAAGTACGCCGGATACGTCTTCGGCACGCGCTCCACATGGCCGTCGATCACCGCCGCCGGATCAAGGATGCCGATCTTCGCCACCTCGGCAATCGCAAACTGCTTAAGTGCCTCGTTCTCCATCTTCCAGAGATCGTCCGTCTCATAGCAGAAGTATTCGAGCCCGATCCACACCTTCGTCGAATCGCTTACCAGGTGCGGGCTCCAGTTGTTGAAGATCTGCAACCGCCCCAGCAGCACATCCGGCTCCTGCACATAGATCCACGTGTCTTTGAGCAGCCCACCATCCGGCTCCCTTACCTTCAGCCGATCGCACAACAGGCCCACTGTGATGAAGTCGCGGTACTCCAGCCCCTCGCTCACCTCACGCACGTTCGCAGGCACCGGAGCATCCATCGCGCGCACCAGGTCCTTCATCGGCATCGTCGAAAAGAAGTAGTCCCCGGCAAAGGTCTGCCGCTCGCCCGCAGGATTCACCGCCTCAATCGACACCACACTATTCCCTTCGCAGTGCACGCGATCCACCGTCCACTGCATGTGAATCTCGCCGCCCAGCCGCACGACCTCGTCAGCCACATACTCCCAGAGCTGCCCCGGCCCAAGCTTCGGATACAGAAAGCGTTCGATCAGGCTGGTGTCCGTGCCCTTCTGCGCAAGGTCGCCCTTCGGCGCGCCCGCAAAGGTCTTCTTGAGGAAGTGCTTCACCGCCGTCGTCAGACTCAGCCCCTTGATGCGCTGCGCCCCCCACTCCGCCGAAATCTGCTCGCACGGCGTACCCCACACCTTCTCCGTGTAGCTTTTGAAGAACGTAAGGTAGAGCTGCCGCCCAAAGCGGTTGATAAGAAAATCCTCAAGGCTCTTCTCCGGCGTAATCTGCCGCACCCGCGAGATCAGGTAGCTCGTACCCACGCGCATCGTCCGCACCAGCCCCAGATTGCCCAGCGTCTCCGCCGTAATCGTGATGGGATACGCAAAGAACTTTCGCAGATAGTAAATACGGCTCTTACGCGGACGAATGAGCATGACATGGTCAGCATCCACCGGCTCCGGCACAGCCAGCACAGCCTCCGGCTCGACCGGCTCTTCCTCGTCGATCTCCTCCGCATCCACCTCGAGCGGCCCCATGCCGCGCAGCGGCGGCTCCTGCTCCAGATGCGCGGGCACAGCTACGGTGCGCGTCTTGCCCTGATAGCTGATGACCGGCGTCTCCGCCTCGCCATCAGTCGCAGGCGGCATCAGCTCCATCCACCACTGCATCACGCGGTCGCTCTTGGAGAAGAAGCGATGCCCGCCGATGTCCATGCGGTTGCCCTTGTACCGGATCGTGCGCGAGATGCCGCCGATCTCCCCGCTCGCCTCAAGGACGATGGGTTGGATATCCGTGCGCCGCAGCAGCTCCAGCGCCGCCGTCAGCCCGGCTGGCCCGGCGCCGATAATGATTGCTTTCCTGCTCAATCCCGCCTCGTTACCACATCATCAAGGCGCACTCGCTCGACGCGTGATTCGGTCCAACTCAACTCCTGAGTATACCGGGCTGTCCCTCCCAGGCTTGCGTCCTCAAGGCCGAGAGGCGCACGCTGGATGCCAGACGGAGGAGCATCCCATGTTCGACCTGAGCATCACGCTCGAGAACCGCCCGGGAGCCCTGGCGGAGATGGGCGAGGCCCTTGGCCGCGCCGGAGTCAGCATCGAAGGCGGCGGAGCCTGGGTCGTCGATGGCCGCGGCGTCGCGCACTTCCTCTTCCACGACGGCGAGGCCGCCCGACGCGCGCTCGAAGCCGCAGGCATCACCGTGCTCGAGGTGCGCGAGGTGCTCTCGCAGCGGCTCAACCAGGACGAGCCCGGCCAGCTCGGCAAGCTGACCCGCCGCATGGCCGACGCCGGAGTCAATATCGACTCGCTCTACAGCGACCACGAGCATCAGCTCATCCTCACCGTCGCCACCGACGGCCTCACCCCCGGCCGCACCGTCTCCGAGACATGGGAGCAGGAGCGCATCGCCAGGCAGAGCAAGCCGCACAAGCAGCACACCTACCGCATCCAGACCAACTGGGCCGGCAACGACGGCCCCGGCACAACCGACTACCGCAGCTACCGCCGCGACTTTACGCTCACCGCCGCGGGTAAGCCCACCATCCCCGGCTCCAGCGATCCGGCTTTTCGCGGCGACCCCACGCGCTACAACCCGGAGGAGCTGCTTGTCGCCAGCCTCTCCTCCTGCCACATGCTCTGGTATCTGCATCTCTGCGCGGTCAGCGGCGTAGTCGTCCTCGACTATCAGGACGAGGCCATCGGCACCATGGACGAAAGCACCAACGGCTCCGGCAACTTCTCGCAGGTACTACTGCGCCCGAAGGTTCGCATCACCGACCCGCAGACCGAATCAAAAGCCCGCGAGCTGCACGAGGAGGCACATAAGCTCTGCTTCATCGCCCGCTCGGTGAACTTCCCGGTCAATATCGAGCCCGAGATCCTGACTACGCCTTAAACAAAAAGGCCGTCATCCGAAAGGATGACGGCCTCATTTCTCAACGAGCCCTCAGGCCGTAACTGCCTCGCGGTCGGTCACCTCAAAGCCCAGCGTGCCGTCCTTCTCGGCGGTCACCCGCACATGGTCGCCATGCAGCACGCTGCCGTCGAGAATCCGCACAGCCAGCTTGTCCTGCACCATGCGCTGGATGGCCCTCTTCAGGGGACGCGCTCCATACGCCCGGTCGTACCCGGCCTTGAAGATCGCCTTGCGTGCCTCGGGCGTCATCTCCAGCGTGATCTTGCGATCCGCCACCAGTTTCTGCAGATCCGCAAGCCGCAGGTCGATGATGTGCTCGAGCTGATCCTCGTTCAGCGGATGGAAGACCACAATGTCGTCCACGCGATTCAGGAACTCCGGCCGGAAGTGCTCCCGCAGAGAGTTCATCACGCGTGTGGTTGCATCGCGGAATCCGTCCTCGCTCTCGGCCCATGCGCTCGTCAACTGATTCGCCCCCAGGTTCGAGGTCATAATCAGCACCGTGTTCTTGAAGTCCACCGTCCGACCCTTCGAGTCCGTCAGCCGTCCATCATCGAGCACCTGCAGCAGCACGTTGAAGACATCCGGGTGCGCCTTCTCGATCTCGTCGAACAGGATGACCGCATATGGCCTGCGCCGCACGCTCTCGGTCAACTGCCCGCCCTCGTCGTAGCCCACGTACCCCGGAGGCGCGCCAATCAGCCGCGCCACCGAGTGCTTCTCCATGTACTCGCTCATGTCGATGCGGACCATCGCCTGCTCATCATCGAACAGGAACTCCGCCAGCGCTCTCGCCGTCTCCGTCTTGCCCACACCCGTAGGCCCAAGGAAGATGAAGCTGCCGATCGGCCGCTTCGGATCAGACAAGCCAGCACGCGAGCGGCGAATCGCATTCGCCACCGCCTCCAGCGCCTCATCCTGCCCAATGACCCGCTCCCGCAGACGCGATTCCATCTGCACGAGCTTCTTCATCTCGCCCTCGAGCATCTTGCTCACAGGGATGCCGGTCCACTTGGAGACAACCTTGGCAATGTCCTCCTCGTCGACCTCCTCCTTCAGCATGCGCTGCTTGTCGCCGGAGGCAGAGTCCTGCAAGTCGGTCAGCTCCTTCAGCTCGGCCTCGGCCTTCGGAATCTCACCATACTGCAATTCCGCAGCGCGTTGCAGGTTGCCTTTGCGCGTCTCCTCCGTCATCTGGAAGCGCAGCGACTCGAGCTTCTCCTTCAGCTCGGCAATCCGCCCAATCGCGCCGCGTTCCTTCTGCCAGCGCGCCCGCAGACCGGCGGCCTGCTCCTTCACCTCGGCCAGCTCGCGCTCGACCTCTTCCAGCCGCTCAATCGAGTTCGCATCCGTCTCACGCTTCAGCGCCTGCCGCTCGATCTCCAGCGACGTTGCTCGCCGCTCCAGATCATCAATCTCCACCGGCACCGAGCCGATCTGGATCGCCAGCGCAGCCGCAGCCTCGTCCACAAGGTCGATGGCCTTATCCGGCAGAAAACGGTCGGAGATATACCGATGGCTCAACGTCGCCGCCGCCACAATCGCCGAGTCCTTGATGCGGATCTTGTGGTGCGCCTCATAGCGTTCCTTCAATCCGCGCAGAATCGCAATCGTATCCTCCACGTTCGGCTCGCCCACATACACGATCTGGAAGCGCCGCTCCAGAGCCGCATCCTTCTCGATGTACTTCTTATACTCGTTCAGCGTCGTCGCGCCGACGGCCCGCAGCTCACCGCGCGCCAGTGCGGGCTTCAGCATGTTGCTCGCATCCATCGCTCCTTCGCTCGCGCCTGCGCCGACCAGCGTATGCAGCTCGTCGATGAAGAGGATGACCTCCCCATGCGACTCCTCGATCTCCTTAAGCACAGCCTTAAGCCGTTCCTCAAACTCACCGCGAAATTTAGCCCCGGCAATCAACGCACCGAGATCGAGCGAGCAAACCCGCTTGTTGCGCAGAATCTCCGGCACATCGCCCTGCACAATACGCCGGGCAAGCCCCTCGACAATCGCAGTCTTACCCACACCCGGCTCGCCGATCAGCACAGGGTTATTCTTCGACCGCCGCGACAGCACCTGGATCACGCGCCGAATCTCCTCGTCGCGCCCGATCACCGGGTCCAGCTTGCCGCGCCGCGCCAGGTCGGTCAGATCCTTCGCATACTTCTCCAGCGCCTGGAACTTACCCTCGGGGTTCTGGTCCGTCACCCTCTGCGATCCGCGCACCGCGCTCAGTGCCTTCAGGATCGCGTCATGCGTTCCGCCAAACGCCGCCAAGGCCGCCTGCACCGGATCGCCCTTGGCCTCCGACAGCGCCAGCAGCAGATGCTCGGTCGAGCAGTAGTCGTCCTTGAAGTTCTCGGCCTCCTTGAAGCCGCGCTCCAACACCTTCTGCAGCGCCTGCCCGATGCCCGGCTGCGTTCCGCCCTGCACCTTCGGCAGCTTGCCGATCGCCGTGTTCACGCCGTGCAGCAACTGCTCCACCGGCACGCCCACCTTCTCGAGCACCGGGATCACCACGCCCTCGCGGTCCTCGAGCAGCGCCGCCAGCAGATGCAGCGGCAGCACCTCGGGATTGCCATTTTCACCGGCCTGCCCGCCGGCCTCCTGCATCGCCTCCTGCGCCTTCACCGTCATCTTGTCCCACTTGATCGCCATCTCGCCGCTCTCCTCGTTCTTCCAATCTCCCGCCCGTCTTTACTCTCATAGATGCGACGAAGCGCCCGCCGCACACAGCGACCGGGCGCTTCGCCATGTTCTTACTTGTCCTTATCGACTCAGGCCGTCGGGTTCGACTCCACCAGCGGCTTTGACGCCGAGCCAACCTCGATCTTCACCTGCTTCGGTTGCGCCTCGGGCTTCTTCACTACGCTGATCCGCAGCACGCCAGCATCATACCCCGCGCTTACGTGTTCCGTGTCAACGGTGCGAGGCAGGGTAAAGCTGCGCACGAAGGTGCCGAACCGCCGCTCGATGCGATGGAAGTTCTCAGCCTTCTCCTCGCTCTCGAACTTGCGCTCGCCCTTCACCACCAGGCTCTGGTTCTCCAGCCGGATGTCGATGTCCTCCGGCTTCAAACCGGGAACCTCGAGCTTGAGCACAAGCTCCTTCTCGTCCTCATAAATATCCACCGCCGGAACGAAGCTGCCGGTCGAGGAGCCTTCCTCTTTTGGGCTGGCAAAGTCGCTGAAGATGGAGTTCAACCGATGCTGCAAGAGGGCTACATCCTGCAACGGGGACCGAAGCGGAACAAATCGCGTCATCGTCATAAAGCACTCTCCTGAACCACCTGAATGTGTAGGCCGGGAGGGTCTTTCACCGGCCTTTGCTTCTTTTGACGCATATCTTCGCAAAAGGTTGCAATAATCTTGACATTGACGCACTCACATATAGCATGGACCCATCCCAGCACCGGGACCCCCTGCCTATCCCACCCTACAGATCAAACATTTCAGATAGCTCGTCTCCGGCAGCGTCAGCACCGCCGGATGATCCGGCGCGGCCCCTCGCACCTCGAGCACCTGCACTCGCCGCCCTGCATCCGCCGCAGCAGCAGCGATGGCACTCGTAAACTCCTCCAGAGCAACATGATGCGAGCACGAGCAGGTCACCAGCGTCCCCCCGGCCGGAAGCATCTTCAGCGCCCGCAGGTTCAGCTCTTTGTACCCCCGCATTGCGCCTTCAGCCGCCCGTTTGGTCTTCGCAAAGGCCGGTGGATCGAGCACAATCGTGTCGTACCTGCGCCCTGTAGCCTCGTACTCCCGCAACAGCTCGAAGGCGTCCGCCACGATCCAGTCCACCTGCGCGGCAAGGTCGGGATTCAGCTCCCGGTTCCGATCCGCCACCTCGAGCGCCGACCGGCTGGCGTCCACGCCCGTCACTCGCTCGCACCGCTGCGCCAGATGCAGCGCAAAGCCGCCCTGATAGGTGCAGACATCGAGCGCCCGCCCCTTCGCATACCGAGCCGCCGCCGGATAGTTCAGCCTTTGATCGAGAAACGCACCCGTCTTCTGCCCCGCATTCGCGTCGAAGTGGAACCGTAACCCATTGATCGTAAAGACCGTCGCCAGTTCCGCCGCACCTTTGGCCAAAAGCGGTTCACCCGAGGGCGCAGCCAGCCTCTCCAGCTCCCGCACCCGCGGATCGGGCCGTTCCACAATCGTCTCCAGCGGTAGCTGTTCGGAAAGCACCTCCACGATCACCCGCCGCAGATCGTCCTGCGCCGTCCCCTGCGTCAGAAGCTGCACCACGGCCAGCTCGCGATAGCGGTCAATAACCACCCCCGGCAGCCCATCCGCCTCCGAGAAGACCAGCCTGCACGCATTGCTCTCCGCCGACTCCGGAGCCAGCTCCCGCCGCAGCGCCAGCGCCACCCCCAGCCGCTCCCGCGCTCCGGCCAGATACCCCTCCCGCGTTAGCCCCGACTCACCCGAAACCATCCGCAGGCTGATCTGTGAGGCGTCGCTATAGAGCGCCGAACCCAGTGGAATCCCTCGCCCATCGACGACCGTGATCAGGGAGCCGGGCGCGAGCGCCTCCTGTCCTTCGACTGGGATCAGCTCCTGCACATCGGACTTGTAGACCCACAGATGCCCGGCGCGAATCCGGTCCGCCGCGCGCCGCTGAATGATCGCCGCCGGACCTTCGATTGTCTCCGGACATTTTGGTATTCCTCGCTGCATACCTGATGGTCGCACACCCGTAAAATGAAGCTCATGCCTCCGCCCCAAAGCTTCGACGTCATCGTTTTGGGAGCGGGCGCAGCCGGGCTGATGTGCGCCATCGAGGCAGGCCACCGCGGTCGGCGCGTCCTTGTGCTCGACCACGCCGAGCGTGTCGGCAAAAAGATCCTCATCTCCGGCGGAGGCCGCTGCAACTTCACCAACCTGCACGCCCGGGCCGAGAACTATCTCTCGCAGAATCCGCACTTTGCCAAGTCCGCGCTGGCCCGCTTTACCCCGGCGGACATCATTGCCCGCATCGAGAAACACGGCATCCCGTACCACGAGAAGACCCTCGGCCAACTCTTCTGCGACCGCTCCGCGCACGACGTCGTGCGCCTGCTCGAAACCGAGTGCGCCGAAGCGGGCGTCCGCATCGTGCTCAGCGCCAGCATCAGCGCCGTCAGCCGCGACACCGGCTTCCTCGTCGAAACCGGCAAGGGCAGCTTCCGCGCCGGGTCGCTGGTCGTCGCCACCGGCGGCCTTTCCATCCCCAAGATGGGCGCAACCAGCCTCGGCTACGACCTCGCCCGGCAGTTCGGCCTGAAGATCGTGCCCTGCCGCCCCGGTCTGGTCCCGCTCCTCTTCAGCGAGCACGACCGCCGCCAGTGGAGCGACCTGACCGGCCTCTCCTTCGAGGCCATCGCTTCCACCGGAACCGGCAAGCGCACCCCCAGCTTCCGCGAGAAGGCTCTGCTGACCCACCGTGGCCTGAGCGGCCCGGCCATCCTTCAAATCTCCTCCTACTGGCAGCCCGGCGAGCCGATCCGGCTCGACCTCGCGCCCGACAAGCACCTCACCGAGCCGCTGCTGGAACACAACGCCCGCCGCGACCCAGCCACAGCCCTGCAAGCCTTAAAAACAGAACTCTCTACCCGCCTCGCCGAACGCTGGCTGACCGTCCATCCGCCCACAGGCTGGAGCAACACAGCCCTCGAAGCATGGGAGCGCCAGCTTCACGGCTGGGAGATCGTCCCCACCGGCACCGAGGGCTACGCCAAAGCCGAGGTCACCGTCGGGGGCATCGACACCGCCGAACTCGACGCCCGCACGCTCGAGAGCCGCCGCGTCCCCGGCCTCTACTTCATCGGCGAGGTGGTCGACGTCACCGGCTGGCTCGGCGGCTACAACTTCCAGTGGGCCTGGGCCTCCGGCTTCAGCGCCGGACAGGCCGTCTAGCTCTACTGCACCGTCAGCGACAGGTTCACGCTCCGCACCAGCCCCGCGCTCGAAGCCGAAACCACCACCGTCGACGCCCCCCCCGGCGTAGGCGTCGACGGAGCACTGTTGTTCACCGACGACCCCGGAATCAGCCGCGACGATCCGCACCCCATCGCCCCCATCAACCCGCAGAGCACGACAAGCCCCAGTACTCTACTGTGCCACCGTCGGCGCCCCGGCAGCAGAACCACCGGCAGCAGCACAGCCAGCCAAGCCAGCCCCCGCTCTGTCACCGCACTGGTCGACACACCCGTTTGCACCGTCACCGTAACCACCGCCGTTCCCGTCCCCAGAGCAACGGAGGAGGGCGTCACGTTACATGTCGCATTCGCCGGAGCGCCCGTACACGTAAACACCGCCGTCCCCGGCACACCACTGGCCGAGGTCAGCAGCAGCGGATACACCGCCGAGGCCCCACTGCTCACCGTCTGCGTGCTACTCTCTGCCGCCAGCGTAAAGTCGACGCCGGTCCCGGTCAGCGCCAGCGTCTGCGGCGAACCAGCAGAGTTATCCATCACGATGAGCTGTCCCGTCCTTATCCCTGCCATCGCGGGCGAGAAGACTACCTGCATCGTGCAGGCGCTGTTCGCCGCGACCGCGCTACCGCAGGTATTGCTGCCCGGCACGAGGGAAAAATCTCCCGTCAGCGACACGCTGCTGATCGCCAGCGGCTGGCCACCGTTATTCGTCAGCGTCACCACCTGCGCCGCGCTGCTGAGCCCCACGCCCACCGGGGCAAACCCAAGCGCCGAAACCGGAGCCAGCGAGACGCCCGGCGGCGCAACCCCAAAGCCCGCAAGCGCGACCGTCTGGCTGCGGTACTGGTCCGAAACGGTCAGCACGCCGCTCTCCGCGCCCACGTTCTTCGGCACATACGAAATCTGCATCACGCAGCTCGCATGCGCGTTCAGCGAGTTGCCGCAGGCGTTCGTCACTACAAAGTCGCCCGTGATCGACGCCGCAATCAGCGTCAGCGGTACATCGCCCGAGTTCGTCAGCGTCACCGCCTGCGGCCCGCTCGCCGTGCTCAACTGCTGCGCTGCAAAGCTCAGGCTCGCGGGCGAGAGCGCATCCGTCGCGGGCGCGCTGCCGTTGCCGCGCAGCGAGGCCGTCTGCGTCCCAGCCGAATCCGTCAGCGTGAAGCTGCCCGCTCGCGCACCGGTCGCCGTCGGCGCAAACGCAATCGCCACCGTGCAGCTTGTCGCCGCGCTCAGCGTGGCCGCGCAGGTGTTCGTCACGATGCGATAGTCGCCCGTCACCGCCGGAGCGCCCAGGGTCACCACCGCGCCTCCGGTGTTGGCGACGGTGATGTTCTGCGCCGCCGAAACCGCCCCTACCAGCGTCGCCGGAAAACTCAACGAGAGCGGCGTCAGCACCACCGCGCCGGGCGGCGTGCCGGTGCCGGTCAGCGTCACACTGGCCTGCCCGCCGGAGACGTTGCCGTAGAGCGTCAGCACGCCGGGCCGCGCGCCCGTCGCCACGGGCAGAAAGCTCACCTCGACAGCGCAGCTTCCGCCCACGGGAACCGTCGCGCCGGAGCAGCTATCGGTCGTCGCGGCAAAGTCCGGCTCCGCGGGCAGCGTCGGCGTACCCAGACCGCCCGTAATCGCTACCGAGCTTACCGTCAGCGGAGCATGGCCGTTGTTCGTGATCGTGACAGTCTGCGCCGCGCTCACCGTCCCCACGCTCTGCGGGCCGAAGCTGAGCGACGTCGCGCTCAGGCTCATCCCAGCCTGAAGCGCATAGGCCGTCGTCAGCGGAACCTGCCAGATGCCCCGCCCATACGTGGCAGCGCGAAGCTCGCCGAACCGCCCATCGCCGGTCGGCAACGCCGCCGAGGCCGCAAGCTGCACCACCGGCGCATACGGCAGGCCCGCGCCATAGACGCTCCAGCAGTTGGCTACCGCGCAATCTGCAACTGAACCAGTTGCATACACGCCGGTGTCCGTCGCCACATAGACGGTATGGGCGTCGTTCGGATCGACCAGCACGCTGTTCGCCGGAGCATTCGGCAGATTGCTGCTGATGTTCGTCCAGTGCGCCCCCGCATCGATCGAGCGGTACACATGCGGATAGTTGAAGCCCATGATCGTGGCATACACCGTCTGTCCCGCCAGGTCATGCGCATCCGCCACAATGGAGGAGACATCAAAGCCCCCCGGATTGAACCCCTGCGCTCCATTCGTCACCGGCGAGCCGGTCTGGTCCGTCCAGACCGCCGAGCTGCTGGCCCTGTCCGCCTCCGTCGTCACAAACACATGCCCACCCGCCGAACCGCCACCATCGGCCGAGCCCGCCATGCCCGCATACAACACGGTCGAGCCAGTCCCCGGCCCGCTCGCAGCCCCGCCCGCGGCCAGCGAGCGGATCATCGGGTTCGTCCCATCGCACGCTGCATTCTGCGCCCCCGCCAGCAGCGTGCTGACCGCATTGGCGCTCGACCACGCGCCGCCATTCGCCGCCGGTCCGCGCCACACGCGGCAGGTCCCCGCCAGCAGATTGCTCGTCAGCGCCGGGTCCAGCAGCCACGGCGGATCGATCAGCGACGCATCGCCGCTCACCTGTGCCAGCCCGATCTCCGGCACACCCGCAAAGTCCGCCGCCGTGCAGCGTCCTCCCTGCGTGCAGCGCCCGATGCTCACCCCCGCGGCGGTCGAGAGATACCAGTTCCGCGTATCGGCCGGGTCGATGGCGACCGTGCCACCCTCGCCCGGCGCAAGCTGTAGCCACTCCGTCGCCGAGCCTGCCGCGCTCGTGCCCGCGCTGCCGTTCGCGCCAAAGCCAGCCAGCAGCGTATTCGCATCCGTCGGGTCCTCGGCAAAGCTGATGACCTCGGCCAGCGACCCCAGACCGCCGTTCAGGTTGTCGAAGTGGCTCGCATCGTCCGCCGAGCACGGCGCGCCCGTCTCGTTCACGCCATCGGTCGAGCGCCACAGCCCTCCATCGTTGCCCAGATACACCAGCGGCAACGCGCCCGTCGTAAGCGTGGCAATGGCATGCTGCGCCCCGGCCACACCCGCAGGCGCGCCACAGGCGTTCCGCGCATTAGTGGTGTTCCGCAGCGTGCAGCCCGCGCCGAGCGAGCAGCGATACAGGTCCGCCGTGCCGACGAAGAGCAGCGTGTCGTTTCCCGAAGCCGCCGCCGACAGCGCAAGGTTGTAATCCCCCTGCGGAATGACTGTGCTCCCGCCCCCCTCATCCAGAGGCGTCGAGTTCAACTGCGTCCCAAAGCTCACCGCGCCGCTGCATCCCGAGCCCGCGTCGTTGCACACGTCCTGCCACAGCCCCTGATCGTGATTGCCGCTATCCACCGTCAACGCAAACAGGTCGCCGCTCACCGGCTGCACCGCCAGCGCACCGCGAGCCATCGGGCAGGCCGCGCTCGTAATCGTCGGACACGAGAGTCCCCCCGGCTGCGCTGCCAGCCGCGTCCACGTCGCGCCATCGGAGGATTCGTAGTACCCGTGATACCGCACCGCCGCATAGAACCGCTGCCGCACCGGGTTCCACACCACCGCGGTCGCCGCGTTGCCGCCGAGATTCCCCCCAGAGGGCAGCGGCGTCTGCACCGTCTGGCCACCATCTTTGATGGTCGCCATCTGCCAGTTCTTCCCGCCGTCAGTCGAGACATACAGCCCACGCACGCTGTTGGTCGTCGCGGCGGCCTGCGTCAGTTCCCCCTCGGCCGCATCGGCCACCGCCATCACCACCACCGAGCTGTCGCTGCTCCACGCAAACCCGGCCACCCCCAGCCCCACGAACGAGTGCGTCCCTACAAGGGCATTGCCCACATCCGCCTGCTGGATCAGCGCCCACGTCACGCCGCCGTCCTCCGAGCGCAGCACCCCGCCGCCGTAGTAGGAGTCGGTCGCATCGTTCGGATCGCCCGTACCCGCCAGCACCACGCCATTCTGCACACTGACAGCCCCAATGCTGAGCGAAGGGACCGCCGCTGTCCCAGCATTCGGGCTGAATGCGGAGATTGTATCTGTCAGAGGAATAAAACTCACCGCGCTCGCCGGCCCCGCCGCGTTGGTCGACTTCCATACGCCGCCGCCGGTCGTGCCCACATAGACCGTATTCCCGCTCGCATCGGCCGGATCGACGGCAACCGCCGTCACCCGCCCCGTCACCTTGCCGTAGAGCGCGCTCGCAATCTGCCCCGGACCTACCGGCTGCCAGCTCGCCCCCAGCGAGATCCCGGCGTCCTCCGCAACCACGGCCTGAGCAGCTACCATCGCCGCATGCTGCCGCCTCGCCTGGGGCATCGCGCCCGTCGCCCGCACGCGTCCGCTCAGAAAGCGCGAGGCCCGCGCCTGCGGCGATGCTGTAGTCTGCCCGCAGGCATGACCGAGCGCCGTCAGCGCAAGGCTGAACCATACGAGCCGCCACCTCCGGCTCCATCGAGAGTCCTGCGTCAGGCGCATGGCATTCGTGGCACGGCAGACATCACCAAACTTGATGCTGCAAGCGGGTACCGCGAGAGTCAACGACCGACTGAGAGAAAGCTGGCGCGTGTGCCAGAAGGGGATGAGAGGACTCTAAGCATATGCGCTATCGCGGGCTCTAGCGGCCCTCTGCGCGCATCTGCAAGGCAGAAAAATTAGCAACGAACAATCTTCGACGAAACAAGACCTTTCGTCGCGTTCCTTGAATCTACCACCAGCCGCGAGCTCTCCACGATCTGCGCGTAGTCATACGATGAATGGTCGGTGACAATCACCACGCAGTCATACGCCGCCAACTCCTCGGCAGCCAGCGAGGCCGAGTGCATCCGCAGATCGTACTTCCTTCCACGCCCCACCGTCGGGAAGAACGGATCGTTGTACCGCACCTCCGCGCCGCCCTTGCGCAGCAGGTCGATCACCTTCAGCGAGGGCGACTCGCGCAGGTCATCCACGTCGCGCTTATAGGCCACGCCCAACACCAGCACCTTCGCGCCCTGTAGCGCCACGCCCTCGCGTCCGAGCGCGCTCTCCGCCGTGCGCACTACGTACTCCGGCATGGCCTCGTTCACCTCGCCCGCCAGCTCAATGAAGCGCGTCGCAAAGCCGAACTGCTTCGCCTTCCAACTCAGATAGAACGGGTCCACCGGAATGCAGTGCCCACCCACGCCCGGCCCCGGATAGAACGCCTGAAAGCCGAACGGCTTGGTCGCCGCCGCGCCTACGATCTCCCAGATATCCAGCCCCATGTGAATGCAGAGCTGCTTCAGTTCGTTGATGAGCGCAATGTTCACGCAGCGGTAGATGTTCTCAAGCAGCTTGGTCATCTCCGCCGCGGCTGGACTCGATAAAGGAACTGTCCGGTGAAAGATCGCCCCATACATCGCCGAGGCCGCCGCCGTAGCGCGCTCCTCCACGCCGCCGATCACCTTGGGAATATCGCGCCGCGGCACCGTCACATTGCCCGGGTCCTCGCGCTCCGACGAGAAGGCAACCATCACACCCTCGAGGCTGTCCGTATCCGCATCGTCGGCGCGCAGCACACGCACGCCTCGCGCCCCGCCATGCCGGTTGATCGTCTCGACGACGATCTCCTCCGTCGTGCCCGGATACGTCGTGCTCTCGAGCACCACAAGCTGCCCGCGCCGCAGGTGCGGAGCTATGGCCTCGATCGTCGCAACCACGTAGCTCATGTCGGGCGTATGGTCGGCATACAGCGGAGTCGGCACGCAGATCAGCACCGCATCTACATGGGCCACCTCGGCAAAGTCCGTCGTAGCGCGGAAGCCCGCGCTCTGCGCTGCCTGAATATGATTCGGCTCAATGCGATGGATGTAACTGCCGCCGCCGTTGAGCGTCTCCACCTTGACCGGGTCGATGTCGAAGCCGATGACGCGGAAGCGCTCCTCGCTGAACAGAAGCGTCAGCGGAAGTCCCACGTATCCAAGCCCGATAATGCCGAGAGTTGCGCTGCGGTCGCCGATGCGCTGCAGCCATGCGGAGAGAGGCGTGGTCGCCTCCTGAAGTTCGCTCATCCGTTCGTCCTGCCTAGCCCTAGCCCCTCCGAGCGCGCAGCCGAATGTTTCCGCCGCAGTCATTCCTCAGAGGCTCGTTTTTAAGGATAGCAGCAGCAGCCCGCGGCGATTACAAAGCCAGAGTACTGACCTCCACCAGCACACCGCCCGGCGCTTTGCAGTAGAAGCCGAATGCAGGCGGCCCTCCGCGATTGACGATCTCCGGGAGTGGCGCCTCGAAACCCGCATCCACGATGCGGCGATAACGAGCATTGACCTCCTCCGCCGAATCGACCAGGAAGCCTACATGGAACAGTGCCGGATACGTATTTGCATCGACCCGCTTGTCGTACATGAGAATCAGGACAAAATTGTCCTCCCCCATGAGTACGGAAAAGTTGCCCTGTCCTCGTTGCTCCAGCACGCGGAAGTCGAATGCCTCTGTAAAGAAGCGGGTAAGCTCCGGAACGTTGTAGACGGCTAGATTGATGTGATTGAGTTGCACCATACGGCGAATCTCCTTTGGGTTGAAAGAAGGTCGCACGAGGAACATCTGCCCGGTTGGCTTTTCTGTCCCTGCGACGATGAAGCGATGCGTTCGCGCACCACTGCCTCGCCGTGGGCCTTACCGGTATTCCGGTAGACAGAACGCTACATCCCGCGTAGCCGACCGGGCTTACCAAACCGGTCACGCCTATTTCGGCACCTCTCTTGATGCGGCCTAAGCAATATGCGATTCACTTTTCGCCTGTCAGAGAACTGTGAATGTGCACACTATCGTTCCGTGCGAGTCTTCCCCCGCGATGCAGTCGCCATGCGCACAAAGTTGGCGAGGGTTGAGCTCGCATCCCGATCCCGCCAGATGATCCCCGTCTCAAGCTGCGGAGCCGTCCTCTCCAGCGACAGGTAGACCACCCCGGAACGCGCCAGGTGCTGCATGGATGCAGGCACCAGCGCGATCCCCATGCCGGCCGATACCAGGCTGATGATGGTCTGCATCTGGATCGCATGCTGGATGATGTGTACGTCGCCTCCCTGCGCGGCGTAGTACTCCATCACCAGATCGTAGAACGAAGGAGCAACGCGCCGCGGGAAGATCACCAGCGGCGAAGCAGTCATCCCGGCCGCGGTCAACCGGCCGTTTACCGGAGCGATGCGACCCTGCGCGATCCAGTTCTCCGGCACCGCGGCGACCAGCGACTCACGCACGAGTCTGCGATACGAAAGCCCCTTGGGAAGCGACGCCGCTCCGTCTCGAATGATGATGCCTACATTGCCTCGCTCCTCGAGCAGAGTGGCGATCTGCACATCGCTCGTCGCCTCCGTAAGCAGAAGCTCCACCGCCGGATAGAGATGCCGGAAGCGCTGCACCAGCGCGGGCAGAATGCTGTAATCGGCAGAGCTGACAAAGGACACCTCGAGCCTTCCTGCATTCCCACTGCGAATACGCTGAGCCAGCCCTCCCAGAGCCTCGATGCTATCGAGCGCAGCACGGACCGGCCCCAGCCACTCCTTCCCCAGAGGCGTCAGCGCCACGCTGCGATTCGTCCGCACGAACAGCGGCGCGCCGATCTCCGCCTCGAGCGCCCGAATGGACTGGCTCAGAGGAGGCTGCGTCATGCCAAGGCGGATGGCCGCCCTGCCAAAGTGCAGCGTCTCTGCAACGGCTACGAAATGTCTGAGCTGGCGTTGATCCATCTGATCTTTTCCCATATGTACAGCGACCGATTCAAGCGAGAATAATATATTTTACAACCACCCATCGGAGCCGATACGCTCTCATCAAGGTCTGGCAGCAGGTCAGTTGAAGGGTACGGGCTTTAGCCCGTACAGTATGCTCTGGACTATCAAGGGGCTTTAGCCCCTGAGGGAATGGGCCGAGAGCAGACCGATCAGCGCCCCAACATCTTCCACGGAGAGTATTATGCCGCCCTATCGTTCAAGGACAACCACCCACGGCCGCAACATGGCAGGCGCTCGCAGCCTTTGGCGCGCAACAGGAATGAAGGATGGAGACTTCGGCAAGCCCATCATCGCCGTAGCCAACAGCTTCACGCAGTTCGTCCCCGGCCACGTCCACCTGAAGGATCTGGGCCAACTCGTGGCCCGCGAGATCGAAGCCGCAGGCGGCGTCGCCAAGGAGTTCAACACCATCGCCGTCGATGACGGCATCGCCATGGGCCACGGCGGCATGCTCTACTCGCTGCCCTCGCGCGAGCTCATCGCCGACTCGGTCGAGTACATGGTCAACGCGCACTGCGCCGACGCCATCGTCTGCATCTCGAACTGCGACAAGATCACCCCCGGCATGCTGATGGCCTCCATGCGCATCAACATCCCCGTCATCTTCGTCTCCGGCGGTCCGATGGAAGCAGGCAAGGCCACCGTGCAGAATCGCAAGCAGTCGTTCGATCTGGTCGATGCCATCGTCGTCGCCGCCGACAGCCACTACAGCGACGCCGACGTCGCCATCATCGAGCGGTCCGCCTGTCCCACCTGCGGCTCCTGCTCCGGCATGTTCACCGCCAACTCGATGAACTGCCTCACCGAAGCCCTCGGGCTCGCGCTGCCCGGCAACGGCTCCGTGCTGGCCACGCACACCGACCGCGAACAGCTCTTCCGCCGCGCAGGCCGCACCATCGTCGATCTCGCCAAGCGCTGGTACGAGCAGGATGACGCAAGCGTTCTCCCCCGCACCATCGCCAGCCGCACAGCCTTCGAGAACGCCATGAGCCTCGACATCGCCATGGGCGGCTCCACCAACACCGTGCTGCACCTGCTGGCGGCCGCCAACGAAGGCGGCGTGGACTTCACGATGGCGGACATCGATCGCCTCTCCCGCCGCGTGCCCTGCCTCTGCAAGGTCGCCCCGGCCAAGAGCGACGTCCATCTTGAGGACGTACACCGCGCCGGCGGCGTGATGTCCATCGTCGGCGAGCTGGAACGCGCCGGTCTGATCGACACCAACGTACCGACCGTCCATGCTCCCACGCTCGGCAAGGCCCTGGAGGCCTGGGACATCACGCGCACCACCGACGAAGCTGTTCAGACCTTCTACCGCGCCGCGCCCGGAGGAGTTCCGACGCAGCAGGCCTTCTCGCAGTCCGCCCGCTGGGACGATCTCGATACGAACCGTGAAACTGGCGCAATCCGCTCCGCCGACCACGCCTTCAGCAAGGATGGCGGCCTCGCCGTCCTCTTCGGCAATCTCGCGCCTGAAGGCTGCATCGTCAAGACGGCAGGCGTGGACCCTGCCATGCTCGTGCTTACGGGCAAGGCCATTGTCTTCGAGAGCCAGGAGGACGCCATCACCGGAGTTCTCGGTGACCAAGTCACTCCCGGCGATGTAGTCGTCATCCGCTACGAAGGCCCCAAGGGCGGCCCCGGCATGCAGGAGATGCTCTACCCGACCAGCTATCTCAAGTCGAAGGGCCTTGCGAAGTCCTGCGCTCTGGTCACGGACGGCCGCTTCTCCGGCGGCAGCTCGGGCCTCTCCATCGGCCACGTCTCCCCCGAGGCTGCCGAGGGTGGCCTCATGGGCCTGATCGAAACGGGCGACATCATCAAGATCGATATTCCCGCCCGCTCCATCCGCCTCGAGCTCAGCGAGGAGGCCATCGAAGAGCGTCGCGCAGCCATGAAGGCCCGCGGAGCCAACGCATGGAAGCCCGTCAACCGCGACCGGATCGTCTCCCCGGCGCTTCAGGCCTACGCCGCCCTGACCACCAACGCAGCCCGCGGAGCCATCCGCGACGTGAAACAGGTTCAACCGAACTAAAAACTCCAGCCCTCATCAACACATATCTCGCACTTGTTCCGCATGGTCGACCATGCGGAACAAGTGCGAGATGTCATTTGTAAGGACGAAAGCCACCGGGCGATCCGCCACAATGGCAACTCCCGGAGCGCTACGAAATCACGGCCAGCTCCCTTCAGGGATGAATCACAGAGGAAGCAGCGCATCGAAGATCTCTTCCGCAAACTGCTGCAAATCGCCGGGAGCGAGGAGCGCCGGACGGAACTGACGCTCCAGAATCAAACTGCTGAGAGCGCCACCCAGCACGGCAAGCCTCTGTTCCATCTCAATCTGCGCCGCCTTGGTCATATTCTCACCAAACAGTAACTCGATGGAGAGCCCGTCGGCTCCAGCGAACAGCGCGTTGTACAGATCCAGCCATTTCTCGCGGATCTCCGGCCGTCGAATCGCGTAGAGCTTGAACTCCAGCGTGAGCGTTCCCGATTCCGGAGCGCAGATCTGCTGTACGAGCCAGTGCCTGAAGATATTCCGGCGCTCCTTGAGATCGGGCTCTTCTTTGATCCTTTGGCAGGCTGCTTTGAAGGTCGCGGAGACACGATGCTCCATCAAGGCCAGAAACAGGTCTTCCTTGCTGGCGTAGTGGGCATAGATGCCGCCGCGCGAGCATCCGGCGCGCGCGGCGACCTCGTCCAGTTGCGTGTTCTCGAAGCCCAATTCCCCAAACAGCGATTGCGCGGCATCCAGAATCTTCGCTTTCGTAGTCGCAGCGCGGGCCTGTGGCCTGCGAGTGGTGCGTGAACGGTGCATGTTGGACATTTTATGGGACACGATCCTCCGATGGGCTTACAATAAAAAACCAACGCATCGGTTTTATTATGACAAAACACACTCACCGCACCCGCCTCCTGCACAGCACCCGCGCTGCTCTCTTGAGCGGGCTGCTGTTGTCCGCCGTGGATTCCAGGGCCCAGCAATTGCCCTCCTCCACCGACACAGCTTCACAACCGGCACAGATTCGCATCGAAAACGTCGTCCACGCCGTCGGCCTCGACGACAAACCCGGAGGCACAGGCGACCTGGCCTTCGACGAGAAGACCATGACTCTCCATGTTCATGACCATTCGACAGCAGTCCCTCTCCGCTCCATCCTTGCGTTCTCCGTCGCTCACGAAGACAAGCCCCTCATCAGTGGAACCAAGGGCAAGCTTGCAGAGATGGCTCCCTACGGTGTCGGGTTCGCCGTATCCATGACCCGGCCGTCAGCCGACATCCTGACCCTGTTTTACAGGGACTCCTCCCGCGCCATTCACGGGTGCGTTCTGGTTCTGCCGAAAGATAGTGGGGAACGTGTCGCTTCTGCGCTCGCTGGCGTAAAACTCTCTCCCTCCGGCTACCCGAAAACAGGCGATCTAATGCCTTCGGAACCGCTGCACAAGCCGGAGATCCAGATGGCCGCGGCATCCATCCCGAGCAGGCCGTCTGTAGAAGTAGCCCTGCCGTCGGAACGGATCGATGGCCTCCCGTCCGCCTTTCCGGCGGCGGTGTACGAGAACTTGGTGGAGCAGCTTAAGCAGAGTGGACTCTTCGCCCACGTAGGTCGTGCAGGCGACATCCGCAGAACTCCCGACGCGCTGGTTCTGCATGTCGACATCGAGAGCTGGAAGAAAGGCAGCGCACGTGGCCGCCTTGTGCCCTTCACGGGAGCAACGGAGATCAAGAGCAGAGTCACGCTCGAGGATGCGTCCGGCCGGGCGGTCTTCCGGAGTGAAGTAGATGGAGCCAAACGGATGAAGGGAGAAAGCCTGGACGCGGCAAATAGCCTCGCCAAACATGTCCGTAAAGAGTTGGAGAAGACTCGATATCTGCAATCGAACTGAACGCAGCACGCAGTGCGGAATCGAAAAATCTGCGCTGCGTGCTCCGCTCAAGGGGACAGATCTCGCCACAAGCAGCGCCCCGTCAAAGCACCGCTAACGAATAGCGGTAGTCGATACGACCCAATTGCCATAGCCTGCCCTCTGCCTGACGGCAGCTTTCCCGGTACACTAGTTCACGAAGCTGACTGGCATGTATCTGGATGAGATCGCACTTCGCCCCTGTACCCTGAAGGACTCCGCCGCGCTCGCGCTGGTCGGGGCCGCCACCTTCCTCGAGTCCTTCGCCGGTATCCTCGACGGTGAAGCCATCGTCGCCCACTGCGCCCGCCAGCACTCCATCGAAACCTACAACAAGTACCTCTCCCAGCCCGAGTGCCGCATCTGGCTCGCCGAAACCCGCACCGGAGCCGCGCCCGTCGGCTACGTCATGCTGGCCGCGCCCGACCTGCCCCTGCCCAGCGTCGGCACTGAAGACATCGAGTTGAAACGCATCTACCTCTTCTCCCGCTTCCACGGCAAAGGCGCTGGCCAGCATCTGCTCAACCAGGCCATCGAGGGAGCCATCGCGCTCGGAAAGAAGCGCCTGCTGCTCGGCGTCTACCGCGAAAACGCCCGCGCACTCGCCTTCTATCGCCGCAACCGCTTCATGGAGGTTGGAGTCCGCCGCTTCACCATCGGCACACGCCAGTACGACGACCTCATCCTCGCCCGCCCACTCTAGGCCTTATCCCCCATCGCTCCCCAACACAACGCACATCACACCCCCCAATCTTGTCCTCCTCCCCCACCCCGAAAAGCCCGGGTGCCCCATCTTTCGCAACTTCACCGCGAAGGGTGGGAGAGCAAAGCTTCCGCTCTTTCTTCCATATCGCCTCTAAACGCAACGATGCGGCCCGAAGGCCGCATCGAGAAGCATTGTGAGGTTGAAGATTCCTTACCAGAGGCCCCACGCGCGGCTCATGTAATCGCTGAGCGTCATCACAATCAGCACGATAAACATGAAGAACCCGGCAGCGACCGTCATCTTGATCAGCTTCGACTGGAAGATGACGTGCATGAAGAAGAGGATCACGATCGTCGCCTTGGCGCAGGCAATCGCCAGGGCAATGATCGGGTTGAATACGCCGAGATTGACATAGGCCGCGGCCACAGTAACCGCAGTGCCGATCAGCAGCGCAATAAAGACAAACGAGTACTGCAGCGGCGTAACAATATGATGCTCCGCGTGCTCCGGATTCGTCACGTTCGCGGGATCGTGGTAGTGCGTGTCAGACATGCTCGACTCCTTGCAAAGCTCTTGGCCAGCGTCGTTGGACTAAACCGGGTGGCGGTTGATCAAGTACAGCAGCGGGAACAGGAAGATCCACACGATATCGACGAAGTGCCAGTACAAGCCGAAGTTTTCGATCGGCGCTACGTACCCCTCAGTGAAATCCCCTTTTTGCGCTCGCCACGTCAGCCACACCAGCAGGCCGAGGCCGATGATCATGTGCAGCGCGTGCATACCGGTCATGGCAAAGTACAGGAAGAAGAAGATCTGTGTCTTCTGCGCCATATCCGGCGCGAGCGGCGTCTCCTTCAGCCCGAATGCCTGCGGGTTGATGAACTCCGAGACGTCGAAATGAGCGCCCGGGATATGGTGCTTCTCAAACTTCTCCTTGTACTCAACCGTCTTGACGCCAAGAAAGATCAGTCCAAAGACCATGGTGAGCAGAAGGAAGATAACCAGCGCGCCCTTCTTCCGCACCTCGGAAGCCCAGACCGCCAGCGCCATAAAGAAGCCCGAGCTGATCAGAACCGCCGTATTGAACGCGCCCAGCGGAATGCTCAACTGGTTCGAGGAGACGACGAAGGCCTCGTAGTACCAGTTGCGATACAGCAGGTACGCGAAGAACATGCCGCCGAAGAACATGATCTCGGTCAGCAGGAACAGCCACATGCCGAAGCTGCCCGCCTCACGCTGCTGCTCCTCCGTCTCGAAGTGGTGACGGAGCTGCGGCAGGGAGACGTGGTGGTGCTCTTCCGCCGTCTCGTGCGTATGGGGATGGGTCATCACGTTATCCAACGGTCGTCACCTCTTGCTTCATCGTATGCTCAAGCCACTCGTAGTCGTAGGCGTCGTGATCGACGACCGGCGTCTCCAGGAAGTTTTCCGTCAGCGGCGGCGACTGAATCTGCCACTCGAGGCCCGTCGCCTGCCACGGATTGGCGCCCGCGATCTCGCCGTACTTCAGCGACCACGCCAGGTAGATCATCGGAAGCAGGTAGCCGAAGCCAAGCACCGTGGCGCCCGCCGTCGACAGCACGTTGAGCACCTGGTACTCCTGCGGATAGGAGTGGTAACGGCGCGGCATACCCAGGTAGCCGAGGATGAACTGGGGCAGGAAGGTCAGATTGAAGCCGATAAACGTGACCACCGCAGCCATCTTCGAGAGTGACTCGGGATACATTCTGCCGGTCAGCTTCGGCCACCAGAAGTGAATGCCCGCCAGGAAGGCCATCAGCATGCCGCCCACCATGACGAAGTGGAAGTGCGCGACGATGAAGTAGGTTTCCGTCAGGTGAATGTCCATGCCGAGCGAGCCGAGGAAGACGCCCGTCAGACCGCCAATGGTGAACAGCCCCAGAAAGCCGAAGGCGTACAGCATCGGCGTCTCGAAGGTGATCGACCCCTGCTGCAGCGTGAACGCCCAGTTGAAGATCTTGATCGCCGAGGGAACCGCGACAAGCATGGTCAGCAGCGAGAAGACCAGCGCCGAGTAGTTCGAGACACCCATGATGAACATGTGGTGCTCCCAGACGAAGAAGCCGAAGAGCGCAATCGCCACCGAAGAGAACGCGACCGCCGTGTAGCCGAAGACGCGCTTGCGGCTGAAGGTGCTTATGACCTCCGAGATCACGCCCATGCCCGGCAGAATCATGATGTACACGGCCGGATGCGAGTAGAACCAGAAGAGGTGCTGGAAGAGCAGCGGATCGCCACCCTTGGTCGGATCGAAGACGCCGATGCCGAAGGTGCGCTCGAGCGCAACCAGAACGATAGCGATGGCCAGCACCGGGGTGCCGAGCACCATCAGGATCGAGGCCGCATAGTTCGCCCAGACGAAGAG
>DASWOV010000016.1:0-2862 GCA_036398595.1 Granulicella sp.
GACCGCATGCTGCGCGGCACCGTGCATGACCCCACCACTCGCCGCATGGGCGGCGTCGCCGGGCAGGCCGGGGTCTTCTCCACTGCGCACGACGTCGGCCTCTACGCCCAGGCTCTGCTCGATCGCCTCGCCGGCCGCCCCAGCACGTTTCCGCTCACACAGGCCACACTCGAGCTGATGACCGCGCCGGAGCAGCCCGGCCACACCCCCGCCGACCTCACCCAGATACCCGCCGGCACCGTCGTCACCTACCCCAGCCATAAGGGCCACGACGTCCGCGCTTTCGGCTGGGACATCGATACCGCCTACTCCCGCCCGCGCGGCGTCGTCTTCCCTATTGGCAGCTTTGGCCACACTGGCTACACCGGCACCACGCTGTGGATGGACCCAGGCTCTGACACCTACGTCGTTCTGCTGACCAACGCGGTGCATCCCCGCGACAAGCGCGGTGCAATCTCCGGCCTGCGTGGCGACGTGGCCTCTGCAGTTGCCCGCGCGCTCTCGCTCTACCCTGAACGAGTCACGGCGTCGGCGGTGCCCGCACCAACCGGCGCTCACGCTGCGACGAGCGCCGTGCAGACCGGAGTCGACGTGCTCCAGTCATCCAACTTCGCCGCCCTGCGTGAAGCCGCCGCGCGCCACGGTGGCCACCTCCGCCTCGGCCTGCTCACCAACCAAACCGGCCTTGACCACGCCGGACGCCGCACCATTGACATCCTTCACGCCGACGCCGCGAAAGCCGTTCCCGGCCTTGAACTCGTTCGCCTCTTCTCGCCCGAGCATGGCATCGCCGGCGGGAAGGACTCGACTGACATCACCAACTCCACTGACGCCGCCACCGGCCTCCCGGTCCGCTCGCTCTATGGCGCACACGATGCTGATCGCAGGCCGCGACCCCCAGACCTCAATGACCTCGACGCCGTCGTCGTCGACCTGCAGGACGCCGGCTGCCGCTTCTACACCTACGAATCCGTCGTCGGCTACTTTATCGAAGCCCTGGCCAAGACCACACCATCCGTCGTCGGCCGAAAGCCCGAGCTCATCATCCTAGACCGCCCCGCGCTGGCCAACGGTCTCACCATCACTGGCCCTGTCTCTGACGCTGGCCTGGAAAGCTATACCAACTTCATGCCCATCGCCGAATGCCACGGCATGACCCTGGGCGAACTCGCCCGCTTCTTCAACGGCGAAAAGCACCTTGACGCCCCGGTCGCTGTCGTCCAGATGACCGGCTGGCAGCGCGCCGCCTTCTTCGATGAGACGGGTGTCCCGTGGGTGAATCCCAGCCCCAACCTCCGCACCGAGAACGCCGCCATTCTCTACCCCGGCTTCGGCTTCCTCGAGCTCACCAACCTTTCGGTTGGCCGCGGCTCCACCACCCCCTTCGAAATCTTCGGCGCCGGCATAGTCCCCGCCAAAGGCGACAGCCCCGCTCAGCCCGCGTGGTTCCACGCCGTCGCTGTCGCCGAGTACCTCAACACCCGCAGTATCCCCGGCGTCCGCTTCGAAGCTACGACGACTCCGATCTCCGACGATCCGAACCACTACCCCTTTCATGGCCAGACGATCGACGCCGTCCGCCCCATCGTGACCGACCGCCACACTCTGAACGCTGCCGTAATGGGCATAGAGATTCTCGCCGCCCTGCACAAGCTCTACCCGCAGCAGTTCGCCCTCGCCAAGGCCGCTCGCCTGGTCACCAACGCGGACACCATGGCCGCGCTTGAACGCGGTGACGATCCCCACGCCATCGTCGCCGCCTGGACACCCGGCCTCGACGAGTTCCGCGCTCGCCGCGCGCTTTACCTGCTCTATCCCTAGATGGCAGTGACCACCTGTGTCCCGGCCCCGACGAAATTCATCAGCGGGTCACAAGAATTCCAGCGAAGATAGAGACTGCACCTTCCCGGAAGGATCCTGTCCTGATGCCGCGCACTAACTTTCACCTCCAGCTCGACGCTCTCAAGGACAAGCTGCTCGCCATGGCCGCGCTCTCTCAGCAGGCGCTCGAGTTCTCGCTCGAGGCCTACCTGACCGCCGACATGAGTCTCTGCGACCATGTGCGCGAGATCGAAAACGCCATCAATGCCGCGGAGCGCAGCGTCGACCAGATGGCGTATGACCTGCTCGCCAAGGAGCAGCCCATGGCCATCGACCTGCGCTTCATCCTCTCCGTCATCAAGATCAACGGCGACCTCGAACGTATCGGCGACCAGGCCACCAACATCGCCGATCGCGCCCGCAGCATGCGTGATCTCCCGCAGATCTCTCTCCCGATCGACATCCCGGACATGGGCGAGAAGGTTCGCGTCATGATTCGTCGTGCCATCCAGGCCCTGCTCGAAGCCGACGCCAAACTCGCCGAGACCGTGCTCGCCATGGATGACGAGGTCGACGACATGAACCGCGACGTGCAGCGCGAGCTCGTCGAGGTCATGCAGCAGCATCCTGTCGTGAGCCAGCAGGCGCTCAACGCCATCATCATCTCCCGAAATCTCGAGCGCTCCGCCGACCACGCCACCAACATCGCGGAAGACGTCATCTTCTGGGTGCGCGGCTCAGACGTCCGCCACAAGTTCTCGCTCGCTGAAGCAGACTAGCGAAGCAAACGTGGGCTCAGACAGATCAGATTCTTCTCTGCGGCAACCGGCGGGAATGGCGGTTTAAAGTTGAGGGGATTGCTAAACGACGCGACTGCTAAACGAAGTTGGCTATAACGCTAAGGACCGCTTCGACCAGGTCTGAGAAGAACCGCCACCGCTTGCTTTTTCTCATGTCAGCCGTACTCTGAGTTTTCCAGTAGATTACGCGACACAATCCCCTGGTTTCCAAAAGGCTCCCTACCTGGCCCTAGAGGTCTTT
>DASWOV010000017.1:0-46562 GCA_036398595.1 Granulicella sp.
TATACGCATCCACGTATGGAGCGAAAGCGTGAGGCACAGAGCCGGGTCGTCGATGCGTTGTTCTCGCGGGAGCGGTCGGAGGCAGTGGCATGAGAGCGCTTAGCCACAAGATGTTGTGGAGTTTTGCGTCTCGAATGCGTCCATTTTGCGCCCTTTTCACGGGCGTATCGACTCTAACTTGTTGATTATATGGTGGGCACAGCAGGATTCGAACCTACGACTTCCACCGTGTGAAGGTGGCACTCTACCGCTGAGTTATGCGCCCTTGATAGGCTGGGAGGGGCGACGGGAAGCCGCAGCCCCTGCATCTCTTTAAACAATATCACTGATCTGCCCCGACTGCTGCTCCGGCGGCGAGGCACAGTACAATAAGCCTGCGCAATGCCACGGCCGCTCACCCCCCGCAATCCGCCTCCCTCCGGCGACCCTCCTGATCCAGCGGAAATTCCGCAAACCGCGCAACATGACGGTCAGGACGGGGTTTCTGAAGATATGGCGACGTTAGCGGTCCATCCCGGCATTCTCGACACCGCACCGGCATCCCCGGCGCGCCGTGCCGCGGGCGACTTCAGCCAGATGGAAGACTCCGCCATCATGCTTGAGCTGCGCTCGGGCAACATGGCCGCCTTCGATCATCTGCTGGCGAAGTATCGCAAGCCGATCATCAACTTCATGTATCGCATGGTGCACAACCAGGCGGTCGCCGAGGAACTGGCGCAGGAGGTCTTTCTCCGGGTCTACCGTTCCCGTGAAACCTATCGCGCCGAGGCCCGGTTCAGCACCTGGCTCTATCGCATTGCCACGAACCTGGGTGTCAACCATGCCCGCGACACCCGCCACGAGCGGGCCGCCTCGACCGTCTATCTGGATGAGACAGATCCGGAAACCGGAACCACCCCCGACGTCGCCGATGCGACCCCCGGGGCCGACAGTGCGATGCTCCGCGACGAACGCATGAACGCTATCCGGCAGTACGTGCTGGCCCTGCCCGAGCGGCAGCGGATGGCGGTGCTGATGCACAAATATGAGGGGCTGGATTATCGTCAGATCGGAGATGTGCTTAAACTAAGCGAATCCGCAACCAAGTCACTTTTATTCCGCGCCTACCAGACTTTGCGCGAGAAACTGAAGGATTTCGTATAAAGGAGTGCCTGAAACGCGCGCTGCACATACAAGACGCGTTCGTCACCAAGAGAGGTACGTGAACACTATGAACTGCCAAAGACTCCAATCCGTCATGCCGGACCTTCTGCTCGACCCTTCGGCGGTCAGCGCAGAGGACCGCGCTCATCTGGACGTCTGCCCCACCTGCCAGCAGGAGCTTGCCGCGCTCGAAGGCACCTTCGCGCTGCTTGACCAGTGGCAGGCCCCCGAGCCTTCGCCCTACTTCGACCAGAAGCTGACCGTGCGCCTGCGCGAGGAGCAGGCCATGCCGCCCGCCGGATGGTTCGAGCGGCTCCGCTCCCGCCTGCTCTTCAATACCGGCCGCCAGTTCCGGCCCATCCTCGCCGGCGCTATGGCGATGGTGGTTCTGTTGGGTGGCGGCACCTATGCGGGTATCTCGACCTTCTCTCCGCTAGGTCAGGTTGAGGCCTCGGCTACCGTCAATGACCTGCAGATCCTCGACCGCAACGCCCAGGATTTTCAGCAGATGGATCAGCTTCTGCTGCAGGACGACGATTCGCAGGACAATGCGGCCCCGGCGGTCCCTCCGAGGTCCTAGGAAAGGATGCAACTCATTGCCGTCTCACCCTCTGGCAAACGACTCCCCCGGTTTCGCCAGAGAGTAATCCGAGTGTGCGTCACCATGGCACTGTTCTCTCCAACCCGGTTCGGCTTCACGCGCACGCTCCAGATCGTGATCGCGGCTTCGTGCCTATGCGTGCCTACCGGCTTGTTTGCAGCGCAGCCGAGGCCCGGCTTTGGACAGCAGCGTCAGGCTCCTCCGCCTTCCGCCCGTGTGCCGCGTCCCCAGCAGCAGGAGCACTTCTCGCAGTGGATGGACCGTCACCGCAATATGTCGCCGCGCGATCAGCAGAACGCGCTCGAGCGTGAGCCCGGGTTCCATCAGCTTCCGTCCGAGACGCAGCAGCGCATGCGCGACCGTCTCACCCAGCTTAACAACATGCCTCCGCAGCAGCGCGAGCGCCTGCTCGATCGTACCGAGGCGATGGAGCGCCTGACTCCCGAGCAGCGCCAGCAGTGGCGCAACTCAGTGCAGCAGCTCGGCAATTATCCGCCTGATCGCCGCCGCATGGTGGCGCAGGCCTTCCGTAGCCTGCGGGAGATGCCTCCGCAGCAGCGGCAGATGGAGCTGAACTCGCCGCGCTTCCGCTCCCAGTTCTCCGATCAGGAGCGGGGTACGCTCTCGAACCTGCTCTCGGTGGAACCGTACCATGCCGGCGGCATGGCACCGGGGCCTGTTCCTCCTCCCGGCTCCATGCCCCCTCCGCCTCCCGGCCGCTAACGATATTCCTCGTTATTCCCTGGTTCCACGTTCCTCGTCCGGAAGAGGCTTGAGAAGCGCACGGAAGCCGGAGTGATTCATGGCTTCGTAATCCTGAGCGCATATCTCTATAGAGAACGTACAGGGTGATGTGAATGCCGCCACTCGCTTTCAGTATTCCCAGAATTGGCTTTCAGTAATCACTGAAAGCCAATTCTGGTAGTCAGGCCAGAATTGAAGCCCAGTTGACGGCCCCGCTATGCGGCCTCCGGGACGTCGCAGATCAGGCAGAAACCGGACGAACTCCCAAACCAAGTGGTGCCCTCTCCGTCCTCAAACATCGTGGAGACATTCAGAGCCGCGTCCATCAGGCAAGCGGCCACACCATGCGTCGGATGGTCAACGATCTGGAAGCCGTCAGGGCTGAAAATCACCTGCATCGTTTCCGTGCTCATATTAGGAGCAGGCACCGCTCCCGTACTGATGGGGAGGCTCGTAGTGGGTGGATTGGAGATCGGAGTGGATGTCACCCGAGAGTCCACGACACGAAATCCGCCGAGGCAAAGACGCTGAGTCCCAACAGGAATATAAGCCCAGCCGGGTGCTGCGTTGAGGCCGCCAGTGACGGTCCCCTTATTGTTGAGATAGCCACAGAAGAAGCCGTAGGAGTCACCCTCCCAATGATGAGCGCTATCGCCATCATAATAATCATGGTGCGCGATCCCGCTCGTGTCCACGTAGCTCCGAACGCCATGCGCATTGTTGCCGGTATCCGAGGATGAGTGGGGGAAGCATAGCCGAATCGAATTAGCTGCGGTATATCCGGCTGGCATCGGGAAGGCGGCTGAGGCTGGAAGATGACCTTGTCCAAAAGAAACCTTCTCCCCGCCCAGGAGCGTCAGCTCAACAAACTTGAACTCGCCAACCTGCGTTACCATGACTGAATTCTGCGAGCGCCAAGCCAAGCCAGCAAAGTTGAGATCGCCGCGCCATGTGGTTCCATTGCCGTTGTCGTAAATGAGGTGCAGGATGCGGGTATCCTGCTCCACGCTGCAATTGTTGATGAAGTGGAGCTGCGCACCGTTCTCGTCGATATAGCCCTGCGGCGATGCCCAGAGCAGGATGTTATCTGCGCTGAAGCCCAGCGATGGGATACTCACCGTCGCGCCATCCGAGTCACTGCCCGTAAAGAAGACAGTAACGCCATCTGCGAGAGGGATCGAAGTGTACTGCGAGGAGTTACCCGGTGTTGATCCGGGGACTACATCCCATCCGGCCTGCAACTGATTACTTGCGACCTCGAGCGCGGCCGGTTGATATGGCCCCAGTGTGAGCGACATAACACCCGCGACGGGCGAAGGCCGAGAGGAATCGCTGCTAATTGTATCTGGCTGCAGGTCGATCTCTAACACCTCAAAGTCTCCAGCGAACTCGGGCGAGAGCGTGTCATCCACAGTCACGCAATCTCCCACCTCAAGACCTATTGCCATATTGTCACTGCCTGCCGCGTCTGCTGACCAGCAGGAGACATCGACAGTAGCGTTGACAGGGGAAATATAAGGCCGCACGTCCGGGCCAAGCGAACGAAGCATCTGATACTGCAAAATACGGCTGGCCTGATCGTAGGTGGTATTCATCAAATCCGTTTCAAGCTTGACCTTATTGCGTTGGCGCGGAATGCCTTTTTCTTCTGCTGCAGCGCATCCATCTGCACGTTGGCTTGCTGCAGGAAGCTCATTGTGGAGTCGTATCCACTGTCGTCAAATAGTTTCTGCTGTGCCGCCTTTGCCGCCTCCTCCTGATACTCCCGAACAGCTCGGCTCGCATCGAGCCAACGTTCATAAAGCTGGTAGACCTGTTCGCCCAAGTGGACGATCAGCTCGATGGAACCGGCCGCAACCAGTCCAGAGCCGCGCCAGCAGACCGCAGCCGCGCCGCAAGAGATGCCGGTGCCGCTGCGCGCCGGAGATCCGTCGCCGATCAAGCACGTCATCTACATCATTAAAGAGAACCGCACCTACGACCAGTTCTTCGGCGGCCTCGGCAAGGGCAATGGCGATCCTTCGCTCGAGCAGTACGCCGACGACGTGCTCCCGAATCACCGCAAGCTGGCGCGGGACTTCGTTGTCCTCGACAACTTTTTCGCCACCGGCGGCAACAGCGGCGACGGCCACCAGTGGGTCACGCAGGCCAACGAAACCGACTACAACTACCTGCCCGGCTACGGCGGACGCAGCTACGCCGAGGACGGCGATCCGATGGACGGCGCGCGCGGCGGCTTCATCTGGAACGATGCCATTGCCGCAGGCAGGTCGGTCATCGATTTCGGCGAGTACACCGGAGACGACGCCAGGGACATCGCCATCCAGACAAAGGAGCGGCTCAGCTACCTCGAGGAGTTCAAAACGAACCCGTCCTTCAGCCCGAGCATCGCCAACACAGCTCCGATGGACTCGATGAATGCCTATTTGGCGAAGGACTTTCCGCTCTGGTCGCTCGGCGTGCCCGACGTCGCCCGCGCCCGCATCTTCAACCGCTACCTGAAGCAGTGGGAGGCGAAGGACAGCATGCCTGACCTCATGATCGTGCAGCTTCCGGCCGACCACACGGCAGGCACGCGGCCCGGCTTCTCGACGCCCCGCGCCTGCACCGCCGATAATGACTACGCGCTCGGCATGCTCGTCGATGATGTCTCGCACTCGAAGTTCTGGGCCTCGACGCTGATCCTCGTCGTCGAAGACGACGCGCAGGACGGCGTCGATCACGTCGATGGCCACCGCACGGTCGCACTGGCCATCAGCCCCTACATCAAGCGCGGCAGCGTGGACTCGACCTTCTACTCGCAGCCCAGCATGCTCAAGACGATGGAACTGATCCTCGGCCTGAAAAATATGTCGCTCTTCGACCTGATTGCAAACGATATGCGAAACAGCTTCCAGTCCACGCCGGACCTGACGCCGTACACGGTGCAGGTGCCGAAGCAGTCCCTCTACGAGCTGAACCCGCCGCTGCAATCGCTCGCAGGGCAGGCCCGCAAAGACGCCGAAGCCTCCATGCACATGAACTTCGTCATCCCGGACGCCGCGCCGACGGAGAAGCTGAACCGCATCCTGTGGCGAGACGCCCGCGGCACAAACTCGCCCTACCCGAAGGTGAAACAGGCTGTCTTCGCGCCCTTCTCCAACGATCTGGACGACGACGAAAAAGAGGAGCGCTTCGGGCGCAAGTAGCTGCGAAGCGTCCTCTCAGGTAAGATTCTGCTCATTCCTATTCCGGAGGAGCAATCGATGCACGTCGTATTGTTTGGCGCAACGGGAATGATCGGGAGCCGTATTCTGCAGGAGCTTGTCTCCCGCGGGCATCAGGCCATCGCAGTCGTGCGCGAGCCGGAACGTGTGCCTCCGCATCCGGCGGTCAAGGCGACGAAGGGCGACCTGCTGCATACGGAGGAGATTGCGCCTTTGATGAAGGGAGCGGACGCCATCATCAGCGCCTACAACCCTGGTATGGAGCATCCGGAGACGCTGGTCGATGCAACGCAGTCGCTTATTGCCGCTGCAAAGCAGGCGGGCGTCAGGCGCTTGCTTACGATCAGCGGCACAGGCACGCTATTCATCGCACCGGGAGTGCGCATGGTCGACGACCCGGGCTTTTCTCCCTACTGGCGACCCACGGCGCAGGCGCATGCTGATGCGCTCGACCTGCTGATGGAGTCCGGCCTCGACTGGACCTCGATCAGTCCTCCGGGATTGATCCAGCCCGGCAATCGCACCGGCAAATACCGCATCGGCACGGATTATCTGGTGGAGGACGCACACGGCCACAGCAGAATCTCCTCCGAAGACTTTGCTATTGCCATGGTTGATGAACTGGAGCATCCCAAGCACATTCAGAAGCGCTTCACCGTAGGTTATTAACCGGAATGCCTGATTTCATTGGTGGAGCTGAGCGGGATCGAACCGCTGACCTCCTCGTTGCGAACGAGGCGCTCTCCCAACTGAGCTACAGCCCCTCACCTGTGCCTTTACCGTGAACCCACCTTCACCGCAAACGCACTGAAACCGAACTCTCTAAGTGTATCAGCCCTGAGCGTTTGGCTCAACCGGGGACTGGCTCGTCCTGTTCGTGGCCGTGTTCCGGCAATAATAGGAGAGAACGACATCAAGTCTGCGGAATTGAGAGCGATAGCGATGAAGACGTATCAGATTGCCACCATCCCCGGCGACGGGATCGGGAAGGAAGTTGTGCCGGCGGGCCGGCGTGTGCTGGAGGTGCTCGCGGAGCAGGAGAGCGGCTTTGCCTTCGCATTTGAGGACTTCGACTGGGGCGGCGATTACTATCGCCAGCACGATGAAATGATGCCCGCCAACGGGCTCGACGCATTGCGCGGCAAGGATGCCATCCTCTTCGGCTCCGCAGGAGATCCGCACATCCCTGACCACATCACGCTATGGGGGCTGCGGCTCAAGATCTGCCAGGGGCTCGACCAGTACGCCAACGTGCGTCCGACGCGCATTCTGCCGGGTATCGACGGCCCGCTCAAGCGCTGCAGGTCCGAGGATCTGAACTGGGTGATCGTGCGTGAGAACACCGAGGGCGAGTACTCGGGCGTTGGTGGCCGTGTGCATCAGGGGCATCCGCTCGAGGTGGCCACAGACCTCTCCGTCATGACGCGGGCAGGTGTCGAGCGCATCCAGCGCTTTGCCTTCCGGTTGGCGCAGTCGCGGCCGCGCAAGCTGCTGACGGTCGTGACCAAGAGCAACGCGCAGCGTCACGCGATGGTGATGTGGGACGAGATTGCAGCCGAGGTGGCGAAGGACTTCCCCGACGTCACATGGGATAAGGAGCTGGTCGATGCCGCCACGGCGCGCATGGTGAATCGCCCCGCCTCGCTGGATACGATTGTTGCCTCCAATCTGCACGCGGACATCCTCAGCGACCTCGCCGCCGCGCTGGCCGGAAGCCTTGGCATCGCACCCACCGGCAACATCAACCCCGAGCGTGTCTATCCCTCGATGTTCGAGCCGATCCACGGCTCAGCCTTCGACATCATGGGCAAGGGGCTGGCGAATCCCATCGGTACGTTCTGGTCGGTGGTCATGCTGCTTGAGCACTTAGGTGAGCACGATGCCGCGCAGCGCGTGATGAAGGCCATCGAACACGTGACGGAGAACCCGTCACTACACACGCGCGACCTTGGCGGTACGGCGACGACAGCGCAGGTGACAGAGGCCGTCTGCCAGCAGATCGTGTCTGCGTATAAGATTCCTCTGACCACAGTCTGAGCTGTTCTGAGGAGCTATGACGCCTGAGCTGGAGCCCCGTGTCATCCGCAAGATAAGGCGTCGCATCCTTCCGTTCGTGATGCTGCTGTACTTCGTCAGTTTCCTCGACCGTGTCAATGTGGGCTTCGCCGCGTTCAGCATGAACAAGGCGATTGGCTTGACCTCGGCGATGTACGGCCTGGGCGGCGGTATCTTCTTCCTCAGCTACTTTCTGTTCGAGGTGCCGTCGAACCTGATTCTCTATCGCGTCGGTGCACGTGTGTGGATCTGCCGCGTGATGATTACGTGGGGACTGATCTCAATGGCCTCGGCCTTCGTGATCGGTCCCCACAGCTTTTACGTGATGCGCTTCCTGCTCGGCGCTGCGGAGGCGGGCTTCTTTCCCGGCATCATTCTCTACCTGAACAACTGGTTTCCGGCTCGACACAGGGCTGTGGCTGCTGCGGCGTTCATGGCGGCGGCCCCACTCTCGACGGCGCTCGGCTCGCCCATCTCCGGCGCGATCATGCAGATGAAGACGTTTGCTGGTCTGAGCAACTGGCAGTGGCTGTACATTCTCGAGGCGGTGCCCGCGGTCCTGCTCGGTGTGCTTGTGCTGGTGGTGCTGACGGATAGCCCGGAGAAGGCAAACTGGCTGGCGTCTGAGGAGCGTGACTGGCTGGTCGGCGCTCTCCAGGCAGAGCGTGCTGCGACAAATGCCCAAGCTGGCCATACCGCAGGTGTCTGGAAGGCCCTGCTCAATCCTCGCGTGCTGGTGCTTGCGCTGATCTATATGGGGACCTCGGCGGGGTTATACACGCTGGGCCTCTGGGCTCCGCTGATCCTCAAGCAGTTCGGCTTCTCGCCCTTTGTCGTCGGCTGGCTCAACTCGTTGCCGAGCTTTGTGGCGATTGCCGCCATGATCGCATGGGCGCGGCACTCCGATGCCACGCAGGAGAGGACGTGGCACGTGGTGATCCCCTGTGCGCTGGCCTGCCTCGGCTTCGTATGGGCTGGAAGCACGCATACCCTCGCTGGCGTGATCCTTGCGCTGATGGTGGTGAACATCGGCGTCAGCTCGGCAAAGGCCCCGCTATGGGCGATGCCGGGCATGTTCCTCTCAGGAGCCAGCGCCGCCGCAGGCATTGCCATGATTAATTCCATCGGCAACCTCGGCGGCTTCATCGGGCCGTACCTCATCGGCTGGCTGAAGGATAAATGGGGTAGTTACGCTGGCGGCCTATACGCGGTCGGCGCAATGCTCGCGCTCTCAGCAGTGCTGATGCTGCTACTGGGCTCTCAGTCCAGCCGCAGAAGCACGATCCCGGCCGAGATTGCAGGCTCCGACGCCTAGCTCTCTTGTGTGCGTGGAGCGAACTCCCGCAGAAGCTCCTGCGTCGGTTTAGCCTTCCAATGCCTGCTGTAGTTGTCGAGCGAACAGAAGCTGCGGGTCCACATGCGGTCGATGTACAGCGTGCCCTTCAGATGGTCGATCTCATGTTGCAGGATGCGTGCGTACCAGCCCTCGGCTTCGATCTGCAACGGCTCGCCAAGCAGGTTCAGCGCATGAACTCGCACGCGATGCGCACGCGGCACCATGCCGACGAAGCCCGGCAGGCTGAGGCAGCCCTCGAAGAAGGTCGTCTCCGGCGGCGACAGCAACTCGATCTCCGGATTGATGAGCATATGGAAGGGAACCGGCCTGCGCTCGCGCTCCGCCAACTCCGCCTGGGTCAGTGTGGCCTGATACTCCGGCTTGTCCTCCACGATGGCAAGCTGCAACGCCTCGCCGACCTGCGGCGCGGCAAGGCCCACGCCCGGCGCATCAGAGAGCGTCTCTCTCATGTGCCCGATCAGGTCGCGCAGCCAGTCACTGCCGATCTCTTCCTTTGTCAGCGGACGCGCGGCGGTCCGCAGGACGGTTTCTCCAACGCTGGTGATTTTAAGTCGCATCGTTTGTCATTTTCGCAGCGTGAATGGCCTGATCCCGCCGCGGCGGTTCTGGGATGACGACCCGGTTGCGGCCCTCCTGCTTGGCGCGGTACAGGGCCGAGTCGGCCACACGCTCCAGCGTCTCGGTGGTGGTGCCGTCCTGCGGGTAGCAGGCTCCGCCGATCGACAGGCGGAGGCCCTCCAGCATCTCTCCATAATGCTGAAAGTGTATCTCCTCGACCGCGCGGCGAAGCCGCTCCGCGCACTCCCAGGCGGTGGTCCTGTCGTTCTCCGGCAGGATGATCAGGAACTCCTCGCCACCATAGCGGCTGGCGATATCTTCGGCGCGAAGCTGCGTCTGGAAGACCCGTGCCAGCTCGCGCAGCGCGGCATCTCCGGCGGCGTGGCCGTAGGTGTCGTTGAAGCGCTTGAAGTGATCGAGGTCCACCATCAGGATTGCCAGCGGTGTTCCTCTGCGCGAGGAGCGATGAAGCTCGCGCTCGAGAGCCTCCTCCATGTAACGCCGGTTGAAGAGTCCGGTCAGCGGATCATGGATCGACTGCGTGCGCAGCGTCTCCCGCAGGTTCAGGTTGGCCACGGTCAGCGACAGGTGCTCGGCCAGTATCTTGATGACGCGCTGGTGAGACTCAGCAAATGGCCGTGCCTTGGCCGCGTCCGTTCCGGAGTCCAGATAGAGGATGCCGAGCGTATCGCCATGCGCCATCATGGGGACGCAGATTGCGTATGCGGGCAGCGGATTGTTGATATGCGCACAGGCCAGCCTCGGGTCGTCTGCCTGCGAGAGGTTCACGCGCCCTCGCCGCAGCGCCCAGCAATCCTCAAGCTCAAGCTGCGTCTGCCGAATGGATGGCTGCCCCCAGCTTGCGGCGACCTCCACCATATCCTGTCCTGGAAGCAGCGAAAAGATAGCTCCGCTAGCCCATGGGAACCGGATCTCAAAATGGCGAATGACGATGCGATAGGCTTCCTCTGTTGTGAGGCTCGACTGGAGCAGGTCGTCGGTTTCGCCCAGCAGGGCAGCGCCGCGGTTAATCTCGCTAAGCTCGGCCTGAAGCCGTTTGTACTCGGCAACTTGTCGGCTGAGATCGGTCCACCGGCGCCACGAAAAGATTGCAAACCCGGCGCCCACGACAACAATCGCTGTAAGGAACTCATCGATCTGGACCTCTTCATGCTGAGCGATCCACTCAAAAGCCCGATCCGGATCGATCAGGATGAGGATGCAGACGATCAGAACGATTACCCCAATAGCGATCAGATCCCTGCGAGCGCGGAGCTCCGGCGTTGCCGGTTCTTCTTGGGATGACTGTGCCCGCAGATCCATTCCATCTCCTTCAGGGAGGATAAGAGTAGGGATGAGACTAAGTGGTTGCCGAAGAAAGATGTATCGGAAAAATCTGCTGGAGTCTACTCCGAGAGCGATTCCAGCAGCGCAGCGCTCTCCTGTACAGGTGTCTCCACCCTTCTTCCCAGTGTAAGGGGAAGCCTCATTGCCGCCGTGAAGAGCAGGGCGTGCAGACCGCACAACAGGAAGAAGGCCGAGGTGAACGCGCTGGCGGGTGCCGATGCGGCCAGCCTCCAGCCGAGGAAGGTCGCGCAGAGCGTCGTCAGCGTAGGCCCGCCGAGCCGCTGCACAATGTTGAGCGAGGTCGTCGCCATGGGCAGGTCCTGCTTGCGGACCGAGGCATACGCCGAGGAGATGGACGGTATGCCCACCGCGCTAAGCCCGGCTCCGCGCACGAAGAGCGCGACGGCGAGCAGAGCAAGCACGAAGCCGTGGCTCGAAAGGTAAAGAAACGGCAGCGTGCCGATCAGCGCAAGCGCGGCTCCGCTGGCCGAGACTCTGCGGATGCCGAACCGCTGCGTCAGCGCGCCCATCAGCGGATAGGAGCAGATCATTCCCAGGGCAAGTGGAGCCAACAGCAGACCCGTCGCGGTAGGCGATTGGCCCGCGCCGCGGATAAGGTAGATCGGGATCAGCATCTGTCCGGCGAACGCGATGCCGTTCGAGAGAAACTGCGTTACGGCAGAGGCCGAAAAGCCGTGGCTGTGAAAGAGCTTCAGGTCGAGCAGCGCCTTATCGCCCTTGCGGCGCGCCATGCGATAGAAGGCCGTCAGCAGAACAGCCGAAGCCAGCAGGGAAGTGATACCGATCCGGTCGGAAAGGTGATCCGATCCATACAGAAAGAGCACCAGTCCGGGCGAGAGGAGCGCAAGTCCAGCAAGGTCCAGCTCGCGGGAGCGAATCTCCTCGCGGTCGTGCGGCAGAAAGAGAATCGCCATCACGATGGCCAGTACGCCGACCGGCAGGTTGATGAAGAAGAGCCAGCGCCACGACGCATGCTGAAGGATGGCTCCGGCGATCACCGGCCCGAGCAGAGGCCCAAGCATGACGGGCACCGCCGCATAGCCGATGATGCGCGCCATGTGCTTGCCCGCAACGCGCGCCATCATCATCTGCGCCATTGGAGCCAGCAGGCCGCCGCTGATACCCTGCAGCACGCGGAAGCCGATGAGCGAGCCAGCCGACCATGACATGCCGCACAGCATCGAGGACAGCGTGAAGGTAGAGAAGCACCAGAGATAGAGTGTCTTGGCTCCGATGCGCTCCACCAGCCAGCCGTTCAGCGGAAGCATGAGCGCCAGCGCCAGCAGGTAGCCGCTTGTAACCCATTGAACGACCGAGAGGCTGCTATGCAGGTCCAGCGCCAGGCTCGAGAGCGAGACGTTGACCACGGTGGCATCGAGCTGCGCAAGAAACGAGCCGAGCACTACGACCGAGACGATCTTCCAGACCGACGGATCGAGGCGCTCGGCATCGAGAGAGGGACTAGGCAAGGGAGGAGAGGACCTCGCTGGTGGAGCGCACATGGCTGATGCGCGGGAAGATCTTCTCGAACGAGTGGTGGTGCTGTTCGGCCTCCTGTGCCGAGCAGGCGTCCTCGACCAGCACAAAGGCAAAGCCCAGGCCAGTACCCTGTCGCGCCGTGGACTCGACGCCGATGTTGCTGGAGATGCCCGTAAGCACGATCGTATCGACGCCGCGCGCCCTGAGCTGCTGCTCGAGGTCGGTGCCCGCAAATGCGCCCCAGTGGCGTTTGGTGACGAGGATGTCGCCGGGCTGGAAGCCTGCCGACTCGGCGATCTCCGAGGCCACTGCCGGGATCGGCCCCGGCCCCAGATTCATCGGCTGATCCGCGGGCAGCTTCATGAAGTCGTTGAGGTCCACCCGCACATAGACGACCGGCGCTCCCTTGGCGCGGAAGGCCTCGGCGAGCTTGCGCGAGTTTTCGACGACCTGCGCGGCGCTGTGCGGCGCGGGGTTCATGCCGACGATGGCGTTCTGCAGGTCGATGAGGACGAGGGCGGTCTTTTTCGGGTCGAGCTGAAGCTCTGCCATAGGTTCCTTCCGAGGGAGGAGAGTTTGAAAATCGAGGACATCCTCGGTTTCCGTGAAGCTAGAATACGAGGATGCCCTCGATTTCGTCAAATCCGGTTCGCGTCGCGCCGCAGCAGGAGAGAGCGACGCGCCGTCTGGCAGGATTTCTCGATGCGGCGGCAGCGCTCTTTGTCGAGATGGGCTACGAGGCGACGACCATGACCGCTATCGCCGAGCGCAGCAATTCCTCCATCGGCGCGCTCTACAACTACTTTCCCGATAAGCAGGCCATCGCTCTCACGCTCGTGAGTCAGTACTCGCTGGAGCTGGAAGCGCGTTGGAAGCCGTTGATGGAGCAGATGGGAATGCGGAGCCACTCGCAGTTTGCCGATCTGTTTATCGAAACCATCACCGACTTTGCGCAGTATCGCCCCGCATATCTGAGCCTGTTGGTCGCCCCCCTCCGCTTTCGTCGGGACCCGGCAGCAAAGAAGGCTCTGCGCGCCGACATTGCGCGCGCCTTCCGTGCGAAGAACCCATCGCTCTCCGAAGATCATGCCCAGCTCGCGGCCAACGTGTCGTTGCAGATCGTGCGCGGCATGATGACCCTCTACGGCGAGGCCGAGCCGAAGGCCAAGGAGAGTATCGTCGCCGAGTTCAAGAAGGCGTTGACGCTGTACCTCGAGAGCGTCCTCACGCGAGACGCCGCCTCCACCACATAACGCATCCAATCTCCTCAAATAAACCTTTTGTCATGCAGCAAGGCAGAAGGCGAGCTACATTTAAACGCCAGTACGGAGATTTCAGGAGGTGAGATGGCTAACGTCAAACGGACCGGGATCGTTCTGGGAGTAATCGTCGCGGTGCTCCTTATAGGGTTCTTCGTGGTGCAGCATCTGCTCGACCCCGATACCTATCGCAGCAGGATCGAAGCGACGCTCTCGGATGCGCTGGCGCGTCCCGTGCAGCTCGGGCACTTGGAGCTCTCGCTCTTCTCCGGAAGCCTTGTGGCCAACTCGCCCTCCATCGCCGACGATCCGGCCTTCGGCCAGCAGCCGTTTCTGGTGGCAAAAGATGTACGCATCGGCGTCGAGATGAGCGAGCTGCTCTTTCATCGCCAGTTGCAGATCACCGGCTTCACCATCGACGAGCCGAAGATCATGCTAATCCGCCGCGAGGACGGCACATGGAACTACTCGAGCATCGGCAATGCCTCCAAGCGCAAGGCTCCCGCAGCCAACGCCCCGGAGAATAACGTGATTCCGAACCTGACCGTCGGCAAGGTCGATATCAAGAACGGCAGCCTGACCGTCGGCACGCTGCCACAGCAGGGCCAGCCGCACCTGTACAGCGACCTGAACATCAGCGCACAGAACGTCTCCTTTACCAAGGCCTTCCCGTTCACGGTCAGCGGCAAGCTGCCCAATAACGGCACGCTCGATATCAGCGGCAACGCGGGCCCACTCAACCTGCAGGACGCCTCACTCTCGCCGCTGACGGCGCAGATCACGATGAAGAATGTGGACCTTGTAGCCACCGGCTTCATTACGCCGGAGCAGGGGATCGCTGGCATCGCCGATCTCGATACGAAGATCGTCTCCGACGGCGCGACCGCGAACGCCGACGGCACATTGCAGATGAAGCAGCTCAAGCTGGCGAAGAACGGCTCGCCCTCCTCGCAGCCGGTGAACCTGAAGTTCTCCGTCAGCCAGGACCTCAAGGCACTCTCCGGCAAGATCAATAGCGCGAATCTGCAGATCGCCAAGGCTGCGCTTGCGCTGACGGGTACCTACCAGACGACGGGCAATATCACCACGCTGCAGACCAACGTGAATGGTCAGAACATGCCCATCGATGATCTGGTGGCTTTCCTGCCCTCGCTCGGCGTGCAGTTGCCACCGGGAGCGCGTCTGCAAGGCGGCACGCTGACGCTCAACCTTGCCGTGAGGGGGCCCTCAACGGCGCCCACGATTACCGGGCCGGTGCGCATCGCCAATACGCAGCTTGCGGGCTTCGATCTTGGCTCGAAGCTCTCCAGCATCAAGTCCCTGACCGGCGCGAAGACCGGCTCGAACACGGTCATTCAGGCGCTCAGCACCGACCTGACCTACGACGCGAGCGGAACGCGCACCGACAATCTGGCCATTGTCGTCTCCGGCCTGGGCTCTGCTTCGGGCAGCGGTGCGGTCAATGCTGGTGGTGCTCTCAACTACCGGCTTCTGGTCAAGCTCGATGCCAGCAGCGTCAGCGGCGTGGCCAGCCAGGCGATGAGCCTGCTCCCGAGCGTCTTCGGATCGACGGTCAGCCAGGCGACAAAGAACGGTATTCCCCTGACCATCGGCGGAACCACGGCGAACCCGAGCTTCTCGGTGGATACGTCGAAGCTGGTGGGCGGAGCCCTGAACGGGCAGGGCAGCGGCACAAAGTCGTCCAATCCGATCGGCAAGGCCCTCGGCGGCCTTGGCGGACTGTTCGGCAAGCATTAAACGGCAAGAGGCGCGGCTATGCAGCCGCGCCTCTTGCATTGCTGTTGGCTGCTTATCCTTTGACCGTCGGCTGGATGAGCGGCGTCGATGCGACCGCGCCCTTGATCTCCGGGCTCTTGGCAAAGAGCCGGAGCAGAGCCTCGGTCAGTTGCTCGTCCGTCTCCGGAGCGTTCTTGATCTGCACCGGGAAGCGCGCCCAGAACAGCAGCGAGCCGCCCTCGAACTGCACCCGCGACTCGATGCCCGGCTGGTTGATGGAGCTGTGGAACCACGACTCCACGGCACGATGCTGCCGCTCAATCTCAGGGCGGTACTGCTCATAGATCGAGTGGACGACGGAGAGAATCTCCGTGGAGGCATGCTTGTAATCGGCTGTCTCCGCGAGCTTGATGGTCAGCTCGTGCCACGCGTACTCGGTCCCCGGAATCTGTTTGTAGACTGGAGCACCCGTCTGGAAGAGCACGGCGTTCGAGAAGGCCGCGACCCTTCCGGTAGGATTCAGATCGGTGCCGGTGCCGGCCAGTTCCATCATATAGAAGCGGACCAGCCCGACCTCGATCACCTCGCCGGTGACGGCAGGCCCGACGGCTGCCGTAATGGTAATGCGGTCGCCGACCTTGATGCCGTAGCGCCCGATGATGAAGAAGTACGCCGCGACCGACAACAGGATCGTCTGCAAGCCGACTGCGACGCCCGCCGTGATGAAGCCCGCAAACGTAGCCAGCGAGTTGAACTGGGTGATGAAGCCGAAGAGCAGCACGATGGCCGAGAGGAAACCCACCACGGTGCGGCGCATGATGAGCAGTTGCCGCCGCCGCCTCGCCTCGCGGATGTACTTGTTGGTCGCCCGCGTCCACACCTCGCCGCCGATGAAGATGATGCCCAGCGCAATAGCGATCACCAGCAGGCGCAGCAGGAGCGCCTGCAGCACGCTTGCGTACTCGCGGTTGACGGCGGCGCGCCATGCCGTCAGGTTGGACTGGCTCTGCTCGAGGACGATGATCTCCTGGCTGAGCGGCACGCTGGCCGAGGTGACGGCCTTGAAGGTGGTGGTAATGCCAGCAAGCTCCTGCACGGTATTCGCGGAGGCCGTTGCTGCTGCTGCGGCGCTTGTTGCAGCAGCGGTTGCACTGTTGCTGGCCGCGCGGCGATTGCCGGTCGGCGCAGGAGGAGGAGTGGGCACACTGGCCTCGGCCTGCTGCGAGAGCTGCTGCCCGCGTGTGACAAGACCGCGCACCACCTGCGAGATGGGTGCGCGCAGGGCGAGCGTCTGCTTATGCAGCGCGTCGTTGTCCGCGATCAGCTCATCGAGCGAATGCCGCGCCTCGAGCAACTGAAAGAGCGCGATGGTCTGGCTGCTGACGCCGGAGGAGAGCGCCTGGTCGAGCGACTCCAGCTGCGCGGCCACCGGCAGCGTCTTGCTCTCCAACTGCGGCAGCGAGCGCTGCAGGCTCTCGATGTCCCCGGCGAGCCCGCCCGCACCCTGCGCATCCGAGCTGCCGATGATCTTTCCGAGCGCATCCTTCATCGCATTCGCCAGGTCGAGCGCGCCCTGAAACTGCTTGCGCTGCGCCTGCAGCGCGGCCCGGTTTTTCGGGCTGCCCGCGAGCTGCTGATCGATAGCGGCGATCTTTGCCTTGAGGTCGCTGATCTGGTTCTCGGCTCGCATCTCGCTGGTCTGCATCCTCTGCTGCTCTGCCGGTCCGGCAGCGTCCGCCGATCCACTGTCACGGCGCTGATACTCGGCGATCAGGTCGGACTCGGCCCTGGCCGACTGGAAGGCATACTGGGCCGCCTGCGTCGACAGGCTGACGGCCTGATCGCGGTACATGATATCGTTCGGCTCGCCGATCTTCTGCGCCGGGGTCGTCGACGAGCGGTAGAACTGGATGACCTCGTTGAGGTGCGCCAGCAGATCCTTTCTCCTGCCCTCGACATCGAGCTTGATCGGAGGCGGCGGCAACTGTGCTGTCTGGGGCTGCGTCGCCGGCTGCGTCTGCGGCTGCTGTTGCGCCGGGAGCGCGTAGCTGCCAAGAAGAACCATCGCGCTTAGCGGCGCGAAGGAGAGATGCCGCCAGAGTCTCCAATGATGATTGCCCTCTTGTTCGCGGTATATAGTCTCTGCCTTCTTTGGCGTCATACCTCGTGCCATTCATCCTCCGATCGTTCTGTTAGGGCCCTGTGATGAATGGGCGGCCCGGAGGCCACCCCAAAAGCATGGTTAGCGACGGCCACCGTGGCCGCGTCCGTCGCGGTATCCGTTGCCGCGGAAGCGGTCGGGAGCGCCGCGCCATCCCGGACGAGGAGCCTCGCCGCGGCCAGGGAAGCCGCCGCGATAGCCATAACGGGGATGAAAGCGGTAATCAACGCGACCACGGAAGCCGCGGGGGCCATGAAACCACGGGCCGGCTCCAATGAAGATGCCGCTATTGAACCACTGCGGGCCGTAGTAGCCATAGGGAGCGCAG
Source organism: Granulicella sp. (assembly GCA_036398595.1). Classification (GTDB taxonomy): domain Bacteria; phylum Acidobacteriota; class Terriglobia; order Terriglobales; family Acidobacteriaceae; genus Edaphobacter. Next base: position 17,997 of record DASWOV010000017.1, read on the forward strand.
TTGTACGGAGCAAAGTCATAGTAGCCATACGGGCACATGGGCGCGGGTCCGATCTGGACGGCTATCTGGGCCTCGGCCTTCGGCGCGGCTGTAATCAGCCCGACTCCGACAATGATAGCCAGAGCAAGGTACTTAAGCTTGTTCATACGAATCTCCTTCTCATGTACGGTTAGGTCCTCGTCCGGCCATGTTGCGTTGCCTCCGATTGACGTGTTTGTGTAAAAACTTCGCAATCTTTCCGGGCATGTTTCTTCGCCCAGATGCTCCTTGTCCTCATGCCTCGAGTGGAGCGCTTTTATAGGATGCAGGTTCGCTCCGAGGCAGGCAGAAAAAGCGGAGCATAAGGCAGTTATCGGCCGCAGACGGGCTCGCAATGAGACGATCGTGGTCGTCCTTCTCATATTGTACCGGCCTTCGAGTGGGTGCGGCGCCGTCAGTGCTTCATGGCGGCTTCGATCTCGGAGGCCTCATGCGGAAGGCTTGCGATCAGGTCGATCAGCTTGCCGTTCTCGTCCACGTAGAAGACATCCTCGATGCGCACGCCGATCTTCTCCTCGGGCAGATAGATGCCCGGCTCGATGGTGAAGAGCATGCCCTTCACTATCGGCTTCGAGTAGTCCCATGGATCGTGCACATCGATGCCGATAAGGTGGCCAATGCCATGCACCATGTACCTGCCGAGCGGCTGGCCATGCAGGTCCTTGCCATGCTCGTTGATGTAGTTGTACGCGGCTGTATCGAGCGAGTCGGGACGGCTGTGTGTCGGGTCGTTGATGGTCGACTTGCCCGCGACAAAGGCTGCCATGGCAGCGCGCTGCGCCCCGAGCACAAGGTTGTAGATCTCAAGCTGGCGAGGCGTGAACTTGCCATTCACAGGCAGCGTGCGCGTGATGTCGCTCGCGTACATGCTGTACTCGCCCGCCGCGTCGATGACGACCATGTCGCCAGACTGCATGGTCGCCGCGTTCTCGCTGTAGTGCAGCGTGGTGGCATGAACGCCCGAGCCGACAATGGGCGCATATGATGGCCGCTCGCAGCCCTCTTCCATCAGCTTTTCGACGATCACCCCGGCGACCTTGCGCTCGGTTACACCCGGCTTCACAGCTTTCATCTCGGCAAGCTGCGCTGCGATGGAAGCATCAGCAGCCTTGCGCATCAAGGTCAGTTCGGCAGGCGATTTAACGGCGCGCAGCGGTGTCGTCAGGTCGGTCAGGTCACGCGCGGCGGGCGCATCGCCAAGGCCCAGAGAGGTCGCGGTAAAGGAGATCAGCGAGGCCGCCTGCTTCGAGTCCGGCTCGGCGTAGAGATTGCGGAGACGTGCGCGGTTGGCGGCGATGAGCGCATTGAGGACCGCGGGCATCTCCGTGATCGGCAGCACCTCATCGACGCCGACGGCAGAGGCAACGTTGGGCGTGGCCGCGTCCATCTTGGGGCCGGTGTACTGCTCGGTGCGCGGATTGCGTGTGGGCAGGAAGAGGATCTCGCGGTAGGGCCGCATATTGCGGGCGGGAGCGATGTCGGTCGCAGCGGCCGAAGGAGTGGCAGCCACAATCATGAGTGCCGCTCCGGGCTCGTTCCAGCCGGTGAGGTAGTAGAAGTCCTCGTCCTGCCGGTAAGGCATCAGGTCAAGCACAGCCTCGGGGGCAGCGAAGAGGACGGAAATGCCGCCTTTCATCGTGTCCGCAAGCGCAACGCGACGAGTGCGGTACTCGGGCTTCGGTACGGACTCGAGCGCATGGGCGGCCCCTGCGAACGCTAGGAAGAGGATAGTTAGTTGGAAGAGGCTTCGGCGTAGCTGCATGCGCATCGGTGTCCTTCGTTAGATCGGTTGAGAGGTCTGCGCGGCGAGTGGAGCTTCCTCTGCCTCGATCTCGGCCGGGGTGCCGACGGCGGAGTCCACTCTGCGTGGAAAGAGGCGGTCGCGCAGTTTGAGCATGGGAAATTCGATCATCTTGCTGAAGAAGACACCGAGCAGAATGCCCGCGAGACGTATGCCCATCCACAGCCAGAGCGAATCCTCCCGAAGATGCAGATGCCGGGCCAGGGAGACGCCGTAGGAGACGACCGATACGTGCCAGAGATAGATGCCATACGAGTACAGTCCGATCCAGGCGACGAGCCGATAGAGAAACGAGTGCCGGGCTCCTTCACGGTGACGATACAGAAGCATCAGCAGCGCAACTCCCGAGAGATCGGCAAGGTTGAGCGAGAAGGCGTAGGCAATCGGGGATTGGGGCTCGAAGCGAAGGTAGAGCAGTGTTGCGACGATGATCGCCAGCCAGAGCCAGATATATCGCTGCAGCCGATGGAAGGTATCCGGCACATAGTGGTAGAGCATAGCCAGCAGGACACCGCAGAAGATACCGTCGATGCGCGTATGCGTGGTAGGGAAGACGTCATGATGATGAGCGGCCAGGACCAGCGACAGTACAGCCACGCAGACCGAGAGCGCCGCAAGGAACAGAAAGACGCTTCTCATGCGGATATGGCGGCGGGCCGCGATGGCAAGGATAGCGACGAGCAGAAGATAGGCATGCTCTTCGACGGCGAGGCTCCATGTGTGCGCGATGCCGCCAGTGTAGTTCTGGATATTGAGAAAATTTCCCCAGAGATCATGCCATGAGCGATGTCCCGTGAGCAGCATGACCACGAGATAAAAGTAGTACTGGGGCCAGATCTTGAAGCTGCGGCGAATCAGGAACTGCCCGCTGTCGATGCGTCCGCGAAGCTTCCATTCCTTGACAAGAAGACCACCGACAAGGAAGCCGCTGAGGATGAAAAATATATCGACTCCGGTCCAGCCGAAGTGCTTCCACCCCAGTGCGGTGAACGGGGCAAGCAGCATCGGCCGGCTGGCATGAAAGTCGACGACCAGCAAAATCGCTATGCCGCGAATAAAGTCCAGTTCAATCTCGCGCTTGAAAGGGCTCTTTGCCGGGGCGGGCTTCATGAAAAAAGTATAGCCTTCACCTCCGGGCGGGAGATGAAGGCAAGTGAAGCTTCCGCCTCTTAGATGCCAACCGGGTAAGGCTTCTCGTGCAGCTCGCGGCCGGGATTATTGTTGCGCTCGAAGCGGCCTTGCAGCAGCGAGAGCAGGCCCGTATACCAGTAGCCGAGCACGAAGAGCGCAAGGAACGGCACGGTGAAGAAGTTCTCCGTCGTAACGGCATACCAGACGGTGAACGCGAAGTAGGTTCCGATCGCAAGCTCAATCCACGGAACGATGCCGAGCCGCTTGCGATAGACGCGCGCCTGTGACCTCTCGCCCTTCTTCTTGACCGAGTACTTTGGCGTGCGCGCAAACGCGGACTGGATGCCGAAGAGCGCCTCCAGCACGGCCTTGGCATTGGTGATCGTCAGCCCCACGCCGAGCGCCATCAGGAAGGGCACATACAGGAAGGTCTTGTACCAAGTCTTTGGGTACAGCTCCTTCTGGCTGACGAGATAGAACGTCGAGATCGACATCGTGCTGGCCATGAAGAGGGGCAGGTCGATCAGCAGCATCTGCAGCATGCCCTGCCATGAGCGGATAATCATCGCGGGCATCAGCAACATGCTCAACACGATCATCAGCGGATAGCTGATGTTAGCCGTCAGGTGATACCACGCCTCCAGCTTGGTATGCCATGGCATGTCGCTCTTCATCACGCGGGGCAGAATCTTCTTGCCGGTCTGGATGAGGCCCTTGGCCCAGCGCGCCTGCTGCGTCTTGAAGGCGGTCATCTCGATGGGCAGCTCGGCGGGACACTCGACGTCCTGCAGATATTTGAACTTCCACCCAGCCATCTGGGCGCGGTAGCTCAGGTCGGTGTCCTCGGTGAGTGTATCGTGCTGCCACCCGCCGGCCTCGCCGATGGTGGTGCGACGCCACATGCCCGCCGTGCCGTTGAAGTTGAAGAAGACCCCGGCGCGGGAGCGGCCGCCATGCTCGAGCACAAAGTGCCCATCGAGCAGGATCGCCTCGACCTGCGTCATGAAGCTGTAGTTGCGGTTCAGGTGCGTCCAGCGCGTCTGCACCATGCCGATCTCCGAATTGGAGAAGTGATGAATCACCTTGCGGACCCAATCCGGAGGAGGAACGAAGTCGGCGTCGAAGATGGCGACGAACTCACCCTTGGCGATCTTCAGACCCTCATCGAGCGCACCGGCCTTGAAGCCATGCCGGTTGGTGCGGTGCAGGTAGACGATGGGCTGCGGAGGCATGCCGGGAAAGCCCTCGGCGTAGCGCCGGACGATCTCGCTGGCCACGCCCACCGTCTCATCGGTCGAGTCGTCGAGCAGTTGAATCTCGAAGCGGTCACGGGGGTAGTCGAGCCGGCAGACGGCCTCGATCAGTCGCTCGATGACGAACTGCTCGTTGTAGATCGGAAGCTGAATGGTGACGAAGGGCATGTTCTCTTCGTCGAAGTGCCCGCCAGGCTCGCTCCACCTCGCGGCGTTCTTCTTGTTCTTGTAGTACAGCCAGACGAGTTGGTAGCGGTGAACGCCATAGAAGGCAAGAATCACCATGACGATGAAGTAGGGAATCAGGATCGCGGTGTCGAAGGCATTCCAGCGATAAAGATGCTCGAAGGTCTTGTCGGCGTAGTGCGTCTTCAGATAGTGCGAGAAGCCCTTGGGGGCAAGCACTACGGCGAGCGCGGCGATCATCGATGGGGAGAAGAAGTGCAGGATCGGCTCCGTAACTCTCTCCGATTCTACCGGATAATGCCCGGTTTCTCGCGAAGGCTCCGGTTAGGTTACAGGTACTCCGCAAGCTCTACGAGGTTCCGGTCCGGGTCGCGGAGATAGACGGAACGCATCCTGCCAAGGGCTCCCGCGCGCTCGACCGGACCGATCTCGATGGGGATTTGCAGGTGGCGAAGTTCATCCACAACCTGGTCGAGCGGCGTGGCCACGATCAGGCAAAAGTCGGCCGAACCGGGCGTGGGCGGTTCGGCGTGTGGCGTGAACTCCTTACCCTTCTCGTGCAGGTTGATCTTCTGCTGGCCGAAGTGCAGCGCATAGCGGTCATTGGCAAAAACGGCCTGCATGCCGAACCGCGCGTAGAACTCCACGGTCGTCTTAAGGCTGGCCACGGTGAGCACAAGATGGTCAATCCGGTCGAGTTGCATGGCCCGTTGGATGCTTAATCGAGCGCGTAGGTGCGGAAGGCTGCGTCGCGCCGGACGGGGAGGAAGCCAGCGCCGCGGATGATGCGGCGGAGGTCCTGCTCGGTCGAGCGATCGGAGGAGGTGGCAGGGAGCGCCGTGCCGAGGTCGTCCGCTCCGAAACGAAGCGCCATCTGCGCCAGCTTCAGCCCCTGCGCTGCCCAGTCCACCTGAATGTGTGGGATGGAGGCGAGCACAAGCCGGGCAAGCGCGAGCGTGCGGAGATATTCGACCGCAGTGGCCTCATCGAGCACGCGCAGCGTGGGCGCGGTGAAGACCGTGGGCAGGAAGGCAGTGAAGCCGCCGGTTTCCTGCTGCAACTGCTCGAGCGCCTCAAGGTGTGCGACGATCTGGGCGTCTGTCTCGCCCGCGCCAAAGCGGATGGAAGCTGTCGAAGGGATGCCGAGTGCGTGGGAGGCGCGGTGGATCGCACGCCATTCGCTGGCAGAGCAGCGCGTCTGGGCAAGGGCATCGTCGAGGATGCCTGCATCGCCCCCAGTCAGCGAGGCGAGTCCAGCGGCCTGCAAACGGCGGAGGACTTCGCTGACCGGCAGGCCGGAGTTGGCAGCGAGTAGGGAGACTGCGGTTGCCGAAAAGCCATGCAGGATCAGCGAGGGATATCGATTGCGAATGGCAGTGAGAAGTTGCTCCACGGCCTCGAGCGTCAGCGACGACGGGGTGCTCAGGGCAAGGGCGGTTGCACCATCGTCAATTGCCGCAAGGAGGATGCCGTCGAACGCCTCATCCAGCAGACCGCTCTCGGGCAGCGTTAGCGCACGGTCGACGGTATAGGTGACGACGCCCTCGGGATGCAGCGTGCGGCGCAACGCATCGGCCTCCATGCCGATGCCGATCAGGTCATCGCTGGCGCACAGGGAGAGCGCCTGCTCGGTGGTAAGTGCCATATCTATCAGTGTACGCGCTAGTGCTGATGCGCCAGCTCAAAGATGAGCAGCGCCACGGCCACAATCAGCAGCACCACGGTGATCAGCAGCCAGATACGCAGGCCGCTGACCGCGCTCTCGAGTTTGGTGATGCGGTCAGCGTGGCCCTCGACAGCCATGCGGGCGCGGTGCGTGTCGCCCGCAATGGTGGAGAGCTGTGTGCCGTGCTCCTGCATCTGGCGATAGAGGCTCTCCTGCGCGGCGGCCAGCTTGCCGAGGTCGGCGCGGACGTCCTCGGAGAGATTGACGAAGGTCGTCTCTGTAGCTTTCTCGCTGGCGGCCGCCTGCTGTGCCGAGCGTGAAGCGAAGAAGGCGTCGGCCATGGGCACGAGCCGGGCGATGTGCGGCAGCAGTTCCACCATCTGCGCGATGAGCTTCGGCCACATAGCTAGTACGCTCTCCGCGAGCGGTCGCTGTCCCGGCGCATCCACACCGTGAAGGCGGTAAGGATAAAGATGGTCGCCACGATGCCCTGCGACCACAGGCAGTAGATACACCACTTCTCGAGGATGAAGGCCTCAAGATAGCTCAGAAATCCTGCAAACAGCACGCCGATCTCGGAGAAGACCAGCAGCAGCCAGTAGCGATTCAGTAGTGCGAGGATCGCCATTACGGCGTACGCCCCGATACCCAGCTCAGCGATGGGGATATGCCCCTTCGAGTGAGGGTCCTCATCGAAGCCGCGTGGCGGAAAGACCGCGAAGCGGCTATGGTTGACGGCTCCGCAGTCGAACTTCTCCGTGACGGCGCAGGGAGGCGCCTGGCTGGGGTCCTGGTAGTGGACACGCAGCGCAAGCACGGAGACGTAGAGGCCGCCAAGAGCAAGCAGGAAGAGGAGGTACTTCATGATGTTCATATTACTTGGACGCCTCCCAGCCTGTAACCGGAGTGAAACGATCCCGGTCTAGCCTTCGGTCATGAGCGCACTGAACCGCCGTCACTTTCTCTCTTTGCTGGGAGCCGCAGGCGCCGCCGCGGCGATGCCGCCCGCAGCCCTCGCCGCACCTGCAGCCGAGCCCTTCACCTTCGTCTTCCTGACCGACACGCACACCCAGCCGGAGCTGGACGCGGCGCACGGCACGGACATGGCCTTCAAAAGGGTGCGCGGCATGAACCCGGAGTTCGTGATTCAGGGCGGAGATCACGTCTTCGACTCGCTCGCCGTGCCCAAATCGCGGGCCTCGTCGCTCTTCGACCTCTATGCGAAGACCGAACAGGATCTCGGCCTGAAGGTCTACCACACCATCGGCAACCACGACTGCCTCGGTATCTATACGGAGAGCGGCATCGCCACCACCGACCCCTACTACGGCAAGAAGCTGTACGAGGAGCGGATCGGCAAGACCTACTACAGCTTCGACCACAAGGGCCACCACTTTATCGTGCTCGACTCCATCGAGTTCACGTCGAACCGGCACTATGAGGGGCGCATCAACAAGGCGCAGATCGACTGGCTGAAGAGCGATCTCGAGGCTCTGCCCGCGGGTACGCCGATCATCGTCTCGGTGCATATTCCGCTGGTGACGGCCTTCGATAGCTATGCGCCGGAGCCGAAGCAGCCTGCCCCCGGCACGCCGCCTCCCCCGCACGGCGGCAGCGTGGCGAACTCACAGGAGGTTGTCGATCTGCTGACCGGCCGCAACGTGCTGGGAGTATTGCAGGGGCACACGCACATCAACGAACGCGTGGAGTACAAGGGAACCCCCTACATCACCAGCGGCGCGGTCAGCGGCAACTGGTGGCGGGGCACGCGCATGGGCTTCCCAGAGGGCTTCACCGTGGTCACGGTGGAGAACGGAAAGCTGACGACGCGCTACGAAACCTACGGCTTCAAAACGATTGACCCGCAGAACACGTAGGCTGATGTTTGCAGGGGCGCGGCTTCGGCCGCGCCGCAACGCTTCCCTTGGGGTCTGCTCCCGGGGGGAGCAAGTTTTTTGACTTGACCGGGGTTGTGGCTCAGGTATCCTGTTGGCCACTTGCGAACCCGTGCGTTGTGCGGAGCCTGCGCGGATTCGGCCACAAAGTTTCCTGAGAGGAATACCTTGATGAGCGATCCGCAGCAGCCCCCGTTCTCCAACGTTCCCTACACTGATGTTCCGGGCGCGCCTGTGCCGCCGCAGGGAGGCTATCAGCAGACTCCTCCGCAGCCGGGAGGGTACCCTCCTCCGGCCGAGCCGTCGCAGGGGCTTTCGCCGAACGCCGCCGCCGCGCTGTCGTACATCACCATCATCCCGGCGATCATCTTTCTGATCCTCGAGCCGTACAACAGGATACCGCTGGTGCGCTTTCACTCCATCCAGTGCTTGCTGCTGGCGGGGACCTCGATCGTTCTCCAGATTGGGCTGACCATCTGCCAGATTGCGCTGCACGTGATTCCCATGAGCGGCATTCTCTTCGGCCTGCTGCACTTTGCCGTTTCGATCGGCATTATTGTGGCGTGGCTGATCGCGCTCATCAAGGCGAGCAAGGGCGAGTGGTATAAACTGCCGGTCATCGGGGATCAGGCCGACCGGCTGGCCCGCAGCTAAACCTTCTCCACCACGGGATCGAACCGGGCAAGGCGTTGCCGCATGACGGCGACCGCCTCTTCGTTGCTGTCGACCAGCAGGAAGCGGCGGCCATGCAGCGCGGCGGCCTCTCCGGCGGTGCCGCTCCCAGCAAAAAAATCCAGCACGAGGTCGCCGGGATCGGAGTGCACGCGCACGATGCGCTCGAGGATGCCCAGCGGCTTCTGCGTCGCGTAGCCGGTCTTCTCCTTGCCGGTGGGCGAGACGATGGTGTGCCACCAGACGTCGGTGGGCGTCTTGCCGCGAGCGGCCTTCTTTGCGCCGACCAGCTTGGGAGCCATATACGGGATGCGGTCGCTGTCCTCGAGGTGGAAGGTGTACTTCTTCGGGTCCCGTGTGTACCAGAGGAGGTTGTCGTGCTTGGCGGGCCAGCGCTTGGTTGAGCGTGCTCCGTAGTCATAGGCCCAGATGATCTCGTTCTGAAAGCTCGCGCGCCCGAAGATCTCGTCGAGCAGCACCTTGCAGTAGTGGACTTCACGGTAGTCGATGTGGAAGAAGAGGCTGCCGGTGGGCGCAAGGATGCGGTGGGCCTCGGCGAGCCGCGGCCGCAGGAAGGCGAGGAAGTCCGGGAAGACATCCTGATAGCTCCCGGCGGCGGCAAGCTTTTCCGTGCGGTAGCGGTGCCCGCCGAAGCCGGTGCGGTCGCCGTTGGCGTCGCGGACGGTCTTCAGCGCGGGCCGCGCCTGCCGCTTGCCGGTGTTGAAGGGCGGGTCGATATAGATGAGCGGAACCGAGCCGGAGGGCAGGGCGCGGAGAGCGTCGAGGTTGTCCCCGTGCAGGATACGGTTGGCGGCAGCGGCCTCCCGTGCTGGGCTGGCTGCGGTGGTTCGACGGCGCATAGGTGCAATGATCGCATTCCCTCGGCGCGGGGAGACGTGTATTGTGGACCTCGAGCCGGAATAAATTCACTGCGTCGCTGGGGACCTGTCTCGCATGCCTTTCGATCTTCCTTCCGCCAGATTCATCTTTGCCATGCAATCGAGTGTTGGCCGCAAACGGTCGGGCAACGAGGACTTCTGCGCCGCCTCTCCGGAGGACGGTGTTTTTGTCGTCTGCGACGGGATGGGCGGCGCGGCGGCGGGCGAGGTTGCCAGCCGACTGGCCGGAGACACCTTCGTCGGCATGCTGCAAGGAGTCGAGGAGGACCTTGGGCCAAAGGTGCGGACTGCCGTGCTGGCCGCCAACAATGCTGTCTTCGAGCACGCAAAGCGCGACGAGAGCGAGCGCGGCATGGGCTCGACGCTGGTGGGTCTTGTGCTGGAGTCGCCGGTGGGGCAGGGCAGTCGTCTGTGGCTGGTCCACGTGGGCGATAGCCGCTGTTACCGCCTGCGCCGCCGCCATCTGGAGCAACTGACCGAGGACCACTCGCTGGTGCAGCAGCAGGTGCGCGCCGGGCAGCTTACGCCCGAGCAGGCCGAGCGCTCGCCGATGCGCAACATCATCACGCGGGTCGTCGGCTCCGGGGCCACGGTCGAGCCGGAGCTGCAGGAGCTGACGGTGGAGCCGGGAGACCTCTACCTGCTCTGCTCGGACGGCCTGACTCGAGAGCTGTCGGATGCCATGCTGAAGGAGCGGCTGGACTCGCCCGAGCGGATCGAGATGATCTGCGCCGGGTTGATTCAGGCAGCGAACGAGGCAGGCGGTCACGACAACATCACCGCGCTGCTGCTGCAGATCGACTAACGACCGTCAGGGAAGCAGCCGAGGCTCAATCGCAATCTCTTCCACCGAAGCCCCGTCCCGGAGGACGGCATAGGCTTTCGCCTCGGGCCGCGAGCTGACAGCCTCCACCAGCCCCTGATCGACAAAGTGCAGCGCCACGCCATCGTCGGCTGCGTAACCGGAGTGCTTGATCTCGCCCGAGGCCAGAAGCTGGTGGTATGTCGGGCGGCGATTCGCCTCACCGTCGTAGTGGGGGCAGAAGCTGCCCGGCAGAAGGCCGAGGCAGGGAAGCTTCTGCAGAACTCCGAGCGTCACCGAGTCGCTGACGCCCTCCTCGAACCAGCAGACGGCTCCGGCGCTGATCCCGGCCAGCACAATGCCGGACTGCCATGCCTCGCGCAGGATCTGGTCCAGCCCCCACTCGCGCCAGAGCGCGAGCAGGTTGCGCGTGTTGCCACCGCCCACGTAGATCACGTCCTGCTGAAGCACGAAGGAGTGGAGATCGGCGAAGTTGAGAGAAAAGAGCGAAAGATGCGACGGCAGGCAGGGCAACGTATGGAAGGACGCATAGAACTTCTCGATATACCCCTGAGCGTCACCGCTGGCGGTGGGCACAAAGCAGACCTTCGGCTCGGCGGAGCCGGTGCAGGCGAGCGCGAAGCGGTCGAGCCGCAGATTCTCCGGCTCCATGGAAAACCCGCCGCCGCCCATGGCGACGATCTGTGGAAGGCGCGTCACGATCAAGCGCAGGATACTCCATCCGGCCCGCATGCTTCGTCAACGGGTCGGCGTGCATCTCTTGGAGAGAGGAGTGCGTACAAGCCGAAACCGTCTTCCGGGCGGTACACTTATGCGTACGAAAAACCGGGTCAGGAGAGGACATGTCACAAGAGCTTTACTTTGAAGATTTTTACGTCGGCCAGAAGTTTCACTCGGCCGGCACGGCGAAGGTGACGGCCGAGGAGATCAAGGAGTTCGGCCAGAAGTACGATCCGCAGCCCATGCACCTGGACGAGGCGGCGGGCGAGGCCTCGTTCTTCAAGGGCTTAGCTGCCTCTGGCTGGCTGACGGCGGCCATCGTGATGCGGCTGCGAGTGCAGTCGATCAAGGTCTTCGGCGGCATGATCGGCGCGGGCGTCGAGGAGATGCGCTGGACTGAGCCGGTGCGCCCCGGCGACACCATCCGGACGGAGATCGAGGTGGTCGGTGTGCGGCACTCGCAGTCGCGCCCGAGCTTCGGCGTGGTGCGCACGCGGACGCTCGCCTACAACCAGAACGACAAGGTCGTTCTGCGCTCAACCATCAACTTCCTGGCTCCGCTGAGGTCAAAGATCTAGTCCCATGACGCCGGAAGAACTTGAGCTGCTGGAAGATAGCACGGACGAGATCGTGCTGCTGACGACTGTTGGCGGAGAGCATCTCGCGCAGATTCTCTTCGTCTTTCCCCACGAAGAGACGCCGGATGTCTTCTGGGTCGAGATGGACGAGCAGCCGGACGGCACCTTCGCTCCGAAGGAGCAGCACGGCTACTCGACGCTGCTTGCCGACGTGCTCTCGGTGCGGCGGCTGCCGGAAAAATAGCGCAGCCGCTAGCCTAGCCAGAGGACGATACCCGCCAGAGCCAGAATGACCAGCAGGGACCCGACCGGGATCAGAACCTCATCGCAGAAGGTATCCCACGGGGAGATCGGCTTGCGGGGAGGGCTGCTCTGCCCGATCTTTTCGGCGTGGCGATAGTGACTGCGGATTCGACTGGCGATCTCATGGGGATCGGGATGGGCGCTGGAGCTCATCTTGAACTCTCCTGCCGGTTTACTGCCCCGGCAGAGGTTATTCCATCAGCAGAGGCATAAAGAAGGCATACAGAGGGCATAGAAAGTTAGCAACGGGCGGGAGGTGCCGTTTGAGGAACCTTGTACCGCTCATCCACAGCCGAACCAGCGTACATTAAGCAGATGCGGATGACGGTGCTGGCATCAGGGTCGAAGGGCAACAGCACCGTGATCTCCAGCGGCCGGACGACGGTGCTCGTCGACGCCGGGCTCTCTTGCCGCGAGCTGATGAAGCGTATGGCGATCGCCGAGGAGGACCCGTCGAAGCTGGACGCCATCCTGATCACCCATGAGCATGTCGATCACGTGGCCGGACTGGCCGTGCTGGCGCGGCGGCTGAAGATTCCCGTCTACTTTACCGAGCCGACGCATCGCGCCTGGATGCGGATGCTGACGCCCCGCACGACGATGACCTACGCGCAGTGGATGGAACATCTCCAAAAGGAAAAAGAGGCTCGGGCAGCGGCTGTGACTGCAGGCATCGACCCAGAGGCCGGGATGGAGCTGCCCATCGAGGAGGAGCCTGTCGATACCGCCCCGGCTAAGGCTAAGGCGAATCCATGGGAGCTTCCGGCGGTGGAATACTTCCGTGCCGGGACGCGCTTCTGCGTCGGCGATCTGGACGTGATGCCGTTTACGATTCCGCACGATGCGGCGGACCCCTGCGGTTTCGTCTTCGAGTCCGGCGGCATGCGCATGGCGACGGCCACCGACCTCGGCTACATGCCCCCGAACGTCAAGGCGGCCCTCAAGCGGATCGACGTGCTCCTGCTCGAGTCGAACCACGACCTTGAGATGCTCAAGGACGGCCCGTATCCGTGGAGCGTAAAGCAGCGGGTGCTCTCACGGGTGGGTCATCTCTCGAACGAGGCCACGGCGGAGTTTCTGGAGAAGGACTACGACGGCGGAGCGGCGTATATTGTGCTTGGACACCTGTCGGAGTCGAACAACGCGCCGGAACTGGCGCGTATCTCGGCAGAGCGGGCCATCAGCGGGCGCATGTCACTGCTGGGGAACCGGATTCTGCTGGCGGAGCAGGCGACTCCGATGGAGTCGATCTGTCTTTGAAGTGACTGGAAGTGCTTGCAGCTATTGATGGTATTGATCCCCGGTCTATGAACGGTTTATGAATCCCGCCTGTTGCACGGGAATCAAACAAGGTAGACTAGAGGCTGCATACCATGAATCGTTCCGCCATCTCTGTTCAGGGGAAACACCGTGTCCCTGCCTCCCCCTGCATCGACCCTGTGGTCGGCGCCATTCTTTCGGGGTGGAGGTACGACATCTCGGCGCTCTCGCCGGAGATGCGCACCGACTATGAGCGGCATTTCGAGGAGTGCGAGCACTGTCGCTCCAAGCAGCACCTGCACCGGGGCATCGACGTTCTGCTGATCTCGGTCAGCACGCTGTCGATCATGGCCTTCCTGCTGGCAGCGATCGTCATGCGCCGCGTGGAGAACATGATCCACATTGCTCACCTTCCTCTGCATCTGCATCATTCGGTGATCTTTATCTCGCTCGAGGCGGTTGCCGTCGCCGGTCTGCTCTTCTCGGTGCTGCTGTGGCTCCTGGTCGCTATTGCGACTCCGCTGCCCAGCTTCCTGACCGGGGTGGTCGCGCGCCGTCTCCCCGCCGAATTCCGCGAACGCTTCCATAAACACGCTGCCTGAGCCTGTATCGGCCGCGACCGCTTTGCACTTCACCCCGGGCACGATAGCCTAAGGATGGCGTCATGTCCCTCGAGCAGTCACAAGGCGAGATTATCCCTCCGCACCACGGCTCCATGCCGGTGCCGGAGTATTTCCAGCCTGAGCCGGTTCCGCCGGAGCCGATTGCAGCCCGGCGCGAGCCGAGCACTTTCAACCCGGTTTCCTCGCCCGCGACCTATGCTCTGGTCGGGCTTAACTGCGCGGTCTTCCTGTGGATGTGCCTGCACGGCGTCTCGCCGAGCAGCCCGAGCGCGGTGCAGCTTCTGCACTTCGGCGCGAACAGCACGCGGCTGGTGCTGGCCGGGCAGTGGTATCGCCTGCTGACGGCTACCTTTGTTCATGTCGGCATCATCCATCTCGGGACGAACATGTGGTGCCTCTGGAACCTCGGCCTGCTGGGGGAGCCGCTGCTGGGCGCATGGGGGCTGACGGCGGTCTACATGCTCACCGGGATCGCCGGAAACCTGCTCAGCATGGGCATCAACGTCGCTCTGGGCGATGACTCGGTAGGCGCGGGAGCCTCGGGCGCGGTCTTCGGCATCGCGGGCATCCTGATCGTGCTCCTGAGCAACCGGCGGCTGCCGATCCCCTGGTCCGAACTGCAACGGCTGCGGCGCTCGGTGATCCAGTTTGCCGTGCTCAACCTGATTCTCGGCGCGGCGACGATCTTCGTGGACGTCATCCGGGTCGACAACTCAGCGCACGTCGGTGGATTCCTCGCCGGGCTGGCGATGGGCGTGCCTCTGGTGCCGCGCATGACCGCCGGACGCGAGGGGTATCTCTCCCGGCAAAGAATTACCTTTGCCGGAGCGGCGTTCCTTCTGTCGCTGTTCGGGTACTGGATCTCGAAGTTAGGGTAAATCTTTAGGAAGAAAAGCTTAGCTCATCGTGGTCGAGGCGAACTTGCGCACCATGGCCAGCAGCAGCCTGCGGTCGCTCTCGCTCAGGTTGGCGGAGTAGCGCTGCACCTGCGTCAGGAAGCGGATCTCCTCGGCGTTCAGGTTCAGCCCGAAGACCTCGCGGGTTTCGGTGCCGTCGGCGAAGAACTCGGCGAGCTGCACGTCGAGCGCGGTGGCAATCTTCTTGAGCGTATCGAGCGATGGGACCGTGTGGCCGTTCTCGACGCGGGAGAGGTAGCAGCGCAGCAGGCCCGTGCGCTTCTCGATGTCTCCCTGCGACATCCCCTTCTGCTGGCGGAGGCCGCGGATCGTCGTGCCGATGTTCATGGAGATGCTCTCTCCGGAGTCCTCAGGTACGGGTTTCATCAGTGCTTGCGTAGCAGCCATGAGCCTCACGCTATCGGGACACGGGCCTCGAGGCAAGGGCTAAGTGCATTCTCGTACCACCGGAGGTTCCTCGCAAGTCCGCTCACCCCATGTACATGCCGCCGTTGACGTCCAGCGTGTGGCCGGTGATGTACCCGGCCTCCTCGGACGCCAGAAACGCGACGGCGTGGGCGATATCCGCATCGGTTCCGGGGCGGTTCAGGGGGACGACCGTGAGCATGGCCTGCTTCTGCTCGTCGGTCAGCACGCCGGTCATGGCTGTTTCGATGAACCCCGGCGCGATGGCGTTGACGGTGATGGTGCGGCTGGCCAGCTCGCGGGCGAGCGATTTGGTCAGGCCGATCAGCCCAGCCTTGGAGGCGGCGTAGTTGGCCTGCCCAGCCTGCCCCACCTCGCCGACGACCGAGGTGATGTTGATGATGCGGCCCCAGCGGGTCTTCATCATCGCGGGCATGACGGCCTGGCACATCAGGAAGGCCCCGGTGAGGTTGGTGGTCAGCACGTCGTCCCAGTCCTTGCGTTTCATGCGCATGGAGAGCGTGTCGCGGGTGATGCCCGCGTTGTTGACGAGGATGCTGACGGTACCGAACTGGGCGATGACTGCCTTGCCGCACTCCTTGATGGAGTCCTCGCTGGCTACGTCGAGCGCGAAGGCGTGGGCGGTACCGCCCGCGGCGGCGATCTCCTCAGCCACGGCGGCGAGCTTTTCGATGTTGCGGGCGGCGAGGGCGACGGTCGCCCCGGCGCGGGCCAGCTCAAGGGCACAGGCGCGCCCGATTCCCTGCGAGGCCCCGGTAACGAGGGCGATACGTCCGGTCAGTGTGCTCATATCTCAGTCATTATACGGAGTTCGCGGGCGATTCTTCTTCGGCAGGACGCACAACCGGGGCGTGACTTATCCTGTCTATCCAGACCATGAGCGAGAACAAGGACAAGCCGACCACCCCGCCCGCCGAAGCACCGGCCAGCAGCACCGATGTCTATGCCATCCACGGGGCCGACCCCGAGGTGCTGGCCTACGCCATGGCGAAGTACTCGCGCTCGGCACTGACGATGAAGGAGTCGCTGGTAGAGATCAGCGCCCAGCGGGCCGAGCAGTTCCTGAACACCTTCTACTTTGCCTACGGGCACCGCTCGATTGCAGACCTCGCGCACCTTCCGTTCGCCATCGAGCGGCTCAGCCTGCTGGCGGCCATCGCGCTGGTGGACGAGCAGCGTTGGGACGGGCAGGAGCGCTCCACGCGCTACCAGGACTTCCGTCGCTCCGGCTGGTACACGCCACCGGAGCTGGGCGCAGAGGCGGAGCACTACACAGCAGCGGCTGAGGCACTGTTTCTCTCCTATGAACGAATCAGCGGGGAGATGTCGGACGCGCTGAAGGGGGTCGTAGCCCGTCCGGAGTCGATGAAGCTCGAGGTCTACGAGCGCACGCTGCGGGCGCGGGCCTTCGACGTGGCGCGCTACCTGCTGCCTCTGGCGACGAATACTTCTCTGGGCCAGATCGTAAATGCACGAACGCTCGAGACGCAGATCTCGCGCCTGCTGACGAGCGAGTTCGCGGAGATTCGGTCACTCGGCGAGAAGCTGAAGGAGGCTGCGGCGGCTCCTGTGTGGAATGTGCGTAACGCCGACGATCAGGTGCTCTGTCAGGAGATCGGTTCCGTCGACGAGCGCTGCGCCGATCTTGCCCGGACGCACCTGCTGCGCGAGGTCAAGGCCGCGCCGACCCTGGTGAAGTATGCCGCGCCGAACGAGTATCAGGCTGCAACCCGCGCTGAGCTTCGGCAGGCGGCCGCGGAGCTTCTGTCCAAGGAGGCAATCCTCGAAGCCCCCGTGGTCGACCTGATCGACGACGGCGAGCCGCTCGAGGTCGAGCTGGCCGCGTCCCTGCTCTATCCGTACTGCCACTATCCCTACCGGCAGGTCCGCGACCACGTCGCCGCGCTGAACGAGTCGAAGCGCACGGAGATCATTCGTCTGGGCGCGCGGCATCGCGGACGCCATGACGAGCTGCTGCGCAGCTTCAGCGCGGGGCAGGCGCTTCGCTTCGACATCCTGATGGACATAGGCGGCTTCCGCGACATGCACCGGCACCGGCGCTGTGTGCAGCTCCTGCAGGGATACACCGACCTGCACGGCTACGATCTGCCCGAGTGCCCCGGCCAACCGACGCTGGCCGAGGCGGGCATCGAGGCCGAGTACACGGCGGCGATGGAGTCGGCATTTGCGTCCTACCGCGCGCTCAAGGCGAGCGGCATCGCCGAGGCAGGGCAGTCGGCGCAGTATCTGCTGCCGCTGGGAACGCGCTGCCGGTCGCTCTTCAAGATGGACTTCGCCGAGGCGGTCTACATCAGCGAGCTGCGCACCGGCTCGGGCGGCCACTTCAGCTATCGGCGCGTCGCCTATGCCATGTACGAGGCGGTGGCGCAGCGGCACCCATCGCTGGCGGAGTACTTCCGCGTCGAGGACGTGCGCGAGCCACTGGACCTGCTGCGCCGGTAGGCTATAAATCCGGGCGCGGTCTTCGTTTGGAGTTCGGCTCTGAGGACCGCTCCGCCCCAATTGCCGACACTCCGAAACGATGCGATTATGAACCACAACCGGGAGCATGCTCATGGAAGATGCTGGAGCGGTTCGTAAGCCGATAGTCGTAGCGCCGGAGCAGGGGCGCGTGTACGAGATGGGGCGGTTACGTGCGATCTTCAAGGCCGACTCCGAGGAATCGGCTGGCCGCTACTCGGTGTCGGAATGGTGGCTTGAGCCTCGCACCCGGGGGCCGGGGGTACATAAGCACGCGGAGGATCACGTGTTCTACGTGCTTGTTGGAACTCTGAGCGTGCGCCTCAATGATGACTGGTCGCATGTGGCGCAGGGAGCATACGTGGTCATTCCGGGAGGAACGCCTCACGACTTTGAGAATCAGGGATCGGTCCCTTCCGGGTTTATCGCGTTCAACGCGCCGGGCGGATTTGAAGTCAGAATGACGGGACCCGACGGCATTGCTGCCGCGCTCGCGGCTGAGGATCTTCACCTGTAGCAGGCCGTCCGCGTCCTCTCTGGAGGGAAGGCTTAAATTCAATCTGCAAAATGCTATTGATTATCCCCTTGACGCATGTTGCGTGAGAGGACATAATCAATTTGTTTGGGAGGCGATTATGCCCGCTTCAGAATTGAAAGAAATTCTTCGGTCGATACTGAACCAGATCGACGCCCTTCTAGTGAATCAAGCCGTGATTGCAACGGCCTCAAAAGTTGATCTATCTGCCGCCGACTTACTGGACGTGCGTTCAGCAGCCAACACCAAAGTCGCGGAAGAACTTGGAATGTTACGGAAACAGATTGCGGCATTATGAATCTTTACTCCTTAGCTAGAAAATTTCCCAACGAAGATATGGCGCTGTTGCACCTGATCCAGATGCGTTGGCCGAAAGGTGTTCGTTGTATTGCCTGTGACCATGACAAATGCTGGCTGATCGAATCGACCGGGAAAACCGGCAAGCCACGCCGTTTATTTCAGTGTGCCGAATGCAGTTGGCAGTTCAGCGCGACGACCGGAACTCTGTTCCATGACTCTCATCTGCCTCTACAGAAATGGTTCGCCGCGATTTCCCTAATGGTGGAGGCGAAGAAAGGCATTTCGGCAGCCCAGGTTCAACGTCACATCGGCATGACCTACAAAACAGCATGGTATGTATGCCATCGAATCCGCGAAGCCATGCAGGAAGAGGCTAGTTTCACCGTTGGTGGCCCGTCTTCAACCGTTGAAATGGATGAAACCTATATAGGCGGCAAGGCACGGTTGCAAGGCACTAAAGGCGGTTATGCCAAGAAAACGGTTGTCATCGGTTTAGCGGAACGTGAGGGCAACATTCACATGGAAGCCGTAGACCGCAATAGTCTGATGAATCTACGAAAGACATATGCCAAGGTTGATCCCGAAACGCCAACTGTTGTGACGGACGGAAAACAACTGTATCGCGGCGTAGTTCCCCGCAAAAAACATCGTGTCGGAGTCCATAAACAGGAACTCAAAGACAAGAACTGGACGTCAACACATACGGTTGAGAATGCATTTTCTCTGTTCAAACGGGGTATCATCGGCAACTATCACCGCCTGAGTGTGGAGCATCTGAACCGTTATCTGCATGAGTTTTGCTGGCGGTACAACAGGCGAAGGATGCAACCTTGGCTGTTTCAGATGACACTGACCAACATGTTGATCCGAAAGCCTTTACCGTACAAAATGCTTACGAATCAGCAGCCGTTTTAGTAGAATGCGATAGACTTCCCTCAGAGGTAAGAGCATGTCCGAAGTACCGTTGTCTTCTGGTCAACATCTGGCAACTTATATCGACATTCAACGTCTTTCGGATGAATTTAGCGCAGATCAAAAAGACTTTGCGAAAAATTGAGGTCACGGTAACTTCGATTCAGTTCAGATTGGAGAATCCATCGATCTCGAGCCTTCTCAAATAGCACATATAGGTGTGGGCTATTTGTAAAGCTGAAATTGCGGCCTCTTTATCTTCAGGTAGAATTTCTACGATTTTGCGCACATAGTCTAAGGGGTCGTTTGTCATTTAAAGTTTTGCCTGCGTCCATTTTTCTGGAAAGCTCTATAAATCCTTCAGCAGTTCTTCGGGTTTCTTGTCCAATGCCTGGGCAATCGCTTCCAAGGTTCGCAGTCCGATTTCTCGCTGTCCGCGTTCCAGTTCGCTGATGTGATTCTTCCCAATTCCCGCGTGCTCAGCCAAGTCTATCTGTCTCCATCCCCGTAACTTACGGAAATCCTTGATGCGTTTTCCGAGACGGATGCAGATATCTGTTGCCATCCCTCCAGCATCGCGGTAATCTCAATCCGATAATCCCTGCATGGAGAGAATCCAAGGATTCTCATGCCGAAGTTTGAAAGAGTCAAGCCGAGGGTTTCAGGCGTTTTAGCTTTATTGATCTGCCTGATTTGGATTAGCTCTGCTCTGCATATTCTTACTTGTATCCTAATTGGCCTAAAAATCGAGTCTTTTGTTGAACTTATAGGAGGATTCCTAAATGCGTTCTCAGCTTATTTGTTAGATCAAGGAGAATCGAAAGGATTGTCAATTGCAAAAGGATCGCTGATTTTTGATACCGTTTACAATTTTGCGCAAATAGGAGCTATCAATACCAAAGAAGCTGTCGTATGGGGAATGGCTTCCCTTGCCGGAACGTTCTATTTGTACTTTTCCAAAAGAGTCAGAAATATCTACGAAACAAGAGAAAGCGATGGTCATGCAATTTAACTTGGTGAGGATAAATGATTCGTTTTAGAGATTTCACAAAACTGTCTATAGGAATTTCAAGTTTCGGAACAGCATGCGCTTGCCCCAAATGCGGACGGATAGGATTACAGGAAACACACGCCGACAAAATATTCTATGTGCATTCGGAAACCGTTGGTTTTGATTCCAACGAAAACCCGGTTATCAATTGGGATCAGTGCAGCACTCCATAAGATCTCGAAGCAGATCAGTACAACCCCACAAGGGTAATCCTTCAACCTGAAATCTAGGCGTAGGATTCTTGGACAAAAACCGCTCTACTTGGGCGCGGGAGAATGTGGCTTCTGCCCCTGAATCAGTCATTTTGAAATGCAATGGTCGAAGAACCGACCGAAGCGGAGCAGGCATTCGTCTATTTTCTGGACACTTTCCCGGCCTTAGCCGCTTTCTCAGCCTTCAGCTTCCCGCTCAATTCCTTGGCCGTCATAGGCTTCATATTCAGCATCCGCTTTAGAACAGCATTGAATTTGTCGGCATCTACAAGGGTATCTTTAGGCGTCGGCATCTAGCTTGGTCATCTCCGCTTCGGCCAGTGCAACTTGAACAGATAAACCCTGCTGCTTATCTACTAAATCCCAGAGTCTGTCCGCATCATGATCTACCAGATCGCGGGATATCTCATTTCCGCGCATCTCCTGAATAAGTTTGCCGTGGGCTTCCATATTTCGACCCAATTCCGCCAACTCCACTTCGATGTGAGATAGATCACGCCTAGCGTTCTTTAGCCGGAGTGCGGCAGATCCATATATTTCGGCTCTAATTTGATCGCTCAATCGAAATCTCCCCGAAGAGAGTGTACCGCTAGGGGAAAACACAACAATATCCTTTTGAATCGGAAGTTATGTTGTGTCAACGGATTACCCTATCCCATGTGTGAAAGGGATAATCAATAAAATGCTGCCAAATTCGCTTTTTCTTTGCCTTATCCCGTTTTGGTGCTATTATCCGTTGGACGACACCCAGAGGAGAGTTATTCGTGGCAGACGAGCGGAATATGAAGGCAATCGAGGCGGCGCTTTCGCAGTTGGAGAAGCAGTTTGGCAAGGGCTCGGTTATGCGCCTTGGCTCCAAAGAGGCCATCGTGCCGATCTCGGTCATCTCGACCGGGTCGATCTCCTTTGATGCGGCGCTGGGCGTGGGTGGCGTGCCGCGCGGCCGCGTGGTCGAGGTCTTCGGGCCGGAGTCCTCGGGTAAGACGACGATTACGCTGCAGATCATTGCCGAGGCGCAGAAGGCCGGCGGTCTGGCGGCCTTCGTGGACGCCGAGCACGCGCTGGACCCGGAGTATGCCCGCAAGCTGGGTGTGGACATCGATAACCTGCTGGTTTCGCAGCCCGACTACGGCGAGCAGGCGCTCGAAATCGTCGAGGCGCTGGTGCGGTCGGGAGCAATCGACGTGCTGGTGGTGGACTCGGTGGCGGCGCTGGTGCCCAAGGCCGAGCTGGATGGCGAGATGGGCGACTCGCACGTCGGCCTGCAGGCCCGGCTGATGAGCCAGGCGCTGCGCAAGCTGACCGGAACAGTTTCGAAGTCGCGCACCTGCCTCATCTTCATCAACCAGATCCGCGAGAAGATCGGCGTCATGTTCGGCAACCCCGAGACGACGACCGGCGGCAAGGCGCTCAAGTTCTACTCCTCCATGCGTATCGACATCCGCCGCATCGGCGCGGTGAAGGAGGGCGAGGTGGTGGTCGGCTCGCGCACCAAGGTCAAGATCGTCAAGAACAAGGTGGCCGCTCCCTTCCGCGATGCGGAGTTCGACATCCTCTACGGCGAGGGTATCTCGCGTGAGGGCGATGTGCTCGACCTCGCTGTGCTGCACAGCATCGTGGACAAGAGCGGCGCGTGGTACAGCTACAAGGGCGAGCGCATCGGGCAGGGCCGCGAAAACGTCCGCAACTTCCTGAAGGAGAACCGGGACACCTTCGGCAACATCAACACCGAACTGCGCAAGAAGCTCGGCATCGGCGCGGGCAGCCAGCCGGAGGCGGAGGTTCCCGCCGTTCCGGCGAATGGAGCTTCGGCGGCGCAGGAAGTCGTACGCGGCCGCCGCTAAAGATTTCCCTATGAAAGAACAAGGCCCGATGACAGATGCCATCGGGCCTTATTCTTTGAAGCTCCCTTACTGCTCACGATAGTTCAGCAGGGCCTTCTGCCCTTCCGGAATCGCGTTGTAGTAGGTCAGCGCGCTGGTCCGCTGCTTGAAGTCTTCTTTGGCGGCGGTGATGGTCGCCGGTTGCGCGAAGAGGTCGGCGGCGGTCAGGGCGAGATCCTTGGCGGCGAGCACCATGCCCTTCTGCCCGATGCTCATGCCGGTGGTAGCGGCAGCCTGCCAGGTGTGCGCAGCGACGCCGGGCACGAAGGTCGGCGTGGAGAAGCCAATCGTGGGGGCGAACCATGAGACATCGCCCACATCCGTCGAGGCCGAGGCGCGGTTCGGGTCCGGCTCCGGGATGGGCAGCACCTTGGCCGTGGAGTCCAGGTTGCCCGCCGCCTCGGCTGGAAGCGACTTCTGCAGTTCGGCGGCGAAGGCATGCTCCTCTGGCGTGTAGGTGAAGCCGCCGACCTCGACCTGATCCTTATGGGCGAGCTCGGCTAGCGGCGTGTTGCCGATGATATTGGCGTCGTTGGAGATGATGCGGGTTTCGACCTTCGTGTCGGAGATGAGCGCCGCGCCCTGCGCGATCTTCTCGATGCGGTCCCAGATGCCGCGCAGCGTGGTTTCTGACGGGCTGCGGGCCATCAGGTAGATCTCGGCGAGATCGGGCACGACGTTCGGCGCGGCTCCACCCTTGGTGATGATGTAGTGCATCCGGGTGTTCGAGGGCACATGCTCGCGCAGGTACTCGATGCCCGTGCCCATGACCATCACGCCATCGAGCGCGGAGCGTCCGCGGTCGGGCGCGGCAGCGGCGTGGGCCGCGACACCGTGAAAGGTGAACTTGGCCGAGATGATGGCGAGCGACCCGCCGTTGTTGACGACGTTAGCGTTGCCCGGATGCCAGTGCAGGACCACATCCACATCCTTGAAGAGCCCGGCTCGGACCATGTACACCTTGCCCGAGCCCCCCTCCTCGGCGGGCGTGCCGTAGAAGCGCAGGGTTCCGACGACATGGTTCTTTTCCATGTACTCCTTGACGGCCACCGCGGCCAGTGCCGCGCCCGAGCCGAGCAGGTTATGCCCGCAGGCATGGCCCGGCGCGCCCTCGACGACGGGCTTGCGCGCGGGAGTGTCGGCCTGCGAAAGCTCGGGCAGGGCATCGAACTCTCCGAGCATGGCGATGACCGGCTTGCCGGAGCCGTAGGAGGCGATGAAGCCGGTCGGCTCGTCCGCCACGCCGGATTGCACGGTGAAGCCGTACTTTTTCAGCTCATCCTGCAGCAGCGCGGAGCTTTTCGTCTCATGGTAGCCAAGCTCGGGGTTGTCCCAGATCTGGCGGGAGACGTGGGAGAACTCGGCGGCGTGCGCGTCGACGAGCGAGAGAATCTGTTTGTGATCGGGCTGCTGCGCGAGCGCAGGAAGGGTAAGCGAGGTGGCGACGGCAAGCGCCGCAAGTGTACGTGGGACCATGAAGCAGACTCCAGAGAGGTGATGGAAGAAGGATACGCCAGCCGGGCGGAGGGGGAGGGGCTGCCGGGCATCCTGCTGCAGCGCTGATATGCTGCGGATATGCACACCGTGAAGGCGATCTACCCGGGAACATTCGATCCGCTGACTAACGGCCATCTGGACCTGATTGCGCGTGGCGCGAAGATCGTGGACGAGCTGGTCGTGGCGATCCTGCGTAACTCGGAGAAGGGCGATCCGCTGTTCACGGCGGAGGAGCGGCGGGAGATGATCTTTGCCGAGACGCGCTGCTTCGGCAATGTGTCCGTAGCGACCTTCGACGGCCTGCTGGTGGACTTCTGCCGTCAGGAGGGCGCGACGGCGGTGTTGCGAGGCATCCGCGCCATCTCCGACTACGAGTACGAGTTCCAGATGGCGATGATGAACCGCAAGTTGAACCCGGAGATCGAGACGCTGTTCATGATGCCTGCGGAGAAGTACACCTACGTCAGCTCGCGGCTCATTAAGGGCGTCTTCCAGATCGGCGGCGATGTCTCCTCGCTGGTGCCGCCGCTGGTGATGGAGCGGATGAAGGCGAAGCGTCCGTCGGCATAATGTTGCCCGGCAAGGAGTGATGGAGTCTTTATCTCGGGCGCGAAATCTGAAAGACTAGCAGAAGCGAAATCGGAAAGACGAAGGATCATGAGCACAACAGCAGTGAAGGTGTTTGCAGATAGGATCGGTCGCATCGAAGTTTCCGCGACCATGGCGATCACGGCGGCGGCGTTGAAGCTGAAGTCGGAGGGCGTGGATCTGGCGGATTTTGGCGCGGGCGAGCCGCACTTCGCCACGCCGCAGCACATCAAGGATGCGGCGATCGAGGCGATCCAGAAGAACTTTACCCGGTACACGGCCGTCGCCGGCGTGCCTGAGGTGCGCAAGGCGATCGTCGATCGCCACAAGGAAGACTTCAACTCCGACTACACGCCGGAGGAGTGCGTCTTCACGACCGGCGGCAAGCTGGCGCTGTTCAACGCCGTCCAGGTGCTTGTGGACCACGGCGACGAGGTGATCCTGCCGGTGCCCTACTGGGTCAGCTTCAAGGACATCATCCAGTATGCGGGCGGCACTCCGGTCTTCGTCGAGAGCAGCGAGGCGGACAACTTCCGCGTGACGGCTAAGATGATCGAGGCAGCCATTACGCCAAAGACGAAGGCGATCATCCTGAACACTCCGTCGAACCCATCGGGTGCCGTCGTCTCTCCCGAGGATCTCGAGGCCATCGTCCGGCTGGCGCACAAGCATGGCATCTTCTGCCTGCTCGACGAGTGCTATGTCTACCTGAACTTCACCGGCAACGCCGTCAGCGGCGGCACCTTTACCGACTGCAAGGAGCATGTGGTTGTGCTCGGCTCGCTCTCGAAGACCTATGCGATGACGGGCTGGAGGGCAGGTTTTGCGCTCGGTCCGAAGGCGGTGATCGCGGCGATGAGCAAGCTCCAGTCGCAGAGCACGAGCAACACGGCCAGCATGGTGCAGCGCGCTTCGATTGCGGCGCTGACCGCCAGCCAGCAGTGCGTGGCCGACATGCGCGCCGACTATATCACGCTCCGCGACCGGGTTCTCGAGGGATTCAAGACGATTCCGGGCCTGACCTGCACGGTGCCGGAGGGTGCGTTTTATGTCTATCCGAATGTGAGCCAGTTCTTTGGCCGCGGCGGCGTCAAGACCGCCTCGGATATTGCCTCGGAGCTGCTGAGCAAGGCTCATGTGGTGGTGGTCCCGGGCGAGGCCTTCGGAACGAAGGACCATATCCGCCTGTCCTATGCGGTTTCTGCCGACGTGATCGATAAAGGTGTAGAGCGGATGCGAAATTACTTCGCATCCCTGACCTAAGCGATACCAACAGAGGGCGCCTCCAACGAGGCGCCTTTTCTTTGGAGGCGTATGGCAGGCCAAGAGGTAGAGTTTGCCCCGGTGATCCTTGCCGGCGGTAGCGGAACGCGATTCTGGCCACGGAGCCGCAGGGCGCGAGCCAAGCAGGTGCTGGCGCTCGATGGTGAGGCGACGATGATCCAGCAGACGCTGGAGCGGTTGCTGCCGGTGGCGAAGCCCGAAGATATCTGGGTCATTACGAATCACTGGCTGGCGGCGACGATCGCCGAGCAGCTTCCGAGCGTTCAGCCGGAGCACATCCTGGTGGAGCCGGTGGCCCGCAACACGGCTCCGGCCTGTGCGCTGGCAGCCTTTCTGCTGGAGCGGACAAAGCCGGAGACGGTGATCGGGATCTTTCCCTCGGATCATATCGTCGCCGATAAGGCTCGCTTTGCCGAGGTCTTGAAGGTTGGCGTGCGGCTGGCCGCGGTTGGTGAGCGGATTGTGGTGCTGGGTGTTCCGCCGACGCGGCCGGAGACGGGCTACGGCTACATCGAGCAGGGGCAGAGCGTGGACCTCGGTGACGGCTCCGGGGTAGGGGCACGGCGGGTGCGCCGCTTCCGCGAGAAGCCGGACCGGCACACGGCCGAGCGGTTCATCAGCGCCGGGAACTTTGCGTGGAACGGTGGCATCTTCCTGTGGAGCGCAAGGACGCTGGCCAACGCCATCCGCGAGCACGCGCCGGAGATGGCTCCGCCGCTGGAGGCGATTGCAGTCGCCTACGGCACGCCGGAGTTCGAGAAGGTCTTCGCGGAGGAGTATCCGAAGTGCGAGAACATCTCTATCGACTACGCGGTGCTGGAGCCCCGCTCGGCCAAGGGCGAGCAGCGGTCGGAGATCTACTGCCTGCCCGCGGACTTCGGCTGGAATGACCTGGGCTCGTGGGCGTCGCTGCACGAGCACCTGGGCGAGGACGAGAACGATAACGTGATCGACGGGCCGACCGGCGGCCTGGTGGCTCTGCAGGCCAAGGGCAACTATGTATACGCGCCGGGAAAGATGGTAGCGTTGCTGGGTGTCAATGGTCTGGTGGTCGTCGAGACGGAGGACGCGCTGCTGATCACCACGCGCGAACGCTCGCAGGACGTGAGCAAGATCGTGCGCGAGGTGCATCATGGGATGGGCCGCGAGGACCTGATCTAAAACAAGACAGCAGGAACCGGACAGTCAGGCAGGAGATCGATGGCGAGCGTAGTGAAGTTTGGAACCGACGGTTGGCGCGGCATCATTGCCGATGACTTTACCTATGCCAACGTGCGTGTTGCGGTGCGGGCGATTGCGCAGTATGTGCTGCAGCACGAAGACGCGAGCCGCGGCGTGTGCATCGGGTGGGACACGCGGTTCGAGTCGAAGAACTTTGCGGAGGTCGCGGCGGAGGTGCTGGCCGAGGCGGGCATCCCCGTGTTGCTGGCTGACCGCATTACGCCGACTCCGGCGCTGAGCTATGCAGTTCGTGCTCATGGAGCGGCGGGCGGCGTGATGATTACCTCCAGCCACAACCCGGCCGAGTGGAACGGCGTGAAGTACAAGGCCAGCTACGGCGGTTCGGGCCGACCGGCGATCATGAAGGCCATCGAGAGC
Organism: Granulicella sp.; assembly: GCA_036398595.1. Classification (GTDB taxonomy): domain Bacteria; phylum Acidobacteriota; class Terriglobia; order Terriglobales; family Acidobacteriaceae; genus Edaphobacter. The sequence continues at coordinate 45,531 of DASWOV010000017.1, forward strand.
TATCTCGAAGTCGAGGTGCCGAAGGCCGCGAAGCCTGCCGCGATCGAAAAGGTGGACTTCAATCCGGAGTACATCGCCGCGATTGCCAAGTTTGTGGACCTCGGGGCGATCAAAGCTTCGGGATACAGGTTCCTCATCGACACAATGTACGGTGCGGGGCGCGGTGTGCTGGCCGGGATCTTCGACGGCGCGGGTATACCTTACGTGGCGATGCGCGACGAGGTGAATCCGGCGTTTCCGGGCATCAACCCGGAGCCGATCCTGCCGCACATCGCCGAGACTCAGAGGCGTGTGGTCGCCGATAGGTGCGACGCGGGCCTCATCACCGACGGTGACGCGGACCGCATCGGCGCAGTCGATGAGCACGGGAACGTGGTGGACGCGCATAAGATCTTCGCCGTGCTGCTGGAGTGGCTGCTCAAGCGCAAGCAGTGGCCGGGCGACGTCACGCGCGCCTTCAACACGACGAAGATGCTCGACCGTATTTGCGCGAAGTACGGGCGTACGCTGCACGAACACGGCATCGGCTTCAAGTACGTATGCGACCTCATGCTCGAGAAGGACATCCTGATCGGCGGCGAGGAGTCGGGCGGCATCGGCATCAAGCGCCATCTACCGGAGCGTGACGGCATGCTGAACTCGCTGCTGTTGGCACAGGTCATGGCCGATGAGAAGAAGACTCTGGGCGAGTTGGTCGCCGTGTTGCAGCAGGAGTACGGCGAGCACCAGTACGGCCGTATCGATATGCACATTTCCGAGGAGGTCAAGCAGGGCGCGATTGCGCGAGCTCGGCAGATCGAGGCAGGCCATACGATGGCCGGTCTAAAGGTGCTGCGCGTGGAGACGATGGACGGGATCAAGTTCTTCCTGGAGAACCCGGCCTGCGCGTCGAAGCCGAACGCCGCCGAGACGTGGCTGCTGCTGCGCGCGAGCGGCACCGAGCCGCTGCTGCGTGTCTACTGCGAGAGCTGCTCGACTGACTCCGTGCAGCAGATTCTGGCCGCGGCGAAGAGCTTCGTGCTGGAAGGCGTT
>DASWOV010000018.1:0-77100 GCA_036398595.1 Granulicella sp.
CATCCCGGTCACGCTCGAACTGGGCGGCAAGAGCCCCAACATCTTCTTCAAGGACGTAGCCGCAGCCGACGATGCCTTCTTCGATAAATCTCTCGAAGGCTTCGCCATGTTCGCGCTCAATCAGGGCGAGGTCTGCACCTGCCCCTCTCGCGCCCTGATTCAGGACACGCTCTACGACGAGTTCATGGAGCGCGCGCTGAAGCGTGTTAAGGCCATCCGTCAGGCCAACCCGCTCGACAAGACCACCATGATCGGCGCGCAGGCCTCCAGCGAGCAGATGGAGAAGATTCTCTCCTACATCGACATCGGCAAGCAGGAGGGAGCCGAGCTGCTGACCGGCGGCAAACGGGCCTCGCTCGAAGGTGACCTCGCCAACGGCTTCTACGTCGAGCCGACCGTCTTCAAGGGCAACAACAAGATGCGCATCTTTCAGGAGGAGATCTTCGGACCCGTCGTCTCGGTCACGACCTTCCACGACGAGGACGAAGCGCTCGCTCTGGCCAACGACACGCTCTACGGCCTCGGCGCTGGCCTGTGGACCCGCGACATCAACCGCGCCTACCACTTCGGCCGAGGCATTCAGGCCGGGCGTGTCTGGACGAACTGCTACCACCTCTATCCCGCGCACGCTGCCTTCGGCGGCTACAAGCAGTCCGGCATCGGCCGCGAGACACACAAGATGATGCACGACCACTACCAGCAGACCAAGAACCAGCTCATCAGCTACAGCCCCAAGGCGATGGGCTTCTTCTAAACCATGGTAACGATTCCGCAGCAGGTCCTCACAACCGAAGCCGCCGACCGGCTGATCGAGACGCTCAGGGTAAAGTATGGCCCCTTGATGTTTCATCAGTCCGGCGGCTGCTGCGACGGAAGCTCGCCCATGTGCTATCCCCGCGGCGAGTTCCTCACCGGCGACAGCGACGTGCTTTTAGCAACGATCAACGACACGCCCTTCTACATGAGCCGCAGCCAGTTCGAGTACTGGAAGCACACGCAGCTCATCCTCGACGTAGTCCCCGGCCGAGGCGGCATGTTCTCCCTCGAAGGCCCCGAAGGCGTGCGCTTCCTCATCCGCTCCCGCGTCTTCACCCACGAAGAGATCGCAGCCCTGCGCGAAGCCGGAAGAATTTAGCTCTTTACCCCTACAATAGTGTCTGGACTGCACAAAGCAGTCCCCTCCTAAAAGGGCCTATAGCTCAATCGGTTAGAGCAGCGAACTCATAATTCGTTGGTTCCAGGTTCAAGTCCTGGTGGGCCCACCAGCCTCAATACTTCAAGTGATACGGAGCCGGGTACGTCAGCGTCCCATCCGATCGCTCGTACCACATGAACATCTTCTTCGGGCTGTTGTTCACCGTCACCGCCACGATAATCCCCGTCCCCGTGCGCTTCGAGATGTCGACATGGTGCGTTCGGATCGGGCCCCAGTCGCTCTCCGTCGTCCAGTCCTCGGTAAAGCGCTTCAGCGTGTAGCTGTACTTCTGCGGATGCTCCTGCCACTTCGGATCGTGCATCCAGATGCCGTATGCCTTCGTGTAATCCTTCTGCTCGAGCGCCGTCAGGAAGCTGCTGACCGTGTGCTCCATCGGCAGGTTCAGAAACAGCCAGCCGTGGCCCATGATGTATCCGGCCAGCGTCAGCACGATCATCAAAAACACGAACGCAAAGCTTCCCACCGCGATCCGCACCTTCCTCTTCTCGCGGCGCTCGTCATACTCCGGCGCATTCAGCAACATCGCATCATCCCTCGTATCGCATTAGACACCAACGGCGGCACAATCGGCTGCCTGCCCCGTCACACCCATGCACGCAGCGACCGCAGATGATGCTCCAGATGCGCGATGTAGTCCTCCATCAGAAAGCCCATCGTCACATAGCTTCCGTCGGGATAGACGCACAGCCGCCCCAGGTGCTCCCGCGCCACATGCCGCATCGTCCAGGCGATGTGCTCGTTCAGCATGCGCCACAGCTCCAGCAGCTCGTTCCAGCCTTTGTCGGCGTAGTGCTGCGCGCGCACCCACTCGTCCTGCTCGTAGAACTGTGTCCTTACCTCGGGCTCGACGTCGAGCACCGTCTCCAGCCGCACAATCCGCGGCAGATTGTTCACCGCCGAGTCGATCAGGTGCCCGATGACCTCCTTGGCGCACCACTTGCCCTCGGCCTCGGCCACGCTCGCCCGCGCACCGGAGATCTCCTCCAGCCACGCCAGCGATCCGGCCACCGCCTCGCTCAGCCGGATACCCAGCTCGACTGGATCAATCTCGTCAACCGGAGTCTCCTTCGCGTAGCTCATCGCCATCCGAACGCCCCTTGAACGACCTCGCACTCCGTCCCGCCCGCAAGCAGGTACACCGATACGATGTCGAAACGCACCGGAATCGTCTCCCGCGCCTCCGCAGGAAAGCTCCGGAGGTACGCCCGAGCCATCCGCCGCAGCATTCTTTGTTTGTCCCGATCAACGGCCGACTCCGCTGGAAAGTTATCCCGGGCCGTCCGCGTCTTCACCTCGACGAAGCAGAGCCACTCCCCATCCCACGCGATCAGGTCCACATCACCGCGCATCCGTGTGCTCGTCCAGCGAATAGCCACGACGGTATAGCCAGCCCGACGCAAATGAAAGAGCGCCGCCCGCTCGCCGCGCAGACCTGTCTCCAGATGTGCAGCAGCAGCAGTCGACGGGCGTAGACGCGCCGCCATCCCATGCAGTCGCTCCAGCCCCCATTCTTCAAGGCCGATCCATCGAGCAATCGCTCCCATCGGGCTCCTTATTCCGTGCGGAGGGCCGCTACACCGGCGGCCCTCCCTGTGTTCCTACAGAGACGCCGCCTCGCCCCACTCCGCAAAGACGAACTCCTCCAGAGCCTTCCGCTTGCGCGGCGAGGTTTCCATCGCCCGCTGCTGCTCCGTCAGACTGGCCGGATCGCCAAGATACCCCAGCGTCCACACCGCGCCCAGCTCATACTCCTCGGGAATCCCGAAGCTCGCCCGAGCCTTCTCCTTATCGAAGCCGCCCATACCGTGCGTGTGCAGGCCCAGCGCCGTCGCCTGCAGAGACATCGTCGCCGAGGCCGCGCCCGTATCGTGCAGCGCATAGGCGTTCGGCTGGCCGTTCGCCGTAAACGTCTTCTTGCCCACCGAGAGGATCAGCACCGGGGCCGAGCCCGCCCAGCTCTGGTTCGGCGGAAACAGCGCCTCGAAGATCTTCGTGTAGGTAGCATCGCCCTTGCGTCCCACCAGAAACCGCCATGGCTGCTCGCCGAAGCTCGAGGCCGCCCAGCTCGCCGCCGTAAAGATCTTCTTCAGATCCTCGCTGCCGACCGGCTTCTCGGCAAAGGCACGCGGGCTCCACCGCCGCAGAATCAGATCCTCAACGCCGGACTCCGCCGGCCCATGCTTTACCGCTTCCAAATCCTGAGACATGCTGTCTCCTCCCGATGAGTTTCTTGTGTCTCCATTAGATACCGCGCTTCGCTCCGGGGAGATAAAAAGATACTCCATTGATTCCAAACGCGGACCCTGCGATACTTAGGAGTGCCCACACTGCACAAACTTCCATTACATCTCAAGGGGTCGCGGTCATGTCTGCAAAGTACATCTTTGTAACGGGCGGAGTTGTGTCTTCTCTCGGTAAAGGTCTCGCGGCAGCCTCCATTGGCTGCCTGCTCGAGGCGCGCGGACTGCGCATCAACATCATGAAGTTCGACCCCTACCTCAACGTCGACCCCGGCACCATGTCGCCTTTTCAGCACGGCGAGGTCTTCGTGACTGACGACGGCGCCGAAACTGACATCGACCTCGGCCATTACGAGCGCTTCACCCACGCCCGCCTGACCCGCGACAACAACCTGACCACCGGGCGCATCTACGAGCAGATCATCACCAAGGAACGCCGCGGCGACTACCTCGGCAAGACCGTGCAGGTCATCCCCCACGTCACCAACGAGATCAAGAACGCCATGCGCCGCGTCGCCTCCGACTGCGACATCGCGCTGGTCGAGATCGGCGGCACGGTCGGCGACATCGAGTAGCTGCCCTTCCTCGAGGCCATCCGCCAGATGCGACAGGAGCTGGGCCGCGAGAACACCTGCTTCGCCCACATGACGCTGGTTCCGTGGATCGCCGCCGCGCAGGAGCTGAAGACCAAGCCCACGCAGCACTCTGTCAAGGAGATGCTCTCCATCGGCATCCAGCCCGACATCCTGCTCTGCCGCGCCGACCGCGCCGTGCCGCGCGACATGCGCTCGAAGATCGCCGCCTTCTGCAACGTCGAGGAGAAGGCCGTCATCATCGCCCGCGACGTGCCCTCCATCTACGAGGTGCCGCTGAACCTCGCCGAGCAGGGCGTCGATACACTCGTGCTCAAGTACCTGCACCTCGAGGCGAAGGAGGCAGACCTCTCCAAGTGGCAGGATATCGTCCACCGCGCCTACAATCCGAAGGACGAGGTTTCCATCGGCATCGTCGGCAAGTACGTGGAGTACGAGGACAGCTACAAGTCGCTCAAGGAGGCGCTCGTTCACGGCGCGCTCGCCCACAACCTCAAGCTCCGCGTTACGTGGATCGAGGCCGAAGGGCTGGAGACGGAGAGCTACGCCGCCCAGCTTCAGGGCTTCGACGGCATCCTCGTTCCCGGCGGCTTCTGCAAGCGCGGCATCGAGGGCATGCTGAACGCCATCCGCTACGCCCGCGAGAACAGCGTCCCCTACTTCGGCATCTGCCTCGGCATGCAGACGGCCTGCATCGAGTACGCCCGCAACGTCTGCGGCCTCAAGGAGGCCAACTCCGGCGAGTTCGACCCGGCCACGCCGCACCGCATCATCTACAAGCTGCGCGAGCTGACCGGCGTGGAGGAGATGGGCGGCACCATGCGCCTCGGAGCATGGGCCTGCACACTCGAACCGGATTCGCTGGCCGCCCGGGCCTACGGCGCCACCGAGATCAGCGAGCGCCACCGCCACCGCTACGAGTTCAACCGCGAGTACGAGGCTATCCTGACCGGCGCGGGCCTGCGCCTGACCGGCACCACGCCCGACTCCACCTACGTTGAGATCGTCGAGATCCCGACGCACCCGTTCTTCCTCGGCTGCCAGTTCCACCCCGAGTTCAAGTCCAAGCCGCTCGAGCCGCACCCGCTCTTCCGCGACTTCATCGCCGCCAGCTACAAGAACCGCACCGCCACCGCCACACCCGGCGCAACGGTGGAGGTTCCGCAGGCGCTCTAGCAGAATGGGCAGCTTCGCCAAAATTGGCGAAGCTGCCCGCGCAGCACCCCGTATACTCACCCCAAACGATGCGCACGCCCCTTGCTCCGCTCTGCCTCGCCGTTCTCTTCACCACCACAGCCTTCGCGCAGGCAGCCAATCCGGTTGCAGCAACCGACCCCGGCCTCCGCACCGTGGAGTTCGCCAACAGCAGCCCTACTGGCACGCCGCCGCAGAACGGCCTCTGGAGCCCCGACGGCAAGCGCTTCACCTACATCGCCACCGACGCCACTGTAGGCCAGCCCGGCGATATCGTGCAGGTAGACGCCGCCACCGGCAAACCCAGCGTCCTCGCCTCGCAGGAGCAACTCAGCAAGCTTTCCTCGGCCGACGTCAACGAGAAGGACCAGGACCATCGCAACCGCTACAAGATGTCCAGCTTCCTCTGGGCCGACGACGGGCAGCACCTCATCCTCGACAACGGCGGCAAGCTCTGGCTCTACAACATCACCGACGGCACCGGCACCCTTGTCGTCGACACCGGCGCAGGCTCCGGCGACGACCCCAAGTTCTCCCCCGACGCCAAGCTCGTCTCCTACATCCGCAACCACAACCTCTACGTCCACCGCGTAGCGGACGCGAAGAACGGCAAGGAAACCGCTCTCACCAGCACCACGCCCGACACGCTGCTCAACGGCGAGGTCGACTGGGTCTACCTTGAGGAGCTCGACGTCCGCAGCAACTACTTCTGGTCGCCCGACTCCTCCGCCATCGCCTACCTCGAGGCCGACGAGTCGAAGGTCCCCATCTACCCCATCACCGACGAGATCCCCACGCACCCCACCACCGACATGCAGCGCTACCCGCAGCCCGGCGACCCCAATCCCGCCGTCCGCGTCGGTGTGATCCCCGCCAAGGGCGGCAAGACCAAGTGGATCGACCTGCCCTTCAGCCCCGGCAACGACTATATACCCCGCTTCGGCTGGATCGACGCACACACCGTCTGGGTCGAGACGCTTACACGCGACCAGCAACATCGCAACCTCTACTTCGCCGACGCCCACTCGGGTAAATCGCAGCTCGTCTTCAGCGATACCGATGACAAGTACCTGAACTTCAAGTACGACATCACCTTCCTGCCGCACGGCCGCTTCCTCACACTGAGCTGGCGCGACGGCTATACGAACATCTATCTCTACCAGTTCGACGAGCAGCACCCTCTCGACAAGCCCGCCGCGCTTGCCCGCCAACTCACCACCGGCCAGTACGAGGTAGAGGAGATCAAGCACGTCTCCGACAGCGCCGTCCTCTACACCTCCACCGAAGGCTCACCGCTCGAGAACAACCTCTGGACTGTCAGCCTCGACGGCACCGGCAAGCGGCAGCTTACGCTCTCCCACGGCCACCACGACATCACCGCCTCACCCGACGGCATCCATTTCAGCGACGAGTTCAGCACCTCGGCCACACCGCCCGTCAGCAGCCTCTGCGCCATAGGCGACGGCGGCCCAAGCTGCAACGCCTTCTGGCACTCCAAGCCCGTGCCTCCAGCCACCGGCGTCACTGCCACCTCGCTTACCTTTACCGCCGCCGACGGCAAAACCACTCTCTACGGCACGCTCTTCCTGCCTGCGAACACCGCCGAGGCAGCCTCGGTCCCGCTCATCCTGAACCCTTACGGCGGCCCCACGCTCGACGCGGGCGTCCGCAATCGATGGGCCGCCTCCTCGTTCTTCAACGAGCTGCTCGTCCAGCACGGCTTCGCCATCCTCGCCGTCGACGCCCGCGGCTCGGGCGGGCGCGGACGCGACTTCCAGCAGGCCGCCTACCGGAACTTCGGCCCGGTCCAGCTCTCCGACCAGCTCGCCGCGCTCGACCAGTCGCTCGCCAAATATTCGCAGCTCGACCCGAAGCGCATCGGCTGGTGGGGCTGGAGCTGGGGCGGCAGCTTCACCCTCTACGCCATGAGCCACACCGAGGGCCGCGTCCGCGCCGGGGTCGCCGTCGCCCCCGTCACCGACTGGCGCAACTACGACTCCATCTACACCGAGCGTTACCTCGGCCTGCCCTCGGCCAGCGCGGACGTCTATAAAAACAACTCGCCCATCACCGCCGCCGCCAGCCTAAAGGGCCATCTGCTCATCGCCCTAGGCACCGGCGACGACAACGTACATCCAGCCAACTCCATCCAGTACCTCGAGCCGCTCATTGAGGCTGGAATTCCCTACGACCTCCAGCTTTTCCCGCGCAAGACGCACTCCATCGCCGGGCCAACCGCCCGCAACGAGCTGTACCATCGCATCCTGTGGCACTTCGAGACGTATCTGAAGTAGACAGGAATCGTCTTGAAGGGTACGGGCTTTCGATGAAGGGTACGGGTTTTAGCCCGTACATTTTGAACTTGCACCCTCAGGGGCTTTAGCCCCTGAGGGAATGGGAAGAATGGAGAGCAAAACAACCCGCAGGCCCAGTAAGACTCCTCTTTGGTAGCATCTAACCCTCCATGACGACCCAGTACGCCTACAGGCGTTCCTTTACCACCGGAGGCTTCCTCGTCGCTCTCCTGTTCGCGCTCCTTCTGGGAGCCGCAGGCGTCACGCTCTTTCTGCGCCACGCCGTCACCGGCCTGCCCGCGCGGCTGGCCACGATGCTCACCGGCCGACCGACCACCATCGATACCTCCGTCCCCGTCGTAGTCGAGAAGATCCAGCGTCTCGCCCGGCTCGAAACCGTCGTCTACTCGCTCGACACCGTCGTCGAAGGCTCAAAATCCAGCATGGTGCTGCCCGACCTGCTCGCCGGGGACCGCCTCCTGCTCGTCGTCCACGGACAGTCCATCGGCGGCATCGACCTCGCCAAGCTGAAGCCCGAGAACATCCACATCACCGAGCACGGCGGCCAGCGCTCCATCCACGTCACGCTACCCGCCTCTGAACTCTTCGTTACCACGCTCGACAACCAGCACACCCGCGTCTACGCCCGCTCCACCGGCCTGCTCGTCCCCGCCGACGCCAACCTCGAGACTGAAACCCGCGCCAAGGCTCAGCAGCAGCTCCAGCAGGCCGCGCTCTCCGACGGCATCCTCGACGCCGCCCGCAAGAACGCCCGCGCCACCGTCACGACCCTCCTCTACGGCCTCGGCTTCCAGCAGGTGCAGGTCGATTAGCGCCCAGCCGTCAGCATCCTCACAACCCGCTCGACGCATCGCACGTCCAAGTAAAGACGCGCAGACCGGTCATCCAATTTGGTTCCACCGGCTCGCAAACGCCAAGATTCAAACGACACACCATTCCAACCTGAGCTATCATCCAATCCAGGAACATCATGATGCTTCTTCGCAAACGCCGCAGCTTCTCCCAAAAGCTCGGCAAACGCCTGTCCGACTCGATCGCCACTCTGCCTGAGACTGTGAACGACCGCCTGCACGAAAACAACTCTGCCCTGCTCAAGACCGTGGGCTGGGTTTCCGCAGGCATGGGAGCGCTTGCCATCGGCCTGCTTGTAGGCCGGGAGCTGCGCCAGCGTTACAAATTCAATCGCCGCACGCCGTATGACCTCTACGCGCACTCCGGAGATGAGCAGCAGCAGGACTTCGGCCTCGGCACCTAGGACTTCATGCAACGATTCCTCACGGGACGTAAGCTTTTTCTCCTCGCCATCGCTCTCCTTCTCTCCAGCGCCGCCCGTGCGCAGACCGGCATCTACGCCGCGTTCACCGCGTCCAAGTTCGACACCACGGGCACCGACTGGATCTACGGCCCGACCCTCGGCCTGTACCACGACAGCTTCCACCTGCCGTTCGTCTCGCTCGGCCTCGACGCCCGCGCCGCGATCCTCGGCTCTGGCAACGATACGAAGATTACCAGCGGCCTCGTCGGCCCGCGTCTCTCGATCCATGCGCCGCTCGTGCCCATCCGCCCCTACGTGGAAGGCCTCATCGGCGCAGGACACGTCACCATCGGCCAGGGCACGACCCATAAGGATGCCCTTCTGCTCGACACCGGCTTCGCCGCCGGAGCGGACATGACCATCTTCCCGCGCCTCGACTGGCGCATCGCCGAGTACAGCTTCACCACCCTGCCCGGCCTGTACGGCGGCACCGACCAGCACAGTATCTCCACCGGCCTGGTCTTCCGCATCCCCGTTCCCATCCCATAGGAGGGTGGCGCGTCCCCTCCGCAGACGCGCCCCGCCTATAATCAGCTTCGATGAGTACACCGACACTCGCCTTTCTCTTCCCCGGCCAGGGCTCCCAGTCCGTCGGCATGGGCCGCGATCTCTACGACAACTTCCCCGCCGCCCGCGCCGTCATCGACGAGGCCGACGCCGCCCTCGGCTTCCCTCTTTCGAAGCTCCTCTTCGAGGGACCAGAAGACGACCTGAAGCTCACCGAGAACACCCAGCCCGCCATCCTGACCGTCTCCGTCGCCGCCACCCGCGTGCTGGCCGAGCGCGGCATCCGTCCCGCCTTCGCCGCCGGGCACTCCCTCGGCGAGTACAGCGCCCACGTAGCCGCCAGCACCTTCAGCTTCACTGACGCCGTCCGCACCGTGCGCAACCGCGGCCGCTACATGCAGCAGGCCGTCCCGGCGGGCGAGGGAGCCATGGCCGCCATCCTCGGCCTGCCCGCCGCACAGATCACCGAGATCTGCACCACCACCGCCGCCGAGCTTGCCAGCGTCGTCTCTCCGGCCAACCTCAACTCCCCCGACCAGACCGTCATCTCCGGCAGCAAGGCCGCCGTCGAGCTTGCCGCCGCGCGCTGCAAGGAGGCCGGGGCCAAGCGCACCGTCATGCTTCCCGTCAGCGCGCCCTTCCACTGCGCCCTGATGCAGCCCGCGCAGAACGCCCTCGCCGCCGACCTCGAGGCCCTTGCCTTCCACGACCCCACAGTCCCCGTCGCCGCCAACGTCGACGCCCGCCTGCTCACCAGCAGCGCCGAGTCCCGCGACTGCCTCGTGCGGCAGGTCACCGGCTCCGTCCGCTGGGTCGAGTGCATCGAGCTGCTCAAGCAGCAGGGCGTCACCCACTTCATCGAGGTCGGCCCCGGCCGCGTCCTCAGCGGCCTGCTCCGCCAGATCGACCGCAGCCAGACCGCCCTCAACGTCGAGGACGCCGCCTCCCTCGAAAAGACCCTCGCCGCACTCTCGAACCCCGAGCCTGTCGCCGGGTAACTCGTCTTGAAGGGGCGGGGCTTCAGCCCCGCCATCACCTGCTCCCCCGAGGAAATCATGAACATTAACGACATCGTCGAAGACTTCACCCTCCAGAACCAGGACGGCAAGGACGTCTCCCTCTCCGACTTCAAGGGATCGCCCGTCGTCCTCTTCTTCTACCCCCGCGCCGATACCCCCGGCTGCACCATCGAGTCCTGCGGCTTCCGCGATGCCTTCGAAAAGTTCCAGAAGGCGGGCATCGTCGTCCTCGGCATCTCGCGCGACACGGTGAAGGACCAGAAGAAGTTCAAGGACAAGTACGACCTGCCCTACGACCTGCTCGCCGACCCCGACATGGTGCTTATCAACCGCTACGACCTCGTCAAGCCGAAGAACATGTACGGCAAGCTCGTGAAGGGCGTAAAGCGCACCACGTATCTCATCGGCCCGGACCAGCGCCTCATCCACATCTTCGAGAACGTCAAGCCCGAGGGCCACGCCGAAGAGGTGCTCGAGCTGGTCAAGAAACACAAGTAGTAAACAGTCTCCAACGAGTGCCTGCACCAGACGATGATGCCTTGAAGGAGCGGGGCTTTAGCCCCGCCATTCTCCCCCGGCACGAATGCGGCTTTAGCCGCTGAGGGAAGCTCCCCATCCCGATGAATGCGATCCCCATCACCGCAGCAGCGATTGCAGCCATAGCAGCAGCCGGCTCGCTCACCTACGCCGCGCTCTCCCCGCAGTCGCAGCTTTTCGGCCGAGTCCTCATCGCAGGCAACAACCCCGACCAGCTCGCCCTGACCTACGACGATGGTCCCAACCCCGCCGCCACGCCGCAGCTTCTCGACCTGCTGGCCGCGCACAACGTCCGCGCCACCTTCTTCCTCATCGGGCGTTTTGTGCGAACTGAGGCCGCGCTGACCAAGCGCATCGCCGCCGCGGGCCACATCATCGGCAACCACACCATGACCCACCCCTGGCTGCACTCGCAGAGCGCCGCCCGCATCCGCATCGAACTGGGCGACTGCAACGCCGCGCTCGAGGACACCCTCGGCGCACCCGTTACCCTCTTCCGTCCGCCGCACGGAGCGCGCCGCCCCGCCGTCCTGCGCATCGCCCGCGAGCTGGGCCTGACCGCCGTCAACTGGAACATCCTCGCCAACGACTGGCAGCCCGCGCTCGATCCCGCCGTCCTCCTCACCCGCGTGCAAAAGGGCATCGCCCGCAACCGGAGCGCCTGCCGCTCCTCCAACATCCTGCTCCACGATGGTTTCGACCAGACCCTCGGAGCCGACCGGCTCGCCACCGTCGAGGCCACCCGCCGCCTGCTCGCGCTGCATCCGGCAGAGCATTTCGTCACCCCGAACATCTGGCTGTAATCTCCCAAGCTATATGCCCCAGAAAAGAGAGAGTCCGGCTCCCTGCCGTATCCTCTAATTCGATATGGCCACTTCAGCCTCATCCGACACGGGCGTCCTGCCGCCCGAGCATCTCTCCATGGGCGCGGTCCTGCGCATCCCCGCGATGCGCCGCCTCTGGTACGCGCAGATCGTCAGCGTCTTCGGCGACTTCCTTGCGCTCTTCGCCGTCATCGGCGTGCTCACCTTCCGCCTGCACGGAACGCCGCAACAGATCACCGGCGTTCAGATCGCCTACCAGTTCCCCATCGCATTGCTCGGCATCATGGCGGGCGTCTTCGTCGACCGCTGGCCGCTCAAGCCGACGATGGTCCTCAGCGACAGCCTCCGCGCCGTGCTCGTGCTGACACTGATCTTCGCCTCGAACATCTGGCACTTCTACCTCATCCTCGCAGCCATCAGCATCGTCTCCAGCTTCTTCAGCCCGGCGCAGGGAGTAGCCATCCGCTCGGCCGTTCCCATGCACGGCCTACGCTCGGCCAACGCGTTAATGCAACAAGTAATGTTCGGCATGCGCGTGATTGGACCGGCCATGGCAGCCTTCCTCGTCGCCTCCTTCGGCGCGGTAAGCTGCTACCTCATCGACGCAACCAGCTTCCTCGGCTCAGCCTGCCTCATCGGCTCCGTCGCGCTCTCGCGCACCGCGCCGACTGTCACTCCCGAGACAGAGCACACCGGCCTCAAGCGCATCTGGGTCGACATGCAGCAGGGAATCTCCTTCATCCTGCACCACGCCGGTCTGCTCTTCACCATTCTTGCGCTGGCCGCGGGCATGTTCGTGCTCGGCTGCTTCGGCCCACTCATCGCCGTGTATGTGCGCGACTCCCTCCACGCCTCCACGCGCATCTTCGGCGTCGCCTCGGCCATGATCGGCCTCGGCATGCTGCTCGGCGTCAACACGCTGAACACCTACGCCAAGCAGGTGAAGAACACGGTCCTCGTCTACTCCGGCCTCAGCGGCATCGCCATCGGCCTTGCACTGCTAAGCGGCCTCGCCTTTATCTGGTCGACCATCCTCGGAAACCTCCTCATCGGCTTCTCCGTCGCCGGAATCATCATCCCCGCGCAAACGATGATCCAGGAGGAAACCCCGCACGCCCTGATGGGCCGCGTCGGATCGGCGGTCATGTCGGCCATCTTCACCGCGCAGATCGCCGGGCTGGTCCTCTCCGGCATCCTCGCCAATCACATGGGTGTGCGGCAGGTCTTCGGCCTCTGCGCCGTGATGCTGGCGCTGCTCATCGTGGTCGGCAAGCTCTTCATGGAGCCGAAGCCTCTGCCCGCATAGCCTGATCGAGACATGTGTCCTCCCGCGTTTTGAAAGGGCGAGGCTTTAGTCACGCCGTCCTGCGCTCTCCCCATTCTCGATACCCAACCAGCCATCAACGCCCCGGCTGCATCGGAATCACACTCAGCAACCCGCCCAACGCGAACAGCAGCAGAAGGAAGAAGATCATCGTCCGCGTGCTCGGCTCGCTCGGCGTATCGTGCGTAAACAGCCGAATCAGCATCCCTAAAGCCACCAGCAGAAACGTCGCCTGCCCCGTCACCGCAAAAAAGATGAGGCACGCCGCCAGCAGAAGGCCGCGTTGCAGCTTGTTCAGCGCATAGGCCGCCTGTCCGCCGTCGAGTATCCACAGCGGCATCAGGTTCACGAGGTTCAGCCACGCTCCCGCATGCGCCAGCGCCGCAAAGACCGGCATCTTCGTGTAGATAAAAATGCCGAAGCACGCAGCCGAGGCCAGCAGCCCGAAGAACGGCCCGGCCAGCGCGATCTCCGCCCGCACGGCAATGGGGATATTCATCCCCTGCCAGCGCACATACGCGCCCATCAGCGGCAGAAAGACCGGCAGATCGGCCTTCATCCCACGACGCTTGACTGCAAACACATGCCCCAGCTCATGCAGCAGGATCTGCACCGCAAATCCAATGCCGAACCACGCGCCGTACAGGCTCCAGTACACGCCCAGAAACAGCGCGAAGCTCAACAGGAACTTCGCCTTCAACAGGATGAAGAGAAGTCCCTTCAACTTCGAGAGCACAACGGCAATCGGGGCCAGCGGCCCCAGCCACTTCGCCCACCGGCTCCTGTCCTGAGGCTTTGCCGGGACGATTCCCCGCTGCGCCAGCAGCGCATCCAGAGCCCGCACCCGCTGCTCGACCCACTCCGCCTGCGTCGACATTCGCGGCACCAGCGACAGCGCCGAGCGCCACACCTCCCGCGCCTCGGCCAACTGCCCGGTACTCTCCAGCTCCTGCGCCTGCTTGGAGAGCGCATCGAGCTGTTGTGCATACACAAGCGTCTGGCAGCGCGGGCAAGCCAGATCGCCCGGGCGCAGCGCCGCCTGGCACACCGCGCAGACGCGCGCCGTATCCGCTGCCGGAATCGTTGGAGTCAGTCCCATATCGCTATGCCGACGCCTGATAAGGCCCGGTAATCCGGTATTCCGACCCCGCCGTCAGCGCCCACGCCGCCCGGATGCCCACAAACAGGATCACCAGCCCGATCACCCCGTTGACCCCATCCTGCAGCTCCAGAAACGGCGACAGGAACCCATACTTCAGCACAAACGGCAGCAGCACCGTCGGCAAAAAACGGAAGTGCAGGCCCGGACTCTGTTTGATTACCTGATGCAGAATCACGGCCATCTCCGCGAAGGAAACCGAGAGGTACGTCAACACCGCCGACGCAATCTGGTACCGGCGGCCGCCGCGTCCCTCCGCAGCCCACTTCATCCCCTTGCCGATCATCCAACCCACCGCCAGAGCCACATACCCAATCGTCCAGCCGGTCAGGATCTCGACCAGAGCGTACAGAACCGATCCGGCGATCGCTGCAACGACACCCACACCGATGGCCTTCATGAAGGCTGCCTGTGCTCCCCTTGCAGGCTCCGTCACGGCCATGTTCGCGCACGGCTCACACAGCATTTTCCCATCCAGCCGGAAGTACCGGCCCCGCAGCGACTGATAGCACCGCGCACACGAGCCCACAGAGGCTGTCCCGTACTCTGCCCGCTCAAAGCTCGGCGGATTCGTCGACATTACGCTCTCCTCGAAGAGACTACGTCCGCTGCCCGCGCCCGCCGCTCGTATCGTCCTTCGCGTCGCCCAGCGTCACCTTCACGTCCATCTTGCGGCGACCGCGGAAGACCGTCACCGTCACCGCATCGCCCGCCCGGTGCGCGTTCATCGCCGCCGAGAGATCCTGAGGCGACTGGATATCCTGCCCGTCCATCGCCACAATCAGGTCGCCGCCGAGCATGACCGGCGTATTGCCGTCGTACATCCGCTGCGTGCCGCCCTTCAGCCCTGCCTTCTCCGCCGCGCCGCCCGGCAGCACCCGCTGGATCAGGATGCCGTAGTCCGCAGGCAGCCCAATCTGCTCGGCGATGTCCGGCCCGATCGGCAACGTCACAATATCCAGCGACGGCCTACGCACCCGGCCATACTTCGCAAAGTCGTCCAGCACCGCCTTGGCCGTGTTGATCGGAATGGCAAACCCGATGCCCGAGCTTTGGTCCGCACCATTTGAAGCGATCATCGTCGTAATGCCGATCACCTCGCCGCGCGAGTTCAGCAGCGGCCCGCCCGAGTTGCCGGGGTTCACCGCCGCATCCGTCTGGATAGCGTCCTCAATAGGATTGCCCTCCGCGCCGCGGATCGACCGGATCGCCGACACAATACCGCGCGTCATCGTGCCCGACAGGCCGAACGGGTTGCCGATGGCATACACCCTCTGCCCCACCATCAGCCCGGTCGATTCAGCCAGAGTAGCCGGAACAAGGTCCGGCACATTATTGATCTTGATGAGCGCGAGGTCGTGTCCCTTATCGACCGTCAGCACCGTGGCCTTGTACTTCTTCTTGTCCGCCAGCGTTACCTCGACCCGCTGCGCGTTGTCGATGACATGGTTATTGGTCAGGATCAGCCCATCCTTGTTCAGGATGAACCCCGATCCCTGCCCCTGCTGCGGCACCGGCCCATAGAAGAAGTCGAACGCCACCGCCGTCGAGGTGATGTTGACCACGCTCGGCAGCGCCTTCTTGTAGACCGCAATGTTCTGCTGCTCCTCCGTATCGAAAGCGGGAGCGGCATCGGCGGTCGTCAACTCCAGCGGGCCGGTCGGCTTGCCCGTGCCCTCGGAGGCCGGAGCGGTGGCCTCATGCACCAGCCGCGAGATCGTCCCCTTCGCGGTCACATGCGTCGTGACGTAGTAAAAGACTCCCAACAACAACAGCACCAGCAGCACAGGACGCAGCTTCATCAAGCGAAAACCCTCATCCGCGCCGCCGAAGGTGCGCGAGTCGCGGTCTATTTCCATTGTAGCGAGTACGCCCCGAACGGCCAGCCGGTTCACACGATGAATCCCCTGTACGGCACGCCGCATCTCATCGCCTGCATGAGCATCCCCGCAAACGCCACCGCCCTCGTCGTCGGCTCCACCGGCATCACCGGCCGCAATCTGGCCGATCACCTCGTCGCCCGCGGCTGGCACGTCCTCGGCCTCGCCCGCAACCCCGGCAACATTCCCGGCGTCGTTCCCATCCCGGTCGATCTTCAGGACCCGACCGCCCTGCGAGCCGCACTCGCAGAACATGCGGTAACCCACGTCTTCATCGGCACATGGCTCCGGCAGCCCACCGAGGCGGAGAACGTGCGCGTCAACGGGGCGATGGTCCGCAACCTCTTCGAGGCGCTCGAAGTCCATCCGCTCGCCCACGCCGCTCTCGTCACCGGCACCAAGCACTACCTCGGGCCCTTCGAGTCCTACGGGCAGACCTCCACCGAGACGCCCTTCCGCGAGGACAGCCCCCGCCTGCCCGGCCTGAACTTCTACTACACGCAGGAGGACATCCTCTTCGAGTTCGCCGCTGCCCGCAGCTTCACGTGGAGCGTCCACCGCTCGCACTCCATGATCGGCTACGCGCTTGGCAACGCCATGAACATGGGCGTCACGCTCGCCGTCTACGCCAACCTCTGCCGCGAGCAGGGCCAGCCCTTCGTCTTCCCCGGCTCGCAGCTGCAATGGAACGCCCTGACCGACATCACCGACGCTCGTCTGCTGGCGCGCCATCTCGAATGGGCCGCCCTGACCCCGGCGGCACACAATCAGGCCTTCAACCTTGTCAACGGCGACCTCTTCCGCTGGCGCTGGCTCTGGCCGCAGATCGCCGCCTACTTCGGTGTCGAGCCTGCCGGTCCACCCATGCCCATCGCTCCGCTCGAGTCCCGCATGGCCGGAGCCGCTCCGCTCTGGGCCGACCTCGCCGAAAAACACAACCTCGCCGAACCAAACATCAACAAGCTCGTCTCGTGGTGGCACACCGACGCCGACCTTGGCCGCGAGTTGGAGTGCGTCAACGACATGACCAAAAACCGCCTGCTCGGCTTCCACGAGATTCAGCCGACCGCAGCATCATTCTTCGAGCTCTTCGACCGGCTCCGGGCCGAGCGCATTATCCCGCGGTAAGACATACTGTGCGTTGTTTTGAAGGGTACGGGAGCTTTGCACAAAAAGTCATTTTGAGCGCAAGCAGATGAGGCATGAAGTTCACGCTCATACAATCTTTTGCGGCCATAGAGGACTTTTTGTGCAAAGCCGGGTACGGGCTTTGACTTGAAGGGTAAGGCTTTAGCCCGTACATAAATGGCTTCCTCCTCGCGGGGCTTTAGCCCCTGAGGGAATGTTTGAAGCCAAACTGGTCCATTTACGGGAGAAGGCTCTCGTGCGGCGCGGCTAGCCGCGCCCGTCCAAAGGCTGCGCGCATGCAGGAGATTTAAGTCAGATGTTCTGTCCAGCCGCGGCGCGCAACTCCTGCCACATCGCCTCCACCTGCGCCTCGAGCGCCGCAAGATCGCCCTCGTTCCGCAGCACGTAGTCGCAGAAGGGAATCTTCTCCACATCGGGCATCTGCGCCGCCAGCCGCCGCCGCGCCTCGGCCTCGAGCGCGGCCCGCGTCTCGTCCGTCGCTCCCATGCGTTCCGCGAACCGCTCCACCCGCAGGGCCTCCGGAGCTGTCACCAGCACCACCTTGTCGAACCGCTGTCGCCAGCCCTCCGGCCCGCCGTACTTCGTCTCGAAGAGCAGCGCCGACTCGACCACTACTACCGCAGCCGGATCGCGCCGGGCGATCTCGTCGGTTCGTTCCTTCTGCAAGGCAATCGTCGCCGGATGCACGATGGCGTTCAACTCCTCGAGCCTTCCCCCGGCAAAGGCCAGCTTCGACAGCGCCGGACGATCCAGCGTACCCTCCGGAGTGACCACCCCCGGCCCGAACTGCCGCACAATCGATTCAAAAACAGCCTGCCCCGGCTGCATCAGTTCCCGGCCAAGCTCATCGGCATAAAGCACATACGCACCGCGCTCCATGAGCATCCGCGCCACGGTCGATTTACCTGCGCCCAGCCCGCCCGTCAGCCCGACCCGCAGCACGCCTACGCCAACCCGCGCCGCAACTTCGCCGCCACCACCGTATTCGCCATCAGCATGGCGATGGTCAGCGCGCCCACGCCGCCCGGCACCGGCGTATACGCGCTCGAGAGTGCAAACGCCGCAGGCTCGATATCGCCCACCACCACCGAGCCGCGCTTCTCGAAGGTCACCATCCGCGCCTCATAGCCCGGAAACAGCCGCTCCACCTCGGGCCGCTCGATCAGCCGGTTGATGCCAACGTCGATCAGCACCGCGCCCGGCATCACCATATCCGCCGTAATGAACCCAGGCCGCCCGATAGCCGCGACAAGAATATCGGCCTCGCGGGTAAACTTCGCCAGATCCTTCGTGCGGCTGTGGCAGACAGTCACGGTCGCCGAGCCGTTCAGCAGCATCATGGCCATGGGCTTACCCACAATCTCCGACCGCCCCACCACCACGGCGTTCTTTCCGGCCACTGGCAGCTCGCTCCGGCGCAGAATCTCCATCACACCCGCCGGGGTGCACGGAGCCAGCCCCTTCTGCCCGCTCTGCAGGCGTCCCGCGTTCACCGGATGGAAGCCGTCCACATCCTTCTCGGGCGAGATAGCCTCCAGCAGACGGCGTGTGTCCACATGCTTCGGCAGCGGAAGCTGGATCAGGATGCCGTCGATGTCCTCACGTTTGTTCAGCCCGTCGACGATCTCCAGCATCTCCTCGGTCGTCACCGACTCCGGCGGCGTCAGCAGCTCGCTGTAGATGCCCAACTCGCCGCAGGTCTTCACCTTGCTCCGAACGTAAATCTCCGACGCCGCAACATGCCCCACCAGGATGACCACCAGCCCGGGCGTGATCCCCTGCGCCTTCAGGGCCGTAACATCCTCGGCCACCTCGGCCTTAATGCGTGCGGCGATCGCAATGCCGTCCAGAATCTGTGGTTTCATCTCCATATCCTTCATGGTATCGTGGGCTCCCTGCCTCACGCAGCAGCTTCCCATAATGGTCCTTATTCATCCCTTGGTAACGTTCCCAACGATCGCCAAAGCGTTGACTCACCCCTCCCCCATGATTCCCTAATATCTGGTTGTACGCATCCCAGGGAAGTCCTTGTATTTCTGTCGTAATGGAGTTGCAGGCATGAATCCGATCAAAGTGGAAAAGTTCGCGGCTACCGATCTGACCGAGCTGCGTAAGGAGCTCCAGCAGGCAGGCCTCGACACCTGGCAGGCCGCCGAGCTCATCAGCACCTTTCTCTCCGGCCGCGGCTACGGCGTCTCCACCGCCGACCTCCGCAGCGCATCCCGGAGCCTCGCCCCCTCCACCTCCACCTCGCTCCAGCGCATGCAGGAGGAGCTCGAGAAGGTCGCCCTCTATATGTAAGCGCCTGAGAACACCGGAGAAGGACCCGTTCCGCAGTAGGCCTTGCCCGCCCGCGTACCCCCGGAGATACCTGTCCTTCCCGCTCCGCAAGGATAGCCTTGGAATCATGAGCCAACGGCCCCTCGCGCTCCTGCTTACGCTTGCCCTGTCCGCAACGCCCGTGTCCGCGCAGGCTCCGCAGCCCTCTTCCGCCACGACCCCGGCAGAGCGAGCCCTCCTCAACTCCATGGCTCCCGCATCTCCGCCCCCCGGCCCAACGGACCGCCCGCGCATCGGCCTCGCCCTCGGCGGCGGCGCGGCACTCGCCATGAGCGAGATCGGCGTCCTCGAGTGGTTCGAGGAGCACCACATCCCCGTCGACGTCATCGCCGGAACCAGCATGGGCTGCATGGTCAGCGCCTTCTACTCCTCCGGCAAGACCATCCCCGAGCTGAAGACCGTCATGAATGACCGCGTCTTCAATCAGGTCTTCACCCTCAGCACCGCCTTCAAGGATCTGAACTATCGCCGCCGCGAGGAGAGCCGCGCACTGCCGAACTCCTTCTCGGTCGGCCTCAAGCACGGCGTGTCCATCCGCAACTCCATCCTCATCGACCAAGGGCTGAACGCCTTCCTCGACCGCCAGTTCCTGCCCTACAACGACCGCACCGACTTCAACGGCCTGCCCATCCCGCTGCGCTGCAAGTCCACCGACCTGAACGACGCCCGCTCCGTCACCTTCGCCCGCGGCTCGCTACCCGATGCCGTCCGCGCCAGCATCTCCATCCCCGGCATCTTTCCGCCGTACACCATCGACGGCCACCAGTTCGTCGACGGCGGCGTGCTCGACAACCTGCCCGTGCAGGCCGTCCGCGACATGAAGGCCGACGTCGTGCTCGCCGTCAGCATCCCGCTGCCGAAGGTGCAGAGCTCGGACCTCGGCTCTATCATCAGCGTGCTGCAGCGCAGCTTCTCAGCCGCCATCGAGGCCAACGAGCGCCTCTCCCGCGCACAGGCCGCGGTGGTCATCGAGCCGGACGTCACTGCCTTCTCCGCCGCCGACTACCTGAAGGGTCCCGAGCTGGCCGAGCAGGGTTACAAGGCCGCCGAGGCACACAAGAAGGAGCTGCTCCCATATGCCGTCAACCCACAGCAATGGAGCGCCTACCTCGCGCAGCGCGTCGCCCGCATCCCCGGCCAGCCCGGAACGATCCTCATGGTTCGCGTCAAAGCGCCCACGCAGGACGTCCAACACGCCGTCCAGAAGGCGTTTCTGCCGGTCATCGACAAGCCCGTCGATCCACAGGCCATCGAGCACATCCTCGATCAGGTCCGCAGCGACGGCCGCTACAACGCCGACTATACCGTCGGCTACGAGACAAACCCCGAAACCGGCCAGGCCACCTCGCGCCAGCCGCACGGCAATCCCGACGCCGTCACCAACCGGCCCGTCGTCACCGTCAACATCGCCGACAAGCCCACCGGGCCGCCCTTCCTGCAGGTCGGCGTCAACATCGAGGCACAGACTGCGGGCATCACCCGCGCCACCTTCGAGAGCTACCTCGTCCATCAGGACCTCGGCGGCTACGGCTCGGAGCTTCGCGCCCACATCGCCGTCGGCTGGCTCACCGACCTCAACGCCGAGTACTACCGCCACCTCGCCTCGCTGGGACAGACCCGCGGCGGCCTCTTCGCCGCCCCGCAGATCATGCTCCACCGCGAGCCGTTCTACATCTACGAGAACCAGCACCAGATCTCGCAGCGCCAGTTGCAGGTCGCCGGAGGCGGACTCGATCTCGGCTGGAGCGACCAGCGGTATCAGGAGCTGCGCCTCGGCTGGCAGGGCGGGCAGGTCCGCTGGCAGACGGAAACCGGCTCCGACACGCAGGCTCCGGCCAACCTCATCGGCTCCATGCAGCGCGGACGCATCCGCTACGTCTTCGACAATCAGGACCGCGCCCTCGTGCCGCAGTTCGGCCTCCGCGTACAGACGGAAGCAGCATACCTCTACCACTCGGTCGATAGTCCCAGCGCTCCGCAGCTTACCTCGAAGATCAGCTACGCGCACCAGGTCGGCAAGAACCTCTTCGTCATGGGAGCCGAGGGCGGCACCATGTTCAACCGCAACGTGGCACAGCCCTTCCGCTTCACGCTCGGCGGCCCGCTGCGCCTGACCGCCTCGTCCATCGACGAGTACCGCGGCACGGACTACTTCCTCGTCGAACCGGCCTTCCTGCGCCGCGTCGCTCGTCTGCCCGCGCCGCTCGGCCAGAGCATCTATATCGGCGCAGGCTACGAGGCAGGCCAGATGCGCGCCCCCGACGCCCGCACCCTCACCCGGCAGGACATCTACTTCGGCATCGTGGCCGAGACGCCGCTCGGCATCATCTCGCTCGCCCCCGCCTTCGGAGACGATGGCCACCGCAAGTTCGTCTTCACCCTCGGCAAGCTCTTTTAGTCGGTTTTACCCTTCACCCAAACTGTCATCCTGAGCGAGCGCAGGATGACAGTTTGGGTGGATCAGGACAGAAAAGAGCTTCCCTCTTCACCACCCTCTCCCACAATCCCGGTATCATCCCCAGACAGGAGGCCCCATGTCCGAGCCACGCCCGCCGTTCCCGCCCTTCACCCTTGAGACGGCCATCCAGAAGGTCCGCGCCGCCGAGGACGGCTGGAACACGCGCGACCCGCAGCGCGTCTCACTGGCCTACTCGCCCGACAGCCGCTGGCGCAACCGCAACGAGTTCTTCACCGGGCGCGAGGCCATCGTGGCCTTTCTCACCCGCAAGTGGTCCCGCGAGCGCGAGTACCGCCTCATCAAGGAGCTGTGGGCCTTCGACGGCAGCCGCATCGCCGTCCGCTTCGCTTACGAGTCCCGCGACGCCAACGGTCAGTGGTTTCGCTCCTACGGCAACGAAAACTGGGAGTTCAACGCCGACGGCCTGATGACCCACCGGCATGCCAGCATCAACGACCTGCCCATCGTCGACTCCGACCGCCTCTTCCAATGGCCGCTCGGCCGCCGCCCCGACGACCACCCCGGCCTCTCCGACCTCGGCCTCTGACGCTTCGTCCTTTGAGCCGAACCGCTCCGAAGTTGATAGGGTAGCCCCATGGCATTAAGTATTCAGGAGCAGTTCGGGCAGATCGACATCTACGTCTTCGATCAGATCCTCCGGGGAAACATCGTGCAGGGAATGCACGTGCTCGATGCCGGATGCGGCTATGGCCGCAATCTGGTCTATCTGCTGCGAGACGGCTGCCGGGTCTTTGCACTCGACGCGGACCCCAGCGGGGTAGAGCACGTCCGAAGGCTGTCGCGCTCCCTCGAAACCGGCCTTCCTGACGAGAACTTCCAGGTCGGCGCAATCGAGCAGATGCCCTTTCCCGATGCGCTTGCCGATGTAGTCCTCTGCAACTCCGTCCTGCACTTCGCACGCGACGAGGACCACTTCAGGGCGATGCTCTCCGACCTATGGCGCGTGCTGAAGCCCGGCGGGATGCTCTTCTGCCGCCTCGGCTCGCGCATCGGCATGGACTTCGAGCAGGTGGGGGAGCATACCTACATGATCGGGGACGGCTCGGAGTGGTTCCTCGTCGATGAGGAGATGCTCATGGATCTGGCGGAAGAGCTGAACGCCGTTCTCGTCGATCCCCTGAAGACAACCATCGTTCAGGACTATCGCTGCATGACGACCTGGGTCCTGCGAAAACGCCGCTGAGCCGACAGGCACACTCCAGCATCGGCCATCAGTCCGGCGCGCCTACGTCGAAGACCTCCACGTTCGTCTTCGTCAGCACCGCCAGCCGCCTGCCGTCGGTCGAGAGGGCATAGCTCTCCCGCGAGAGCGGATACTGCGGCTCGGCGATCGCAAGCAGCGACTTGCCGTCCCGGCTACGCACGCTGATGTGCTCGCTCTTCAGCTCGCGGATCTTGAAGTCCGTGGCCGAGGAGCTCGCGCTCGCAAGGCGAACGTAGCGGATCGCCAGCTCCTCGCCGCCGCCCGCAGCCGAGTCCTCGATCTCCTCCATCGACGGCCTGCTGCGCAGCAGCGAGCGTCCGTCCTCCCCGAGCACCCGATACCAGCGTGCGCCCTCCGCATCGCATCCCGTCACAAACAGCGCCTTGCTCAGCGGAGCCGAGAGCCGCGGCCTGCACCGGGACTCCAGCGTGACCAGCGTGCGCACGTTGCCGCCATCGACGTTATGCGCGACCAGCCTCCACCGGCGCGGACCAACTCCGGCCACAATGTACTCGTAATCGTCGGTGATCACAGGCGGCGGCGCCTTGCTGGTCGTGTTCCGCGTCATCAGTATCCTGCCGGTGTCGTCCAGAAGACGCATCTCCACGTCCTCCTCCGGCTCCTCACCCGAGAGCTGCTCGATCTGCTCGTGCGTCTTCTTGTCGTGCCGCTCGCGCAGGATGCCGACGGCAATCCGCTTGCCCGACGCGGAGGAGGTCAGCCACAACACATCGCTGTCCACAGGGACGACGGCGATCTCCTTCAGGTCCGCGCCCAGCAGGTGCAGGCCGCCGTTCATGTGTACGATAACCCGACCCGGCCCCGCCTGCCAGAGATACTGGCCGCGCTCATCGACCCGCCAGTCCACCACCCGCTCCATGCGCTTCGTGGCCGCGTCCAGCAGGACGGCGCGCACGGCCCGGCGCGTCTTCGCGTGCCACGACTCGCCGGAGCGCTCCCGCAATTGGTGCAGATCGAAGGTCAGCAGCAGCTCGCTCTCGGAGAGAAAGTGCAGCGTCGTCTGGTGGTCGAAGCTGGCCATCTCCGGATAACTGGTGCCTGTACCCGATCTGCCCCAGCGAGAGCGTGGCCGACGCCTCGCGGACGGCTCCCTCCTGCTCCGCCTCCGTGCCCGCAACCGGAGTTGAGGCATCCTCGCAGTTCGTTCCACAGGCATCGGCCTCGTTCGCCGCAGCCACCGGCGCAGAGGCCGATGCCGCAGGCTGTGGCGGAGTCACCGCCGAGACAGCCGCGGGCATCGCTCCCGACGCAGCAAGGCTCTCCGGATGCAGCGGAACCACCAGCACCAGCGTCGCGCCCGTCTCGATGCGGAAGTTGTCCTTCACCGAGTGCAGCAGCGACGCGCCCTCCGGGCCGGAGCCGACCTCCATCTCCACATGATTGCCACCCACCACCTGCCCGGCGCGCATCGGGCCGGTCAGCGCGCCGCGCGCCGTTCCCTCGCGGACGTCCGTCGTGATCCTCTCCGTAATCGGCCTTGAAGGGCCGGTCGACCGGGCTGACGCAGTGGAATGGTTGAAGACATCGCCATAGAGCGCCGGGTCCTCGTACATCATGCTCGGCTGTTCGAGCGGCGCAGCCACCGCATAGAGCAGCAACTGCACCGGAACGCCATGCCCTCCATTACAGTCGGCCTTGTCGAAGAGCACCATCAATCGGGCCTCGGTGGTACGCCCTTTCTTCTGGGCCGCTTCGACGACATGGCCGGAAACCACCCCACCCTTGTCCAGCGAGCACCCCGCCCCCTGCCACGCCGAGAGCGCCGCGGCAAACACCGGAGCGCCCGCTACAGCCCGCTTGTTATCCAGCGGAACATCCAGCCGGACCTGCAACGGAGGCGCGGGCAGCGTGGTCTGCGGAGCGGCCTGCCCAAACACGTGCACCGCCGCCGCGCAGAGCGCAATCGCCCGCAGCGCGGACCCTGCCGTGCCGAGCATCTCTCTATGGGTACAGCTCAACCACATGCGTCGATGCCTTTGCGCCGCTCCTGGGCGGATTGGGCGAATCACGCGGCAGGAGGGACGATTCCAGACTGGAATGTGAGATTGCTTCCGATCATAAGCGGCAAACCTACCCCGCGCAAAAACAAACTCTGAAACCTGCCATTCATGAGAAAATTTCCTCTATGAGCGATTTCATCCCCAAAGCGGGCAGCATCAAGATCGGCGGGCTCGGCCGGAAGGCGCAGAAGCTGCAGGCCATGCGCGAAAAGGCCGAGCAGGACAAGACCGGCGTCAAGCCGCAGCACGACGCTTCGGCGTTATCGGTCAAGGCAAAGAACAGCTTCGCGGGCAAGAAGACCTCCTTCCAGCGCAAGGCCGTCTAGGCAGTATCGACCTGTCGGTATGCCGCGTTTTGAAGGGGCAACTCGAAAGTGCTGCTCCTTCAGCGCAAGCCCATATCGTCTCGATACAGTCCGGCACTGCGGCATTCCCGGCGCGGAAAACGGTACCGCTCCACCCCCATAAATTCATATTTGACGCAGAAGTGCGCATGCTCCGTTCTCCCACAAAGGAGATTCGCCCATGCGCTTCGCACGTCTTCTGCTCGTCTTTGCTGCGCTCCTGCCGCAGCTTGCCTCTGCCCAGTCTGCCGCTCCCGCGCCGCCTCCGTGCGACGGCAGCTATAACATCGTCCGCGTCTCCGAGATCAAGCCCGGCATGATGGACACCTTCGTCAAGGCCGTCGCCGCGCAGGCTGCGTGGTACAAGGCTGCCGGTCTAGCCGACGAGATCGCGCTGTTTCGCGTCGTTGACCACGCCATGCAGAAGTACTCCGAAACCGAGGCGATGACCTCCCATGTCTTCCCCGCCGGTCCGCTGCCCGAGTCGCACCGCGACGCGGCCTTCGACGCCTTCGTCAAGCTCTTCCGCGACAGCTCCACGATCAAGACCGAGAGCTTCACCTGCATGAATGAAGCAGTAGGCCTCCGCTAGCAGCCCGGCCCCATCCTTCGCGCTATCTGCGCGGGATGGGATCGTAAGCCGCCGGAGCCTAAACACCCTCTGTTGCTGTTGCCCTTTGTTTGTCATCCCGCAGGGATCTGCTGTTCCTCCCCCCGGGAACAACCGCACAGGTCCAAATAAAAAGCAGATCCCTCCGCTACGCTGCGGGATGACAAACGTGGTGAGAAGGCATGATAGAGAACCGCTGTGAGCAACCATCATTCGGCAGGCAGTCGGCAATGCCATAATCGGAATATGCCGTCATTGTGGTTTCCTTCTGCCTGGACCGAGCGCCTTGCCGAGCTCGAGGCCCGTTCCCCTGAGCTGAAACAGGCTCCTCTCCGCCGCGACGTCCGCTCGCTGGGCATCCTGCTCGGCTCCGTCCTCCGCGAGCAGGCAGGCGACGCGCTCTTCGAGGCAGTCGAATCGCTCCGCCGCACCGCCATCGCCCGCCGCGAGGCCGACCTCCGCTCCGACGACGACTCCGCCAGCAGCCACCTCGAGCAGGCGCTTCGCAGCATCCACAACCACACCGACGACCTGACGCACACCTACCGCCTCGCCCGCGCCTTCAGCTTCTACTTCGAGCTGATTAATCTGGCCGAAACCAACCACCGCAAGCGCCGCCGCCTCGCCACCTCGCTCACCAGCGACCAGCAGCCCGTCCAGCGCGGCAGCCTGCGCGGTGCACTCCGCCAGCTTCGCCTCGCCGGAGTCGGCGCGCCCGAGGCGCTCGCCCTTCTGCAACAGGTCTGCGTGACGCCGGTCTTCACGGCGCATCCCACCGAGGTCGCTCGCCGCAGCGTCATGTTCAAGCGCCGCCGCATCTCCGACCTGTTGGAGCGGATCGACCGCATCCCCGTGCCCGCCGCCGAGATGGACCAGCTCGAACGCGATCTGACCGCCGAGATCACCGCCCTCTGGCAGACCGACGACGTCCGCACCGAGCGCCCCACCGTGCGCGACGAGATCCGCATGGCGCTCGACTACTTCGAATCGTCCCTCTTCGACACGCTGCCCGTCCTCTACGCCGAGGTCGCCCAGTCGCTCGCGGCGGAGTACCCCTCAGCGAACACTCCCTGCCTCGCCGACCTGCCGCAGCTCGTCAGCTTCGGCTCGTGGATCGGCGGCGACCGCGACGGCAACCCCTTCGTCACGCCCGATACCACCCGCGAGGCGCTCGGCATGGCGCACGGCCTGCTGATGAACCACTACCAGCGCCGCCTGCAGAACGTCTACGACCAGCTAGGCTCCTCCACGCAGCAGATCCCCATCACGCCCGAGCTGCAAACGCTGCTCGACGGCTACCTCGCCGAGCTTCGTGCCTCCGGCCAGTTCCACTTTGAAGATCTTGCCCAGCGCTTCCAGTTCGAGCTGGTACGCCTGGCCATCGCCTGCATCATGATGCGCCTCGGCGCCAGCCCGCTCTCGTTCGTGCCGCAGCCCGCGCTCAAGCCCTACACCCGCGCCTCCGAGCTGCTGCACGACCTGACCGTTCTGCGCGACAACCTGCTCGCCAACAAGGGCCGCCGTCTGAGCGAGCTGCTCATCGACCCGCTGCTGCTCGAGGTCCGCACCTACGGCCTGCACCTGCAGACGCTCGACATCCGCCAGCACGCCAAGGTGCACGCCGCCGCAGTCGCCGAGCTGGCCGCGATCGCGCCCGAGCAAGGCTCCGCGCTGCACCTTGCGCCTGCGCTCTCGCCGCAGACGACCGAGCTGCTCGACACCATTCGCACCATCGCACAGCTCAAGCAGAGCTATGCCCCCGAGGCCATCCGCCAGTACGTCATCAGCGGAGCCACCTCAGCCGAAGACGTGCTCAACGTCGTCCGCCTCGCCCGTCTCGGCGGCGTCACCGTCGAGGCCACCGCCAACGACCCCGGCCTGCTGGTCGTCCCGCTCTTCGAGTCCATCGAAGACCTGCAAAACGCCCCAGCCGTCATGCGCGAGCTATGGACCAGCGAGGCCTACAAGCCGCTGCTCGCCTCGTGGAGCCACCGGCAGGAGGTCATGCTCGGCTACTCCGACTCGAACAAGGATGGCGGCATGATCACGAGCACCTGGGAGATCTACAAAGCCCACCGTGCCCTGCACGACGTCGCGCGTGAGTGCGGCATCACGCTGCGCCTCTTCCACGGACGCGGCGGCACCGTCGGCCGCGGCGGCGGCCCCACGCACCGCGCCATCTTCGCGCAGCCCATGCACTCCTTCTCCGGCGAGTTCCGCATCACCGAGCAGGGCGAGGTGCTCAACTGGAAGTACTCCGACGTAGTGCTCGCCGAGCGCAACCTCGAGCTGATGATCGCCGCCTCGCTCGACGCACTCGCCCGCCCCGACGCCACGCTGCAAGCGGGAGCCGCAACCCCGCACCTCACCGGCGAGCTTCTTCCCGCATGGGAGGCCGCGTTGGAGCAGCTCTCGGCCACCTCGTACACCTTCTACCGCACAAGCATCCTCGACAACCCCGAAACCTTCACCTACTTCGAGCAGGCCACCCCGGTCGCCGAGCTCGAACACGCTCGCATCGGCTCCCGCCCGGCCCGCCGCGCCAACAAGGACCACAAGCGCAGCTTCGCCGACCTCCGCGCCATCCCGTGGGTCTTCGGCTGGATGCAGTCCCGCCAGCTCGTCCCGGCCTTCTTCGGCGTCGGTTATGCGCTCGAGCAGTTCATCGAGAGCGACCCCGGCAATCTCTCCCTGCTACAAAGCATGGCGAAGAACTTTCCGCTCTTCATCGACATCATCCGCAACGTCGAGATGGCGCTGGCCAAGGCCGACTTCGGCATCGCCCGCCTCTACGCCGACCTCGTCGAGGATAAGTCCCTGCGCGACCGCGTCTTCACCATGCTCGAAGAGGAGTTCCACCTTACGCGCCGCATGATCCTCGCCGTCACCGGCCAGAAGACGCTGCTCGAGACGAACCCTGTCCTCGAGCAGTCGATCCGCCTGCGCAACCCCTACGTGGACCCCATGTCGCTCATCCAGGTCGAGCTGATCCGCCGCAAGCGCGCCCTTCCCGAAGGCGAAGAGTCGGCCGAGCTAAACCGCGCCATCACCGCCACCATCAACGGCATCAGCGCCGGTCTGCGCAATACGGGTTGATACAGAACGCATTACCAAATCCATATTGGCTCGTCCAAGACTCCGTTTAGACTTCAATCTCATCCAGTTGCAGGCAGTTCTACGTATAGCTTTCAAGTACATTTTCTAGCCCGGAGAAAATGTCCGATGACGATCTTGCGCAGTCTTGCAATGGCACTCCCTCTTTGTTTGGGCAGTTCGCTCCTCACTGCTCAGGCATCCTCGACTCAATCCCCTTCATCCAGCGATCATCAGAAACGTATCGAGCAGATTGAGACCTGCATTCCCCCTCCCGTGATCGTGAAGGGCGAGCCGGTGGTCTGTTCTACGCTTGCGAAGCGGATGGCAGATTTGCACATCCCCGGCGTGAGCATAGCGATCCTCCATAATGGGGTCCTTGAAGAGGCCAAGGGATACGGAGTTGCACAACTGGGAGGAGAGCCAGTCACGGTCAATACGCTCTTTCAGGCAGGATCGATCAGTAAACCGCTCGCCGCCATGGCGGCGCTACATCAGGTCCAACTCGGTAAGCTCTCACTCGATACCGATGTAAATCGATTCTTGACTTCATGGAAGGTTCCCGAAAGCACCGCCGCGCCCAGCGCAACGGTCACGCTACGGGAGTTGTTGACGCACACAGCCGGATTTACAGTGCACGGATTTCCCGGCTACGCAGCTAATACTCCTGTCCCAAGTCTCGTTCAGGTACTTGAGGGGCAGAAACCCGCAAATACAGCGCCTATTCGGCTGGAGAGCGTGCCCGGCAGCAAATGGAACTACTCCGGCGGCGGCTATACCGCCATGCAACAGATGCTTGTGGATGGGGCAAAGCTGCCGTTTCCCCAGTTGCTGCACGACACTGTGCTCGCGCCCATCGGTATGACGCATAGCACGTATGAGCAGCCTCTTCCTTCCGCGCTGCAATCGAATGCCGCAACGCCCTATAGCCCCGATGGCAGCGCCATACCGGGAGGCGCCCATACCTACCCGGAGATGGCTGCTGCCGGTTTGTGGACCACACCCTCTGATCTAGTTCGATACATCATTGAGAATCAACAGTCGTTGCAAGGCAAAGCGAACCACGTGCTCACTCGGGAGCTGACACAGCAAATGCTCACTGCCGGAAAAGGAAACTGGGGCTTAGGTCTTCAGATCGGAGGCTCTGCCGCCAACCCCTATTTTTCACACGGAGGCAGTAACGCGGGTTTTGAAAGTTATTTCATTGGGTATGAGAACAGCGGCGACGGTGCCGTGGTGATGACCAACGGGCAGAGAGGGGGGCTGCTTGCTAGCGAGATCATAAGAAGCATCGCAGCTGCCTACGATTGGCCAGACTTTCATCCTCCAGTCCGCATTCCCGTCAAAATGGACCGCGATGTCCTCGCCCGCTATGTCGGCACCTATGAATACTCCCCGAGCTTCAGCGTCACCTATACCCTCGAGGGCGACCAATTGATGACGCAAGCCTCGAATCAAGCAAAGTTCCCCGTTTTTCCAGAGTCTGACAGAAAGTTCTTCATGAAAGTCGTTGATGCCGAAATAGAGTTTTTTACAGACGACAAAGGGCAGGTAATTTACCTGATCCTTTCCCAGAACGGCCAGCAGATCAAGGAAATGAAGAAGTAGCAGGCTGCGGTATCTACGTGGGCCTTCGCAATACGGACTGAATCACGCTCGCGGTACACTTCTCCCGACAGAAACATCCTCGGGAGACGCGCCATGAAACTCCTCGGCCTTGCAGCGACACTGCTTCTTCTAGCCGCAGTTCACGGACAAGCCGAGCAGCCGTCCTGCCCCGTCCCCGGCAAAACATGGGCCACGCTTGCCCCCGAAACCTCCGGCTGGTCCTCTGAAAAGCTCGCCGCCGCGCACCAGTACTTCGACTCCATCCACTCCGCCGGCATCCTCATCGTGCAGAACGGCAAGGTCGTCCAGCAGTGGGGAGACACCGCCGAGCGGCTCACTACCTTCTCCGCGCGCAAGAGCCTGATGAGCGCGCTCTTCGGCATCGAGGCGGCCAAAGGCGTCATCGACCCCAACGCCACGCTCGCCCAGCTCGGTATCGACGACAGCCCCGATCCGCTCACGCCCGAAGAGAAGCAGGCCCGCGTCGTCGATCTGCTTCGCGCCCGCTCCGGCGTTTACCATGCCTCCGGCTTCGAGCTTGATTATCAAAAGAAAGGCCGTCCCGCACGAGGCAGCCACGCGCCCGGCACCTTCTGGTTCTACAACAACTGGGACTTCAACACCCTCGGCAGCATCTTCGAGCAGCAGGCGCACACGAAGCTCGGCGACGCCTTCACGAAGCTCATCGCCAAGCCGACTCGCATGGAGGACTTCCGCCCCGAGGACGTCTATTACATCGGCGGCCCCGAGTCCACGCACTCCGGCTTCATGTTCCAGATGTCCACCCGCGATATGGCGCGCTTCGGCCAGCTCTATCTTTGCCACGGCCGCTGGGGCAACCGACAGATCGTTCCCGCCGACTGGGTCGCCAAAAGCTCGCACGCCGACGAGAACGTCTACATGGGCAAGATGAAGCTCAGTGGCTACGAGTACCTGTGGTGGGTCGAGCACGACGGCATTCTGCTCGAGGACGGAGCCACGCTGCCCGGCATGTTCGCCGCCGAGGGCGCAGGCGGGCACTTCATCCTCGTCGTGCCTACGCTCAACATGGTCATCGCCTACCAGTTCAACAACGAGCCCGAGCACAAGGACACCGCCAGCGTGCTCGCCGCGACGCCCAAGGGCATCTACGACGATGCCTTCGGCCATCTTGTCAAACTGATCCTCGACGCGAAGCCCTCGTAAGGGGCTACAGCGCCGCCAGCTCGCTCCGCATCTTCCTCTCGAGGTCCACGATGCTGTCGTAGATCACGCATCGCTGTCCGCGCACGTCGAACTTCAGCTCCTGCGCGCTTCGCGCCAGCAGCAGCGTGGGACGGCCCTTACCCCATGCGTATCCCACCTCCAAATACACATTGGCGCTCGCACCCGTCAGATCAGCCACCAGCAGCGTGGCGGTTTCTATCCGGGACTTGATGCGCTCCAGAACATCTCCCTGAAAGATCACCATGTCCACCCGCTCGCACAGGTACCCGGCATCGTTGATCGGCCGCTGCATCCCGTAGACGTAGGCGTCCTCCATCTCCTTGCTGAAGGGCATGGCCACGAACACATGCTGCTTCTCCTCGCCCTCCGTGCCCGCCTTGATGGACTTCATCGGCTCGGTCATGCGCACGCGGTTGAGCCTCCGGGGCGGGGCCATCGGCGAGAAGGGCCATGGCCGGGGACGCATCTCGTCCAGCAGCGCCCGCAGGCGCTCCGCCCTCTGCTCATCCCGTTCCACAATCGAGATCAGCGGCAGACTTAGCTCGACCTCGGCATCGGCGAGCCCGCCGACCTCGGCCAGAAACGACTCCCGCTCATCCAGCCCATAGCCTACGCCGTGCATCGTCAGGGCAACGCGTTCCGCCGACGGCGCCTCACGGCTCACGATCTCCATCGCCTGCTTCGCAAAGAGGCGTATCTGCCGGTAGTCGAACTCGTGCAGCGGCACCACGCCTACAAACAGCACATACTCCGCCGCCACGGCGCCGTTCGCCTTCAGCAGCACATGCTGTCCGGGCCGCGGGTCGAGCCTCACCGAGCCGCCCAGCCTCTGCCGCAGCGCCTCCGCCACGGCCTCGTCGGCTCCGTGCAGCTCCTGCGCGTACTTCAGCACCAGAACGTCGCACTCCGCTTCGCGCACATCCGCCGTTACCACCTTGATCTCAGGCATAGTCCTCGCTGGAAAACACCCCCACTATACCAAGGCCCTCCGGGCCCCTCCCGCCCGAATGTTTTCGGTCCCCACAGCCTCTCCGCGGGTCCGATTTCTGCATCCAACCGATTGCATAGCTCGCCGATTGGCCATGACCCTGACCCGCTGGTTCCGATGCAAGAAGACGCTGCAAATACGATGAATACGCCTGAGGCTCTCGCAAGCGAAGTCGAACCGATGTCCCCGCGCGACGCCGGCAGGCACTTCGGCGAGTTCGCCGCCATCGTTGCTTCCTCTAACGACGCCATCATCAGCAAGACCCTCGACGGCATCATCACGAGCTGGAACCCCAGCGCCACGCTCATCCTCGGCTACACGGCCGAGGAGATGATCGGCACCTCCATCCTCCGGATCATCCCCCCGCACCTGCACTCCGACGAGTTGGAGATCCTCGAAAAGATCCAGTCCGGCGAGCGCACCGAGCACTTCGAAACCATCCGTGTCACCAGGGCCGGCGAGATGCTCGACGTCTCCATCACCGTCTCACCCATCCTCGACGAGGTGGGCCGCGTCACCGGAGCCTCGAAGATCCTGCGCGACATCTCCAGCCGCAAGCGCATCGAACAGTCGCTGCTGCAGGCCGAGAAGATCGCCGCCACCGGTCGCATGGCGGCCACCATCGCGCACGAGATCAACAACCCGCTCGAGGCCGTCGTCAACCTGCTCTACCTGCTCCGCCCGCACGTCTGCGATACGGAGGGCATCTCGTACCTGAGCAACGCGGAGAGCGAGATCGCCCGCGTCTCGCACATCGCCAAGCAGACGCTCGGCTACTACCGGGAGCAGAGCTCGGCCACCACCCTCTCGCTCGCGCAGCTCGCCGAGCAGGCCATCGACCTCTATCAGCCGCGCTGCACCGGCTTCGGCGTGCGCATCGAGAGCCGCCTCATCTCCTCGCGCCGCCTTGTGCTGCGCCGCGGCGAGATGATGCAGGTCATCTCCAATCTCATCGTCAACTCCATCTACGCCATGCCCTCCGGCGGCACGCTGCGCATCTCCGTCGTCGACACGCTCGCGCCGCGCGAGGGCGTTCTGATCACCGTCGAGGACACCGGCACCGGCATCCCCGAGGTCCACCGGCCGCACATCTTCGAGGCTTTCTTCACCACTAAGGAGAACATCGGCACCGGCATCGGCCTCTTCATCGCCCGGCAGTTTGTGGAGGGCCACGGCGGCGAGATCACCGTCGAGAGCAGCACCGATCCCGCGACCCACGGCACCATCGTCTCCGTCTTCCTTCCGCTGCACACATCCTACGAGACGGAGAACCTCGCCGCAGACGCCCTCCGCGGCAGGCCCGCTGAGGAACAGGAACGCCAGACAGCCTCCTGCTGAGGCGGTCCGCTAGCGCACCGGCGAAAACGCCAGCGATCGCAGCATTACATTGCCGATATTGCCGACAATCGCCGCATCCTTCAGCTCAACGGGCGCGCTGATGCGCTTCCACTCCGCATCCGAGCCAAACTCAGCCCAGAGCTTCTCTCGCACAGCCAGATTGTCAAAGCTCAGCATGTACACGATGCACGGCTGATGCGTTCCGGCAATCGCCTCACCGAAGAAGATGGGCCGCATGCCCAGCCGCTCGAAGATGCCGATCTCCCCGCCATTAAACATGCCGATCTTTTTCCCAAGCGCCGTCAGCGACTGCGACTCATACGTCCGCAGCTCAAAGACCCGCGGCGCTGCCTTGGCGTCGCTCGCCGCGGCGGCCTCGGGAAAGCCGCTCAGCGTCCGGAGCAGCATGCTCTCCACGCGCACATACGGCACGCCGCTGCCGCCGCCGTCCAGCGCCTGCACCGCCTGCGTGTGCGCCTCATCCTTCTCTAGCTTCGACAGCGATTCTTCAAAAGCTGCCAGCGAGCGGTACTGCACCAACGACACAAGGTACGGCCCGCCGTCGCCGATCAGGTTGCCGAACGCGCCCACCGGCCTTGCGCCCGCCCGCGTCAGTGCCGGAAACAGCCCAGCCTCAAGGTACGCCGAAACCCGGCGCTGCTGCTCCTCGGCGCTGTTGTGCAGCCGCCAGGTTTTGATCTCGAGAAAGCTCTGCGCCGGACCAGCGGCAGCAGCCGCCGTCCCGGAGAAAGAAAGAGCCGACATCGCCGCCGCACCCGCCATCATCTGCCGCCGATCCATTCTGGTACTCTACCAGCCGGTTTTAACCGCCCGCGACATCCCCGCGCCCGCAGGCAGCGTCCTAGTGGCTATAACCAGTAGATCGACGCAGCTCCCGCTGCCCTGCTCTCCCTGCACTCCTGGCTCCACTCTCCCGGATTTTCCCTGCAACCGATCCCGCCAGCGAACCGGCAGCCGCTTACTTCGACTGCGGCTCGATCGAGGTCGCATGGTCCTTCTCGAACGTCACCGAAACCGGGTGGCCGAGGTTGTCATACACCACCGTCCGATTACCCTGATCGGTGCTCGGGCTCTGGCTCACCTGACCCAGCGCCATCTGCGTCTGGTGCTCGCTCATCCCCTTGATCGCCGTGTGGCTGTCGATCGCCTTCCACACCTCCGGCCCCCAGTGCGCGTACAGCGTGTGCGGATCGTCGTAGAAGAAGATCTCGTCGATCTGGAAGGTATACCGGCCGCCCTCGTGGTACCCCACAGGCACCGCATACAGCGCGTCCGGCTTGTCCGACTTCGGCAGCGTAAAGGCCAGCAGCACCTGCTTGTCGCCGCCCGGAATGCGGAAGGTCGCCGACTTCGGCGCTGCCTGCTCGAAGGCGTCCTTCACGAGAAGCTGCTCCGCGCCCAGCAGAATCCCGGCCTTCTTGCCGAAGTCCGCCTTATGGTTGGCATACGGGTAGTACTCCATCTGCCCGGCCGCCGAAACCCACAGCGTCGAGCCGATCAGCTCCTTCGCGTTCGGCAGCGAGTCCTGCCGCTTCTTCTTCAGGAAGACCAGTTCGTCCGGCTGCACCGTGATCTCCTGCTTCACCGGAGCCTTCACCGGAGCGTTGCGCTCGTGAATCATCATGCCCACGCGCACACCGATCGCCACAACAAACAGCAGGCTTCCCCCGAGTATCAGCTTCTTGTTCGTATCCATCGCTCACTCCCTCTGAAATGCTGTTAGTTGACCGGCTCCGCAATACTCAACTCGTGCTCTGCTTCCATCAGCGCCTCGGCCGTCAGCGCATCAGCGTTACGCAATCGGGGAAAGAGAACCGCCGCCGCCCCGGTAACAAACATCGACCCCAGGCCGCCGATAATCACCGCCCTCACCGCGCCAAGCCACTGCGCCGTCAGGCCGCTCTCGAACTCCCCAAACTCATTGGATGCGCCGATGAACAGCCAGTTCACCGCGCTGACGCGGCCGCGCATCTCGGGCGGCGTGGCCAGTTGCAGAATGCTCGACCGCACCACCACGCTGATCATGTCGCTCGCGCCGAGGGTGATGAGCGCCGCCAGGCTGAGCCACAGATTCTTCGATAGGCCGAAGACCACCGTGGCCATGCCGAAGATCGCCACGCAAACGAGCATCGTCTTACCCGCCCGCCGCTTGAGCGGACGGAACAGCAGCGTGATGGAAACGATCAGCGCGCCGAGGGAGGGCATCGCCCGCAGCAGGCCCAGCCCGCGCGGTCCCGCATGCAGCACGTCCGTCGCAAAGATCGGCAGCAGCGAGGTCGCGCCGCCCAGCAGCACCGCAAAGAGGTCGAGCGAGATGGAGCCGAGCAGCAGCTTGGTCTTCCAGACGTACTCGAGCCCGGCCAGCATCGTCCTGACGTCGAACGCCTTGCTCTCCCGCACGTTGGCGCGGGCACGAATCAGCCCGATCAGCACCAGAAACGCCGACAGCGTCAGGATCGTAAATGCGTAGACCACCGCCGCCCCGGTCCATCGGCTGTGGAATCTCTCCATCGGCAGCGTAAAGAGCAGACCACCCACCGCCGGACCGGCGATGTTGGCGATCTGGAAGATCGAGGCTCCCCACGTGACTGCGTTGACGAAGTGCGCCGGCGGCACAAGGCTCGGCAGAAACGCCGACGAGGCCGGTCCGCTGAAGGCCCGGCCCATGCCGATACCGCACAGCACCGCGTAGATCGGCCAGACCGGATGCCCCGGTCCGGTGCCGTACAGGGCGAACCACAGCAGCGCAAAGGTGCAAAGGAGCTGCATCCCATAGCAGAGCAGGATGATGTTGCGGCGGTCGTAGCGGTCGGCGATATGGCCCGCCGGAAGCACACAGAACAGGCCGGGCAGGAAGAGCGCCAGCCCCGTATAGCCAAGGTCGAGAGGAGAGTGCGTAAGCTGGTAGACCTGCCACGCGACCGCGACCGACTGCGCCTCCGCGCCGAGGATTACCAGCAGGCGTGCCGACTGGTAGAGCCGAAAGTCTCGGAATTGAAAGGCGTTGCCGCCTGTGGCTGGGGGTTTACTACCTTCGGTCATGTACCCGTAACTCGTGGTTTTCGAGCGTCAACAGCTTTCTCGCCAACGCCATCCGCAGACTCGTACCGTTACGAAGACGTGGGTTCATCGTACCACCGCTCGAAGACAGCATCGTGACAGCGCCGTGCGGTTAGTGCCCCAGGTAGTCCCGATAGCGCGTCTCCACGACACCCGTGTTGCGGGCAAGCGTCAGCTTGGCGGTGTTGTACTGGTACATGGTCTGCACCAGCCGGGTTTCCGCCCCGGCGAGCGTCGCCTGCGCCTGTACCACCGGCAGATTGTCGTCCACGCCCGCCTTGAAGCGGTCGGTAGCATCGTCCAGCACCTGGTGCGCCAGATCGACATTGCTGCGCGCCACCTTCACCAGCTCCAGCGACGACTCCACATCCAGCATCGCCTCGCGGATCTGCTCGTCGATCGTGTCCTTCAGGCTCGCAATCTGCCGATGCAGGCCGAACACCTGCGAAGCCGCCACCTCGCGCTCGCCGCGAAGCTCAGCCTCACGGAAGACCGGGACGTTGATCTGCCCCTGCGCCGTAAAGACGCCATGATAAAGGCCGTGCGTCTCGCCCAGCACGCCGTAGAAGCCCCCGAAAGAAACCGTCGGCGCATACTCGTACCGCACCGCCTTCTGCGAGCGCTCCGCCGTCTCCAGCTCCGCCAGAAGCTGCAAATAGTCCTTGCGCCGCGTGTAGGCCAGATCGCGCGCCTCGCCCAGCGGCATCTCGGATATCTCCTCGTAGGGAACCGGATCGGTCAGCTTCAGCTCCTGCCCGGCGGGCAGGCCGATGAGCCGATTCAGCGCAATCTTGTCCTTGGCGAAGGCGTTCTCGTCGTTGATGAGCAACTGCTGTTGCTGCTGGTACTGCACGGTCGCCCGCAGCACGTCCAGATTCGTGCCGACACCGGCGTCCCGCGAGTCCCTCGCCTGCCGCATCTCCACCTCGTCGGACTTCAGCAGCGCCTGCGCGTTCGAGATCTGCGACGCATCCGCAAGAGCCTGCAAATAGGCCTTGCCTACCGCCAAAGCCACGGAGCCGCGAGCGTTCAGCGTGGCATAGTTCGCCGCACCGACAGCCTTCTGAGCCGAGCGGTAGAGGTAATACGCAGGCACGTTGAAGAGCTGCTGGTTGACGTTGATCTGCGCGCTGGTGGTGTCGTACTTGACGACGGGATTGAAGTTGGGAAGGCCAAAGTCCGCCAGCAGCGCAGGCTTGAAGCCCAAAGCCGCCAGGTTGACCTCGTGGGCGCTCGTCTGCGCCTGCACCGTAATGGAGGGCAGCAGCGCATTCTCAACCGTCTTCACCTCGCCCTTGACGCGGCGCTCGTTGGCCAGCCCCAGCTCGATCTGGAGGTTCCTTTTGAGGCCGCGCTCAATGGCCTCGTCGATACTGAGCGACAGAGGCTCCGGCTTCGCCGCCTCGACGACCACACCCTCCGCCAGCGTAGCCTGAACACCCGCGGCAGGGGACGGCGCCGACGGCAGATCCGCCGCGGCCTGGCCACGCCCCTGAGGGGCACACAGAACCGCGAACGCCGCGGCTGTCAAAGCCCAACCCTTTGCCCTTGCTGAAGACTGCATCCGTCGAATCATGTTTTCCTGTATTTAGAGTGCCACGACCGGCCTGCGGTTGCGAAAATCGTCCGGGAATCTTACTTTAGCTAAAATACAAAACAGGACTATGATGCGTCTGACCTCTATGAACCGTCTTCTGCTCGCTACCGTGCTGCTGGCCGGACTGCCGGCGATGGCGTCGGCACAATACTCCGCCCCGCCGAACACCGTGAACAACTTCAAGGACACCTCGATGATCAAGCCCCCCGCGGGCTCGAAGGTGGCCGTCATCGAGTTCGAGGATCTGGAGTGCCCGGCCTGCGCGCACGCCTCGCCCATCGTGCACGACGCCGTCTCGAAGTACAAGATTCCGTACGTCCGCTACGACTATCCCCTGCGGATGCACATCTGGAGCTTCGACGCAGCCGTCACGGCGCGCTACCTCCAGGACAAGGTTTCCCCCGATCTGGCCAACGAGTACCGCAGCGCCGTCTTCGCCAGCCAGACCGCCATCGCCAGCAAGGACGACCTGCAGCACTTTACCCAGAGCTTCTTCCAGAAGCGCGGCAAGGCGATGCCCTTCGTCATGGACCCGACCGGGCAGTTGACGCAGGAGGTCAAGAAGGATCAGGCGTTCGGCGACAAGGTCGGCCTGACCCAGACGCCGACCATCTTCGTCGTCACGCCCAAGGCCTGGGTGCAGGTGACGGACGTGAGCTACCTCACCCGGACCATCGACGCCGCCATCGCCCAGGAGGGCGGAACCGGCACGACTGCAACGGCCAGCGCGCATCCCGTCGCAGCAGCGCACGCGACGGCGAAGAAGTAAGCACTTACGGCCTGCCCGGAGCAGGCGTCAACCGCACCGATTGCAGGACAGCGTGAAACTGGCCCCGCAGCAGCCTCCATTGCTGCTGACTGAGCGGCCTCTTCACGCTGTCCGCCGTTTTGCTCACAATCACCGATTCCAGCAGATAGCACTGCCCCCCCTGATACACCGCAACGATCTCGTGCATATCGAGCGTACCTGCGATGCCGAAGGTAGCCTCGAGCCGACGGGCCTGCAGGCCCTTCCACGTCACAGCTGCCGGGCGCTGCTTCGCGTCGCCCATGGGTTCGAGGCTCGCAAGGCACTGCGTCGGATCGCCGCCGGAGAGCACCGTGTAGGCAAACGCGCCCGCCTCGAAGTCCGTCCCCTTGTACGGCCCCTTGTCTTCAAAGTTGCCCTCTAGCTGCACGACAGCCAGCGGCGGCGCCTTACCGACGATGCGGAGCTTCGCCGTGGCCGCATCGTCGTCGCCGTTCAGCAGCCAGTGCGCGGGATAGGCGAAGCTCACCCCGTTGTCGCCATCGCTGTAGGAGCGCAACTGGGCGGCTGCGGTAAGGGGCAGAGCCGCCATTGTGGCCGCAGCCACGCAACGCAACATGGTCTGTAACTGCATCATCTTGCAATAGGATGCGCCCCGCTGCCGCAGCGCTTACTGGCCTTCGCCTAGTGGATCTGGACCAGCCCGCTGGCACTCGGATTGGAGGTGCTCGTCTGCGGGGCGCGCCAGTGGTCGATGTAGCTCACCTGATGCACGCAGCTAATGGTGCAGTTCGGCGAGCAGGTCTTCTCCGTCAGGAACTCCCGCTTGACGTCGGCGGTTTTGTACTCCGCCAGCGGCACGCCCGGATAGCCGCGCTGCTGCGAGCAGTAGTGAACCAGCCCGTTCTCGCAAATGTAGATGTACCGCGCACCCGCCCGGCAGCGCCAATCGTTCGGCTTGCCGTTGGCGATGGCCTCCTGAAAGTGGTTGAAGCGCGAGTAGCTGCGCCGCGTCAGGCTGCGCACCTTCTCCCACACGCTGCGCTCAGAGTCGCCCAGCGGCTTGAGTTGGCCGGAGCCGTCGTGGATGATGCCGATGGTCGAGCTGAATCCGAGCGCCAGCGCGCGTTCGCTCACCGTCAGCGCGTCGGTCGGGTTGGCGATGCCGCCGCCGACGACCGAGTTGATGTTCACATGAAAGTCCGCATGCTCGGCCAGCATCCGCAGCTTCGCATCGAGCACCTTGAGGCTCTTCTTCGAAACCTCGTCCGGCATCACGTTGTCGATAGAAATTTGCAAATGGTCGAGCCCGGCCTTGTTCAGGCGCTCGATCCGCTCCGGCATCAGCAGGTAGCCGTTCGTAATCATACCCGCGATCGCGCCCGTCTTGCGGATGCGCGCAATCACCTGGTCCAGATCGGGGTGCAGCAGCGGCTCGCCGCCGGAGATGGTAATGACGCTCGTTCCCAGCCGTCCGAGATGGTCGATACGGCGCAGCATCTCGTCAATCGGCACGGGCTTCGAGTGGTCGTCGTACTCGTTGCAGTAGGTGCACGCCAGGTTGCAGCGCCGCATCGGCACAATATGCGCCATGTAGGGATGGCCGGTGTTCGCCAGCGCCCAGCCGATCGAAGCCAGCTCGCGCGTGCGGCGGCTGGCCTTCTTCCAGCGCCGCTTCAAGGTAAGGGGCTTGGGCGCAGCAATCGGAGGAGGCACGAAGGTAGCAGTCGCAGACATGGTCGTTAACTATTGAATCACAGTCCTGAACTCTTAGCTCGTAGCCCTGAACTCTTGGCTCATAGCCCAAAGGACCAGAGCGAACTCCGTCCCATCCATGGCAATGCCACCGGCAGCATGGCCGCGGGCAGCGCTCCGGGCCACAGGTGCAGCATCACGCCCGACCGCTTCCTGCCGTCCGGCTTCAGCGTGAGCACCTGCTCCCTGCGGTCGCGCAGGATAACCACTGAGAGCGCCTTGCCGTGGCCGTCGCGGATGATCTTCGTCCAGTCGCCTGTGCTCTCCATCAGCGTGGCGTCCACGCGGATGACGACATCGCCTGCCCGCAGCCCGGCAATCGCCGCCGGGCTATCCGGGTCCACCGAGCGCACCAGCAGACCGCCGGTTGCACCGAAGAAATCGGCAAGCTGCGGGCTCATCATCTCGAGCATGGCCCCGGTGTAGGAGGAGTTCAGGATCGCCGTCCCGAGGAAGCTGTGATG
The DNA here is from genome assembly GCA_036398595.1 of Granulicella sp. Classification (GTDB taxonomy): domain Bacteria; phylum Acidobacteriota; class Terriglobia; order Terriglobales; family Acidobacteriaceae; genus Edaphobacter. The sequence continues at coordinate 42,149 of DASWOV010000018.1, forward strand.
CGGCACATCCTCGGCGGGAGTCTTCTCGTTAAGCAGACCGTTCTCATGCCACGCAGGCTCGGGAACGGTCATGTGGCGCTCCCATGCCTCCTGCCCCACGGTTTCGCGGTTGGCAAGCTGCACGGAGAAGGTCTGCTGCTGGCCGTCGCGCTCGATCAGGAAGGCCACCGTGCGCCCCGCCGGTATCTCGTGGAGCATATGCCGGAGCTGCTCCTCGCTCTCGATGGCGTGCCCGTCCATCTGGAGGATGATGTCGTGCTCCTTCAGACCGGAGCGGCAGGCGGGACCATCATGATCGACCACCGTAACCTCGACGCCCCTGCTCTTCCGCGAGGCGATCTGCTCCTGCGAAAGATCATGAAAGTTGATGCCCAGATACCCCTGGTGCGATCCATGTCCCAGCGGCAGCGCACTGCCCTGCGGCGCAAGAAACATCGCTCCCACCAGTAGGCTCAACAGGCCCACAAGCAGTGAGGTCCGCATCGGTCGAGTATCTGGATGGCGGCGCAGAAGCTTCATGGACGTTTACTGGATATCCGCCGCGCCCTGCATGGCGCGGAAGGAGGCTGTACGAATGTAGGGGTTCTCATCTTGCGTCGATACTGTCCGCAAGACCTGCTGCACGCTGGAGTCGGACTGCACCGGAGCCAGCAGATCGATGGCGGCGGTCCGCACACCGGCACTCTTGTCGTGCATCAGAGACTCCAGCACGGCATCGCGCACGCGCTGATTCTCCGCCACATAGGGCTGCAACCCTTCCAGCGCCTTCATGCGAACGCCTGCGTTCTTGTCGTACCGCAGCGAAACCAGCAGCGCTCCGAGCACCTGGTCCTCGGAGCCCGCCTTACAGGCGTGACCCATCTTGCACTCGTGCGAAAGTAAGCGGACCGAGCTTTCATGCACATCCGCATTATTGGCCTGCGACATGCCCATCAGCAGAAGCTGGCGAATCTGCGCGTCTTCGACCGAGCCCTGAAGCGTCTCCGGCACCAGCCGGTTGTACTTCACCTGTACGATCTCCGGATCGGGCGTCTGCTCGATGCCGGTCACATTGGCAATCTTGCTCTCGAGCGCATTCGGCCACGGCTCAGGAGCCGGTTTGGCCTGCGGTTGCGGCTGATGCGCCACCTGATAGCGATAGGTAAAGTTTCCGGCGAGAAAGCCCGTTCCGATCAGCAGCGTCATCAGCGCCGGGGCTGCCTGTGCATAGCCCATCCAACGATGGAAGTTGCCGCGGAACCGGGCAAAGAAGCCGTGCGGCGGAATCTGATCGAGTGCCTCGTCCAGCCGCACCCGGCTCTGCGCCAGCAGGTTCGGCGACGGCTCCATCACCGGATGGAGCACCAGGAACTCATCAAGGGCATCCATCGCCCTGACCTCGTTGCGACAGCTCTCGCACTGCTCCAGATGCCGTTCCAGCGAACCGGCCAGCTCGTCCGGCAGCTCGCCGTATCTCGCCAGTAGAACGCTTTCCTGAGCCAACTCACACTTCATCTGCGTAACCTCATCCAGCCTCAAAGAACTTATCCCTGCCAGCGGCTCGGGTCTTTTGCTCCTGCCCGCTGCCGCGTCCCGCTAACTGCTTCGTACCGTCTTCAACTGCTCGCGCAGCTTGCGCGTTGCTCGGAAGAGCGTATTCTTGGCCGTCTCCTCCGTCGTGCTCAACATCTCGCCGATCGTGCGCAGCTTCAATCCCTGGTAGTGCTTCAGCTCGAAGACCATCCGCTCCCGCGGCGTCAGCTTCTCAAGCGCTGCACCGATCTGCTCGCCCATCACCTTGCGCTCCAGCTCCCGGGCCGGGTTCGCCATCGCCCGGTCGTCCGTGATGCCCGCCATCAGGTCCATCTCGCCGCCGCTCGCGTCGATTACCGTGGATGGGTCCTCCCGGCGGCTCTTGCGGCGGCGCAACTGGTCGAGGCAGAGATTCGTCACGATCCGGTAGAGCCACGTGTAAAACGAGCACTCGAACCGGAAGTTGTTTAGGTGCCGGTAGGCCTTGATGAAGGCCTCCTGGTGCACATCCTGCGCGTCCTGCTCGTTGCCCAGCATGTGCAGCGCCAGCCGCAGCACCGATTGGTCATACCGCCGCACCAGCGCGTCGAACGCCGTGCGCTCGCCCGCCTGCGCCTCGCGGATCAGCTCATCGTCCTCGATGCGCTGCTGGGCGCGTGCCTCGATCTGCGCCTGCGTCAGCTTCCTGCCGCGGGCTCCGGGTTGCGTGACCGCTTTTGCCATCGCTGGCAGTGATTCTACCGCTATACGCAACGCAGAGCTCTCCCGGCTTACGCCGGAACCGATACTCAGTGCCTCAGCATCCATGTTCGTCTGACTCCGGAGCCAGTGAATTCCTGCACTTTCATAGACATGTTTCCCTGCAAAAGGTGAGCAGACCGCGCCAGCCGCCCCCGGAAACCAACCTACCGGTTCCGGTACACTGGCCGATATGCCGTCCCGTCCCACCCCGCCCCGCCTCTTTGCCGAATCTGCACCCGCCCCCGACGACAAGGGAGGCTGGCTCTACGCCCACTGCGATGGCGGCGCGCGCGGAAACCCCGGCCCCGCAGGCTTTGGAGCGGTGCTGCAGGACGGCGAAGGTCGCCTAGTCGCCGAGCTCTCCGAGTTTCTCGGCGTGCGGACCAACAACTTTGCCGAATATTCGGGTCTGCTGGCCTGCCTTGAGTACGCGCTGGAGCATCGCCACGCCCGGCTGAAGGTCGTCTCCGACTCTGAGTTGATGGTCAAGCAGATTCAAGGCAAATATCAGGTCAAAAGCCCCGACCTGAGGCCCCTCTACGAAGAGGCGAAGCGCCGCATCAACCGTTTGGAGCGGTTCGAGATCTCCCACGCCCTCCGCCACAAGAACAAGGACGCCGACCGGCTGGCCAACGAGGCCATGGACCGCGGCATGAACCGCGTCTCCGTCCCCAAACCGATCCCTGCATCCACCCCAGCCGCCAGACCGGCCTCTGCGCCTACCCCGGCGGCCCGCACCGAGCCGAAGCCGCCCGCCATGCTGCGCGGCTTTACCCGCAACGGGACCATCCACCTGCTCGGCGGAGCTATCCTGCCCGACGGCATCTTCGTCAAGGTCATCCCCGAGTAGCTATTTGGGCCAATCGGCGTGCGCCATGGCCCCGCAGTACAGCTCCATCAGGTCCAACTGCCGGATCATCGTCTGAATCTCCTTCACACCGGCCATCTGCTCCAACTGGCGCTGCATGCGGTCCAGAATTCCTGCGACACGGACGGCGCGGCGGCGGCCCTGCGGCAGAAGCATGATCTGCAACGCCCGCGCATCACCGGGATCGACGCGGCGCTTGACCAGTCCCTTGGCCTCGAGCGAGGAGACGCCGTGGCTCACGTTGCCTCGTGTCGTCTCGAAGACCTCGGCCAGCGCGGAGGGCTTGACGCCCTTCTTCTCGAAGAAGAGCGCCGTCAGCAGCAGCGCCTCAAAGAGAGTGACCTCCTCCTCCTCAAGAATGTGGTTGAGCGCCGTCTCCACCTTGCGCGCCGAACGGCCGATCTGGACCACGGGGCTCTGTCGCAAAAAAGATTCAATCCGCATCGGCATGAATTTGATTGACCTCGTCAACTATTTAGGACTGTACAAAACTGTACTGCACGCCATCCCGGAGCGGGAGATGATGAAGCAGGTTCAACGATGCTCTCTCGACTTTTTATCGCCGTACTCTGCCTCTCCGCCCTTCCTGCCGTCGCGCAGAAGCCGTCCGTCACGGATGCAATCACCGTCTCCACCACGGTCGAGCCGCTGCCTCTCTCGGAGAGCGACCGCGCCATCAACCAGATCGACGCCCGCGAGCAGCCCACCCTCTTCAACAACGCGACCGACCTGCTGCGGCTCGATCCTTCGGTGAATCTTCAGGCAAGGGCAGCAAATGGGGTGCAGGCAGACCTCTCCCTGCGCGGCACTACCTTCGAGCAGTCGCTGGTGCTGCTCAACGGCTTCCGCATCAACGACGCGCAGGCAAGCCACTTCAACCTCGAGCTACCTATCCCCTTCGAGGCCGTGTCGCGCATCGACGTACTGCACGGCTCCGGCTCGACCTTCTATGGCTCGGATGCTATTGGCGGCGCGATCAACATGATTACCGTAAGACCCGCGAGGACGGCGCTGCTGCTGAAGGCTGGCTTCGGCAACTATGGCTCCGAGGAGCAGCACCTGCGGGCCGATTACGTGCGCGGCCGCTTCGCCGGAGAGCTGTCCGGCAGCCGCGATACCTCGAACGGCTTCATCGCCGACCGCGGCTACCACGCCAATGCGCTCGCCGCCGAGGGCTGGCTGATGACCGGACTTGGCACGACCGATATCTTGCTGGCCGGGAGCGACCGGCCCTATGGAGCGAATCAGTTCTACGGCAACTACGACTCGTGGGAGCGCACGAAGGCGTGGTTCGGCTCCATCCAGCAGCAGCTTGGAGCGCGCACCGCGGCCAGCTTCGGCTATCAGCGGCACACCGACCTCTTCGTGCTGCTGCTCGACCAGCCGAATTACTACCGCAACAACCACATCACGACCAGCTACGAGGCCGCGCTGCGCCGCACAGATACGCTGGGCTCGAATGTAACGCTCTCGTATGGCCTCGAGGAAACGGGCGACGCCATCGACAGCAGCAACCTCGGGCAGCACGCGCGTAACGAGGGCGCGGGCTATGCGAGCCTGTCGCTGCGCTCGCTGAAGCGGCTCTCGCTCTCGCTGGGGGCGCGGGAAGAGGTGCTCTCGGGCAATGGATCGGTCTTTTCTCCGAGCGTCGCCGCTGGCTACGCGCTTACCTCGAGCCTGCGGCTTCGAGGAGCCATCGGGCATGGGTTCCGCCTGCCGACGTACACCGATCTTTATTACAGCGACCCAGCCAACATTGGAAATCCGGCTCTGAAGCCAGAGTCCTCGTGGAGCTATGAGGCAGGCATCGACTGGAATCCCGGTGGACGGGTTTCCGCGACGGCCACAGTGTTTCGTCTGCAGGAAAAGGACACCATCGACTATTCAAAGTACTCGCTCGCCGCGCCGTGGCAGGCGACCAACGTGCAGGGCTTCCACATCACCGGCGCGGAGGCCGCGCTCAAGCTCAGACTAAGCGCAACGCAGCGGCTCGAGCTGAGCTATACCGCCGCCCGCGCAGGCCAGCCGCCTGCGGGACTGATCTCCGAGTACGCCTTCAACTATGCGGCGCAGAGTGCGCTGGCCGCATGGACCGGCGAGTTGTTTCATCAGGTCACGGGTCGCATGCAGGTTGCGGTCATCCAGCGCACGACACATACCGCTTATCCGTTGTGGGATCTCTCGCTGGCCCGCAGCAAGGGGTATCTGCGGCCCTACGTGCGGCTGCTGAATCTCAACAACACCGGCTATGAGGAGATTCCCGGCGTTCCGTTGCAGGGACGGACCATCATGGCCGGGGCGGAGTTCCACTGGGCATCAAAGCCACATTGATCATTTGTCTTTGTCCTTCTCCTTACGTCGCAGCTCAAGCCCGAACTTCGGCTCCGACTTGGTGCCGCTCACCTTCACCGGAATCTCGGTCGACCCGTTCTTCCGGAAGAACGGGTCAACCGGCTTCAGCAGCCATGACTTCCAGCGGCTGGCGACCATCTGCGAGATCTTCGCATCGGTGCGCACCGTGCCGTGAAAATCAAACTGCGCCCCATCGAGCGAGTACACGCCCGCCAACTGAATGTTGCCACCGGGCAGCGTGTAACGGATCGGAGCGAAGTTCAACCGACCCGCATCCATTGTGAACAGGCCTGAAAGCTGCGAGCGCACGTCGGGGGCTCCGGGCTTCGCCAACTTCGGATCGCCCTGCGCCCGCAGGCTGAGCATATCGACCTTGTCCTGCACCAGCGGGTTCGCAAAGTGAATCTGCTGCACCGTGAATTTGCCCTTGAGGTGCAGCTTCTCGGCCACTCGCTGCGGCCCCGGACGGATATAGATCGCAGCCTTCATGCCCAGCGTTCCAGTCATCAGCGCAGGCTGCGTCTTGACAGCGAGAGACAGGAAATCCTGAATACGGCCTTTGGGCACATCCACGTCGAGATCGACCTCGTGCCCCTTGCCCTTGATGTTGATGACCGTGCCCTTCGCCGTAAACGAGGTCTGCCCGAGCTTCGCGTCGATGCTGTTCAGGTAGGTGTCGCCGCTGGTGCCATCGACCACCGCGTCGAACGTCGTGTGCAGCGGCATGCCGTAGTTGGCCGTGTCGAGCGAGAAGTCCGGCGTCTCCGTAGTTCCCTGTACGGCGATGCGGTTGAGCTGCCCGGTGAAGTCGCCGACTGAGGAGAGGATGCCGCCAATACCCTTGATGGTGCCCAGGTCGGCGCGGTCGAAGGTGTAGTGCCCGGTCACGGTGGAGTCGCCGGGGCTGTCGGCGTCCCACGGGCCGAAGGTGCCGACCGCGTGAATATCGCCTCGGGGCACGGCGTTGACCAGCGTCGCGTCGTAGTTCCACGGATCGTCAGGACCGATGTTGTGCATCGCAATGCGCTGAAGAACGAAGACCTTCGGGTCCTTGCCCGGCTTCGAGGTGCCGATCACCAGATCCGAGTCGTCGCAGACGATCTCGTCGACGACGATCTTCAGCGAGCCGAGGCGCTTCTTCTCCGAGGCCGGGGCCTGCGCGCGCATCTCCTTCGGCGGAATGTGGATCGACAGCCCCGAGACATGCACCGTGCCGACGTGCATGGGCTTGATCCACAGCCCCTTGTAGGGCGCGTGGAAGGCGAAGTTCCGCACGGCGATGACCGGCTGCGTAGCCCCGGCGGCAACGACCTCATCCGGAGCGAAGATGCGCAGCCCCTGCCCGCTTACCTGAAATCCCTTCAGCAGGGAAACCTGAAAATCGTCCATCTCCACGCGGCCTTTGAAACGTGTGTGCAGCGTCTCGACGATCAGGTTCTTCAGGGTTGGGCTGGCGCGGCGCATCATGATCTCGCCCACGATAACCGCGACCACTGCCGCTGACAGCAGAACCACTGCGATCCATCCCAGGATGCCCAGGCGCCTGCTCTTCACCTTCTCTTCCGTCATGCCGAGGCCCTCGCGCAACTACGTTCCCGTCCGGATGCGGACTGCAGCCGGATTTAAGCCGACCGCATCTATGATGCAGGCCATGGGCCACTCGCTGTACTGATCTTGTTTCTCCCGCATGGAAGACAAATGATGGGCCTGCGGAAGCCTCTGGAACACCTGGCGCGTCTAACCGAGGAAATGCTCCTTTCCAAGCAATCACTTCATGCGGGATGCACGGTGCTCCTTGGCTGCTCGCTCCTCGGTAGTACGCAGGCCTCGGCACAACAGGGAAACGACACCGCGCCCTCGGCTCCGGTGATTGCCTTCGCGGCCTTTGAGCCTGCACGGCCCGGCTCGTCCTCGAGCCTGCCGGATGAGCCGCAGGCTGCTGATGCCTCTGTGCCGCCTCAGTCTCAGGATGGGCAGACCAAGCGAATTCTTGGAGTCATCCCCAACTTCCGCTCGGTCAACGCGGACGCCAAGCTGCCGCCGCAGACGGTCAAAGAGAAGTTTGTGACTGCCTCAGAGGACACCTTCGACTACTCTGCGTTCCTGCTGCCCGCAGCCATCGCCGGATACTCGCAACTCACCAACTCCACGCCCGAGTTCGGGACCGGCCCCGTGGCGTATGGCCGATACTACTGGCACTCCTTCGTCGATCAGACGGTCGAGAACTATGCCGTCGAGTTCCTCGTCCCGGTGATCGCGCACGAGGACACGCGCTACTACACGCTGGGGCATGGAGGCTTCTGGAAGCGCACCGAATACTCGCTGAGCCGCGTCGTCGTCACACGCAGCGACAGTGGAAAACGCGTCTTCAACGCGGGAGAGGTCGTGGGAGCGGGCATGGCCGCGGGCCTCTCCAACCTGTACTACCCGTCCCCGGAGCGGACCTTCGGCAACACCGCAGGCAAGTGGGGGCAGAGCGTCGGCATTGACGCCGCGGTCTTCGTGTTCAAAGAGTTCTGGCCGGATATCAACCACAAGCTCTTCCACGACGGGGACAAGTAGCTTAGCTCGCCAGCTCTTTCTTCACCAGCTCGCTGACCAGCTTGCCGTCGGCGCGCAGGCTGGCCGCCTGCAGGTGCTGCTGCGCTACGCGCATGGCCTGACCCATATCTTTGGGGCCGGGCTTCTGGCCGGTTTCGGCCGCCAAATGGGCGATGGCAGCGCGCACGACCTCAAGGACCTGCTCCTCGCCGGCCGGCTGCGGCAGGAAGGACTCGATCATGCCAATTTCGGCGGCCTCCTTCTCGGCCAGCTCGGGACGTCCCCCCTTGGTGAAGACCTCGACGGACTCTCGGCGCTGCTTGATGAGCGTGGTCAGCACCTGCGTCTCCTCGGCGTCGGTCAGGGGCTGGCGCTTGTCGATCTCCTTGTTCTTGAGGGCCGACTTCACCATCCGCAACGTTAGCAGGCGATGCTCCGCCTTCGCTTTCATCGCTGCGATGATCTCCTTCTGAATCGCTTCACCTATGCTCATCTCTCTGCTCCGTCATTGTATTTTCATCATTTTAGAACGCCGCGTCCCTACAGGGGATGACTGACTTTTGCGAGGCCCGCCGGACGGCCCGGCCTATCTCATCGTCCCTGCAAGTCGATACAATAGCGCCATGATTCGCAAGACTCGCCTGTTTACTCCAGGCCCTACTCCCCTCCTCCCCGCAGCACAGTTCGCCATGGCAGCGGCAGATGTCCACCACCGGACTGCCGAGTTTCGCGCTCTTTATACGCGAGTTCTCGCCCAGTTAAAAGATTTTTACGGCACGAAGAACGATGTCCTCATCCTCTCCAGCTCGGGAACGGGCGCGATGGAGGCGGCCGTCTCGAACCTGACCTCGCCCGGCGACCGCGTGCTCGTCCTGACGGCAGGCAAGTTCGGTGAGCGCTGGTCGGCGATCGCCAAGGCCTTCGGCTGTGCGGTCGATGTGGTCAGCGTGCCATATGGGCAGACCTTCTCGCTCGATGCGGTGAAGGACGCGCTGAAACTGGAGACTCGCGTGGTCTTCCTGCAGGCGACCGAAACCTCGACCGGCGTCCGCCACGATACGCAGGCCATCGCCAAGCTGCTGCACGATGCAAAGAGCGAGGCGCTGCTGGTCGTCGACGGCATCACCGGCCTCGGCACTACACATCTGGATATCGATGAATGGGGCGTGGATGTGCTCATCGGCGGCTCGCAGAAGTCCTTCATGATTCCTCCGGGGCTGAGCTTCCTCTCGGTCAGCGACAAGGCATGGGACCGCATGGAGGCCACCTACAACCCGCGCTACTACTTCGACCTGCGCAAGGAGCGCAAGAATGCGAAGAACGGCGAGTCCGCGTACACCCCCGCGGTGGCGCTGATCGCCGCGCTCGGCGCCGCGCTGGACTACATCGCCGGGCAGGCCGACGGCAACCTCGTGGAGGGACGGAAGAAGCTCGTCGATAACGCCGAGACGATCTCCGCCATGACGCGAGCCGCCGTCGAGGCGCTCGGTATGCGGCTCTTTGCGCCGGATGCACCATCCGCAGCGGCGACCGCCGTGCTGCCGCCGGAAGGCGTCAACTCGGGCGTCGTCGTCAAGGGGCTGAGGTCGCGCTTTGCGGCCATCGTCACCGACGGACAGGGCGAGATGAAGGGGCAGATCTTCCGCATCGCGCACCTTGGCTACTTCGACTACCTGGACACCATCGCGCTGATCGGCGCGCTGGAGCACATCGTCGCCGAGAACTTCCCTCCAGCCGGATTCAGCTTCGGCCAGGGACTGATCGCGGCACAGAAGGTCTTTGCAGAACGTACGGCAAAGAAGTAAACCAGGCTCCGTGCCTTCTTCGGGAGGCACGGGGATTCTCTGCATGAAACGCTCACGACACGTCCATGCTCCGCTTCTCGCCTCCGCGGCGCTCACCCTGCTGACGGCCTGCCGTCAGCCCGAGATGCAACGCTGCGTCGACGAGAACAACGTGGTCGTCAACGACAGTTTCTGCAAGGATGATCCAACACAGATCGAGACGCCGGACGGGCACACAGGATTTATCTTCATGCCTCACGTCTACCGCTACTATTACGGAGGATACGGCGGCTTCGGTCTGGGCACCCATGTAGGGGGCGGCAGCTTTTCACCGTCCACCGGACACAGCTACTCCACAGGCACCGTCCGAGGCGGCTTCGGCAGCACCTTTGGGCGAGCCTCCTCGTAGGAGAACCATGCAACGCATCTCCCTACCTCCCCGCGCAGGCTGGCAGCAGAAGGTCGAAGCTGCCGGACTGACCTTTCACACGCTCGAGAACGGCCAGCCCTACTGGGACGAATCCGCCTGCTACGAGTTCTCGGCGAGCGAGATCGACATGCTCGAAGAGGCCGGGAATACGCTGCAGGAGATGTGCCTCGCCGCCGCACAGCACGTCATCGACGAGAAGCGGTATGCGGAGCTTGGCATCCCCGAAGAGGCCGTACCGGCGATCGAGTGGGCGTGGAACAACGAGCCGCCCGCGCTCTATGGCCGCTTCGACATTGCCTATAACGGCGAAGGCCCGCCCAAGCTGCTGGAGTACAACGCCGACACGCCGACCTCGCTGCTCGAGGCCGCAGTGATCCAGTGGCAGTGGATGGAGGAGGTCTTCCCCGAGGCCGACCAGTTCAACTCGCTGCACGAGCAGCTCATCGACAAGTGGAAGGACGTTGCCCCGTTCCTCTCGAAGCCCATCTACTTCGCCGGGGTCGAGTCACCCGAGGACCAGCTTACGCTCGCCTATCTGCGCGATACCGCCGAGCAGGCCGGTCTGCCCACGCTGCAGATGTACATGGAAGAGATCGGCTGGAACGACGAGCGGCAGGCCTTCGTCGATCCCAATGAAGAACAGATGTTCTCCGTCTTCAAGCTCTATCCGTGGGAGGTCATGCTGAGCGAGGAGTTCGGCAGCCATGCGCTCGATACCTACACGGAGATGCGCTGGATCGAGCCGATCTGGAAGCTGCTGCTCTCGAACAAGGGCATCCTGCCGATCCTGTGGCAGCTCTATCCGAACCACGATCTTCTGCTCGAGTCGTACTTCGACACGGCTGCACCACAGGCGGCAGCAGCCTCCTCGAACGGCGGCTGGCAGCCGGTGATTCTCCCCGGCGCGGCTGGCGATGGTGCAGCCTCTTCCACTCCCCAGACACGGCTGCGCGACTACATCCGCAAGCCGCTCTTCTCCCGCGAGGGCGCGAACCTTACGCTCGTCCGCGATGGAGCCGTTGTTGCAGCGACGGATGGTCCCTACATCGGACCGCAGATTCTGCAGGCCTTCGCGCCGGAAACCATCTTTCCGGGGATCGGTGGTGCAACGCACTATCCCGTCCTTGGGCTATGGATGATCGATCAGGCGTGTAGCGGTATGGGTATCCGGGAGGCATCCGGCCCCATTACCGATAACCTTAGCTCGTTCGTACCGCACGTGATCCGTTAACCCTCCCCAACCAGTAAAGGACAGTATGAAGATCGTTATCGCAGAAAAAGTCTCCCCCGCAACGCTGGCCGTCCTCAAGCAGGAGCCCGACTGGCAGATCGTAACGCCCGACCAGATCAAGGGCACCCTCGCCGAAGAGCTTGCCGATGCCGACGCGCTGGTCGTGCGCTCGGCGGTGCAGGTCGATGCAGCCCTGCTGGCCGCCGCGCCGAAGCTGCGCGTCATTGGTCGCGCCGGTGTCGGCGTGGACAACATCGACACGGACGCGGCGACGCATCGCGGCATCGTGGTGATGAATACCCCGGGCGCGAACGCCGTCGCCGTCGCCGAGCTGACGCTGGGCCTGATGATCTCGCTGGCCCGCTCGGTTCCGCGCGCCAACATGACCATGCACGCCGGACGGTGGGAGAAGAAGTCCCTGCAGGGGCAGGAGCTGCGCGGCAAGACCTTCGGCATCATCGGTCTGGGCCGCATCGGCCTCGAGGTAGCGCGCCGCGCCGCCGGGTTCGGCATGACGCTGATCGGCTACGATCCGTTCGTCGCACCCGTCATCGCGCGTGAGAACAACGTCACGCTGGTGCCGCTGGAGCAGATCTTCAAGGCGTCGGACTACATCACGCTGCACGTCGGCCTGACGACGCAGACCGAGGGCATCATCAATGCCAACTCGATTGCGCTGATGAAGAAGGGCGTCCGCATTGTGAACTGCGCGCGCGGCGAGCTGATCGTGGAAGAGGCGCTGGCCGAGGCCGTCCGCGCTAGCCACGTCGGCGGCGCGGCGCTCGACGTCTTCCACCAGGAGCCGCTGAAGGAGTCGCCGTTCTTCGGGCTGGATAACGTTCTGCTCTCGCCGCACATCGGAGGCTCGACCGACGAGGCGCAGGAGGCCATCGGCATCCAGCTTGCCACGCAGGTACATGCCTACCTGAAGCTCGGAGTGGTGCAGAACGCGGTGAACCTGCCCTCGCTTACCTTCGAGGAGTACCAGGAGATCGGGCCGTACATTGAGATGGCCGAGCGCCTGGGCCGCTTTCTTGCGCCCGCGACGCCGGGCAACCTGGAGAGCATCCAAATCAACTACACGGGCCGCATCGCTGCGGGGAAGACCGACCTGATCCGCAACGCTGCGATTGCGGGCATCTTCGGCACCTCCGAGGGCCCGTCGGAGGTCAACCGCATCAACGCGGCGGCTATCGCCGGTGAACGCGGCATCCGCATTCAGGAGGACAAGAAGGAGTTCGTAGCGGGCGGCTCGGGCTCGGTGCTCAAGCTCATTCTGCACACCTCGGAGGGCGACGTCAGCGGCTCGGCGACGGTGCTGCACGGCACCTCGCCACGTCTGCTCACCTACGACGAGATCGATATCGAGGCTCCGCTGACCGGCACGCTGCTGGCCATCCGCAACCATGATGTGCCGGGCGTCATCGGGCGCATCGGAACGATCCTTGGCGAGCACTCGCTGAACATCGCCAACTTCGCGCTGGGCCGCTCCACGCGCTCGCAGCGCGTGCCGCAGGGGCAGGCGCTGGCCGTGGTGCAGATCGATTCGCCGCTGGACTCCGCTGCTCCGGCGATCGATGCGCTGCGCGAGGTGGAGGCGATCGCCAGCGTGCGGCTCGTCCACCTCGGAAGCCTGTAACGGCAAGGGCCGCAGACTCCGGTCTGCGGCCCACTTCCAAGCAAGGCGCTCATCGAATACTCTAAAGACAGGAAGTTTTCTCCATGCCGCTTTACGAGTACGAGTGCACGACCTGCCACCGCCTGACCGAAAAGATCCAGAAGTTCTCTGACCCCGAGCTGACTACCTGCCCCTTCTGCAGCGGGCCGCTGGTTCGCACCATCAACGCGCCTGCCGTCAGCTTCAAGGGCGGCGGCTGGTATGCGGACCTCTACAGCAGCTCGAAGAAGCCATCCTCGGGGGAGAGTTCGAGCAACTCTTCGTCCTCGTCGAGCAGCTCTTCCACGAGCAGCACCTCGACGCCGGCCGCTTCTTCCTCCGAAAGCTCCTCGACCAAGTAGCGACTACTTCTTCTTTGGCGGCGGCGGAACCTTCTTGCCCGCCTTTCGCGCCTCGGACAGGCCGATGGCAATTGCCTGCTTGCGGCTGGTAACCTTCTTGCCGCTTCGGCCGCTCTTCAGCGCGCCCTGCTTCATCTCTCGCATCTCGGTTTCGACATTCTTGCTCGCCGAAGGGCTGTATTTGCGCGTGGATGTCTTCTTAGCCGCTTTCTTAGCCGTCTTCTTCGCTGCACGCTTGAGAGAGGTCTTCTTTACCGCACTCTTTTTCGCGGCACTCTTCTTTGCTGCGGTCTTCTTCGTTGCCATGGGTTTGCCTCCACACACCTAGGAGTGCGGGAGGCAACCACAACGTTGCATCATGACCAGTGCAGGGTGATGAACTAGCTGTCGAGCTTCTTCGTCACCAGCTCGTTGAGCAGCGCTGGATTGGCCTGCCCCTTCGAGAGCTTCATCACCTGTCCGACGAAGAACGCGGCCACGGTCTTCTTGCCTGCCTTGTACTGCTCGACCTGCTTCGGGTTGGCCGCGATGACCTCATCGATCATCGTCTCGATGGCTCCTGCGTCCGAGATCTGCTTCGGCTTGTCGCGCTCGTAGATCTCGGGGAAGTCCTTACCCTCGGCGAAGCAGGCGTCGAGAAGCTGCTTGAGCATCTTGCTCGAAAGCTCGCCCGACTCTGCAAGATCGGAGGCCATCACGATGCCGTCCATGCTCACCGGCGACTGCTCCGGCTCCAGCTCGGCAGCGCGCAGACGCATCGTCAGCTCGCTGGTAAGCAGCGCGACGACGCGCTTCGGGTTCTTTGCCTTCTTCGCGGCAACCTCGAAGCGGTCCGCGAACTCGCGTGTCGCCGTCAGAGTCGCCGCATCCTGCGGAGCGATGTCGTAGGCCGCGATCATGCGGGCGCGGCGCGCCTCCGGCAGCTCCGGCAGCATCTTCTCGATCTCGGCCTGCCACTCCTTGCCGACGACCAGCGGCGGCAGGTCCGGCTCGGGAAAGTAGCGGTAGTCGTGCGCCTGCTCCTTCGAGCGCATGGAGTAGGTGCGACCCTCGGAGCTGTTCCACAGCCGCGACTCCTGCGCCACGCGGCCACCGTCCTCGAGCACGCCGATCTGCCGCTCGATCTCATACTCCACCGCGGAGCGGATGAACCGGAAGCTGTTGACGTTCTTCACCTCGGCCTTGGTGCCGAACTGCTTCGCGCCCTTCAGCATGACGCTCACGTTGGCGTCGCAGCGCAGCGAACCCTCTTCCATGTTGCAGTCGCTGACGCCGGTGTAGAGCAGGATCTCCTTGAGCTTGGTGAGGTACTCGAAGACTTCGTCGGCCGAGCGCAGGTCCGGCTCGCTGACGATCTCGACCAGCGGCGTGCCACAACGGTTCAGGTCGATGTAGGTGCGCGTGACCGAATCGGCATAGCCGTCGTGGATGCTCTTACCCGCGTCCTCTTCCATATGCAGGCGTGTGATGCCGATGCGCTTGGGCGCGCCGGTGGCGTCGGTCACGTCGATCCAGCCGTTCTCGGCCAGCGGCTTGTCGAACTGCGAGATCTGGTAGCCCTTGGGCGAGTCCGGGTAGAAGTAGTTCTTGCGCGAGAAGATGCTCGTCTCACGAATCTCGCAGTTGATGGCCCGCGACGCCAGCACGGCATACTCCACGGCCTTGCGGTTGAGCACCGGCAGCGCGCCGGGCAGGCCGAGGCAGGTGGGGCAGACGTGGGTGTTCGGCTCGCCGCCGTACTGGTTCACGCATCCGCAGAAGGCCTTGGAGGCGGTCAGGAGCTGCACGTGAACCTCCAGCCCGATCACAGGCTGGTACTTGGCTAGAATCTCCGGCGAGAGTGCGGTCAAAGTGGACATGTAAAGAAGATTTTATCAAGCAGTAAATCTCGCGTTCCATTCTGAATCCGGACAACTCCCCGCGCCGTCCAAAGAGTACGAATCTGACTTACCCTTGAAGCAGTGGCTCCTCTCCTCAAACTCGCTACCGTTGTCCTTCTGGCTGCCTCATCGCTCTGCTCGTTTGCGCAGACAGCAATCAGGCCACAGGCATCCGCTGGCCGCTTTCTGCTGACCGGCTACTTTCCGCAGTGGGGTCTGTACAACGAGCCGAAGTACCTGGTGAAGTCGCTCGCCGACTCCGGCGGCGCAGCCATGCTGGACCAGTTGAACTACGCGCAGGCCTTCGTCACCAACGGCCATTGCTCCATCGCCGACCCGCGTGCCGACCTGCACTACACCTTTACCGCCGAGCAGAGCATCGACGGAGTTGCCGACAGCCCGGATCAGCCCTTTCGCGGCAATCTGCACCAGCTCGTCGCGCTGAAGAGGCGCTACCCGAGGCTGAAGATCATCATCTCGCTCGAGGGGCGCGCCACGGACTTCGCCCTCGACGCTAAACCGGAGAATCGTGCGGCCTTCATCGACTCCTGCGTCGACATCTTCCTCAAGGGACATCTTGCGCCGGGCATCGAGGCGCCGGGGCTCTTCGACGGCATCGACATCGACTGGGAGTATCCGCACAGCGAGGACGCAGAGAACTACCTTGCGCTGCTGACGGAGCTGCGCGAAAAGATGGACGAGGTTCGTCCCGGGCTGCGGCTGAACATCGCCGTCGGCCACAGCCCGCGCATGTATGGCAGCATCAACTTCGCGCAGGTGGCCGCGCTCGTCGATCAGGTCGGGCTGATGACCTACGACTTCCACGGCCCGTGGGAGCGCACGACCGGCTTTCTTGCGCCGCTCCGCGCCGGCAGCAGCTATCGCGGCAACACGGTCGAACGCAGCGTACAGGCATATCTGGAGGCAGGCGTGCCCTCGGCCAAGCTGCTGCTTGGGATACCGTTTTATGGGTACGGCTGGAAGCTGGTTCCCGAGGAGAACAATGGGCTGTTTCAGGAGGGGCAGGCGATCCGCGGCGACCTGCCCTACCCGGCAATTGCCGAAAAACTTGCCAGCTCGACGCTGTATCGGGATGACACCTCGCAGGCTCCGTGGCTCTTCGACGGCGACGCCTTCTGGACCTACGAGGACCCTGTCTCCATCCATCGCAAGACGGAGTTTGCGCGTCAGCAGCACCTGGGCGGGCTGATGATCTGGGAGCTGGGCGAGGACACCTCGACCGCCTATCTGCTGCGCTCGGCGCATAGCGCGATCAGCGCGTCGAGCGTTGGCATTACGGCTGCGCCTGCGCTGCGTCCTGCCGTGGTCGCGGCTCCTCCGCTGGTCCGTTAGAATCGAGGTTGCATGATCCTTCCCTACGTCCGCGAGCTGCTTGCGGATTTGGAACATACTGATGCCTTCGAGCGCGTACGCCGCCACCTGAGCGGCGGAACGGGGCGCCGTCGTGTGTCTGGACTCACCGCCACGGCGCGGGCGCTGTATCTTCCGCTGTTTGTGCGTGCCTCGAATGCGCCCGCGGTGATGATCGTCGCCGACAACAAGGCCGCGGAGACGCTGCACGCCAACGTGCTGAGTACCTGCGAGCTGACGAACGCGCTTCCGACCGAGGCTGTGCTTCGCCTGCCGGGGCACGATGTGCTTCCCTTCGAGAATCTCTCGCCGCATCCGGAGATTCAGGAGCAGCGGGCCGCTACGCTGTGGAAGATCGCCACCGGGCAGGCAAAGCTGGTGATCGCGCCGGTCGAGGCCGCGTGCATGCGGCTCTTTCCGCACGATTTTTATCGGGCGTTGGCGCTCCGCCTGAAGGTCGGCGAGGAGTATCTGCCGGACATGCTGGTGGAACATCTGCTCTCGGTCGGCTACACCAAGGTCGATGTAGTCGAGATGCCGGGACAAGTGACGATACGCGGCGGCATCCTCGATGTGTACTCGCCCGAGATGGACCGGCCCGTCCGCATCGACTTCTTCGGGGACGAGATCGAGTCGATCCGCAAGTTCGACCCCGAAACGCAGCGCTCCAGCGGCAATATGCACGATGCTCTGCTGCTGCCACTGACCGAGACACCCGTCACCGAGAAGATTCTGACGGCGATCAACAATCGCCTGACCCGCGCAGGCGCTGCCGGGGCGGCGATTGAGGGCGGCGAGGAGCCTGTCGAGTTGCAGACACGCACCGGCGAGGCGACGATCTTCCCCGGCTGGGAGTTCTTCGCTCCTGTGGCCGGAGCGAACCTTACGCTGCTCGATCTGCTGGCGGCCTCCGGCCCTGCGCCGCGTGTATTCATCGAAGAGCCGAGCATGGTGAAGAACCAGGGCGAGCGATGGTGGAACAAGGTCGAGCAGCGGCACGACCGCTCGGGCATCGGCAACCTTGTGCGGCCCGAGGATATTTATCTTTCGCCATGGGATCTCGACGACCGCATGCGCCGCTTCAGCGGGTGTGAGCTGGACCAGCTTGGGCTGGTCGATGTGCTCGATGCCGACCGCAGCGAGCTTTCGGAGGTCGCGTTTGCCACGCGGCCCACGCAGCGCTTTCACGGCTCCATCCCGGCGATGATCGATGCGATCAAGCTGCTGATGGAGCAGGAGGCGCGCATCCTGCTGACCGCGCCCAATCAGGGCGAGGTTGAGCGTCTGGCCTCGCTGCTGCAGGAGTATCAGGTACCCTATCGGCTCGGCTGGCGCAGCGAGGCACCGGGAAGCTCCACGGTGTATAGCGAGTCCAGCTATCTTGCGGGTGACCTGCGCACACCCATCATCGTGAAGACGGCCATCGCGGCGGGCGTGCAGGTGCTCGATCAGGACCGCACGACGGCGCGGCAGATCGTCCTCTTTGGCGCCCAGGACATGATCGATGACGCGGATGTGAGTGCGCGTCCGGTGCGTCGGTCTAAGTCGAAGACAGCGGCGTTTATCTCCGACTTCCGGGACCTTACCGTTGGCGATTATGTCGTTCACATCGACCACGGCATTGCGAAGTACTGCGGCCTGCGCGTGCTGGAAGAGAACGACCAGCCGCCGCTCGAGCTGATGATCCTCGAGTTCGCGGACGAGGCCCGGCTTTACGTCCCGCTGACGCGGCTTGACCTGATCCAGAAGTACCGCTCCACCGATACCGGACCCGCTCCGCAGCTCAACCGGCTCGGCACGCCTGCATGGCAGAAGACCAAGGCCCGCATCAAGAAGGCCATGCAGGACATGACCGGCGAGCTGCTGAAGCTCTACGCGCAGCGCCATGCCGCGCAGGGCACGCCGTTCTCTCCCGATACGAATATGCAAAGGGAGTTTGAAGACGCCTTCGACTTCAACGAGACGGACGACCAGCTCTCGGCCATCAACGACATCAAAGCAGATATGGAGTCCACGCAGCCGATGGATCGCCTGCTCTGCGGCGACGTCGGCTACGGCAAGACCGAGGTGGCTATGCGCGCCGCCTTCAAGGCCGTTCAGGACTCGAAGCAGGTGGCCGTGCTGACGCCGACTACCGTGCTCAGCTTCCAGCACTACGAGTCGTTCAAGAAGCGCTTCGCCAACTTCCCCGTCACGATCGAGATGATCTCGCGCTTCCGCACGCCGAAGGAGCAGAAGGAGATTCTGGAGAAGGTCGCCGAAGGCAAGATCGACATCCTCATCGGCACGCACCGCATCCTCTCGAAGGACCTGAAGTTTCAGGATCTTGGCCTGCTGGTCGTGGACGAGGAGCAGCGCTTCGGCGTGCGCCACAAGGAGCGGTTGAAGCAGATGCGGGCGCACATCGATGTGCTCTCTATGTCGGCCACGCCGATTCCGCGCACGCTGCACATGTCGCTGGTGGGGCTGCGCGATATGTCGGTCATCGAGACGCCGCCGAAGGACCGCATGGCGATCCAGACCATCGTCGCCAAGTTCGATGAGAAGCTGGTGCGCACGGCCATTGAGCTGGAGTTGGAGCGCGGCGGGCAGATCTACTTCGTGCATAACCGCGTCGAGACGATCTACGACATGGCGACGATGATCCGCGAGCAGGTGCCCAGTGCGCGCATCGTCATCGGGCATGGGCAGTTGCCCGAGGCCGAGCTGGAGCGCGTGATGCTGGCCTTCATGAACCACGAGTACGACATTCTTGTCGCTACCTCGATCATCGAAAACGGCCTTGATATTCCGCTGGCGAACACGATCATCATCAACCGCGCCGACCGCCATGGATTGAGCGAGCTGTACCAGCTTCGCGGGCGCGTGGGCCGCTCGAATCGCCGTGCCTACTCGTATCTGCTGATCCCGCCGGAGAAGGAGCTGACCGAGATTGCGCGGCGCAGGCTGGCTGCGCTCAAAGAGTTCTCCGATCTCGGCGCGGGCTTCAAGATTGCTGCTCTGGACCTTGAGCTACGAGGCGCGGGCAACATGCTGGGCGGCGAGCAGTCGGGACACATCGAGGCCATCGGCTTCGAGATGTACACCACCATGCTCGAAGAGGCCGTGCGCAAGATGAAGGGCGAGCTGGAGAAGCCCGCGCACTCGGCCACCGTGCTGAACCTCGGCATCTCCGTGCGCATCGACTCCGGCTACATTCCCGAGGAGAACCAGCGGCTGCGCATGTACAAGCGCATCGCCGGAGCCGAGGACTTTGCCGCGCTGGCCGACGTGCGCGCCGAGCTGCAGGACCGCTACGGCGAGCCGCCCGAGGCCGTGCTGAACCTGCTGGCCGCCGCCGAGCTTCGCCTGCACTGCGAGCAGATCGGCGTTGCGCAGATCGACCGCAAGCGCACGCAGATCGAGCAGGGCAAGGTCAAGAGCTTCGTGGAGATGCTGCACCTGCGGTTCGTCGCGCCCGCGGCCGATGCTCCGGCTCCTGCGCGGGCGATCGACCCCGGCGTGCTGATGCGGCTCGTGAGCCGCAACGCCAAGCGGGGCGCGCAGTTTACGCCGCAGGGTGTCTTCCGCTGGCCTCTGACCTCGGCGCGGGCCGCGGACGTGCTCGCGGAGACGCGGACGCTGCTCGACCTGCTCGATCCGGCCTGACACTTCGACGACTTTGATAAACTACAGATGTTGTTGTATCCGCGCTGCACGGCGCGAGATTGGTGGGGTATTATCGGTCGCATCATCCACCTCGGCGGCATGACCATTACCTTCATTACGAGTCGCCATGAGAGCCATGGCACACTGGATGCGTACGAGGTTATTGTCCCTCCCAGCGTGCATATCATCGTTCCGCACCTGCACCGGCATTACGACGAGACGGTCCTCGGCGTCGACGGCATTACGACGTGGATGGTCGACGGTAAGACCGTGCACGTCGGCCCCGGCGAGCAGCTCTTTATCCCTCGCGGCGTCAGCCACGGCTTCGCCAACCAGCATGAACAGGGCGCGCGCATGATCTGCCTGCTGACACCCGGCCTGTTAGGGCCGGAGTACTTCGACGAACTGGCGCAGGCCATGCAGGCCGAAGGACCGACCGATTACGCCGCGCTCGGCGTCATCATGATGCGCTACGGCATCATTCCGTCGACGCTTGAACGGCCCACCGCGCTGAATCCCCTTCTGTCACACTAAAACCCATGAAGATCGCCGCCCGAACGACCCTTGCGATTGGAGTTGCCGCGCTTATGCTGACGTCCACCCCAACCCCGGCCCAGCACCTCTCCGCCGACGGCGCGAGACAGACCTTCGGCTTCGTCTCGGACCAGTACTTCAGCCAGGTCTACTTCCACTACGCGCCGACCTACGGGACCTCGGCGGGCTTTCACGAGTACGACGCGCAGCTTGAGGATTACTCGGCAGCCAGCATCCAGAAGAACATCGCCGCGCTGCACGAGTATGCGAAGAAGATCGAGGCCATCGACCCTTCGGCGCTCGATGCGCCGGTGGCCGCAGACCGCGAGATTCTGCTGAACAGCATCCAGTCGAGCCTGCTGACGCTCGAGGTCATTCGCCCGTGGGAGAAGAACCCGGACATGTACTCCTCCGGCGTCACGAACTCCATCTTCGTGCTGATGGAGCGGCCGTTTGCCCCGGTCAACACGCGACTGCGCGACACCATCGAGCGCGAGAAGCAGATTCCGCAGGTGTTTGAAGAGGCGCGGAAGAACCTGAAGAATCCGCCGAAGATCTCGACTGAGATTGCGCTGGAGCAGGTTGAAGGGCTCATCAGCTTCTTTCAGAAGGATGTTCCCGCGGCCTTCGCCGAGGCAACGGACGATACGGCCAAGGCGAGCTTCCAGCAGAGCAACGCTGCCGTGATCAATGCGCTGAAGAGCTACGAGGCGTGGATGAAGAGCGATCTGCTGCCGCGCTCAAACGGCGACTACAAGCTGGGCGCGGACACCTTTGCAAAGAAGCTCGCCTATGACGAGATGGTCGATCTTCCGCTGAGCAAGTTGCTCGACGCGGCCTACGACGATCTGCACAAGAATCAGGCCGAGTTTGCGCGTGTTGCGAAGGAGGTCGACCCCTCAAAGACGCCGCAGCAGGTGCTGGCCGAGCTGGGGACGATCCACCCGGACCCGGCTAAACTGCTTGACGCCTTTCAGGCGCAGTTCTCCAGCCTGATCGCGTTCATCAACGCGCATCACATCGTCACGATTCCTTCGACCGTCGAGCCGACGCTCGAGGAGACGCCTCCCTTCATGCGCGCCACGACGCAGGCCTCGATGGACCCGCCGGGCGCGTTCGAGACGCGCTCCACCAAGGCGTACTTCAACGTGACGCTGCCGGAGAAGGACTGGACGCCGGAGCACGTGGCCGAACACATGGCCGCCTTCAACGTGGGCACGATCACCTCGACCGCGGTGCATGAGGCGTATCCGGGGCACTATGTGCAGTTCCTCTGGCAACCGCAGTTTCCGTCGAAGATCCGCAAGCTGGTCGGCTCGAACTCGAACATCGAGGGCTGGGCGCACTATTGCGAGCAGATGATGCTGGACGAGGGCTATCTGCCGCCCGGTACCGAACCCGGCTCACGCGAGGCGAAGCTCATCCGGCTGGGCCAGCTACAGGATGCGCTGCTGCGCGATGCTCGCTTCGTCAACGCTATCCAGCTCCACACCGGCGCGTTCACCTTCGAGCAGGCCGTGGACTTCTTCGTGAAGGAGGGCTATCAGTCGCCCTCGATCGCGCTGATTGAGACTAAGCGAGGCACCTCGGACGCGACCTATCTGTACTACACGGTGGGCAAACTCGAGATTCTGAAGCTGCGCGAAGACCTGAAAAAGAAGCAGGGATCGGCCTTTTCGCTCGGGAGCTTTCACGACTCCTTCATGCGCCAGGGTTTCGCTCCGGTTAAAGTTATCCGCAGGGCCATGTTGCACGACGACTCGCCAGTGCTGTAAAAGTACGGTCAACGACGTAGCAAAATCAGCTCAGCCTCTTCAGGTTGCTGCCTTCTGATTATTTAATCTTCGTCTGCCACTATAAATCTCGGTTTCGCTGGCATATGGTCGAACCTCAGGCTGCATCTAAAGGTCACGTGACACAAAAAATTCGCAAAGCTGTTATCCCCGCCGCGGGCATGGGTACCCGTTTTCTTCCGGCGACGAAGTCCATGCCAAAAGAGATGCTCTGTCTCGTCGACAAGCCCCTGATCCAGTATGGGGTCGAAGAGGCGGCCGCAGCAGGCTGCACAGAGATCATCATTGTCTCCGGACGCGGCAAGACCGCGATGGAAGACCACTTCGATCGCTCACCCGAGCTGGAGGCCTCGCTCGCCGCGCGCAACAAGACGGCGCTGCTGGAGATCGCCCGCTCGGTCACGAAGCTGGCCAAGATCGTCTACGTGCGCCAGCCGGAGGCTCTCGGCCTCGGCCATGCCGTGCTGATGGCCAAGGAGCTGGTCGGCGACGAGCCCTTTGCCGTCATCCTGCCCGACGATATCGTCGACGCAAAGACGCCGTGCATCAAGCAGATGATCGAGGCCTTCGAGCAGACGCAGTCCACGATCCTCGGCTCCGAGGTGATCGAAGGACCGGCGATCTCGGCCTATGGTGTTCTCGACTGCACACCGGACCCGAACGATCCCCGCCTGCTCGCGGTGAAACAGCTCGTCGAGAAGCCGAAGTTTGAGGATGCTCCCTCGAATAACGCCATCATCGGCCGCTATATTCTTACGCCGCGCATCTTCGAGCTGATCGAGCAACTGAAGCCCGGCGCGGGCGGCGAGTTGCAGCTCACCGACGCGCTCCACGCTCTGCTGGAGCATGAGAAGGTCTACGGCTTCAGCTACGAGGGCAAGCGCCATGACGGCGGCGACAAGCTCGGCTTCCTGAAGGCTACCGTTGAGTTTGCGTTAAAGCATCCATCGCTGGGCAAGCCCTTCCGGGAGTGGCTGAAGGCGTTTCCGCTCGAGTAGCTACTGCATCGTCCCCGTGGAGAAGGTCTGCTGCGCCCGCATGCCAAGCACGCGGTAGACGGCGAACTGGCGGCTCTGCTGCCCGCGAAGCTCGAAGAGCAGGCTTGCCCGGTTGGACGCCTCCACATCGACGGCATCGACCAGCCGCATGCGCGGGGTGCGGTCGAGGTGGGTGGCGTCCGTGACCGAGTGCAGCACCATCTGCGGCTCCTGCTGCGTGTTGAGCTGGGCCACGATAGTCACGTAGCGCGCTGCCGCTCCGTCGCCGTCGGTGTGCGCGTGGTAGACGAAGGTGGGCACGTCGCCGTAACTCAGCAGGTAGCCCCTAAGCTGCTCGTCGAGCAGTGGAACCGCCTCCGCCTTTTTGAGCGGCTTGAGCGGACGGCGCAGCTTGCTGTTGGCTCCGGGCTTTGGGGTCGGGGGCGGCGGTGGGGCCGCGGCTCCGTAGGCCGCGAGCTGGGCCTGCGCGAAGGCCTGCATCTTCGTCAGGATGGCGGCGCGCTCCTCGGTGTCCTCCCACGGGCGCGAGAAGTCATGCACGGGGCGGTTCGCCGCATCGGAGACGGCGGCCATCTGCTGTACATCGACAGGCAGCCCCTTGAGCTGCATCTGCGTCATCTCCGCCGGTTCGACGCCGGTCGCCGAGTCAGCGGGCCGTCCGCGATGCAGCATGGGACGATCGGGATCGTCGTTCAGCTTGTCATTGGTGGAAACACTCGCCTCGGTATTCTCGGGCCTCTTCGATTCAGCAGGATGGCGCTTGAGGGTTGGCCGGTCGGGGTCGTCCGCGGGCGTGCTGCCTGGGTCCGGGCTGCTGGCCGTGGCGGAGGAAGAGGTATCGTTGCCGCTGCGGCGCTTCATCGTGGGACGGTCCGGGTCGCCTGAGGACGTTTTGCCGGAGCTGTCGGAGGGGCTTGCATCGGAGGAGGAGTCCTTCTTGCGGGTGAGATGAGGCCGGTCGGGATCGGCGGTGGAAGAGGTTTCTGTCGCGCCTTTATCGTCGCTCGTAGATGCGCCTGTCGAGGAGGCAGGCGTGATCGGCTTACCGGCGCGGTTGACGAAGTGGGGGCGGTCGTCCGCGATGATGCCCTCCGAGCCTTCGATGCCCGCCGTCCGGGCCTGCTCCAGCTTGTGCTCGGTCTTCTTCGGAGACGCCGGGCCGTGGAAGGTTCCGTAGCCGAACCAGCCATCATCGTAGGCCTCGGCCGCGGTCGCCGCCTGCAGATGCCGGGCGTAGCTCAGGTTGAGGGTGCCCTTAGGCACTCCAGCCTCGGACAGCTCGTAGATGGTTCCCGTCTCGAGCGCGAGGGGCACAGGCCGGGCGAGGTACAGCCCCGCGTCTTCGAGCGTGTTGTTGATGAAGAGCGTCACCGGAATCAGGCGGCTCGACGTGGGTTTGGCAAAGTCGCCGACCCACTCGTAGACGCTCACGGCGCGGACCACCGTCTCCTGCTTGGCGACCTTGTGCATCTGGGCAGGCAGCCGCGTGCAGGCCGTAGCGCCCACCAGGAGAAGCCCTATGCTCCGAAGTCGCATCCGCATCGTCGTACTCCATTAGACGCGCAAGAGAGTGCTCCGGTCGATTTCGGCTACTATCGGTTCAACGTGGCTACTTCCCTGCTCGAGATCACTGGCCTCTCCGTCGCCTTTGGCGAGCGCACAGTTGTCCATCCGCTCACTTTTTCGCTCGATGCCGGACAAACGCTGGGGCTGGTGGGCGAGTCCGGCTCGGGCAAGTCGGCTACCTCGCTGGCGCTGCTGCGGCTGCTGCCGCCGACGGCGAGCGTCGCCGGCAGCATCCGGCTCGACGGCGAGGAACTGCTGACCTTACCGGAAAGCCAAATGCGCGGCCATCGCGGGCGCACCCTTTCGATGATCTTTCAGGAGCCGATGACCGCGCTTAACCCGGTGATGCGCGTCGGCAGCCAGATCGCCGAAGCGCTGGAGGTGCATCAGCCAACGCTGACCGGGCGCGAGTTGCGCAGCCGCGTGGTCGAGGCGCTGCACGAGGTCGCGCTGCCGAACCCTGAGGAGCGGTTGAACGACTATCCCCACCAGTTCTCCGGCGGCCAGCGCCAGCGTCTGCTCATTGCAATGGCGCTCATCCATCGTCCGCGCCTGCTGATCGCCGATGAGCCGACGACCGCGCTCGACGTCACCGTGCAGGAGCAGATCCTCGATCTGCTGGCCCGGCTGCGCGCGACGCACCGGCTGGCGATGATCTTCATCTCGCACGATCTGGCGGTGGTGGCCCGCGCCTGCAACCAGCCAGGTGATACGGTGGCCGTGTTGCAGCATGGCAATCTCGTCGAGCACGCCTCGGCCCTGCAGATTTTTCATGCTCCGCAGCATCCATACACGCGCAGGCTGCTGGCCTCCGTGCCGACGATGCGGACCGACCGCTCGCAACCGCTGTCTGCCCTGCATGAGTCCACAGGACAGACATTAAGCTAATCTGTTTGTTCAAAAAAACGCATCCTATGGGATTTAGGATGGTCCATAGTGAATACCTTGATGATTGGCGCGCGTTCCCTTGCCCGCAAGACGGGTGTGATTCGTCTGGTCAACCAGTTGCGACGAAACCGCCCTTATGAAGAGCGCTTCCACGAGGCGCTTATTCACGCAATCCAGCCCGGCGATGTGGTGTGGGACGTAGGAGCCAACGTTGGCCTGTACACGGAGCAGTTCTGCCAATGGGTGGGCGAGCGCGGCTTCGTCGTTGCGTTCGAGCCCAGTCCCGAGTCCAGCGGCAAGATCCTGCAGCGGCTTCCAGGTTGCCCGTGGCTGCGCGTCGAGAACATCGCGCTGAGCGACACCGATACCGTCATGCGGCTGGCGCTTTTTGCGGAGTCCGTCAATAACCAGCTCCAGACCGGAGGCGCGGGCGACGACACCAACACCATTCCTGTCACTGTCGAGCGCGGAGATACCGTCCACAAGCGGCTGGAGCGGACGCCGAACGCCATCAAGGTAGACGTAGAAGGGTTCGAGGAGGAGGTTCTGCTCGGCATGGACCATCTGCTAACCGCGCCGGAGCTGCGCACTGTCCTCGTCGAGGTGCATTTCACGAAGCTCGAGCAGCGCGGGCGGGCGACCGCACCGGTCCGCATTGAACGACTGCTTCGCAGCAGGAACTTCGTCACGAAGTGGGTAGACCCATCGCACCTTGTGGCCAGCAGACGCTCGGCCTGAACCGATTCTCTTCCTGTCCAGCACTTTCCTCAAACGCGCAAGAGGACTAGACTCATAACTTTGGGCCTGAACTCTGTATGCGCATACTTGTCCTCTCCGATATTCACGGCAATCTGGAAGCGCTCGATGCCGTGCTGGCCGCCGCGGGAACGGTGGACGCGCTGTGGAACCTTGGCGACGTGGTCGGCTATGGAGGCAGTCCCAACGAGGTGCTCGACCGGCTGCGCCCGCTGGCGACGGTGAATGTGCGCGGCAACCATGACCGCGTCTGTTGCGGGCTTACGCTGCCGACCAACTTCAATCCCATCGCCCGCGCCGCCGCCCTGTGGACGCAGACCGAGCTGACCGCCGACAACACTGCCTGGCTGCGCGATGTGCCGCAGGGTCCTCTGTTTCCTGAGGGGCTCGACGTGACCTGCGCCCATGGGTCGCCTCTCGATGAGGACAGCTACATCCTGAACATGCGCGATGCGTGGATGCCCCTGCAGCAGATGACCACCGGGCTGACCTTCTTCGGGCATACGCATGTGCAGGGCGGCTTCGCGCAGAACGGGCATGAGTGGCACGAGGTCGGCCACCGGCTCAACAGCCGCAACGAGGCCGTCTCATGGACGCTGCCGCTGCTGAAGGGGATTCGCTACCTGCTCAACCCCGGCTCGGTGGGCCAGCCGAGAGATTGCGACTGGCGGGCGGCCTTTGTGCTCTATGACACCGAGGCTCGGGAGATCACCTTCCATCGCGTGCCGTATGACCTGCAGGGAGCACAGGGACGTATTTTGATGGCGGGATTGCCGGAGAGCCTTGCGGCGAGGTTGCGCGAAGGGCGTTAGACCGCCGACTGCTGCTCTTCGAGCGCGGTCGCCAGCTCCTCCCACTCCGACGTCAGCGAAGACCGCTGCTCCCGCAGGTGATCCAGCTCAGCGGCCAGCCGCTGCGACTCCTCCGCCGAGACGAAGTTGCCCAGCCCGATCTCCCCTGTGGCGATTGCCTCTTCCACACGCGGTAATTCCTCCTCGACAAACTTCAGCCGGTCCTCCAACTGCTTCAGCTTGATCGGGTTCAGCCGCTTGACGGCGGATTTCTCCGACATGGGCGCTGCGGCGACCGGCGGCGGCGTGGGAGCCGCAACTACTGCGGGCACAGACACGGTAAGCGAGGCGGCGACCTTCGCGGGGCCGCCCTGCTTGCGCCATGTGTAGTCCTCGTAGTTGCCGGGGAAGATGTGCAGACGGCGGTCTTCGACCTCGAAGACACGCGTTGCCAACCCGTCGATGAAGTAGCGGTCGTGCGAGACGAAGAGCACCGTGCCGGTGAAGTTGCGGATCGCGTCCAGCAGAACGTCCTTGGCGCGCAGGTCGAGGTGGTTCGTCGGCTCGTCCAGCAGGAGGAAGTTCGAGGGCGAGACGAGCATCTTCGCCATCGCATAGCGGTTGCGCTCGCCGCCCGAGAGCACACCGAGCTTCTTGAAGACGTCATCGCCCGAGAACATGAAGCAGCCGAGCAGCGAGCGCAGCTCGACCACCGGCACCTTCGTCGCGGCGCCGGAGATGTCGTCCAGCATCCCGGCGTTCGGGTCGAGCACCTTGTACTGGTCCTGCGCGAAGAAGTCGGTCAGCACGTTGTGACCCTCGCGGATGGTGCCCGCGGTCGGCTCCTCTTGGTGGCTCAACAGGCGGATCAGCGTCGATTTGCCAGCGCCGTTCGCGCCGACCAAAGCGATGCGGTCGCCGCGCTCGATGGTGAAGTTCAGCCCCTCGAAGATCAGCTTCTCGCCACCGTCCGGCGTTGGATAGACCTTCTTCAGGTCCGTAACCTCGAGCACCGTCCGCCCGCTGGCCGGAGGCTGCGGGATGCTGAAGTGGATCGTCGCCTCCTCCTCCGGCACCTCGATGCGCTCGATCTTCTCCAGCTCCTTGATGCGGCTCTGCACCTGCTTGGCCTTGGTAGCCTGGTAGCGGAAGCGGTTGATGAAGGCCTCCAGCGCCTCGATACGCTCGCGCTGGTTCTTGTAGGAGTTCATCAACTGCGTGCGCCGCTCCTCCTTCTGCGTCACGAACTTCTCGTAGTTGCCGTGGTAGACGTGCATCCGCTTGTTCCATACCTCGACGATCTTGTTCACGGTCACGTCGAGGAAGTAGCGGTCGTGCGAGATGAGGATGAAGGCGTTCGGGTAGTCGTGCAGGTAGTTCTCGAGCCAGTTGCGGCTCTCGAGGTCGAGATGGTTCGTCGGCTCGTCCAGCAGCAGCAGGCTGGGCTTCTGCAGCAGCAGCTTGGCCAGCGCGATGCGCATCTGCCAGCCGCCGGAGAACTCCTCGGTCTTGCGGTTCCAGTCCTCTTTGCTGAAGCCGAGGCCGCCGAGCACCGCGCCAACCTGCGCGTCGAGCGTGTAGATGTCGTGGACGTGGAGCTGGTCGGCGATCTCCGAGTAGCGATCCGCCGCGTTCTGGTACTCCTTCGACTTCGGGTCGGCGGTCGAGAGCGTGTGCGTGATCTCCTCGGCCTCGCGCTCGAGCGCGTGCAGGTGGTCGAAGACCGAGAGGCACTCCTCGAAGACGGTCTTGCCGCGCATGGCGAGGCCGTCCTGCGGCAGGTAGCCGATGGTCATGCCCTTCACGCGCGACAGCGTGCCGTAGTCGAGCGACTCGATGCCCGCCAGCACCTTCAGCAGCGTGGACTTGCCGGTTCCATTGCCGCCGACAAGGCCGGTGCGCTCATCCGGGGTGACAAGCCAGTTCACATCCTCAAAGAGCAGTTTTTGGCCGAATCGTTTCCCGGCGCCGGAGAGCTGAAGCATATCTCCCATTGTCGCATCGCCGCTCCCGGGGCATGATCTCTTTCCGTCTTCCCGACAAATACGGCCACCCGCACATCTTCTGCACCGCTTTTGTGTCTCCAAGGGAGAAGTATCAGCAATACATGGAGCGCAATGGATTCAGCCACACAGCAGAAGACCGTACCGCAGAGACGCCGCTGGCCTCGCTGGCTCATCTGGGTTGCAGGAGGTGTGTCTGCGATGCTGGTGGTCCTCCTGATCGCTCTGGCCTGGATTCTTCCCCACGCCGAGCCCATTCTGCACGACCGGGTCGTCCATGCGCTCTCCGCCCGCTTCAAGAGCCCGGTCGAGCTCGACCAGATCCACATCTCGCTCGCGCACGGGTTCCGGGTAGAAGGAGGCGGGCTGCGCATCCTCTACCTTGCCGGGCCGAGCCTACCGGACGTCCGGCAGAAGCCGCCGCCTATGCTGAACATTCGCTCCTTCCAGTTCCAGGCCAGCCTGCGGGAGCTCCTCTCCCCGACCCTCCGGCTGGTCAGCGCGCGGGTGCAGGGCGCGGAGCTGCGCATACCGCCGCCCGGCGGCCGCAACCTGTTTCCCCATGACGACCGCGCCCATACCGGTCAGCCGGCCGAGGGCCTCTTTATCGACCGGATTATCATCGACGACCTGAAGATCGTCATCGAGAACAAGATCACTGGAAAGCCGCCGCTCGCGTTCGACGTTTCCAACCTGACCCTGACCGACGTGGGCCTGAAAAAGCCCTTTAACTATGAGGCGACCCTTCGCAATCCCAAGCCGGTAGGCGACGTTCATTCGACCGGGCACTTCGGCCCCTGGCAGAGCGACAACCCACGCGATACTCCGCTGGACGGCGGCTACAGCTTCACGCACGTCGATCTTGGCTCCATCAAGGGCCTCAGCGGCACTCTCTCCTCCACCGGCAACTTCCACGGAACGCTGGGAGGCATCCTGATCGACGGCTCCGCCGATACGCCGGACCTGCGCCTGACGGTCAGCGGACATCCTCTGCCTCTGCACGCGGACTTTCACGCGATTGTGGACGCGACGACCGGCGACACCTACCTGCAGCCCGTCAATGCCCTCCTCCAGCACTCGCGGGTGGTCGCCAGCGGCTCGATTACCCGCAAAACCGGTGTGCCAGGGCATGACATCGAGCTGGATGTCGAGGTCGGGCCGGGCCGCATCGACGATATGCTGACGCTCGCCGGAAAGACCTATCCGCCCGCGCTACGCGGTGCGCTCACGGCCCGATGCCGCCTGAGTATTCCACCGGGACCGGACCGGGTGACACAGAGGATGCGCCTGAATGGTTCGTTCACGGTCAGCCAGGGAGTCTTTACCAACACCCGGCTGCAGCAGCAGATCAACGGCATCAGTGAGCGCGCCCGCGCCCGGCCCGAGTACGCCAACGCGCAGATGGCCGAGGCTGTCACCTCCAGCATGAAGGGCAGCTTCAATCTGGCGAACGAGCAGATGCAGATCAGCGGGATGACCTACCAGATGCCGGGAGCCACAGTGCTCGCCGATGGGCAGTACGGGCTGGATGGCAAGACGCTCGACTTCCACGGTACGGTCCGCACGCAGGCTACGGCGTCGGAGATG
Source organism: Granulicella sp. (assembly GCA_036398595.1). Lineage (GTDB taxonomy): Bacteria > Acidobacteriota > Terriglobia > Terriglobales > Acidobacteriaceae > Edaphobacter. The sequence goes on from DASWOV010000018.1 coordinate 73,442, forward strand.
GTCGGCGGCTGGAAGCAGCTTCTGGTGATGCCGTTTGACCGTTTCCTGAAGAAAAATGGGGCCGGGGTGGAACTGCCGTTCAAGGTCGGCGGAACACAGGCCGACCCGAAGCTCGATCTCGACTTTGGGCATAAGGCCAAACCTTCCCCGGCACGTTAGTCCGGAACGGTTCTCCTGTGCCCGTCCGGGGAGACTTTCGCAGGCGGCCTCTGCTACTGTCAATATGGGGAGGCTGATGCCTGTACAGCCACAACTTTTTCCGGAGCCGCCCGAGATCGCCGGACCCCAGCCCACGAAGGCAGCGCCCCTCTGGTTACAGCGGACGTCCCTCTTCGTGCTGGTGCTGTTCTGCGTTTATCTGGGCGTGCTCGTGACCGTGCTACCGTGGTGGACGCGGATATGGGACCAGAACATGTTCATCCTGGCGCGCCCCCAACTGGCGGCCTTTCTGCATCTGGGCGCGGTGCGCGGCATCGTCTCCGGCCTGGGCATGCTGGATATATGGATCGGCATCTCCGAGGCCGTGCACTACCGCGATCATCGAGCCTGAGAACTGGCCGGGGAGCAGAACCACGATGAATGAGCCCGACCCGCTGGCGAACGCGCCGCTCGCCTACGAAAACCCCGATTTTCTGCACTCGACCGATGCCCGCACCGTGCGCATTCTGGCCGAGTACCTCGAGCCGCTGGCGCGATTCCAGCAGCAGCGCATCAAGGATACGGTCGTCTTCTTCGGCTCGGCGCGGTTCCGGCAGGAGGAGCACACCGGCGCCCCGGCCCAGGGAACAGCCATGGCCAGCTACTACGAGGACGCCCGCACCCTGGCTCATATGCTGACCCGCTGGACTAAGAGCCTTCCCGGCAAACAGCACCGTTTTGTGGTTACCTCCGGCGGCGGACCGGGCATTATGGAAGCCGCCAATCGTGGAGCCTACGAGGCGGGCGGCAAGTCCATCGGGCTTAATATCCTGCTGCCGCACGAGAAACATCCGAACCGCTACATTACGCCGGAGCTGAACTTCGGCTTCCACTACTTCTTCATGCGGAAGTTCTGGTTCGCCTATATGGCCAAGGCGCTGGTGATCTTTCCCGGTGGCTTCGGGACGATGGACGAGATGTTCGAGATCATGACACTGGCGCAGACCTACAAGCTGGCGCGGCAGATCCCCGTTATTATCTACAGCTCCGAGTACTGGAAGAGCATCCTGAACTTCGACCTGATGGTCGAGCGCGGCGCCATCTCGAGCAGCGACCTCGAGCTCCTGCACTTCGCGGAGACGCCGGAGGAGGCCTTCTCTCTCCTAAAGGCAAGCCTCGATCCCACGGGCCAGCTTGCGGACCAGCCGCCGCCCGAGGAGCACGCGCAGAGCATCCCCTCTGAGCCGCTTCCCCCGGCGCAGGAGATTCTGGGACCGGACCTCTCCAAAACCCGCTGAACCTGAAGGGACATGTTGTGTTACCCACCCCTCCAGGGTGGGTTACTTATTGATATTCAACAAGTTACCTTCTCCCTTTATCCCATTACTACTTACTACCTCGCATTACCTCAGAACATTTGCGTCTGGGAGGAATGGTGCTGCATGCTGCAGTTGTTGCTGTTCTTTTGCTGTTTTGTTTTTGTCTCCTAGGAGTATTGCCATGTCCAATAAGTTCTGCCTGCTTGCCCTGCTCGCAGTAGCCTTTCTGCTGTCTGCGAAGACTGCCTCGGCTTCGCCCTCGTTCTACTGGACGTTCTCTCCTTCGCTTGACGTCACCCACTCAGGCTCAGACGATCTCGTAACCGTCAAGGGAACGATTTACAACACGGGAACGATGGATATTATCTCCGGTGCCTATGTCATGGCTCGGCTGGATGCCCCTCTGGCCAGCTTTGCCTCTGCCGTCTTTGGGACGAGCGGTGATGACAGCCTCATCGCCGAGTTGAGCAATATTGATATTGCGCCGGACAGTTCCTACACGTTCGACTTCGCAACGATTACGCTGCATAACGCATTTTCGGGCGCGTATACCCTCTTCTCGAGGGACTTGCTTCAAATCCGGTACGCTGATGGCTCTGTCTCCGCCATGCTTCCTTCGGATGGTCCGTCTCCGACGATTTCTGCCACGTCGCCGGTTCCTGAACCCTCTTCCCTGCTTCTGCTCGGCACGGGCGCGGCCGGTGTGCTCGCCATGGCGCGACGCCGCTTCGGGCGCGCTTAGTCCATCGTTACAAAGACTTTACAATTCAGACACTTCCTTGCTTGAATCCTGTTCCTTTTCAGTCATGTAGTAACTGAAAAGGAACAGGGTTCAAGCATAATTCTTGGTGCAGTCATCTCATGTTCATGCCGTCTCGAAATACTTTTAGACGAAGTTCATGGAGGCTCGCCCATGTCCCCCTCATCCGTCTCGTATCTCTGGCGTGAACCCCAGGCCCCGAAAGGCTTTGCCGCGGGCGTATCGCTGCACAGCCACACCAACCAATCCAAGGAAACTCTGGATTTCATCGCCGAGATGACGCAGGGCAAGCCGCTCATCCAGGCGATCATGCAATGGGCCGAGGATCGCAGCCAGCGCACCGCGGGCATCCGGCCGAACTACGCGGCAAGCTACTGGACTCCGCCGCTGACGCCGCGCCTGGCCTATGACCTGGAGCGCACGCAGATCGAGCAGCAGGTCAACCTGCCCGCGCTGGTTTCCATTAGCGACCACGACAACATCAAGGCTTCCCTTCTGCTGCGCTCGGTCGACACCGACAAGCACGTTCCCATCTCGGTCGAGTGGACGGTTCCCTTCGCCGAGACTGCCTTCCACCTTGGCGTCCACAACCTGCCCGGCGAGACGGCCGTGAAGTGGATGGAGCGCCTGGAGGCTTTCACCGCGATCCCGGTTGCCGAGCGCCCCGCGCGCATGGTCACGGATGTTCTTGCCGAGCTGCATGCCCTCCCCAACGTGCTGCTCATCTTCAACCACCCGAACTGGGACCTCTACCGCGTCGGGCAGGACCTGCATGACGTTCGCGTCAACGACTTTCTCGCGGTCAACGGCCAGTTCATCCACGCTCTCGAGCTGAACGGTCTCCGCAACTGGAAGGAAAATCAGGCGGTTGCGCAGCTTGCGCGGCAGTGGAACCAGCTTGTGATCTCCGGCGGCGACCGTCATGGCGTGGAGCCGAACGCGAACGTGAACCTGACGCACGCGACGACCTTCAACGAGTTCGTGCACGAGGTGCGCCGCGAGCGCGTCAGCCACGTGCTCTTCATGCCGCAGTACTCGCAGCCCTGGAAGCACCGCATCCTGCAGTCGACGCTGGATGCGATCCGCAACTACCCGACCTTCCCCGAGGGCATGCGGCGGTGGGACGAGCGGGTCTTCCACCCGGACGTCAACGGCGAGATTCGCCCGCTGTGCCAGCTCTGGAAGGACGGGAGCTGCCCGCCCTACGTGGACATGGTGATCGGCGCGGTTCGCATGATGGGCCATGCTCCGGTTTCGGGCGGCCTGCGGCTGGCCTGGAACGAGAAGAGCGAGATGCGAGCAGTGATGCGCTCGGCACTGGTCGACTAAACGCGCCGGGTGACCGGCGAGAGGTACTCTGACAGCGATGCAGGCGCCGCGCGTAGCCTATTTTCCGGACTCCTTCCACGAGATCAACGGCGTCGCGCATACGAGCAGTAACT
>DASWOV010000019.1:0-71082 GCA_036398595.1 Granulicella sp.
CACGTCATGGACCGCGAGTCCTACGAGAATCCCGAGATCGCGGCGATTATCAACGAGCACTTCATTGCCGTGAAGGTTGACCGCGACGAGCGCCCCGATGTGGATGCGCGCTATCAGGCTGCCGTCTCCTCCATCAGCGGACAGGGCGGCTGGCCGCTCACGGCATTTCTGACGCCGCAGGGTCTGCCGTACTTCGGCGGCACCTACTTTCCGCCGCAGGACCGCCATGGCCGCCCCGGCTTTCCGCGCGTGCTGCACACGATGGCTTCGGCCTTCGAGCAGAAGCGCGGCGAGGTGGATGACTCGGCCTCGAGCGTCGTCAGCGCCATCGAGCATAACGAGAGCTTCTCCGGCCGCGCCGGTTCGCCCGGTCCGGAGTTGGTCGGCAAGATCGCCTCGGCTGCGCTACAGCAGTTCGATCCGCGCAACGGAGGCTTCGGCTCGCAGCCCAAGTTTCCTCATAGTGGGGCTGTCGATCTGCTGCTCGATCTTGGTTCGCGTCCTGGCGAGCAGGCAGAACGTGAGCGGCATGCAGCGATCTATACGCTCGAAAAGATGTCTCGCGGCGGCATCTACGATCAGCTCGCCGGAGGCTTCCATCGCTACTCGGTCGACGAGCGCTGGGTCGTGCCGCACTTCGAGAAGATGGCCTACGACAACGCGGGACTTCTGCTGAACTACATCCACGCCGCGCAGAGTCTGCCCGCGCCCGACAATACCAGCCCGGCCCGCGTGGCCCGCGACATCATCCGCTGGGTCGACGAATGGCTTTCCGACCGCGAGCATGGCGGCTTCTATGCCTCTCAGGATGCGGATCTCTCGCTCGATGACGACGGCGACTACTTCACATGGACGCTCGCCGAGGCACGCGAGGTACTGACGCCCGAGGAACTGGCTATCGCCGCGCCCTTCTATGACATCGGCGAGGTGGGCGACATGCACCACGATCCGGCCAAGAACGTGCTGCACGTCAATCAGCCGCTCAGTGTCGTCGCGCAGTCGGCCAAGGTGGAGGCCGATACCGCCCGCGGCCTGCTCAACGCGGCGCGCAACAAGCTCTATGCGGCGCGGCTGAAGCGTCCCACGCCCTACATCGACAAGACGATCTACACCGGCTGGAACGCGATGCTCATCTCGGGCTACCTGCAGGCTGCCCGCGTGCTGAACCTGCCCACGGCGCAGGCCTTCGCGCTGCGCACGCTCGACCGTGTGCTTACCGAGGGCTGGAATGAGGAGAGCGGGCTGGCGCACGTCATCGCCTATGGAGAGGGAAGCGCGAACACCGATCCGGTGCCCGGCGTGCTCGAGGACTATGTCTTCCTCGCCAACGCCTTGCTGGACGCGTGGGAGACGACCGGCGCGCTCCGCTTCTACAACGCAGCCGTCGAGCTGGCTGATGCGACCATTGCACGCTTCTACGACCGCACCGGCGGGGCCTTCTTCGACACGGACCAACTCTCGGAGAAGATCGACCGCCGCGGCGCACTGGCGACCCGCCGCAAGCCGTTGCAGGATTCTCCCACACCCTCGGGCAACTCAGTCGCCGCGACGCTGCTGCTGCGTCTCTACGCGCTGAGCGGCAAGGCGGAGTACGCGGACCTTGCTGCGGATACGCTCGAGGCGTTTGCGGGCATCGTGGAGCACTTCGGGCTCTATGCTTCGAGCTACGGGCTTGCTTTGCAGAGGATGCTCACGCGTCCGGCGCAGGTCTGCGTCATTGGTGACGATGAGCCTGCGGCGCATCTGGAGGCTGCGGCGCTGCTCTCGCGCTTTGCGGTGAATCTTTCGGTGGTGAGGCTCTCGCCGGGACAGCTTTCTGCGCTGCCTCCTGCGCTGGCCGAGACGCTTCCGTATCTGCCAGCGCAGCCGGGAAGCTTTGCGGTCGTGTGCAGCGGGAATACCTGCCAGCCTCCGGTGGGTACGCCGGAGGAGTTGCTGAAGCTGCTGGAGACGGCGATCTAGTTTCCTGAAACCCCATCACGTCTGTCATTCCGCAGCGCAGCGGAATGACAATCGTGGCGGAGAACGGAGGACTCTACGTGGCCTACTTCGGTTCCGGTGGAACCGTTGGATTCGGGTGCTGGAGGACGAACATGCTCGCTGGGTCGATGCCCAGGGGAATGCCCTCGACCTCAAACGCGTGAATCAGCCGCGGGCGCACAGCGCGCAGCACGGGGTCCTTCTGGTTGGCGCGGACGCGGAAGTTGACGAGGTATGTCACCTCGCGGCCGTTGAACTTGTCCACGCCCAGCACAACAGGATCATCGATCACAAGCGCGGCGACGGCGGGATCGGTGCGTATCTCTTGTGAAACCTTCAGCAGCGTAGACAGCACCTTGTCCGGGTCGGCGCTGGCGTCGACGCCCACGCTCAGCGTAGCCACCGAGTAGTCCCGCGAGACATTGGCTACCGTCGAGACGTTGCTGTTCGGGACGATGTAGAGCGTGCCATTGCTGTCGCGCAGCGTCGTGGTGCGCAGCGTCAGGTCCTCCACCGTTCCGGTCAGCCCGGCGATGGTAATGACCTCGCCCACGTTGTACTGGTTCTCGATCAGGATGAAGATGCCGTTCAGCATGTCCTTGAAGAGGCTCTGCGCGCCTAGGCCGATACCGACGCCGACCACGCCTGCTGAGGCCAGCAGCGGCGTCAGGTTGATACTGAACAGTGAGAGCACATGCAGTAGCAGGATGAAGCCGACCACCGTGTAGGCCGTCGCCCGCAGGATCGAGGCCACCGTGCGAAGCTGCGCTGCGCGGCCTGAGTCGCGCATGGCGTGGCGGTCGGCCAGGCGGCGCAGTCTGCCGACGAAGAAGTCCACGATCTTGGTGACGATGAAGGCGAAGATCAGGATGAAGATCAGCTTCGGCAGCTCGTGCTGCGCAAAGTCGATCAGGTCGTTGTGCCATCCCCGCTCGAGTGTGGAGAGGTTCTCCTCCTGTGTCTGGATGGCAGGGGATTGCAGGACGTCCAGCAGCATACGGTGGTTCATTTTCCCATCATAGACGCGGTATATGCCATGAGAAGCAGTGGATTCCCCGGCAGGGAATCCGTACACTAGGGCGCACCAGAATTGACGCATGGAGGCACGCGTTATGAAGATCCTTCAGGCAGCGGCTTTCTTTCTTCTCCTCTCCGGCGCGGCGTATGGACAGATTGGCCGGCCGGGAGCACCCACCTCCTCCATTCCTCCCACTCCGATGAATATGCCGGTGGGTGTGGGACCGGGCGTGAATCGCGCTGACCCCTCGATTCCGCCGGAGATACGCCACCAGCTCGAGATCAACCGCCAGAACGAGAGCCACAAGAAACTGGTGGATGACACCGAGCGCCTGCTGGCTCTGGCGACGGAGCTTAAATCGGATATGGATAAGACCACCAAGGACATGCTCTCCGTCCAGGTGCTCAGGAAGGCCGAGGAGATCGAGAAGCTAGCGCACAACATCAAGCAGGAGATGAAGAATTAGCCGCTCTACGCTAGATTTAAGCCGGTTATCGGATGGATAACCGGCTGGCGGACAGCCCGGCGGCTGTCGCCTGCGAATAGGCCAGCGACGCTGTTGCGGGAGTAGCTCCAGAGCGCATGGCGGCGACGATCGCCGTGGCATCCCAGCCGGGATGCGCAGCCTTGAAGAGAGCCGTTACACCCGCCGCCAGCGGAGCCGAGGCGCTTGTTCCCATCGCCTGCACATAGGCCGCGTGCCCCATGTTGAAGCAGCCGAAGCTGTGCGAGCCATCGCCCGGCAGACCGTCTGTAGTCGCAGGTTTGCCCTGGCTGCATGCGCCGCGCACCCATCCGCTCACAGCATCGTCCGCCCCTGCGGGCAGATCGCCGCCGGGGGCTGCCAGAGCGTTCAACGGAGCGCCGTAGTTGGAGTAGTAGGGAAGCGTCACCGGCCCCGGAGCGCAGACCGCTCCGCTCGCAAGATTCTCCGCACATGCCGGGTTGGTCGAGGCCACGATGGCGACCACCCCACGGGCCTGCGCCGGGAGCTCTATGTAGCGAGGGTTCGAGAGGTCGAAGCCGTCGTTGCCCGCGGCGGCGACCAGCACTGTGCCGGTCTGCTCTGCTGCGTAGGCCGCCTGATCGAAGAGCGTCTTCAGCCCCGCGCCGTCGCCGGTCGTAAGGTCCACCATGGAGCCAAGCGACATGGAGATGACATCGGCGTGCTGCTCGACCGCATCCTCGATGCCCTGGAGCACCCAGCTCATCAGCCCGCTGGCCTGCCCGTTCTCGCATTGGGCGGCTGCGGTTGATTGGGTGAAGTCGGGCATGCGCTCCAGCACCTTGATGTTCAGCAGACTTGCCTGTGGAGCCACGCCGATGACCAGCCCCGTGCCGTCTCCCTCGGCCCCGGCGGCCAGCGAGGCCGTCCACGTCCCATGCCCGGTCTGGTCCTGCGGCGAGCCGTCGTCGCACGGGCTGGGCAGGCCGGTTCCCGGCGTCTGGTCGACTTCGGAGCGGTTGTAGATGAGGTTCGGCGCGATGTCCGGGTGCGCCGCGTCGAGGCCGGTGTCCAGAATGGCGATCTTCACCCCCTTGCCCATCGTGACGTTCCACGGCCCCCGCGCTGGTCCGCCGGGGATGCTGTTGCCGTATCCACCGACCTGACGCACCGCCCACCCCTGAGGCGAGTTGTAATAGCTATCGGCGGCTGCCATTGCGGGAGCGGGCTGGTTCACCAGGGCGACCATCGGCGTCAGCGGCTTGGCCAGCGGATTGTGATAGATAGCCTGATGAGCGTAGACCATCCGGTCGTGCACGACGAGGCGGACGCCCCGCTGCGCGGCCAGATGCTGCATGTTCGCGGCGTCGTCCGCGGTGCCGTTGGCTGCGACGACGGTCACGCCCAGCCGCGTGTGCTGCCGGAGCACACGCGCTCCGGCCAGCCGCGTCCGCGCCTCGGCGTCGGAGGGAATCGCCGCATCCTGATAGACGACGAGGTAGTGATTGGGGACGATCTCGCCGAGCGGGGTCTGCCGCGTCGCGTCCTGCGCCGTGGCGCGCATCTCCGTCGCCTGCAAAACTGCTGCCGTGAACAGGAACGGAAGCAGAAAGGGAATCGGCGGAAGCAGCGAACGATGCGCGAACACGAGTCCTCCAGAGGCGGTAAGAGTGCCTGCTGTCCTCCTCTTTCGGCGTCGCGTTTCTCCTCCGGCACGAGTGTCTCATCCTGAGACAGGCGGGTGGCTGTACCGCTCCGGTCTGCGGACGCACGCGCTCCGCCTCGGGCGTTTACAATCGAACGGGAGCCGGGGTTTCCTCCGGGTCTATACGTTCATGGGCCAAGGGAGGAGAGGCGTGGCAAGGAAGAGTACGGCAGTTCGCAGGACCCCCAGGGAGAAGTCGTGCACCGGGGGACTCTCCTCCGAACAGCTTCTTGAGTTCTATCGGCTCATGTATCTCTCCCGCCGCACCGACGACCGCGAGATCGTGCTCAAGCAGCAGCAGAAGATCTTCTTCCAGATCTCCTGCGCCGGGCACGAGGCGCTGCTGGTCGCCGCGGGCATGGCCCTCCGTCCCGGCTACGACTGGTTCTTCCCCTACTACCGCGACCGCGCCATCTGCCTCGCGCTTGGCTCGACCGTCGAGGCGCAGCTTCTGCAGGCCGTGGGCGCGGCGGACGATCCTGCATCCGGCGGCCGCCAGATGCCCTCGCACTGGACCGATCTGAAGCTGAATATCGTCTCCCCCTCCTCGGCTACGGCGACGCAGTGCCTGCACGCCGTCGGCTGCGCTGAGGCGGGACGCTACTTCTCGAATCACCCAGATGCCGCCGCGAAGCACGACGGCGACTATCGCCAGTTCAAGGATGTGACCTTTCACGGCGACGAGGTGACGTATGTCTCCATCGGTGAGGGCTCGACCTCGCAGGGTGAGTTCTGGGAGTCGCTGAACACGGCCAGCAACAATAAGCTGCCGGTCCTGTATGTGGTGGAGGACAACGAGTACGCCATCTCCACGCCGGTCGAGGCCAACACCCCCGGCGGCAACATCTCGAAGCTGATCGCCAACTTCCCGAACTTCCACTTCGCGGAGATCGACGGCACCGATCACATTGCCTGCTACGAGGCCATGGTGGAGGCCGCCGCCTACTGCCGCAGCGGCAAGGGACCGGCGCTCGTGCACGGCCATGTCATCCGCCCGTACTCGCATGCGCTCTCCGATGACGAGCGTTTTTACCGCTCTGCCGACGAGATTCATGCCGAGGTGGCCCGCGACCCCATCACCCGCATGCGGTTTTGGCTGGAGAACGAAGGTATCCTCGACGAGGCCGGGCTGGAGAAGCTTGAGCACGCTGTGGACGAGGAGGTGCAGCGCGCCTCCGACCGCGCCGTGGCCTCTGCACCGCCCGCGGTCGAAAGCATCCCGCTGCATGTGTACTCGGAGAACCTGCGTCCCACAGACGACTACTTCTTCACCGAGCCTGCGCCCAAGGCAGCCGATGAGCGCACGATGGCCGACCTCATCAACGCCACGCTCAAGGACGAGATGCGGCGCGACGAGCGCATCGTCGTCTTCGGCGAGGACGTGGCCGACGCCACCCGCGACGAGCCGCTTCGTGCCGGACAAGTCAAGGGCAAGGGAGGCGTCTTCAAGCTCACCGCCGGGCTTCAGTACGAGTTCGGTAACGATCGCTGCTTCAACTCGCCGCTGGCCGAGGCAAACATCGTGGGCCGCGCCTTGGGCATGGCCGTCCGCGGTATGAAGCCGGTGGTCGAGATTCAGTTCTTCGATTACATCTGGCCCGCCGTGCACCAGATGCGCAACGAGCTTTCGGTGATCCGCTGGCGCTCGAACGGGCAGTTCACCGCGCCGCTGGTCATTCGCTGCCCCATCGGCGGCTACATCGGCGGGGGCTCCATCTATCATTCGCAGTCGGGCGAGAGCATCTTCACGCACACGCCGGGCATTCGCGTGGTCATGCCGTCAAACGCGCAGGACGCAGCCGGATTGCTTCGCACCGCCATCCGCTGTGACGATCCGGTGCTCTTCCTCGAGCACAAGCGACTCTACCGCGAATCGTATGGTCGCGGTCCTTATCCCGGCCCCGACTACACCATTCCCTTCGGCAAGGCGAGCATCGTCCGCCATGGCTCGGACCTTACGGTCGTCACCTATGGCGCGGTGGTGCCGCGAGCGTTGCAGGCCGCGCAGAAGCTCGAACGCGAGAAGGGAATCCACGTCGAGCTGATCGACCTGCGCACGCTCAGCCCGTACGACTGGGACACCATCGCCGCCTCGGTCCGCAAGACCAACCGTGTGCTGGTAGCGCATGAGGACATGCTGAGCTGGGGCTACGGCGCGGAGATTGCCGCCCGCATCGCCGACGAATTGTTTCTCGAGCTGGACGCGCCCGTTCGCCGCGTGGGCGCGATGGATACCTTCTGTGCCTACCAGCCGGTCCTCGAGGACGCGATCCTGCCGCAGTCGAGCCACCTGTACCGGGCGATGGTTGAGCTGGCGGCTTACTAGCTGGGCGGCAGCGTATCCAGGTCGCGGACGGTTCGCTCGTTGACGAGATTGCCTGTGTTGAGCGTGGTCTTCGGCTCGAGCAGCAGCACATGGCACTCGTCCGTCAGCGCCTCGGGACGATGATCGACGCCGTGCGGAACAAGGATAAACTCTCCGGGGTCGAGGTCGATGTCACCCGTGCGTAGCCCCATCCTCATTCGCCCGTGGACGACGAGAAACAGCTCATCCTCCGCATCATGATGATGCCAGTCGAACGGGCCGGAGAACTTTGCGAGCTTCACGAACGAGTCGTTCAGCTCGCCCGCGATCTTCGGGCTCCAGTAGTCATTGAATGTGGAGAAGGCCTGAGCCAGATTTACCTTGTGCATGGAATATACCCTTTCCTGAGCGTACAACTGCATGGGGGCGAATAGCTATTTCACCGAGGGATTCTTCTTTTCGTAAATTTTCCTGCCCGAAGGGCGACTATCCTGCCACAAGGGCGTTACATCATAGAGAAGAGGAGAACGCATATGCCGGATGACTCCTTGATCGACTGCGGCGACTGGGGCTGCGACATGCACGGGCGCGATCTGGCCCGCCGCAGCATCTCTCGCCGAGGCTTCTTGCGCGGCGGCGCGCTGGCGCTGGTCGGAACCTCCGTGATCCCGAGCTTTCTGATGCGCAGTGTGATGGCCGAGGCCAGCGCCGCCGCTGCCAATCGCAAGAAGCTCGTCGTGATCTTCCAGCGCGGGGCCGCCGACGGTCTGAACGTTGTCGTGCCCTATCAGGAGAAGAACTACTACACGATGCGCCCCGGCATCGCCATCCAGAAGAACCAGGTTCTCGACCTCGATGGCTTCTTTGGCCTGCACCCAGCGCTCGGCTCCTTCAAGCCCTTGTACGATCAGGGACATCTGGCGATCGTCCACGCCGCCGGGTCGCCCGACCACTCCCGCTCGCACTTCGATGCGCAGGACTACATGGAGTCCGGCACACCCGGCGTCCGGACCACGCAGGACGGCTGGCTGAACCGCGCCCTCCGCGACGCCCCTCCCGAGGGGCAGGCGACCGCCTTTCGCGCCGTCGCGCTCGGCCCGCAGGTGCCGCGCACGCTGCAGGGCAGCTTTCCGGCGATTGCCGTCAACAACCTGACCGACTTCTCCGTGGGCAGGGGACCGCAGGCCGGGCCCATGGCCAGCGCGTTTGAGGCCATGTACGACCGCAGCACCGATACCCTGCTGCATGGCACCGCGCAGGAAACCTTCGAGGCCGTAAAGATGCTTAAATCCGCCGATCCGGCCAAGTATCAGCCCGCGGCGGGCGTCGCCTATCCGAAGGCTCCCTTCGGCAATGCGCTGAAACAGGTAGCCCAGTTGATGAAGGCCAATCTCGGCGTCGAGGCCGCTTTTACCGACATCGGCGGCTGGGATACGCATCAGAATCAGGGCGCTGCCACCGGCCAGCTCGCCAACCGTCTGCGGGAGTTCTCCGACACTATCGCAGCCTTCTGGCAGGATATGGGGGACGAGGCCGAGAACATCACGCTTGTCACGATGTCCGAGTTCGGCCGCACCGCCCGTCAGAACGGCTCCGGCGGCACCGACCACGGCCATGCCAACGTGATGTTCGTGCTTGGCGGAGGGGTGCGCGGCGGGAAGGTCTACGGCAAATGGCCGGGGCTGGACGATGCCCAGCTCAACGAGGGAAGAGATCTGGTCGTCACGACGGACTTCCGCAACGTGCTCGGCGAGGCCGCGTTCAAGACGCTGGGGGCGCGGAATCTGGAGTCGATCTTCCCCGGAGCGCAGGTGCAGCCATCGAAGTTCCTCAACTTCGCCTGACTATTTGCTCCCTAAACGGCACAAAATATCCCCTAAATACAGGGATATTCCCGAATTGCACCAGAAATTGAGCAATTTTCATACATTTGTGTTGATTCTGTAAGGCGACGTCAGCTAAAACAATCGGCGGCGCACTTGCATTTCTCATATCCAGCCTGACCAGGAAATACAGGATTTGGGAAAAAAATATGAGAAACGGGGGCAACTTCTCTCCGGCAATTGCGTCTGATTGGATGTACCACAACAATGCTGGACCAAAGCAGTTCCCTTCGGTTCCAGTTTCCCCTATCTGCAAAACCCTCCCCTTCCAAATACGTAAGGCCCCCGGAACAACGGGGGCCTTCACTCCTTAAGAGAGAGCCTTTGTTTTCTTGCGTTTGGAAGTCTAGATCAGGCCGAGCCGACGGTCGATCGCCAGCCGTCCGGGGCCGGTGAGCAGCAGCATCACGGACATGGCGAACAGCATCAGGGGCAGTTCCGAGCCTTCATATCCCCGATGCCGGGTCACAAGCACCATGGCGAAGACCATGTTGCCCGCCGCCAGCAGCGCAAAGAAGCGCACGAACAACCCGACGAGCAGCGCCGCGCCGCCTACGACCTCCGAGAAGACCGAGATGTAGCCCATCCAGAAGGGAAGCCCCATCGCCGCGATGTGGCGGCAGAAGGCCTGCTCGGGGGCCAGCGGGTTATGCATCGAGAACGGCGTTACCTTGCTCCATCCGTGATAAAGCAGCGAGAAGCCCACCACCAGCCGGAGCAGCACCACGCCCCACGGCTGCAAACTGTTCAACCAGCGCACCATAGTCTTACCTTACCTCGCTGTGGGGCTATTTGTGGAGGTACTGGTCGAAGAACCGGCTGAGATACCCCTTCATCGCGGGATCGTACTCCGCGGCTCCGTGCGCCGGAGCGCCATAGATGGCGATCTTCGGGTCCGCCGCGCTCTTGAGCCGCGCATCGTCCTTCTGCGGGGTGAGCAGCAGCTTCGGGGTCTTCAGTCCGGCCAGGGGAGCAGCCAGGTCGAAACGCTCCTTCAGCAAAAGATTGACTGGCAGCATCTTCGTGCGCGGATCAGCTTTGACGATTGCCAGCGGCTCCTCCCCCGGAGCCTCCACAATCACGGCCGGAACAGCCGAGTGCGTCGCCGCCAGCCCTGCGGCGAGGCTGCCGCTGACGCCCACGCCATAGGGCACAATCGATGAGGCCGCCAACCCGCGTGATCCTGTCAGATAGCCGAAGGCCGTCTCGGCGTCCTCGGTCATCCGCTGCTGGTTCGGGTGGACGGCGGCGCTCTGCCCATATCCCCTGTAGTCGATTCCGAAGACATTAACGCCAAGCTGGTGCAGCAGGGCCAGCGTCCCCTGTGCGTCGGCCAAAGAGCCGTCGCCTGCGGGGAGATACAGCACCGTCGTTCCGGCATACCTGCCGCCGGCCGCCGGAATCCACCATCCGGTGAGCTGCGGAGTGCCGCTTGCGTCCGTGCCGAATTTGAGTGCCTGCACCGCCGCGTCGCCCACCTCCGCCGGAGCCGTCGTGGTCTGCTTCGGGTGAAGGACGAGCTGCCATTGCCCCTGATAGAGCAGCAGGCACAGCGCCATGTATCCGCAGACCAGGGCGGCCACGAGGACCACCGCGATTGCCTTGAGCAGCCATACCGGGTCCACTACCTCCGGAGCGCCCGTGAGCTGCGCCGGAACCTGCTTCTTTGCCGTCTTCTGCTGTGCCATTCCTACCTCGACTCTAGCATCTGCGGCCTCCATTAAACTCGTGTCAGGAGAAGCGCATGTCTCAATGGGTAAAGCTGTGTCCCCTTGCCAACGCTCCCGCGCCGAATCAGGTCGCGGAGCTGACCGTGGAGGGAGTCGAGGTTTGCCTCGCCAATGTGAACGGCGAGTTATCAGCCCTCGACAACTGGTGCCCGCACCGCCGCGGTCCGCTCGGGCAGGGCTGGATCGAAGGAGAGTCCGTGATCTGCCCGTGGCACTCGTGGGCATTCAACGCAAAGACCGGCCGGGCGGACTATCCGGAGAACGAGAAGGTGGAGACGTTTCCGCTCCGCGTCGAGGGCGAGGATGTGCTCATCGACATCTCGTAAAGGGGAGGAATCAGCCGCGGTACGCCGGCCGCGAGTCCGCAAACTTTACCGTGCATCCACAGCGTCGCGGCGTAGTCTGTATGCAGGGTCGCCGGTGTGCCGGACCGGCTCTTCAGGAGCAACACCATGAAGCTTCGCGCTGTCCTTCTCTCTGCTATCGCCTTCGTCCTTCTCGTTGGAGCAGTCGTTCCGGCACACGCCGCGGTTCATCGTCGCCATCGCCGTCATCACCACCATCGCCCCCGCTAAATACGGGCATTTCGCGCAGCCCCGCACAATCTCGAAAAGACCCGGCAGAGCCCGGGTCTTTTTCACTTCATCTGCTGATAGAATCGATTGATTTTTATCAAAATATTTTAGAATCAACAGCTTACAAGGTTATCAGCAACTTACGATGATAATAATTTGTAAGATTTTCGGGATTTTACGTTTGATTCTGCAATTCTTCTGCAAAATTCCCCTCAAAAATGCGTTTGTGTGAATCGTCCCGGACGTAGCAGGGCGTTTTTGCAGAAAATAGTGCTGAAAATTGCAGAACGTGCGGCATCGAAAGAGCGTAAATCACCGCGTCTTTATTGACGATTCGCGCCCCCGATTCTTTGCGGTCTTGGTCGGGGTTGCGGCGGACGCGGCTATTTTCTCAGCCCGCTTCTTATCTCTCCATTTTTGTTGTTGGACTACGTTGTTGCATCCGTCGTTATGGTAAAGCTGTCCGGGTTTCGTAGGCAGAAAAGGCACACGGCATTTCGGATTAGCGCAAAGCTGTGCTTTAGCTTCACGGAGCAAGACTCTTTGAGCAAATGCTGCGGTGCGTTGATCGGGGCAAAATATCCCGGGTTGTATAGGACCTCCTGCCAGTCTCATCCAGAAAACAAAGCGGGCTTTTCTAAGCGACAGGCTGAAAAGCGAGGCTTGCTGCATCCGAGCGCCGCGCAGTAGCCCTTCTCGGGTTGACCCCTTTCGATTCAGGACAGCCTGTTGATACATGGGGTCGGTCCAGCTAGTTGTATGCTCGATGGCATCCTCTAGTTCAATCCTGTGATTCAAGGCGATAGCGTTGCCTAGAGAATCTAGGTCTTCACGAAGTTGCTCGCCGCGTCCCGTCAACCGAAAGGCGTCCGTACTGCTGATGCGCCGCACTAGCCCCATCCGGTTAGGCTCGGCGCGTCTGATGCTGGGCAGCAAGAGAACGCCATGCGCCTCTTCTCCGGGCTTTGCCCATGTGAGAAGCGGAAACGTAAGTGGACGTAAGTTGGTCGCCTTCATGCCGTCAGTATAACGCGATACTGGTTTTGTTGGTGATCGTGCACGGTCGCTGAAGGAGGCAAGTGTCAATGACTGACCCGCTACATACCGCCGAATCAGCCGCAGCAATGCTGCGTGTGAGTGCCTCCACAATTCGTTGGTGGTGGCAGACGGGGAAATTGCCTCGCGTCAAAATTGGTCGTCATTCTCGCGTCTACGAGTCCGCCCTCCGGGCGCTCATTCAACAACCACCCGCACGAAAAAAATAAGCCCGCGAGGGCGGACTCGTAAGGAGGAAACAAGCATGGAAACGCCGACCTGTCCTACGGATTGGACGCTTTGGGACCGCATACTCAGGACCTCCGCATACCCACATTTGCTCCTCTGCGCCGATGATTACTCACACTCCGAACTCCTCCCGGCCTCGGACCTTATGCGTGTATCTTCCCTTGAAGCGTGGTCGAATGAGGTTCGGGCTCGGGGAGTCCATCTCCTCGGAGTGGCGGGCGTGCTCGATGGCAAGATCGCGGTTTTCGATGACGTATGTACCGCCTGATGACATTACCTCGAGCCTCGGGGTTGCGCTCGGAGTAGCCATCGGCGATGCCGCAATGGACCTCGGAAACGTGGACTCATACAAGCGCGACCCGGAGTATTGCTTCGAGCGTCGGGCATACGTCTAGCACCTAGTCTTATACCCAATACCCCTACACCCTATAGAAAAAGGACATCGCCCATGCCCGAAATCAACGCATTTCTCTCAGCCCTGCTCTCTCGTTCGCCCTTGTGGGCTATCCGTCCCGAAGCCTTGCAGCAAGCCATGCTCAAGGCCGTTAGCAACCCAACCGGGCAACAGGTCGCAAAGCTGTCCGTCGCAGGAACCGACCGCAGCCGCGTCGTCACCATTCCGATTGAGGGCGTACTTACCAAGGACGGCCCAAGCTGGTACGGCAGCAACTACGACACCCTCGCTCGGCAAGTAGAGACGGCAGCAAAGGACCCAAGCGTCCGCCGCATTGTTCTCTCGGTCGACTCCCCCGGCGGCGAAGTTATCGGCCTGCCTGAGACGGCCTCGGTCATCGCCCGGGCGCGACAGACAAAGCCCGTCGATGCGGTCGTGACGGGACAGGCCGCAAGCGCCGCGTATTGGCTCGCCTCGCAAGCCTCAAGTATCGCTCTGACTCCTTCGGGCGAGGTCGGCTCGATTGGCGTTCGCATGGCACACACCGACATCTCGCAGATGCTCGATAAGGCGGGCGTGAAGATTACCGAACTCTATTCGGGCGACTTCAAAACGGAGTGGTCGCCGTTCAAGCCCTTGTCCGAAGATGCCCGCGACGCCATGCAGCCCCGGCTCGAGGCAATGCACAACGAGTTTCTCGGCGCTGTCGCAAGCGGGCGCGGGACACGCGCTGCGGCCTTGCAGGCCCAACGGTTCGGCGAGGGTCGGATGTTCTCGGCTCCCGAGGCTTTGAAGCACGGGCTTGTCGATTCCGTCCTCGCACCCGCTGACTACTACCGGGGCATCTTGCCGCCCGCGGTACGAACGGCGAGCTAACGACTTTACAGGGCTGCCCGGGTAAAAAGGCTCGGGCCGGTATCAGGGGCTAGCCGCGAGCACGTCGCTCGAATACAGGCCCGCACACTAACGCTGCATTACTGGCTGCCCGCGTAAACGGCGCGGGTCACTCCGAGTTAGCCCCCTGCGGGTCGCAGGGAAGACAGGCGCGGATAAACCATTTCAGAAGGGAATCATCATGCCAAACATTATCGAACTCAAGAAGCAGCGGGCAGAACGTCGGGACGCACTCTCCAACATTCTCTCGACTGCGAGCCTTCGCAATCTCAGCCCCACGGAGCGCGATTCAGCCGTGAACGAATTGAACGCACTCGCAAACTTGCAGGAAAACATCGAGGGCGTGGAGTCGACGAACACTCTCTCCCGCGCCCTCCGCAACGGTCGCGGGGCGATTCTGCCCGCCAATCCAAACGCGCCGGACGCTCCCGGTCGCGGGGCATCTGGACGCCGGGTACTGTCCGCCGACTATCAGGAAGCCTATCGCGCATGGATTGGGAGTGGCGGTCAGGTCGTGGATGCGGCTCTTTATGAGGGCGCAGGCAGTTCGGGCGGCTACACCGTGCCGACCCTGACTGACGGGCAGGTCGTGCCGTTGGCCGCGCCGGAAACCGGAGTCCGCCGCATCGCAACGGTTATGCCGACCGTTGCCGACTTGAAAATCCCAACGGCGCAGAGTTTTGGCACGGCAGCAATCAAAGCCGAGTCCGGCTCGTCGGCTTCGTCCTTCGCAGACAGCGACCCCACGTTGGGGCAGGTAACTCTCTCTGCCTTCATGATGGGCCGCCAGAACACGGTCAGTTGGGAATTGACTCAGGACGTACCCGCCTTCAACAGCTTTATAGTGGCGGATTTGCTGACCTCGATTGCGCTTCTTGAGGAGAGCTATTTCGTCAGCGGGACCGGCACCGGGCAGCCGCAAGGACTCATCGGCAACGTAGGAACAAGCCTCGCGCCACTCAGCCACACTGCGACGGCCTCGGACCTGCTCGACGCGACCCTCGCAGTACAGGGCAGCTTGAACGCGGTCTACCATCCGGGCGCGTCGTACCTGATGTCCCGGGCGGTTGCCGTCAGTTTGAGGCAGGCGCAGAAGGCGGCGAACCTATACGAACCCGCTTGGACCTCCTCGAATGGGCAGGATTATCTGTGGGGCGTGCCTGTCGTCTACTCGGCCTCGATGCCCGCTCTCGCAGCAGGCGCGACGCCGATTCTGTATGGCGATTTCAAGGCCGGTTATGTCATCGGCGATAGAGGCGGCGCAGGCGTAAACCTGCTTTTCTTAGATCAGCCAAAGGCGACGCAGGGGCAGCTTGTTGTCCTCGGCTATCGCCGCACCGATGGCCGTGTCCGTCGTTCCGAGGCCATTCAGGCCATCACCATCGCAGCAAGCTAACCAGATTGGCCCGGCTTGCCGAGGGCGAGCAGCGAGCCGGGCTAATACCCGCGCCAAGGCTCCCACAACAGAGGGTCCGGCGCGGCCTTTCTAAGTCCTCGACTCGATGCCCGGAGACATCGGGTTGAGGCAAAGTTCTTACGACGTTGGCGGGGTTGCCAATCCTGCTCACGGCCCGCCAACAAGGGCGCGGCATCGCCCTTGGTTGAACCGTGAGCAGTCCTTTGCAGCCCGGGACGGGACGGCATACCTGTCCCGGGTCTTTTTCTTCGGAGGTTTCATGCGAGAGGCGTACAGCATACGCGAGGTAGCCGAGAGGATGGGTTACAGCTACGCGACCGTCCGCAAGTTGTTCGAGGCCGAGCCGGATGTGCTTGTTATCGGCCATCCGACAACCAAGCAAAAGCGGCGCTACAGGAGCATCCGCATACCGCATCGCGTCTTCGAGCGCGTGCTGCGGAGGCTGTCGAATTGAACTCAGATACACACAGACAAAAGGAGGAAGTAAGGATGAATTATTGTCAGGAGCTAGTCAACGGCGGCGCGTCAGAGGACGCGGTATTTGAGGAGTTCGAGAGCATCGCGGCTGAGTTAGACGACTGCCTGTGCGACAAACTTTCCGAGGACGTAGCGACCGCTTTCGTGGAGACGGTTATGTTTGTGAAGAGGAAGCAGCCCGCCGCGACGACTTTCGGCGTGTTTTCGGCGGCTCTCCAGCTTGGCCTCACTCGACTCGCCGAAAAAATCTCGGAGACAGAGCAGCGGCCCGCCCGCAAAACAAAAAATGCGGCAGGGAAGCGTCGAGTCCGGGGTGTCTAGTGGGTCGCCCGAAGCTGATAAAGGTTGACGTGTCGGATGCGCGTGGGCGCGGCGGGGTCAAGGATAAGACCGTGACCGTGCAGACGCGCATCCCGGACATCCTAGCGTACCGGGACACGCCCATATTCGCCTACCTGCTACTGGCGGCAAACCCTGAGACGCCGGTCCCGGTTCTGCAAAGCGTGTTGGAAGCCGTTGGCCCGCATCAAGAACGGTCGCCGTCGTGGCTGTACAAGCGGAAGGCGCTTTTGAGTGTTCCGGCCATTCCGCCCGATGCTGACCCGCGTGCGGTTGAGGTTATCCGGGCGAATATGAATCTCTCACCACGGAAACTGCGGGCGATGCTTCGCAAGCTACGCATCAAATGCAGCGTTGACAAAATGTACCGTATTTGGATGGCGATTTCATACCTAACTGCAATGGATTCATGCGATTAGGTGCATAAAATAATCCCCTAAACCAATAAGAGTGAGAGAGATAATTCTCCCTCCGCTCACGCTCGGTCGAATAATCTCCAGTCCCTCAAGACTGGAACGAATGAGCGGGTAAAGAATAGGGGAGTGATGTTGCGCCTGCCCAGTTATAGGTCGTCCGGCCTGCGCCGAAACAACTCCCGAAAGAGTGGTGCGCCCCATGTTCCCATCGCTAAGGCCGCGCCGAATAGCACGACCGCGTCGATACTCTCCCGGCCTTGCTTGGACCAATACGCCATTGCGTCCAGATTCAGCCAGAGGGCAAACTCGTCGAGGGTGAGGGCCGCACCGATTCCGTAGCTTAGGGCAAGCAACCGGCTCGCCAAGATAGACGTTGGGCTGTCTCCGGTCCCTACCTCAGCAAGTTCCGCATAGCCGCAGACAAGCAACAGGAGTATGCCCCATACAAGATGATGAATGTGGCGTCCGCCCATCTCGACATAACCGAATGGCCCGATATGGTGAGTGATCGAAGCGACTAGAAGCCGGACGGCAAGGAAAGTAATAAAGAAACTGACAGAGGCAAGGAAAAGCCGCCTCTGCGGCCTGTCCGGGATGTGTTGGTGGATGAGCAGTCCTAGCTTCGTCAGGTGCAGGACCAGCAGAATAGCCAGGGTCAGCAGGACAACGAAGATAAGCAGAATCCATGCGCCCGCAATGTGCATAGGCCAACTGTGGCAGTACGTTTATTAAAATGCTCCGTTGTTGTAGCCATCCACATAAAATTTGTTGTCGTGGTGCACTAGGCCGATTCTAAGTCGGTCTAGCCAGCCGGTTCGCCCAAGTACCGACCTCCGAAAACCAATTACGTCGGCAAAATAAAGCGTAGCCTCGAACTCAACATCACAGCAGGCGATGTTCAGTGTGTGGCCAAACGCTGTAAAACTTGAGTTCATGGCCGTTGCGAACTCCAGACGACGGCCCGTGCGGTAATCAATCTCTAGTGCTTCGGCGATGTCGGGCTGAAAAACACTAAATTCCGCGCCGGTGTCTAGCGAAGCCCTAGTTCTAATCGAGCTTTTGCCAAAGCTGACTAGAACCTCCAACTCAATTCCTTGAGCCGTAGCATCATACTCGACAAAGTTCGAGAATTCTAGTTTGTGCATCAGCCACCAATCATGGCTTGATCTGGGTCGGCAATAAACATGATAAGAGGCTGTTCTGCGGCCTTCGCAGAAGCGTTCACTTCTTTCATAGAATTCCCGTGGGCTAAGAGTTCAGAACCAACGAGTGCAATCCATTGATTTTTGTATGCACGACGATTTTTACGAAGCCACTCAGTTTCTTGTCGAGTCCGCTCATGCCTCTTTTCGCGGGAGCGAATGCGCTCGAGAGTTGCTCGGATGTTGCGATGAGAGCGGTCGCCAGAACGACCGATGTTCAATACAAGTATTGGCTCCCCTTCGAGCGTAGCTAGATATTGAGTTCGGAAGTTCGTTTCTAAATTTAAATTATTGAGGATGTCGGTGTCGTTTGGCCCATGAGCAAGATCGTCTGCGAAGCCGCGATGGAAAGAGGCTCCTTGGGCAGTGTTCGGCCCTACGTTGTGTGGGATCAAATGGCCGTAAATAGAATTAATCACTGATCGACTCCGAGATCGAGCAACTGCAAATAGGATTGCTCGTCGTTGAAAAGTATTTCGGCCATTTCGCCAAAACCGACATTACCTGTGTGCTTCCTCGTGATCCTGATAAAAACATCGGAATCGGTTCGTTGAGATTTTTCTATCACGAAGCTCTTATTTGAACTGTGCGTATTGAATCCATAGAAATCGGCTTCTCCGATCAGGTTTGAGGAAACAAGCTCACGCATTCTTGTTTTGAATTTGGCCAGATCAACCTTTAGGTGCATACCTAGAGTTATTTCTTGTTCGCGTAGCTCGCTCTCCGCAACGCTAAGAACGGTACTTCTTATATCTGCACAGAAAGGGATTTTCGTTTCGACTTCACTCCAGTCAGGATTAGCCAGATGAATCTCGACCCGCTCGGTGTGGATTCTGAGAGCTATTTGAAGACTCTTGACCCCAACATGCAGATACGTCTCGCCCACGCTTTTGGCGTCGCCGTTGAATGAAAAATCTTTAGGGGTAGAACCATATCGGGCTGCGACGGGATAGATCGCTAAAAGGAACGGATTCGGAATTATCCACTTCTCAAGTGGCGGACGGGACAGATAGCCGTTGTATTCCACGAACGAGGCCGTAACGTCGATCTTTTCCGTGTGGTTAGTCACGAGATGATCTTATTGCAAACGCAGAAGCTCGTGTAACGCGATTTCGATATTGCGATTACTCCTGAACCAAAACGATGTGCATATTGCCAGCATGGGGCGAAGTTATGATGAAGGTCGAGGCCAAAGCTGCAAGTCCTTTGTTTTCAGGGATTCTCGCACAGCGTTGTGGGTAGGGGTGGGGGGGGGGGTAAATTGTTGAAAACACGTTGTTTATAGCCCTCCGCCGCTCATAAATTTACACAGACGAAAATACTTTTGAAAAACCATTTGCAATAGAGTTTTCGCTTTGTTTTCTCTGGATTACGCGAGAAAATTACACGAGATAATGACACGTAAGATATACATGGTAAAAGACTTATTGACATTGTAAAGCCCTCCGGGTACTGTCTTCGCAAGGAGATTGCTCGCATGTACATCAAAGTCAGCCCGACCACGACCGTCACCGTCCAAAACCACGCCGACCTGCTCCGTCAGTGGCGCAGCCTGCGACCGACCGGGGCCGACATGCTCGTCGGGCAGTTCGTTGTGTTGCAGCCGCTCACGGCCCGGCAGATCGGTCGCCTGCCGCAAGAATTACGGGCGAAACTCGCAGCGTTTAGCGTCGAGGACCTCGAGAGACTCTTTGAACTCCCGGATACGCGGGCCTAAACCGGGACGGGCCGCTCCCGGCTTTCCATCGCCTAGAACGGCCCGCAATCGCTCAGAATCGCCCCACACGGGGCGCGTAGAAAGTCAGGCTAGGGTAGCTGCCCGGTTTTTGAACGTCGCCCCTTGCCGCATCATCGCTGCGACGGCCTCGTCTTCCAACTGTTGCTTACGGATGCGCGTCCACTTGGCGTAATACCGTTCCGTGATAGCGACCGACTCATGCGTGAGCAGCTTGGACACCTTCTCAAGTGGGACGCCCGCAAGGAGCATCTCGACCGCAAACGTGTCTCGGAGCATGTGAGAGCGGAACTCGAGCGGCTCGCCCTCCTCGTCCTTGAAGTCGAGCGTCTTGGACAGGGCATCGACCTTGCGGACCCACTTGTTGACGTTGACATGCTCTTTACACGCCCGGGACCAAAACCAGTAATCCCGGTGTTCCTCCTTCCGGGCCGGGAGCGACGTCAGGGCCTCAACAACATGGTCCGGGAGAACGAACTCGACCACGCTCGCCGAGGGTTTCCGTTTGCGCTTCTTTCTGATAGTGGCCGTCAGGCGGTTGCCGACAAGGGCCGTCTTAGAGGCGCAGACGACATCGCCAATACGCAGCCCGGTCCATCGCTGCACGAGGAAGATCGCCACAAGGTGCCGCCCTATGTCCTCGACCTTGGCAGCGGCCTCGAGGAGTTCGTCGAATTGCAGGCGCGTCAGGGGCCAAGTCTGACTCTCGTCGGGCGTGATTGGGCGCAGGAGCAGGGCAGGGTTTTTGCGTATGTACTCCATGCCGAACGCCCAACGGAAAAACGCCTTTATCCGGGTCAGGAGAGCGGCCTGCGTGTTCAGGGCGAGCCGGTTGTCCTCATCCTCGGCCTCGGGCGACCATGATGCCCGCCATTCCTCGAGCATCGAGGGCAGTACCTCGTCGACGTAAACGACGTTGTGCCGGTCGGCCCATCTCTGGATGCGGCGGCCCGTACTGGTATAGGCCCCGAGAGACGTATCGGCGACCGACTTCATTCCGGCAAGCCACAGTTTCAGGGCGGCCTCGATGGTCTTGCGGCCCTTCTGTTTACCCTGCTCCTTCTCGGCGAGCAGCTTCTCCCGTTCTGCAATGTTCAGCAAAGCGAGTTTTACCGGGTCCCGCTTATCCCGCTCCCGCTGCGCGAACTTCTCGGCATCCTCCCAAGAGCGGGTTTTTGCCGAGATGTATGTCGTCTCGCCATGCTCTCGGATGTAGAGATGCTTCTTGCACCGGCAGCGCCGCCAATGCTTGTCTTTGCGCTTCGGACAGTCCTCCGAATGGCGGGTAAACACTGATATAGTCAATGAGGTATTGAGTTCAGTCGATGCCATAAACGCTCCGTGTTTCGACGTTCTGCAAATGTTCAGCAAAAAGGTTTCTGGAAAAATCAAAGTGCTGATAATGAACAAGATAACACGGTATAACTAGAATCGATTGAATCCACTCCCGGATTCCTAAAAGGTTCCCTCAGGAGAGGCAATGCAGGACAGACCCGCGCTCCCCGCCATACTCGCACTCGAGGACGGGCGCATCTTTCACGGCACCAGCTATGGTGCTGCGACCTCATGTTCGGGTGAGGTTGTCTTCAACACCTCGCTGACCGGCTACCAGGAGATCTTTACCGATCCCTCTTATGCCGGGCAGATTGTCGTTCTTACCAATCCCCACATCGGCAACTACGGCACCACACCTTCGGATGCCGAGGCGACGCGCCCCTTCATCGAGGGACTGGTCACGCGCGAGTTCTCGACGATCAGTTCAAACTGGCGCTCCACGCAGGTCGCCGACGAGTATCTGGAGCGCTTCGGCGTGCCCGTCATCAGCGAGATCGACACCCGCGCCGTCGTGCGCCATCTGCGCGCCAATGGTGTGATGCGCGGCGTCATCGCCTCGGGCGAGAATCTCGACGCGGATGCGCTCGTCGCGCAGGCCCGCAGCATCCGCAAGATGAACGGCACGGACCTTGCCAGCGTCGTGAGCACCAAGGCCACCTACGAGTGGGACTCGAGCGAGCCACGCAACCAGACCGGCGACAAGCTGCTCGCGCCGACGGTCGAGGGCGAGCCGCTGCACGTGGTCGCCTATGACTTCGGCATCAAGGAGAACATCCTGCGCATGCTGGCGCGTGAGAACTGCCGCGTCACGGTCGTCCCGGCGCGCACGCCTGCCGCTGAGGTGCTGGCCATGAACCCCGATGGCATCTTCTTCTCGAACGGTCCCGGCGATCCGGAGCCGCTCGACTACGCGCAGCAGAACATCCGCGACCTGAAGGGCAAGAAGCCACTGTTCGGTATCTGCCTTGGCCATCAGCTCTTCGGCATCGCGCTGGGCGGAAAGACGTACAAGCTGAAGTTCGGCCACCACGGCGGCAATCACCCGATCCTGAACCATCAGACGGGCAAGGTGGAGATTACAGCGCAGAATCACAACTACAACGTCGATCCGGAGTCGCTGCCTGCGGACGTCGAGAAGACGCACACAAATCTGAACGACAGCACGCTCGCCGGGCTGCGGCACAGGACCGATCCGATGTTCTCGGTGCAGTACCACCCCGAGGCCAGCCCCGGTCCACACGACTCGCATTATCTGTTCAAAGACTTCCGCAGGATGATGGAAGAGTTCAAAAAGTGAGCGACGCTAAAACCTATTACGTTTATGCCTTGAAAGATACGCGGAGCAATCCAGCTAAGCCGTTTTATATAGGGAAGGGAACTGGAATTAGAGCATGGGAACACGCTCAAAAGGCAGATGACACCCGCAAAGGGGATCGCATTCGAGAGATTCTTACTGCGGGAGCTACAGTGCTCACCACAAAATTGGTGGAAGGTTTATCCGAAATTGACGCACTTAGAATCGAAGCTGAATTGATTGCTTCCTTTGGGACAGAATCATCGGGTGGCTCACTTACAAATACGGTTTCACCTAATGTAAGTCCTAAAAATAGAAAGCTTAGAAATCTCAATGTGCCCATTGGTGTGCATGAAAAGGCACAAATTGCGCTTCAGATGCTTAAAGATTCTGTCTTGGAGTTGGCAATAGCAAACGAGGCTGGTGTAACGAATTCTGATGTCGCACATACACTTGGCTTACAGAGCGACTATCTAGGTGGCTCGAAAGATTATCTAAGTTGGAGCATCCTTGGCTTGCTGATGCGAGAAGGAAAGCTAACGAGAGTTGCAGCAAAGAGACATAAGGCACAGGTCAAATAAGAATGCCCCGCAGGAATGACATCGCAAAGATTCTCGTGATCGGCTCCGGCCCGATCGTCATCGGCCAGTCGGCCGAGTTCGACTACTCCGGTACGCAGGCCTGCAAGGCGCTGAAAGCCGAGGGGTACGAGGTCGTCCTCGTCAACTCCAATCCAGCCTCCATCATGACCGATCCCGAGGTGGCCGACCGCACCTACATCGAGCCGCTGACTCCCGCATACCTTGAGGAGATCCTCCGCATCGAGTCGGAGATGCTCAGGGACTCCGGCGCAGCGGGCTCGTTTGCCGTGCTGCCGACCGTCGGCGGACAGACTGCATTGAACCTTGCCGTCGATCTGGCTGACTCCGGCGTGCTCGACAAGTTCGGCATCGAGTTGATCGGCGCCAAGCTCGAGGCCATCAAGAAGGCCGAGGACCGTCTGCTCTTCAAGGATGCGATGAACAAGATCGGCCTCGATATGCCGCGCTCGCTCCTTGTGAACAACGTATCCGATGGCCTGGCCTTCGCGGCTAAGATCGGCTTTCCGGTCGTCATCCGTCCCTCGTTCACGCTCGGCGGCTCGGGCGGCGGCATCGCCTACAACCGCGAGGAGATGACCGACATCCTCTCCCGTGGCATCGATCTCTCGCCGGTAGGCGAGTGCCTGATTGAGGAGTCCGTGCTCGGCTGGAAGGAGTACGAGCTGGAGGTCGTCCGCGACCTGAAGGACAATGTCATCATCATCTGTTCCATCGAGAACTTCGATCCGATGGGCGTGCACACGGGCGATTCGATCACCGTTGCCCCGGCGCAGACGCTGACCGACCGCGAGTACCAGTGCATGCGCGATGCGGCCATCGCCGTCATCCGGGAGATCGGCGTCGAGACGGGCGGCTCGAACGTGCAGTTCGCCGTCAATCCTGCCAACGGCCGCATGACCGTCATCGAGATGAACCCGCGTGTCTCGCGCTCATCGGCTCTTGCGTCGAAGGCCACGGGCTTCCCGATTGCCAAGATCGCGGCTCGCCTTGCCGTGGGCTACACGCTCGACGAGATTCAGAACGATATCACCAAGGCCACGCCCGCGTGCTTCGAGCCGACTCTCGATTATGTTGTCGTCAAGATTCCCAAGTGGCAGTTCGAGAAGTTCCCCGGCGCGGACGACACGCTTGGCCCGCAGATGAAGTCCGTCGGCGAGGTCATGGCCATCGGACGCACCTTCAAGGAAGCTCTGATGAAGGCCATCCGCTCGCTCGAGACAGGTAAGAAGGCTACCGCTGCCGATATCGAGCCGCGGCGCCTGACGCAGCGTCTCGTAACGCCGCACCCGGATCGCTTCGCCTACATCCGCTACGCCTTCGAGCAGGGCATGAATGTCCGCGAGGTCGTGCGGCTTACCTCAATGGACCCGTGGTTCCTGCACCAGATCAAGCAGATCGTCGATGAGATCAAGGCCATCGGAGAGAAGACCATCGACCAGCTCACCGCGCACGAGCTGCGCCGCGCCAAGCGCATGGGCATCTCGGACGAGCGGCTCGCTGATTCACTCGGCGTTACGCCTGCGGACATCCGCGCTCTGCGTCAGAAGCTGAACGTAAAGCCAGTCTACAAGCTCGTCGATACCTGCGCCGCGGAGTTCGAGAGCTTCACGCCATACCTCTACTCCTCGTATGACGAGGAGGACGAGGCCGCGCCGACGTCGAAGAAGAAGATCCTCATTCTCGGCAGCGGACCGAACCGCATCGGGCAGGGAATCGAGTTCGACTACTGCTGCTGCCACGCCGCCTTTGCGCTGCGCGAGGATGGCTATGAGACGGTGATGGTCAACTGCAACCCGGAGACTGTCTCGACCGACTACGATACGAGCGACCGTCTCTACTTCGAGCCGCTGACGCTTGAGGATGTGCTCGCTGTCTATGAGCACGAAGCCTCGTCGGGCGCGGAGATCGGCATGATCGTCCAGTTCGGCGGGCAGACGCCGCTGAACCTCTCGCTGCCGTTGAAGAAGGCGGGCGTGCCCATCATCGGCACCAGCCCGGAATCGATCGATCTTGCGGAAGATCGCAAACGCTTCGGCAAGCTGATTGAGGAGTTGGCTATCCCGCAGCCGCAGGGCGTAATGGCGACCTCGGTCGAAGAGGCTGTTGCCGGTGCCGAGCGCATCGGCTACCCGGTGCTCGTGCGTCCGTCGTATGTGCTGGGCGGCCGCGCCATGGTCATCTGCTACGACGCCACCTCCATCGTGCAGTACATGACCACCGCCATCGAGTACTCGCAGGAGCGCCCGGTGCTCATCGACCACTTCCTCGAGGATGCGACCGAGTGCGACGTCGATGCTCTCTGCGACGGAGACGATGTCGTCATCGCAGGCATCATGCAGCACATCGAGGAGGCGGGTATCCACTCCGGCGACTCCTCCTGCGTGCTTCCTGCGGTCGATCTTGCGCCCGAGGTGCTCGATACGATCCGCGACTACACGCGCAAGCTGGCCTTCTCGCTCTCGGTGCGCGGCCTAGTGAACATCCAGTTCGCCATCCAGCGCGGCACGGTCTTTGTTATCGAGGTCAACCCGCGCGCCTCGCGCACGGTGCCGTATGTCTCGAAGGCCACCGGCGTGCCGCTGGCCAAGATAGCCAGCCGCATCATGGTAGGCCGCAAGCTGAAAGAGATGCTGCCGGAGCAGGTTGCGAGCGGCAAGGATCTTGGCACAGGCGAACACTTCTTCGTCAAGTCGCCGGTCTTCCCGTGGGGCAAGTTCCCGGGCGTCGATACAGTGCTCGGGCCGGAGATGAAGTCCACAGGCGAGGTGATGGGCGTGGCCGATAACTTCGGCGAGGCCTTCGCCAAGGCGCAGCTCGCCGCCGGGCAGAACCTGCCGATGAAGGGAACAGTCTTCCTCTCGGTCAACGATCACGACAAGGATGACTTGGTCGAGCTGGCGAAGAGCTTCATCGAGATGGGCTTCCACCTTGTGGCCACGCACGGCACCGCGCAGGTGCTCGAGGCTGCGGGGCTGCGGCCGGAACGCGTCTTCAAGGTGAAGGAGGGCCGCCCGAACGTGGTCGATCTCATCAAGGGCGAGCGCATCCAGCTCATCATCAACACGCCTCGCGGGCTGGACACTGTCTTCGACGAGAAGGCCATCCGCCGCGCCGCCGTGCTTGCCCGCATCCCGACAATCACGACGCTCGCTGCGGCCCGTGCCGCGGCCGAGGGCATCGCCGCCCTGCAGGACGGTATCGTCGAGGTGTACGCGATTCAGAGCCTGCACCAGGCGCGAGAGACAACGGTCGTTTAGCTTGTCACCGAGGACCGCCCGCGTTACTCATAGCGCAGGGCGGTCATCGGGTCTACACGCGAGGCCTGTCGAGCAGGGTAAAAGCCGAACAGTACGCCGATCGCCGTCGAGATCGTAAACGAGAGCGCGATGGCCGGCCACGAGAGCTCCGTGGCCCAGTGCGCCATATGCGCAATCATGGCCGCGGCCACCATGCCCAGCGCAATACCGAGCAGACCTCCGCAGCCGCTCAACAGCACGGCCTCTATAAGGAACTGCTCCATCACATCGCCGGACTGCGCGCCGACGGCGCGACGGATTCCGATCTCGTGTGTACGTTCCGTGACGGAAAGCAGCATGATGTTCATGATGCCGATGCCGCCAACGACCAGCGAGACAGCGGCAATCGACGCCAGCAGCCAAGACATAGTGCGGCCGGTGGTTTCGAGCTTTTTGCCAAGCTGTGCGAGCGTCACGTGGTCCAGGCTGACGGCGTTATCCATAATCGCTCGCGCCCAGTCGCCCCGGCCCGCCTCGCCTTTAGTGATGGTCTGGTCGGCCTGGCTCATCACGGTAAAGTCCGCGGCCATGGTCTTGTCCAGGTGGTGCCTCTCCCGCAGAAAACGCTGTACCTCTTTCACTATGACGCTTACATCGCCGGTCGAAACCGTCGAAAGCGTGATGTCGTCCAGCCAGGTGCGGCCGAACAGACGCTGCGCTGTTCCGGCCGGCAGGTAGATCGCGTCGAACTGTCCATCGCCCTGCGATGCGGGTACCATCCAGCTTCCGCTGGCGATGACGCCGATGACTCGAAAGCTCTGTCCGTGTAGTGCTATGCTTTCACCCACCGGATTGCGGGTGCCGAAGAGATGATCTGCGGCCACGCTGCCCAGTACGGCGACCGGCGCGCTCTGCGCCTCTTCCTGTGCCGTAAAGAATCGCCCATGTCGCAGCACCCAGGCACGGCGAATCTCGATCAGCGCGGCCTGCTCGCCGCGAACCTGTGGAACCCATGTCGCTGATCCTGCCGTTGCCATCATCGTGTCATGCATGGCGGCGGAGACGGCCTGCACCTTCGGCAGCGCGCGGATGGCGGCCGCGTCGTCGAGCGAAAGCGTGGTGGCCGCACCCTTGCCGCCGAGCATCTCCGGATCATCCTGCATCGTGAAGGCCGGGTTCTTGAGCGGGTTGTCGGGCTGGTCCTCAATCTGGCTGTTGCGCCACTCCCGCGCCGCCCTGAAGTTGCCGCTATGGATAAGGATGATGTTCATCCCGGCGGCCTGCACTTGGCTGGTGATGGAGCTCTGCGCTCCGATCCCCACCGCAACCGTGGCCAACAGAGTGCCGACGCCGATCATCAGACTGGCAATCGTCAGCAGCGTCTGCAGACGATTGCGGCGCAGGCACCGGAGAGCGATGAACGAGCTCTGGCGAAGGGACAAGGGATGTACCTCCAAAGCAGCTTACGGAGTTGGCAGCGAATGCGGCCATCTTACTCCCAGCAGTTCTCTGGAGGCACACCACATCGTCCCGCTGCGCCGATGCGGCTGTCGCTTAGGGCTTCTTCTTCGGCCTGGTGGTGTACTTGCTCAGGAAGAACTCCTGCGCGAGCGCGTTGGCGATGCGCCCACCGGTGGTGATGGCGGCGCTGGTAAAGACCAAGCCCACGCCGCGATCCCTGTTCGGGTAGTACGTGTTAGCGAGCGCTCCAGTGGCAAGGTCGCCGCCGATGCTGGAGTAGTTGAACTGCCAGCGGCCGTTGTCTCCCTTGGCGACGAACGGAGCCTCGAGCGCATGGATCATCCGCGACTTTGTAGTGCCTGTGCCCTGGTAGAAGTACCGCGGATCCTGGTGCAGCAGCGAGGGAAGCACCGCACCGCCGATCAGGATGTCCGAGATGCCCTGGGCATACGCCGCGCCGAAGCGCTGCCCGTAGCCCTTCGCTCCCTGAACATAGTTGGGGCGGCTGGCGGAGGCCTGATCGATGCCAGCGATGAACGCGGCTCCGATCACGCTGACCACGTCGGTCGAGGCACGATACGCAAGCTGGTACTTCAGCTTCGCGCTGAGCGGCACAAACTGCTTGTCATAGGCCACGTAGAAGTTCGGAATGACACCGAGCACACGCTGATGCTCGGCGGTTTCCACCTGCTCGAGCGCAAGCTGCTCGCTGGTAACGGCAGTCACGGACGTCTCGACGGCTCCGACGGTCAGCTTGACCTCGGTAAGATCGAGCTGCTGGCCGGGCGTGAGCGTGATCGCGGGCGAGGTCCAGTCGGCGAAGCCCTTCGCGCTGACGACAAGGTGGTAGGGAACCGCCGGGCGCAGTCCGCTAATGGCGAAGACACCATCGCTGCCGGAGACGCTGGTGCGCCGATCGGCAGGAGTATCGGTGCTGGCGGTGATGGCAGCGCCCGGGATGAACGCTCCATCTGTATCAGTGATGATTCCGTGAAGACTGGCTGCCTGAGGTTCAGGGGCAGAGATTTGTTGGCCGAAAGCATACGGCACAAAGAGACAAATAAGCAAAGCTCCAAGAGCTTGTCGAAAACGCATCATAAATTTACAAAAAAAGCCCTTGTAAGAGATGAGCGAGCCGGGGTGAACGGTTCATCCCGGAACCCTCTCTGTTATCAAAAAATCCTTATCCTGCAATCATTTTCTCAGCACCGCCCGGCATCAGAAAGAGGGCGTTCTGCGTCCTGCGAGGGTTGGGTCTGTCGATTCAATGACTTGAGACTCTGAACCTGTTGTTATCCGTATCGATACACTCAAAAGAGGCTCATTTTCATCGAAAAGATTTTTTTTGCCGGAGATCCTATGAACCTCGACCAGTTCACCGCATCGCTTGCCTATGAAGCCCCGGATGAAGAGCTCTCCGCTCCGCTTGCAGCCCTATGGTGGGACGCGAAGGGCGACTGGAAGAGAGCGCATGGGCTCGTCGATCATCTGGAGACGAAGGACGGCATGTGCGTCCATGCCTACCTGCACCGTAAGGAGGGCGACGGCTGGAACGCCGACTACTGGTATCGTCGCTCGGGGCGGGAGTACCATCGCCCGGAGCTTGAGGACGAGTGGGTGGCTCTGGTCGCGGGATTGCTGTCTCGCTCATAGTTCCGCGGAGGGCGCGGGCGATTTACGATAGAGTCCATGTTGCTTGAAGGCCTGCACATTCCTCTCACCACTCCGTTCTTCGCGGATGGCCGCCTGAACCTCCGCAAACTCGAACAGAATGTGCAGCACTACTCGCTCACCCCGGCTGCGGGCATGATCGTGCTTGGCGAGAACGGGGAGCCCCCCCTGCTGAGTGAAACGGAAACCGTTGATGCCCTGAAGACCGCCCTTGCCGCCGCCGCCGATGCGAAGGTGATGCTTGCCGGAGTCGCCCGCAACAGCCTGCGCTCGATCCTGGAGCTGATGGAAGAAGCAGCGCGGATCGGCTATGACGCTGTGGCGCTCGCTCCGCCTGCGCTGCCGGGGCTCACTCCTGATGAGCTTCGCACGCTCCTCCAGATGGCCGCCGACCGCTCGCCGCTGCCGGTGGTGCTGACCGGCAATCTGCCGAGCGATCTGGTCTGTGCGCTGGCATTGCATCCGCAGATCATCGGATATCTGGGGGCGATCGGCGCCGCAGAGATTCGGAGCCTGCGCGAGAGGACGGCTGTGGTACAGAGGAAGATCGTCGTTACGCATGTTTTTGCCCCGGTGACAGGACGCATGGCAGCCCGCTCGACCGGGCTGGTTTCGCCGGAGAGCCTCTCCGGCGGCGTTGTCGTGGCCGCGCCTCCGGCCAGGCCTGCGCTTCGCACTCGAGAAAAGATGGTTTCCTTCCAGATACTTACGGCGAGAAGTGAATCCCTGATGGACGCGCTCGAGGCGGGAGCCGTGGGGGTTGCGCCTCCTCTGGCTGCCGCTGCTCCACAGGCCTGCTACGAGGTCTACGCCGCGTGGAAGGACGGCGACCTGCCGCTTTCTGCGGAGAAGCAGCTTCGTCTGGAGGGCTCGATTCAATTGATCGAAGAGGAGTTGGGTGTGCGCGGGGTGAAGTACGGCTGCGACCGGAACGGCTACTACGGGGGGGCTCCACGACTACCGCTGCTTCCGTTGACCGGACCCCAGCGGGCTGCGGTGGAACAGGCCTTGCTCAACCTGAGGGGTTGAGGTTTTTCTGCCAAGTCTTTAGTTCGAGGCGCGTTTCGGGGTGACGGTGATGCCCATGCCGCTCAGTTTGCTGCGCGCCAGCATCGCCTCGGGGGAGGCCGGGAAGCGGGCGATCAGCGCCCGAAGCTCGCGCACCGCGGCGTCGTTCTGGTGCAGCGCCAGCAGAGCCTGCCCCTTGTGCAGCCGGGCAGCAGGAACCTTGTTGCTGTCGGCGAAGTGCTGCAGGACCATGTCGTAGTCCTTCACGGCCTCATCGTACTTGGCGGCCCGGTAGTCGATCTCGCCTAAGTAATAGAAAGAGTTACCCGACAAGGGATGGTCAGGGTAGTAGCGGATCACGTCGGCGAACTCGCCCGCGGCCAGCGGATACTTGGCGGCCATGTAGTCGCCGAGGGCCGACTTGTAGAGGTCGTCGACCTGCTGCGCGGGTGCGGCAGCAGGAGCCGCTACGGGAGCGGCCGGGGTAACGGCCTCGGCCATCGGAGTACCCGCGGAGGGCTTGCCGCCGCGCTTCGTCGGGGTTGGAGGAGCAGGAGTGGGCGCCGCCTCGGGCTGCGGAGTCTCTACGGGGGCCGCGCCGGGCGCGATGTTCTGCTGCTGGCTCTGCATGTCCTGCATGTTCTTCTGGATCTGGCCCAGTCGCGCCTTTAGTTCGTCGAGCGAGTCATTGACAGACTGGACCTGCCCTTGCAGGGCCTCGATCTTGCCGCCCTCCGTCTCCTGCTGCGTCTGCATGTTGCGTTGTAGGCTCTCGACGGTAGCCGACATCCGGTTCACCGAGTCGGCAGTCTGCTGGACAAGGTCCTTCATCACGCCCATGCGCTCGTCGTTGGATTGCTGCAGCCGAGCCACGGCGTCCTGCAACTGCTGCACCTGCGTCTGGAGCTGAATCATGTCCTTGTTGGCCGCAAACGCCGGTGTGACCGTCAGCAGCAGGGCCAGCACCGCGGAGGCTCGCCGGAGATACTTTGTCTGAATCGTCATAGGGGGTCGCTTCCTGCAAGGGAGCCCGTGACCGGGTTGGATCACGGGCTCTCCCGCCGTTAGGTTCAGTATCTATTGTGGACGACCTTTGAGGAAAGCCGTCTGGTTATTGCGTTACCGGTCGAGCGAGAACTGCGCGCGGCGGTTCTGCTGGTAGCAGCTCTCATCCTGCTCGGTGCAGAACTGCTTCTCCTTGCCGTAGCTGATGACGCGCAGGCGGCTGGCCGAGACACCGGCGCTGGTCAGGGCAGTTTTGGCGGCGTTGGCGCGATTCTCGCCGAGGGCCAGGTTGTACTCCGCCGAGCCGCGCTCGTCGCAGTAGCCGCCGATGACGACCTTGATCGCCGGATGAGCCTGCAGATACGAGGCCGCCTTGGCGACGGAGCCCTGCGCGTCGGGCCGGATGTCATAGCTGTCATAGTCGAAGAAGACGTCCTGCACGTTCTGCTTGAAGGCCTCTTCGCTGCCCATGTCGCCACTGCTCTCGGCCGGGACGCTCGGCGCGGTCGGAACGCGGACGGTCACGCGCACGTTGGCCTCGGTAGTGCCACCGGAGCCCTTGGCCGTGAGGTGGAAGTTGGTGGAGGTGTTGGGCGCGACGGTCTGGGTGCCGTTGACGTTGACCGAGCCGATGCCGTCGATCGTGACCGAGTCGGCGTTCTGCGTGCGCCAGTTCAGCACGACGGACTGGCCCTGGTCGATGGCCAGCGGATCGGCGGTGATGACGGCCGTGGGCGCAGTGCCGCCGGTACTGGGCGGGCCGGCCAGGGTGCCGATGTTCGAGTCGATGCCTTTCTTATGGCAGCCTGCGGCCGCTCCGAGAATCAGCGTGGCCGCGGCGAGGGTGAAGAGCCGGTGTCGAAGAGAGTGCGTTGCGTTCATGGGGGTCGTCTCCTGAAATTTCATCGAAACATCGAACATCAAGTTACCTCAAACAAAATCGAACATCGCTAAGGCGCTGCAATTATTTCCAGCTCCAGTTGGGCATATCGTTGCCTGCGCCGGTAAGCGGGCGTCGCTGTGTACCATCGGCGAGCATGGTCCAGATCTTCATGTCGCCCGGTTTGCCCGAGGCGCTATTGGCATAGACGATGTGGCGGCCATCGGGCGACCACGAGGGGAAGTCGCAGCGCCCGCCGTCGTGGGTGAGCTGAATCCACTTCTTGGTGGCGATCTCCATCACGTAGATGTCCTGTCAGCCGGGAGCGCCGGGACCGTACTTGCGATCCCAAGCGAAGGCGAGAAACTGGCCGTTCGGCGACCACGAGGGCGAGGTCGCATAGCCACCGTCGGTCAGGCGCTGCACGCCGGAGCCGTCGGTTTCCATGATGTAGAGCTGTGGCAGACCGGTGCGGCCGCTGATCCATGCGATCTGCGCGCCGGTCTTCGGGTTGTAGGTGGGCGAGACGTCCGGCCCCTTGAAGCTGGTGATGCGGCGGGCGAGGCCGCCGTTGACGTCGGAGATCCAGATGTCCGGGTCGCCTCCGCGGGAGGAGGAGAAGGCGATCTCACGCCCGCTGGGCGCCCACGCGGGGGAGAGATTCGTGGCCGGGTTGGTGGGAAAGGCCACGGGCCGGTTTAGCAGGAGCGAGTACATCTGCACCTGGAAGCCGTACTTGCCGAGCGAGGAGTAGGCAACGCGGGAGTTATCCGGCGAGACGCGGGGCGAGATGGAGACGGTGCCGAGATGCGTGATGGCGTGCTGGTTGGCTCCGTCGTAGTCCATGGCCCAGATCTCTTTATTACCGCCCGCCATGTGGACGTAATAGATCTTCGTCTCGGCAATGCCCGCGGTACCACCGCCGAGACGGAAGATGATCTCGTCGGCGAAGCGGTGGGCGATCTGTCGCGCTCCGTCCTCGGTGGGCTCCTCGCTGTACTGCTTGGCGAGCACCTGGGGATACTGCGTGTTCTTTACGTCGAAGAGATAGCCATTGACGGCGAGCTTGCCGCCCTGCACGCTGAGCGAGCCGAAGGCGACCATCGCAGCCGAAGCAGGGGCATTTGACCAGTCGGGCAGGCGCATCTCGGCGGGCGTACCGGGAGTGGCCTGCGGCGCGAGCGACTTGGAAACCATGTCGAAGATGCCCGCGTTGGCCAGGTCGGAGTAGAGGGTCGCGTCAAAGATGCGCTTGTCGTTGGTGGTCTGATCGTCCGCCGTGCCGGGCTTGAAGTCGGCAGCGGCGACACGGATGCGCTCGGCTCCGCTCGTAGTCTCGGTCTGGAAGGTATCCTGCGCGAGAAGAGCGGTGCTGAAGGGAAGAAGCAGGAGCGCGGAGAGGAGGAAGCGGCGGCCGGGGGATGAGGTCGAACGTTTCATTCTTTTCGTATGGTAGACGCAAAAAAAGACTTTGATGGTTAACTCACGAGTTCGATGAAGTACCTAGTGTGATGCGGATTTTTTACTGAAGTTTGTAATCGAAGGAGTATTCGACCGTAATATGGTCGCCCGCCGGGAGCGGACCGAAGCCCTCGACGCGCTGTACGGCGCGCAGGGCAGAGGTATCGAGCGAGGGCGAGCCGCTGGGAGCCTGGACGCGTGGATTGAGCGGATTGCCCGCCCGGTTGATGTCGAAAACGATGGTGACACGCTTGCCATTGGAGAGCCGAGGATCGGCCTCCTGTGTGAACCACTGCTGCGCGACCGTGCGATTAACGATGTTGATGTAGTAGGCGAAGCGCGCGCCGAAGGTCTTGTCATCGACGCTGACGCTGGCCGTGCCGTTGCGAAGCTGCATGGTGGACTGCGCGATACGCATGCCACTGGTTTCGCCCGTGGTGGCGCGATTCGGAGGAACGGGCGGGGTGGGCTGCGGATGCTTCGGTGGCTCAGGCGTAGCCTTCTCAGCCGTCTTGACGGGCTTGGCGTCCTTCTTCGGGATGAGCACCTCGTCAGGCTTCGGTGGGGGCTGGGTCTTCACCGTCTCGGTGACGGGCGCGGGGCTGGGCGTCTCCGAAGCGAGGACGTTCTTCTCGTTCACCGGTTGCCGTGGCGGCAGAGGAATCGCCGAAACCATCGAAGCCTGAATGGCTCCGGCGGTTGCCTGTTCCTGTCCCCAGCGCTTGCTGGGGGAATGAATATACGCAAAGCCGAGGATCGAACCGGCGACGATCAGGTGCAGCACGACGGACCCGGCAAGATCCTTGCCGATGGCGTCGGTTCCGACGTCCTCCCGCGTCCATTTCGTCTCAGTAGCGATGCCCTTACCCCTGCTTACTTATCCAGCGGCTGTGTCACGATGCTGATGTTGGTGATGCCCGCCCGCTTGACGGCATCCATGACCGAGGCGAAGGCCCCGAAGGGAACACGCTCGTCCGAGCGGACGTAGACGACTCGTTTGGCGTCGGCCTTGCCGGTCGCCGCGAGGCGAGAAGGTAGATCGTTGATGTTGACTGGCTTGTCCTGCAGGAAGACATTCTGGTTCTTGTCGATGGTGACGACCATCCGCTCCTCAGTCAGTTGATTGACCGAGCGCGTGTGCGGCACGGCAACCTCGATGCCCGATTGCAGCACCGGCGCGGTCAGCATGAAGATGAGCAGAAGTACCAGCACGACGTCGACGAGCGGCGTGATGTTGATCTCGGCGAGCGCGGTCTGAGTGCGCGACCGGCCGCCGCTCTGGACGGAGAAGGCCATGGCTAGTGGTCCCTCCGGCGCGGATCGTCGGACGAGGGCTGATTAATCATGGCGGCGTTCTCGATGGCGTTCAGCAGTTCGCGGCCGAAGTCGTCGATGCGAGAGGCAAACTCGCGCAGTCGGGCGGTGAGCTGGTTGTAGCCGACGACCGCCGGGATGGCGACGACAAGACCGGCGGCGGTGGTGATGAGCGCCTCCGAGATGCCCGGCGCAACGGCGCGAAGGGTAGCCGCGCCCGAGGTGCCGAGGCCATGGAAGGCGTCGATGATGCCCATGACCGTGCCGAGCAGACCAATAAAGGGAGCGATGGCGGCGATGGTCGCCAGCCATGTCATGCGGCTTTCCATCACGGTGAGCGCCTCGCTCGAGGCCGTCTGGGCAGCGCGGTCGAGCGCGGTCGGGTTGCGCGGAAGGCCGCGGCCTCCGGTCTGCCGCTGGTACTCCTCGTTGATCTCGGTGAAGACGGTGACGAGCGGGCTGGGACGGAACTGCTCGGAGACGGCGGCGATCTCCGAGAGCCTGCCCGACTTGCGGAAGGCGCGGAGGAACCGTTTCGACTGCTTCTCGGCCTTGCCGAAGCTGGACCACTTGGAGAGCATGATGGCCCAGGAGAAGATGCTGCACAGCAGTAGAAGGACAAGCACCGCGAAGGCGACCGGCCCGCTGTTGTGGATCATCTCGAGCAGGGCGCTGCTGCTGGCGGCAGGCGCGGCGGCGGCATCGGATGGGACGGCGTCTTGAAGGCGAAGGGCAAGAAGGAGCGGCTTGCCCAGCATGGTGGCGATCGAGACTGTCGGGGCCAAGGTCATCATCTGCATTTCAGTGTAACGGCTGGATGGAGCTGCATTTGCACACACGTATCGAAGGAGGAACCTCGGAAGCTTCCTGTATCCGGAACGTCTCTTCGCTGAGAGTGGGCCGAAGGGGTGCGGGGTTTGCTATGCTCGCCCTACGAGGCTGCGATGCTGCTGGAGTTGCGGGTAGAAAACTATGCCGTCATCGACCGGACCGTCTCCGAGTTCGGGCCGGGATTGAATCTGTTAACCGGCGAAACCGGGGCAGGCAAGTCGATCCTGATTGACGCGCTGGTGCTTCTGCTGGGCGGCAAGGCCTCGTCGGATGTGGTGCGGCACGGGACGGAGAAGGCGACGGTCGCGTGCGTCTTCGAGCTGACGCCGGGAGCCGAGGCGATTCTGGACGAGAACGGGATCGACGTGGACTCTGAGGATTTATTGCTGCGGCGCGAGATCGCTTCCAACGGCAAGGGGCGGGTCTTCGTGAATAACCAGCCCGCGACGGTGAGCGTGCTGCGGCAGCTTGCTCCGGAGCTGGCGCTGGTGCATACGCAGGGCGAGACGATGGGCTCCTTTGACGCGGCGCAGCAGCGGATGCTGCTTGATCGCTTTGCGGGGATCGAGACGGAGCAGGCCGCTACGGCCTATGCGGGGTGGAAGGGAATCCGCGAGCATTTGGAGCAGTTGGAGTCTGCCGAGCAGGACCGTATGCGTATGGCCGACCTGTGGCGATTTCAGAGCAAGGAGATCCGCGACGGTGCGCTCGAGAGTGCGGATGAGGATGTGCAGCTTGAAGCAGAGAAGCGCGTGCTCGCCAATGCGGAACGGTTATATAGCGCGGCGATGGGCGCACATGAGCTCCTGTATGAGTCGGAGAGCGCGGTAGAGACGACGCTTTCTGCTGCGCTGAAGCATGTGGAGGAGCTGGCCCGGTACGAGCCTCGGTTTGTGGATGCGGCGCAGCAACTGGCTGCCGCCAAGGCAACCGTCGAGGATGTGAGCGCCGAGGTGCGCAGCTTTGCCGAGGGCATCAACGCCGCGCCGGGACGGCTGGAGGATATCGAGGATCGTCTGGCGGCTCTGGACCGGTTGAAGCGGAAATATGGACAGACATTGGCCGAGGTCATCTCCTTCGGCGAGGAGGCCGCTCAGAAGCTGGCCGAGGTCGAGAACCGCGATGCGCTGCTGGTAGAGCTAAAGGTACAGGAGGCTAAGGCAGCGGCTGCATATTGCGACGCTGCGCGGACGCTGACGGCTGCGCGGCAGAAGGCGGCGCAGAGACTCGAAAAGCTGGCCGAGGTGCAGATTAACGATCTTGCGATGCGGGTGCGTTTCTCGGTAAAGGTGCAGGCGACGGAGGAGCGCGAGCTCTGGTCCTCGCACGGGTGGGACTGCGTGGAGTACCTGATTGCCACGAACGCGGGCGAGCCGCTGAAGCCGCTTGAGGAAATCGCCTCGGGCGGTGAGATGTCCCGCGTGATGCTGGCACTGAAGGTTACGGTTGAAGAAGGTGCTTCAAGCGGGAAAAAGAAGAAGACACCGCTGCCGCGCACGCTGGTCTTTGACGAGATCGACATCGGCATCGGCGGGCGGGCGGCGGAGGCCGTCGGCCGCAAACTGAAGACGCTGTCGCAGGGGCAGCAGGTGCTCTGCATCACGCACCTGCCGCAGATCGCCGCCTTTGGCGACCAGCACTTCCTGATCGAGAAGATCGAGCGGCAGGGACGCATCCATACCGGCATCCGCAGGATGGGCGACGAGGAGCGCCGGAAGGAGATCGCCCGGATGCTGAGCGGCGCGACCCTGACCGAAACCAGCCTGAAGCACGCCGAGCATCTGCTGGAGAGCAGCCGGTAGGGACATCTCTGCCTGCGTGCCGGGCATCGCATGTGCGTACTGCCATGGAGGTGGATACGGTGGAGACGACGACGCAGAAGTGCGCTCACAAGGGATGTGACTGTGCGGTGGCCGAGGGTGCAAAGTACTGCTCGACCTACTGCGAGGATGCAAAGGATATGACAACATTGCGCTGCGATTGTGGTCATGAGTCGTGCGCACACGGGTTGTAGTTACAAACGAGGCAGGATGCGATGCGCCGGAGGAGAGAAGGATTCTCCCCGGCGCATCTTTTTGTGTGGGACCAAAGAAGGTTCCAAATAGAAGATTTCAATTCTGTAACGCGATATACTTACAGCTGTGACTACGACCGCCTACGAGCCTACAAGTCCCTCTGTTGCCGACAACTCCATCTCCACCAAGCGGGTTCTGCTGCTGAAGCCGAGAGGCTTCTGCGCCGGGGTCGTCCGCGCGGTCGATATCGTGCAAATCGCGCTCGAAACCTTCGGCGCGCCGATCTACGTCCGTAAGGAGATCGTGCATAACAGCTATGTGGTCAACGACTTGGCGAAGAAGGGCGCGATCTTTGTCAGTGAGCTGGACGAGGTGCCGGAGGGCGCGCGGGTGATCTACTCCGCGCATGGCGTCTCGCCTGCGGTGCGGGAGCGGGCGAAGGAGCGCGGACTGAAGGTCGTGGACGCAACCTGCCCGCTGGTGACGAAGGTCCACATGGAGGCGATCAAGTTCTCCAAGCAGGGTTACTCGCTGGTGCTGGTCGGCCACCGCGACCATGAAGAGGTCGAGGGCACGCAGGGCGAGGCTCCGGATGTGACGCAGGTGGTTTCGACAGTGGAAGAGGTCGACGCGCTGGTCGTGCCCGATCCGAACAAGGTTGCGTATCTGACGCAGACGACGCTCTCGCTTGACGAGGCGAAGTACATGATCGAGGCGCTGAAGCGGAAGTTCCCCAACATTACCGGGCCTCACGCGCAGGACATCTGCTATGCAACAGAGAATCGTCAAGTGGCCGTGAAGAACGTGGCACATGAGGCGGATATGGTGCTGGTGGTGGGCTCGGCGAACAGCTCGAACTCGAACCGGCTGGTCGAGGTTTCGAAAAATCTTGGAACGAACTCGCACCTGATCGACCGGGCCAGCGCTATCCAGCCGGAGTGGCTGGACGGCGTAAATACCGTGGCTGTGACCGCGGGCGCCTCTGCGCCTGAGGTGCTGGTGAAGGATGTCGTGGAGTACCTCCAGACGCATGGATTCGGAAGCGTCGATGAGGTTGAGGTGATGCCGGAGAATGTGCGCTTCGGCCTGCCTCCGGAGATTGTCAAGGCGATTA
The DNA here is from genome assembly GCA_036398595.1 of Granulicella sp. GTDB lineage: Bacteria > Acidobacteriota > Terriglobia > Terriglobales > Acidobacteriaceae > Edaphobacter. Next base: position 39,027 of record DASWOV010000019.1, read on the forward strand.
CGCCCGCACAAACTGAAGCGCGGCTCTAACTTTCGCGTCTAAGCCTGAGAGAGTTGATTCATTGATGAGTACAGCACCTCGCAACCCGCAGACGGCAACCCGTTCCGCGCAGCCCCGCTTTGGGCGCATGGATCTGGGGCTCGACCATGTCGTCAAGGGAATCACGCGGGCGAAGGACTGGCTGCTGGGACAGCAGCACGCGGACGGCTACTGGTGCGGCGAGCTAGAGGCTGATGTGATGCTCGATGCCGACTACATCTTTATGCACTTCCTGCTGGGCACGGGCGATCCGGGCCGCATGCAGCGGGCGGTCCACGAGATTCTGCGGCACCAGAACGAGGACGGCGGCTGGAGTCTATATCCGAGCGGTCCCTCGAACGTGAACTATGGCGTCAAGGCCTATCTCGCGTTGAAGCTGATGGGATGGTCGGCGGACCATCCGCTGATGGCGAAGGCGCGCGAGTCGGTGCTCTCGCTGGGCGGCGTGGTGGAGTGCAACACCTTCACCAAGATCTACCTGTGCACGCTCGGCCAGTACGACTACGATGCGGTGCCCGCGGTACCGCCGGAGATCGTTCTCTTTCCCAACTGGTTCTACTTCAACATCTACGAGATCTCTTCGTGGTCGCGCGGCATTCTGGTGCCGCTGTCGATTATCTATGCGAAGAAGCCGTTCAAGAAGCTGACCCCGGAGCAGAGCATCGACGAGCTGTTCGTCGGCGGTCGGGCCAACGCGAACCTGCATCTTCGGTGGGATAAGAAGAAGCTCTTCGGCTGGCGCAACTTCTTCCTCGCGCTGGATCGTATTACTCACTGGTTCGAGCGGGTGCATATTCGCCCGCTGCGCAAGGTGGCCATCCGCAAGGCGGAGAAGTGGATGCTGGAGCGGTTCGAGATGTCCGACGGCCTGGGCGCGATCTATCCGGCGATGATGAACTCCATCATCGCGCTGCGCCATCTCGGCTACTCCGAGGACGATCCGCAGTTCATCCGCGCCATGGATGAGTTCGAGAAGCTGGGTATCGAGGAGCCGGAGGTTGCCGATGAGCACCCAGCTCGGTTCCGTATGCAGCCGTGCATGTCGCCGGTATGGGATACGGCGTATGCCGTCTTTGCGCTGGCCGAGGCGGGTGTACCGAAGGACGATCCACGGCTGCTGAAGGCCGCCGACTGGATGCTCTCGAAGGAGATCCGGCACAAGGGCGACTGGTCCAACAAGGTGAGTAACGTCGAGCCGGGCGGCTGGTGCTTCGAGTTCAACAACGAGTTTTACCCGGACGTGGACGACTCGGGACAGGTGCTGCTGGCGCTCAACAGCGTGCAGAACCCGCGAGAGCGGTACCAGTACGAGGTTTCGCAGCGTGCGCTGGACTGGATCTTCGCCATGCAGTGCAAAAATGGCGGCTGGGCCTCGTTCGACAAGGACAACACCAAGTCGATCTTCGAGTACATTCCCTTTGCCGACCATAACGCCATGATCGATCCGCCGACGGCGGACATCACCGGGCGCATGCTCGAGATGTTGGCGCAGTACGGCTTCACGCGGCAGGACAAGCGCGTCGAGAAGGCCGTGCAGTTCGTGCTCAGGGAGCAGTGCTCAGATGGTAGCTGGTTTGGTCGCTGGGGAGTGAACTACCTGTACGGCACGTACCTTGTCCTGCGCGGGCTTGAAGCGCAGGGCGTATGGAGTCATGAGCCGTGTGTGGTGCAGGCGACCGAGTGGATTCGCATGGTGCAGAACTCGGACGGCGGCTGGGGCGAAACCTGCGGCACCTACGACGATGATGCTCAGAAGGGCATCGGTCCGAGCACACCGTCGCAGACGGCATGGGCGCTGCTGGCGCTGCTGGCAGGTGGAGACAGCCGTTCGGACTCCGTCGCCAAGGGCGTGCGCTGGCTGATCGACCGCCAGCACGAGGATGGAAGCTGGGATGAACTGGTGCCGGGACGCAACGGCGAGAGCTACTACACCGGCACCGGGTTTCCGCGTGTGTTCTATCTTGGATACCACTTGTACAAGCAGTACTTCCCGCTGCTCGCATTGACCGCGTATAAGAAGGCAATCGAGGCAGGGGAGAATCACTAGATTTGCGGAGGCTCTGCGGAGCTTCCGGTTATGAAGTAGAGGAGACATTGACCGATGGCTGTACCCATCTCACAGGCTTGGACCGTCGCCACGTATGTCCTGAAGCAGAAGCTGCAGGGCCGCAAGCGCTATCCTCTGGTGCTGATGCTGGAGCCGCTGTTCCGCTGCAACCTCGCGTGTGCGGGCTGCGGAAAGATCCAGTATCCGGCGCATATTCTGAAGGCCGAATTGAGCCCCGAAGAGTGCTTCAAGGCGGTCGAGGAGTGCGGTACGCCGATGGTTTCCATCCCCGGCGGCGAGCCGCTGCTGCATCCGAAGATGCCGGAGATCGTTGCCGGCCTGGTGGCGCGGAAGAAGTACGTGTACATGTGCACGAACGCTCTGCTGCTGAAGGAGAAGGTGCACCTCTTCAAGCCGAGCAAGTATCTCTCGTTCTCGGTACATCTCGACGGGCAGAAGGAGCACCACGACTTCGCGGTCTGCCGCGAGGGCGGACACGACATTGCGATGGAGGGCATCCGCGCCGCTGTGGCCGCGGGCTTCCGCGTGACGACCAACACGACGCTCTTCGACGGCGCCGATCCGAACAGCGTGCGCGCTCACTTTGATGAGCTGATGGCCGCGGGCGTCGAGAGCATGATGGTTTCGCCGGGATACACCTACGACAAGGCTCCCGACCAGCAGCACTTTCTCGGCAAGGCGCGGTCGCGGCGGCTCTTCCGGGCGATCCTGTCGAACCGCAAGAAGAATTGGGAGTTCAACACGCACCCGCTCTTCTCCGAGTACCTGATGGGCAAGCAGAACTTCGAGTGCACACCGTGGGGCATGCCGACCTTCTCCATCTTCGGCTGGCAGAAGCCGTGCTACCTGCTGCAGGACGGCTACGCCGATACCTTCCAGGAGCTGATGGAGACGACGAAGTGGGAGGAGTACGGTGCGAAGAGCGGCAATCCGCGCTGCGCGAACTGCATGGTGCACTCCGGCCACGAGGCCTCGGCGGTGGACTATAACTTCAGTACGCTGAAGGGCTTTCTGGCGACGGCCAGCCGGTATATCTTCAAGCCTACCTATGACGATGAGGGCGCGATGAAGCTGCTGAACGAGTGGAAGCCTGCCAATCATGGCCCGCTGCTGCAGATCAATCCTGCTCCACAGGCCAGCGCGAGCGAGCTTCAGGGGGTTTCAGGAGACTAGTATGGCGACCGAGGCACAGGAGCACCTGAAGATCGAGCAGTTGCAGCACCAGAACGCCGATGAGATCGAGGTCATCGCCGGGCGCGAGCGGGAGAACCTCGAAGGTTGGATTCCCGAGCTTGCCACCGAGGCGGAGATCCGCGAGGCTCTTGAGAAGGCCTTCGACTATCGCGGCGACATTACTGTGACGAAGAAGGACGGCAGCCAGATTCTGGGCTATCTCTACGACCGCAGCTCCGGCGCGACGCTGGCGGAGAGCTACATCCGCCTGATGCCTTCCACTGGCGGCAAGGTGCGTGTGAGCTATGCCGACGTCGCCGCGCTGGCCTTTACCGGGCGCGACACCGCCGCAGGCAAGAGCTTCGAGGCCTGGGTGAAGAAGTACTGGGAGAAGAAGGCCGCCGGCGAGAAGAACATCCAAATCGAGCCGGAGAAGCTGGACTAGTCTTCCTGATCCGCTAACATCAATCGAACGATCGACCGGCAGCGTGGACGCGCTGGTGCGGAGAGGATGAGTCGTGCAGGTATTCCTCACGGGAGCGACCGGGTTCGTCGGCAGCCATGTGGCGCGGCTGTATGCGGCGCAGGGCGCATCGCTGCGCTTGTTGACGCGGAAGACCAGCAGCACGGCCGCTCTAGAGGGCATCGACGCCGAGCTTGTGGTGGGCGATCTGCGCTCGCCGGAGGGGCTGCGTTCTGCACTGAGTGGCTGTGATGCGCTGGTGCATGTGGCGGCGGACTATCGGCTGTGGGTGCGCGATCCGCAGGCCATGTATGCGGCGAATGTCGAAGGCACGCGGGAGCTGTTGCGCATCGCTCATGAAGTTGGCGTGCGGCGGGTAGTCTATACGTCGAGCGTGGCGACGATGGGGTTCAGGAAGGACGGGACCATCGTGGATGAGGACTCGCCCGTCTCGCTTGCCGACATGGTGGGGCACTACAAGCGCTCCAAGTTTCTCGCCGAGCAGGAGGCGATCAAGGCTGCCGAGGCTGGGCAGCATGTGATAATCCTGAACCCGACGACACCCATCGGCTCGCACGATGCGAAGCCCACGCCGACCGGGCAGATTATCGTCGACTTTCTCAATAAAAAGTTTCCGGCGTACGTTGAGACGGGACTGAACCTTGTGGACGTAAGCGAGGTCGCGCGGATGCACTACGCCGCGCTCGAGCAGGGAAGACCGGGGCAGCGGTACATCCTCGGCGGCGAGAATCTTACGTTGAAGCAGATCCTCGATCGTATGTCGGCGATCACCGGGCTGCCTTCGCCGACGATGAAGGTGCCGCATGCTGTGGCGATGGCCTTTGCCTTCTTCGACGAGAACATTACAGGAAGGCTTCGCGGCAAGGAGCCTCGCGCCACGGTCGAGGCTGTGCGCATGGGCCGCAAGATGATGTTTGCCTCGTCGGCAAAGGCGGAGCGCGAGCTTGGCTTTCAGGTGCTGCCGGTCTATAAGGCGCTGCGAACGGCCATCGATTGGTTTGTTGCCAATGGATACGCTCCGGCCTATGAGGCTCTGAAGAGCTAGTGCCGATGGAAGGAACAATTGCCATCATTGCGGCTCTGCCGAGCGAGCTGAAGCCGTTGGCTTCCGGCTGGCAGCGTGTGCAGGCGGGCAAGGGAACCGTGCTGTGGGAGCGGCGTTATGCGCGAGGTCGCTGGATCGCGGGCTGCTCCGGCATGGGTGGATCGCGGGCGAGCCTCACGCTCAGCGAAATAGAGAAGCATGGTGCAGTAGACGCGATCTGCTCGGTGGGATGGGCTGGATCGCTCGACGCCGGGATCGGCGCAGGCGCTGCGTTGCGCATAGCGCAGGTAGTGGATACGCAGACCGGCGAGCGCTTCTTCGCCGCGCAGAGCAACGGCGAGCAGCAGCCGCTGCTGGCGACGACAGCCCATGTCGCCAATGCTGCGGAGAAGGCTCGTTTGGCGGTGAGCTACGGGGCGCGGCTCGTGGATATGGAGGCGGCAACGCTGGCTCGCATCGCACGGGCAAGGGAGATTCCGTTCTATTGCTTCAAGGCTGTTTCCGACGGCAAGGACGCGGAGCTGCCGGACCTGAACCGATTTATCATGGCAGATGGGCGGCTTCGCATGATGCCGTTTCTGGCGCATACGGTGGTGCGGCCTGCATCGTGGCCGGGGCTGATCCGGCTGGGTCGCAATAGCAGCCTCGCGGCGCGGCATCTGGCGCAGGCGATTCAACAGTGGCTCGAGGCTGACACCGTGTAGGTGTCCCTCCTCTCAGGACGAAAAGGTATCCATGTCGCAGACAGTTCCCAGCACGATGAGGGCCGCGGTCTACCGCGGCGTCGATGATGTTCGCATTGAAACCGTTCCTGTGCCCGAGATCGGGCCGGGCGAGGTGCTGGTCAAGATCGCCTGTTGCGGCATCTGCGGCACGGACCTGAAGAAGATTCATACCGGCTCGCACTCGGCTCCGCGGGTCTTCGGGCACGAGATGGCGGGGACCATCGTCAGGGTGGGCGAGGGCGTGACGGACTTCGCCTTGGGCGATCGCGTAATGGCCTATCATCATGTGCCCTGCGGCGAGTGCTATTACTGCCGCAAGCAGACCTTCGCGCAGTGCGAGACATACAAGAAGGTCGGTTGCACGGCGGGCTTTGAGCCCGCGGGCGGCGGCTTTGCCGAGTATATCCGCGTGATGGACTGGATCGTGAAGGGCGGGCTGGTCAAGCTCCCTGACGGGATTCCGTTTGAACAGGCGGCCTTCATCGAGCCGGTGAACACCTGCTACAAGGCAATCCGCATGCTCGACCTGCAGCCGGATGAGACGGTGCTGGTGATCGGGCAAGGCTCTATTGGTATTCTGCTGGCGATTCTTGCGCATAAGACCGGCGCTACGGTGCTGACGAGCGATCTCTATGCCGAGCGCCACGCGGTTGCGGCGAAGTATGGCCTCGAGCATCCGCTGGATGCGAAGGGCGATGTTGTCGGCGAGGCGAAGCGTGTGACGGAGGGCCGTGGCGTCGATGTCTGCCTCGTCGCCGTGCCCGGCGATAAGTTGATTCAGCTTGCCATGGATGCGGTTCGACCGGGCGGGCGCGTCATGCTCTTTGCGGCTACGCAGCACGGAGAGGCTCCGTTCGATCCGGCGGCGGTCTGCATGGATGAGAAGACGCTGATGGGGTCGTACAGCGCGTCATGGACCATCAACGACGAAGTGGCGCAGATGATCTTCGACGGCTATGCGAACGGGCTCGACCTGACGCAGCTTATCTCACACAGGTTCCTGCTGGAGGATGCGGTCGCAGGGATTGATCTTGCATCGCACCCGCAGCCCGACTCGCTGAAGGTGATGATCGAGCCGACGATCCTGAGCTAGTCGCGCAGGCTGCGCTTTTTGATCTCGACATTCAGCCGCTTGATCTTCTGGTTGAGCGTCGAGAGGGGAATGCGGAAGTACTCGGCTGCCTCGGTCTGGTTCCAATGACAGCGCTCGAGCCGGTCGGCGATGATGCGCCGCTCGATCTCTTCCATGAGGTCGAAGAGCGAGGCATCGGGGCGATGATCGAGGATGCTGGCGGAGTAGGTGTTGCCGGTAAGCTGCGCCGGAAGCAGGTCGGCGGTGATGGTCTTGCCGGTGGAGAGCACGACGCCGCGCTCCATTGCGTTCTCGAGCTCGCGCACGTTGCCGGGCCACTCGTAATCCATCAGAACGCGCATCGCATCAGGCGCGAGTGAGCGCGGCTCCATGCCGTTCTCCTCCGAGTAGAACTTGAGGAAGTGCGCGGCGAGCAAGGGAATGTCCTCCCGGCGTGAGCGAAGCGGCGGCAGCTCCATCGTGATGACGTTGAGGCGATAGAAGAGGTCCTCGCGGAAGCGGCCATCGCGCACGGCCTGCTGCAAGTTGACGTTGGTGGCGGCGATGATGCGGACATCGACTTGAATCTCGGACGTGCCGCCAAGCTGCATGAAGCGGCGGTCTTGCAGGACGCGCAGGATCTTGGCCTGCATGTCGATGCCCATGGTGCCGATCTCGTCGAGGAAGAGAGTGCCTCCATTGGCGACCTCGAAGAGCCCCTTCTTGGTGGAGACAGCCGAGGTGAACGCGCCCCTGACGTGGCCGAAGAGCGTGGACTCCAGCAGGTCCGAGGGGACCGCGCCGGTGTTGACCGGGACGAAGGGCTTGTCGCGGCGCGGCGAGTTCGCGTGAATGGCCTTGGCGATCAGCTCCTTGCCGGTGCCGCTCTCGCCCTGTACGAGCACGGTGGAGCGGCTGGGAGCGACCTGCGAGATTGTGTCGAAGAGCCGCAGCATCGGGTCGCTCTTGCCGATGATGTTCTTGAAGTTGTAGCGCTGCTTCAGCGTTCGCTTGAGCTGTACGACCTCTTCTTCGGCGCGATGACGCGAGATGGCGGTGCGGATGTCGGCAAGCAGCTTCTCGTTGTCCCACGGCTTCTGCGTGAAGTTCTCCGCACCGGCGCGGATGGCGTCGACGACATTGCCGACCGTGCCGTAGGCCGTGATCATGATGATCGGAAGCTGCGGCTGAATCTCGAGGATGCGCGGCATCAGGTCGATGCCGCTCTCGCCCGGCAGTGCAAGGTCGAGCAGCAGCAGATCGTACGGATGATGCGAGAGCAGATCGAGCCCGGAGGCTCCGTCGACGGCGATCGTGACCTCGAAGCCTTCGAGCGTCAGCAGTGTCTCGAGAGACTCGCGGATGGAGGCTTCATCGTCAATAATCAGAACCCTGGCCCCGGTCGAGTCGCGCAGGGGACGTGATCCGGTGGACACAGTGACCGCTTCGGATTGCGGTTCTATCTCGTGTTGTTCAGGCATGAATCGTAGACCTCATATCTTTGGGAGATGCTGCCTCCGCTGTGAGCGCGGGTTCTTCCGTTACGGATGGCCTGGAGAGAGCCAGAAACTCGAGGCGAAAGACTGTACCGACCCCGACCTCGCTCTCGACGTAAATCTTGCCGCCATGCTCCTGCATGATGCCGTAGGTGACGGCGAGCCCGAGCCCGGTGCCTTTGCGCTGTCCCTCCTGCGGCGCGGTCTTCGTGGTGAAGAAGGGATCGTAGATACGGTTCAGATGCTCGCGGGAGATACCGCTGCCGGTGTCTTTCATGATGGCGAAGACGTGCCCGGCGGCGTCCATCTCGGTCGAAACCTTCAGGGTCGCATCGGGCATGTTGTGCATGGCATCCTTCGCGTTGAGCATCAGGTTCAGGATGACCTGCTGTAGCTTGCCCTGGTTGCCCCGGATGCTGGCCAGCGCCGGATCGAACTCCGTCTCGACGCGGATGCGCGCTGTCTTGAACTGGTGCTCGAGCAGCGAGAGCGTATCACGCAGAAGTTGGTTAAGGTCGAGGCTGGTGAACTCGCTTCCACTGGTGCGCGAGAAGTTCAGCAGGCCGTTCACGATCTCCGAGGCGCGGAAGGTCTGCTGCGTGATCTTTTCGAGCGTCGGGCCGAGGCGCTTCGACATCACCTCATCGGCGCGCAGGTGCTTGGTCAGCATCTGCGTATAGCTGGAGATGACGGCGAGTGGTGTATTGACCTCATGCGCGACGCCAGCGGCCAACAGGCCGATCGAGGAGAGCTTCTCAGCCTGTGTGAGCTGCGCCTCAAGGTGCATGCGGTCGGTAATGTTGTCGACGAGAATGATGCGGCCTATGGTGACGAGGTCGCGCGTGACGAGCGGAGCCACGGCGATGTTCGCCGTGAGCATCTCTCCGTTGGGCAGCGCGAGGCGGAACTTGTAGAGCGTATGTGTGCCGTGGTCGTTCCGCGTCTGCGACAGCCGGTCGACGAACTCCTGCGGGAAGATGGACGAGAGCGGCTGATGCAGCGCCTCATGACGCGGCTTGGCGTACATCGTCTCCATGGTGGTGTTCCAGCTCTCGACGCGGTCCTCGAGGTCGATGGCGAAGACGCCGATATTGATGGACTCGACGATGTTCTCGTGAAACTCCTTCAGGCGCTCGAACTCGGTGATCTTCGACTCGAGCCGCCGGTAGAGCTGCGCGTTCTGGATGGCGATGCCGATGTATCCGGCGAGCGACTCGAGCAGCTCCATGTCCTCGCTGGAGAGGAAGTCTCCATGCCGGGTACGCCCGATGCCGATGACTGCAACCGTGCGCGTTCCGCTGCCCTCGCGGTTGGCGACGCGGCAGGGAAGGTAGTAGTTCAGGTCGAGCCGTGACGCGCTGCGACGCTGCTCCTCGGTGAGGTGGATCGCCTGCTGCGGGTTCTCGAGGAAGATGTGGCTGTTCGCATCTGGGTCGTCGAAGTCGAGGAAGCCAAGGTCGAGCGTGTGCAACTCAGTGGTCGAGAGGTTCGTCAGGCCGTGGGAGGCCGCCAGGGTAAACGGCTGGCCAGAGAGGCCGCGCTCGAAGGACTCCGTCGTAAGAAAGACGGCGACGCGGGTGACGAGCAGCGTCTGCGGCAGCCGCTCGACGATGGCGTTCATCAGCGTTTCGAGGTCGGTCTGGGAGTTGAGGCTGCGGCCGAAGTTGATGAGCGTCTCGCGGTAGTCGAAGCGCTTAGCGTCGAAGACGCGGTCGACGCGTCCCTGAATCATGCGCTTGAGCGGATCGAAGATGAGGCCGGCGACGATGATGGCGGCCAGCAGACCGTAGGACTTCAGACTGGGCAGGCGCGAGTGGACCATCTCGGCCGCGAGCGCGACCGCGGCGAAGTAGAGGCCGACGAGGGCCGCCGTCGCCAGCGTGTAGGTAACGCCGCGCTTGAAGATCAGGTCCACGTCCATGAGCCGGTAGCGAACGATTGCCCAGCTAAACGTCAGCGGAAGGAAGACCAGCGAGAGTCCGGCGAAACGCGTGACCAGCGTGGGCACTGCCATGTCGAAGACATACGGCAGCACATAGAGCACGGTGAAGGGAAGCACGGCCAGCAGCGTGCCGCGGGTCAGCCACTTGAGCTGCTGGCGCTCCAGTGCGGACTCGGCCGTGCGGTAGCGCAGCAGGAAAACGATGGCCGCGAGGACGTAATAGACCGCGAGATAGGCGTATGCCGCCTGATCGAGCCGGTGTTTGAGCACCTCGGTCGCCGACCAGAGCTGGATGGCCGCGATCTGAAGGCCGATCAGCAGGATGCCCGGTAGATAAATGAGCGGGGCGAGGATGCGGCGGCGGGTGAGGCTTCGGTTGCGGTTCGCGTAGTGGTCCGAGAAGCTGACGGCGAAGTGGAGGAACAGAGCCGGTTGTAGCGCCGTGGCGACAAGGTTCGACCAGTAGATGGCCCAGTCGAAGGCGTCCAGCCTAGTCGTGTACTTGAAGGAGTACAGGACGAAGGAGACGAGGCAGAAGACAAAGAAGTGGGTCGATTTGGGCGCGGTCCAGCGCCGGAAGAGCACATACAGGCCGATGGACAGATAGACCAGCGCGATGAGCCGCGAAACCTGCTGATTGCTCTTATCGACCGGCTCGAGGATGACCCCGATGTCCAGCTTGGGCAACTGGCCGCCGCGGATCCCCGCAGTTGGGCGCAGGATGGAGTAGCTGGCCCGCGCCCAGATGCCGGTGCCGAAGATGGCGCGCTCAAACGATGCCAGTCGGGGCGTGGGGTGGTCGTTGACCGCCTCCAGAATGTCGCCCTTGCGGATGCCTGCGCGGCTGCCGGGGGAGTCCGCGGGGACGCGAGCAGCGCGAAGACCGCCCTGAGCCTCCACCCACCAGATGCCGTCGGTGGGGGAGTCGAAGTGGCTCTCCTGATCGAGATTGAAGAACGCAAGCACGCACACCGCCAGAGTCGCCAGCGCCAGGACGACCGCGAGGATACGTGTTTGAAAGGCGTTCTTCATTCTTTCAACGAATTACTGCATGCGACGGACCAAAACGAAAAGACAGAAGGAAAGCGGAGAAGTTCAGCTTTTCAGATCAGCGCAACGCTACGCAAATCCATAACTACATCTGAGAAACGGTGATTGCACTGATTTTAGTTCGTTTTTCTGTTGGACGGGCCACTCCCCGGCCGGTACTCAGGATATCCCGGCTCCCCGCAAAAAATCCCTATGGAAATTAACCCTCCTGTAATATTCTAAGATTCATAGAACGTCAACATTTCCAACCCTAAAGATTGGAAATTGAAGTGATTTCAGGGAGATGGAGCAGGGGAGTGACCGGGCAGGAACAGGATATTCCGTTGGACGACATTTTCGTGTCGGTGAATGGGGTGAGGGTGCATGTACAGCGATCCGGTGACGGACCGCCGCTGCTTTTGCTCCATGGCCTTGTCGGTTCGGCGCGAAACTGGGACCCGAATATCGGATTTCTCTCCGAGCACGCTACTGTCTACGCGATTGACCTGTTCAACATGGGCGAGTCAGACCGCGTTGCCGGGCTTGACTCGAGCCTGGAGGCTACGGCGGACCGGCTGGTGTTGCTGCTGGACGAGCTTGGGCTTGCCAGGGCAGATGTCGCCGGGCACTCCCACGGCGGTGCGCTCTCCATGATGCTGGCGGCGCGGCACCCGGAGCGCGTCGGCAAGCTGATCCTGTTTGCCCCGGCGAACCCGTTCTGCGACTTCGGCCACCAGCTCATCCGGTTCTACACCAGTCCGTTTGGCCGCTGGTTCGCGCACCAGATTCCGATCATGCCGCGCACGCTGAAGGCGATTGCCTTGAGCCGCATGTACGGGGATCCGTCGCGTATTGCCAAGGGAACGCTGGATGGCTACATCGACGGCCTGGAGGTTCCGGGGACGATCGACCACATCCTCAGCATCGTCGGTCAGTGGTTCGACGACATGGCCTCGTTGCGCGCTGCGCTGGCGCGACTGGCGGAGAAGCCCACGCTGCTGATCTGGGGCGACCGTGACCGCACGGTTGGGCTGAACTCGGCCCGCCGGTTGCAGGAGATTCTCACCAAGTCGAAGCTCTGCATCATTCCGGGCGTCGGCCACATCCCGTTTGCCGAGATGCCGGAGCAGTGCAACCAGGCGATGGGCGAGTGGCTGCGGCGTCCGCGCCCAACAACCACCCTGACGACCAAGCAACAGGCTGCCTGATTACTCCGGAAGCCCGAACTGTTTTCGCACCCAGTCCTGAAGCTCGCGCTGCATGACGGCGAGCTTGGGCGCAGGCGATCCTTCGACTCCCTGAAAGAAGTGCTCAGCTCCCTCGACCCAGGCCATGCGCTTGGGCTCGGGAGCGTTGGCCAGCACCTCTTCCATGACCGCTCGCGGGGCGAACTGGTCGTGATCTCCACAGATAAAAAGTTTGGGCTGCGTGCAGCTCGGAAGGAAGCCGTAGGTGTAGTCGCGTCCCTCGGCTCGGACGGGCAGGCCGAGGCCGACCAGTCCCTTCACGCGGGAATCGCCGCAGCAGGCGCGCATGCCTACGTTCGATCCGAAGGAGAAGCCCACCAGAAGAATGGGCAGGTGCAGGTTGTGGTCGAGCCAATCGATGGCGGCGCGCACATCGTCCTGCTCGCCCTTGCCGCCATCGAAGCTGCCTTCGCTCAGGCCAACGCCGCGGAAGTTGAATCGCAGCACGGGAATCCCGAGCGCGGAGAGCGCCTTCATTGCGTTATAGACGACCTTGTTGTGCAGGCTGCCGCCCGCGGGCGGATAGGGGTGGCAGACGACCGCGGCGAGCGGAGCATCGGCGCGGCCTGAGTTGAGGACGGCCTCCAGACGGCCGGCGGGCCCAGCGAGGTCTTCGACGGGACGAATCTGCGAGGTTGTCGGGTTCATTCTCTCCAGTCTAATGGCAGCCGCGCCCGCCTCGGTTATTCTGAAGGTCCATGGCGATTGATCCCATCTCACTGACGCGGCAGCTTGTCGATATCGACTCCACGACCTATCACGAGGGCCTTGCGGGCGCATTCCTCTACGACCTTCTGAGCGCACAGAGGTATGTGGTGGAGCGGCAGGAGGTTTCGCAGCCTACTCCCGGCACGCCCGGAGTCGGGAGCGGCGAGCGCTTCAACGTCTATGCCGCGTTGCCGGGAGTGACGCCGGACGTCGTGCTCTCGACGCACATGGATACCGTGCCGCCGTTCTTCGGCTGCACGGAGGACGACGAGTATCTGTACGGCCGCGGTACCTGCGATGCGAAGGGAATCGTCGCGGCGCAGGTTGCGGCGGCGGAACGTCTGCGTGAGGCTGGAGTCAAGATCGGGCTGCTGTTCGTTGTCGGCGAGGAGCGCGACTCGGCGGGAGCCAAGGCCGCCAATCAGATCCGCAAAGGATCGCGGTTCCTCATCAACGGCGAGCCTACGGACAATCGGCTGGCGCTGGCGACCAAGGGTGCGCTGCGCGTGGAACTTCGGGCCAAGGGACGCATGGCGCACTCGGCGTATCCGGAGCTGGGCGACTCGGCGATCAACAAGCTGCTCGATGCGCTCGAGGACGTGCGTGCGCTCGCGCTGCCGGTCGAGCCGGAGATCGGTGAGACTACGCTGAACATCGGGCTGATCGAAGGCGGCCGCGCACCGAACGTCATTGCGGACAAGGCCGAGGCTCATTTGCTGATCCGTACGGTCGGGCCGTCGGAGCCGATCAAGGAAGCCATCGTGAAGGCCGTCGCTGACCGAGCCGACGTGAGCTTCTCGCTCGACCTTGGCTATGTACGGATGCGGCGCGTGGGCAGCCTGCCGACGATGGTGGCCAAGTTTGCGACCGACATTCCCTCGCTGACGAACTGGGGAGAGCCGTTTCTGCTTGGGCCGGGATCGATTCACGTAGCACATACTCCAAACGAGAAGGTTTCAAAAAAGGAGTTGCTGGAGTGCGTAGACCTCTACTTCGATCTGGCGACGAGCCTGGTTAACTCCTGAGGGAACCGCTCAATTAGGGACCGCTTTTCCTCAAAGGTGAACAGTTCGCAACGAGCCTAGAATTAAGGGATGGCGAACGAGTTTACCCACCTTCATCTGCATACGGACTACTCTCTCCTCGATGGAGCCTGCGACGTCGATAAGCTGGCCGCGCACCTGAGCAAGATGGGCCAGAAGGCCGCGGCGATGACCGACCACGGCAATATCTACGGGGCCGTGCACTTCTTCGATGCGATGCAGAAGAAGGGGATCAAACCGATCCTCGGCTGCGAGCTGTACGTCTGCAAGAACGACGATCATCGCGCCGCTCCCGAGGGCGACAAGTACAACCACTTCCTCGTGCTGGCGGAGAATGAGGCGGGCTATCGCAACCTTGTGCGCCTGACGAGCGAGGCCGCGCTGCATGGTTTCTATCGCAAGCCGCGTATCTCGAAGGAGTTCCTGTCGCGGCATACGGAGGGGCTGATCGGCTTCTCCGGCTGTCTTGCGGGCGAGGTCAACCAGCACCTGATGGCTGGCAAGTATGACGAGGCCAAGCAGACAGCAGGCATGTTTCAGGACATGTTCGGCAAGGGAAACTTCTTCCTCGAGATTCAGGATCACGGCCTCGAGCCGGACAAGCCGGTCTGCGATGCGCTCTACAAGATGGAGCGCGATCTGGATATTCCGCTGATCGCCACCAACGATGCGCACTATGTTGCAGGCGATGACTCGCGTGCGCACGAGATTCTGCTCTGCGTGCAGACCGCGGGCAGCATGAACGACCCGAAGCGCTTCAAGTTCGACACGCAGGAGTTCTACATCAAGAGCGCGGAGGAGATGTACCAGACCTTCGCGCAGACGCCCGAGGTATGCAGCCGCACGATGCAGTTCATCGACCGCTGCAACCTGAAGATGACGAAGGTGGACAATCCCTTCCCGGACTTTCCTGTGCCCGAGGGGGAGACGCTGGAAACCTACTTCGAGCGGGTCTGCCGCGAGGGTCTGGACAAGCGTTTACAGACGACGGTGGCTCACCTGCGCGCCCATGGTCTGCTGAAGAAGACGATCCCGGAGTACCACGAGCGGCTGGACCGCGAGCTGGACTGCATCAAGCAGATGAAGTTCCCCGGCTACTTCATGATCGTCTGGGACTTCATTCGCTATGCGAAGGAGCAGGGAATCCCTGTCGGTCCGGGCCGCGGATCGGCTGCTGGATCGCTGGTCGCCTACTGCATGGAGATCACCGACATCGATCCCTTGCAGAACGAGCTGCTCTTTGAGCGATTCCTGAATCCCGAGCGTGTGTCGATGCCCGATATCGACATCGACTTCTGCATGAATCGCCGCGGCGAGGTCATCGAGTACGTCAATCGCAAGTATGGCCGCGATCAGGTGGCGCAGATCATCACCTTCAACACGATGGCTGCGAAGGCTGCCATCAAGGACGTCGGACGCGCTCTCGATATGCCCTATGGCGAGGTGGACCGCATCGCCAAGATGATTCCGACGACCATCGGCATCACCATCGAGCAGGCGATGAAGGATTCGCCGATGCTCGAGCAGGCGTATGAGGGCGACGCAAAGATCAAGGAGGTCATCGACGCGGCCATTCGTCTCGAAGGGCTCGTACGCGGCGCGGGCGTGCATGCCGCGGGCGTCGTGATTGCGCCGAAGCCGCTGACGGAGCTGGTGCCGGTGACGCGCGCCAAGGACGACTCCATCGTGACGGCGTATGACATGAAGGCCGTCGAGAAGATGGGCCTGCTGAAGATGGACTTCCTCGGCCTGACGACGCTTACCGTCATCGACGACTGCCTGAAGCTGATCAAGCAGACGACCGGCGAGCTGATCAACATGGCGACGATTCCGCTCGACGATGAGGTGACCTACGAGCAGGTCTTCCATCGTGCGCTGACCTCGGGCGTCTTCCAGTTTGAATCGGGCGGCATGCGCGATGTGCTGCGCCGGTATAAGCCCACCACGGTCGAAGATCTCACCGCACTCAACGCGCTCTATCGTCCCGGCCCGATTCAGGGCGGCATGATCGACGACTTCATCGAGCGCAAGTGGGGCCGCCGCGCCGTAGAGTACACGTTCCCGGAGCTGGAGCCGATCCTGCGCGAGACGCTGGGCGTCATCGTGTACCAGGAGCAGGTCATGCAAATCAGCTCGGCCATCGGCGGCTACTCGCTGGGCGGAGCCGACCTGCTGCGCCGCGCCATGGGTAAGAAAAATCCCGAGGAGATGGCCAAGCAGCGCGACACCTTCATGGCCGGTGCGGCTACGCTCCACTTCGATAAAGGGAAGGCCGGGCAGCTCTTTGACCTGATGGAGCAGTTTGCAGGATACGGCTTCAACAAGTCGCACTCGGCGGCGTACGCGCTGCTGGCGTATCACACGGCGTGGCTCAAGACGCACTATCCGGTGGAGTTCATGGCCGCGCTGCTGACGAGCGAAACCTCGAAGCCGGAGAACGTCGTCAAGTACATCTCCGAGTGCCGCGAGATCAACATCAAGGTGGTGCCGCCGAATGTGCAGGCCTCGGATGCGAACTTCACGCCAGTAATCAATGGAGAAGAGAAGGCCATCGGTTTCGGTCTTGCTGCGATTAAGAACGTGGGCCATAACGCGATTGAGTCGATCATCACGGCGCGGAAGCAGCTCAAGGAAGAAGGGAAGTCAGGCTTCGCGGACCTGTGGGAGTTCTGCGAAAAGGTCGATCTTCGCCTATTGAACAAGCGCGTGCTTGAATCGCTCATCAAGGCGGGCGCAATGGACAGCTTTGGAGGACGCGCGCAGATGATGTCTGCGCTCGACAAGGCCATCGAGCGGGCGCAGAAGTCGCAGCGCGATGCGGCCTCGGGGCAGAGTGGGCTGTTCGGCATCTTCGATGACATGGCCTCGCAGGCGCCTGCGGAGGCTCTGCCGAAGGTGCCCGAGTGGGATGAGCATGAGCGCCTGCAGTTCGAGAAAGAGGTGCTCGGCTTCTTCGTCTCCGGTCATCCGATGGACAAGTACCGCGAGAAGCTGCGCAACATGAAAGTCGTCGATACGGCGACCGCCATCGAGATGAAGCCCGAGCCTCAGACCTTCCGCCGCGGCCGCAACGAGGAGCCGCAGAACGAGATTCAGATTGCGGGCGTCATCACCGGGCTCAAGGCAGCCAAATCGAAGCGCTCGGGCGAGATGTATGCGCAAGCGATCCTTGAGGACACGGTCGGCAAGATCGAGCTGATCGCCTTCCCGCAGTCCTATGAGAAGCTGGCCGAGAAGCTGAAGATCACGGTTCCGGTTCTGGTGCGCGGCTCGCTGCGCGGCGAAGAAGATTCGGCTCCGAAGCTGGCAATTTCGTCGATCCAGGCACTTGAGGATGTGAAGATCAAGCTGCCGGACTCGCTGCGCATCAAGGTGCCGCTGCATAGCCCCGACCAGCAGTTGCTGGAGAAGCTGCTGGCGATCGTTCAGGCCGCGCCGGGCGAGGGCAGGCTGCTGCTCGATCTCGAAGAACCGGGCGAGTTCTGCGCGGTGCTCGAGCCGCACGGTGTACGCGTTGCCGCGGACAAGCTCTTTATCGATCACGTCGAGGAATTAGTTGGACGAGGTTCGGTGCGCGTGTTGGAATAACACACATGACTGCCAGCACAGAAACAGAGCTGATCGAGCAGAGAATAGCCTACGTCCTGCTGCGTGTGGCGCTGGGCGTGGACTTTCTGGGGCATGGCGGCGTGCGGCTAATGCACGGCAGCGCGACCTTCGCGCAGTGGATGGTCAAGACGATGTCCACGACACCGCTGCCGGAGGCATTTGTGTATAGCTTCGGGCTGGTGCTGCCAACCATCGAGGCCATCCTCGGAGTGCTTCTGCTGGCGGGCATCGCTACGCGCTGGGTGGCGACGATTGGCTCGCTGCTGATTCTGGCGCTCATGTTCGGAACAGCGCTGCGGCAGGATTGGCAGGGAGTAGCGTTGCAGCTCTTCTACAGCCTGCTCTTCTCGATCCTGCTGTTTCTGCGCCGCCGCTACGACGCAGGCTGGATGGAGCTGATTCGCGGATAGATTCTCCGCGTTGATTCTCTCTACAGGGTCGATTGCTTCTGCCACTCGCACCCCGTAGACTGGAGAAGCATGGCCGACACAGAGAGCAGCAAATCGACCCAGGCTACTGTCGTTCCTGAGGCATGGATCAAGACAGAGCTAGCGCGAAATGCGAAACGCCCCCATCCGATGGATTTCATCGAGGCACTGTTCACCGACTTCAGCGAGATCCACGGCGACCGAGCCTTTGGCGATGACGCCGCCATGACCTGCGGCATGGCCCTCTTCCACGGCGAGCCGGTGCTGGTCATCGGCAACCTGAAGGGTCGCACGCTCAAGGAGCGCATGGCGCGGAAGTTCGGCAGCCCGGACCCGGAGGGGTATCGCAAGGCGCTGCGCGCCATGCGGTTTGCGGAGAAGTTCAACCGGCCGATCTTTACCTTTCTCGATCTCGCGGGAGCGAACCCTGGCATCGGCGCCGAGGAGCGCGGACAGGGTGAGGCGATTGCTCGCAACCTGTTCGAGATGTCGCGTCTGCGCGTACCTACCCTCGCCACGGTGACGGGCGAGGGCGGCTCCGGCGGAGCGCTGGCGCTGGCCGTTGCAGACCGTGTACTGATGCTCGAGAACGCGATCTACTCGGTTATCTCGCCGGAGGCTTGCGCGTCGATCATGTGGCGCGATGCCGCCCGCAAGCAGCAGGCCGCCGCCGCGCTGAAGTACACGGCGCAGAATGCGCTGCATCTTGGCTGCGTCGACGAGGTGGTTGCCGAGCCGGCTGGCGGCATCCAGTTGGATACGGTCGATGCGTTCTCCCATCTCGGACAGCGCCTGCAGCATCATCTGCAAGAGCTGCGCGGCATGTCGACCGATGGGATGCTGGCGAAGCGCTACGAGAAGTTCCGCAACATGGCACAGTTCTACACCACCGCCTGAGGAAGCAGGAGCCCGCCGCATTGTCGCAAGTCGCGCCCCCCCCCATTGCCGACAGCAATTCCAGGCTTCGCCGCTCCCTGCAATTCGCGCTCTTCACGGTCTGTCTCCTGTGGTACCTGATGGCGTATGGGCTTGCCTCGCGGGCGGCACGCGGCATCACCACGCGGTTTGCGCTGGACGATCTGCGGGCTCCTCTCAGTGCGCTGTTCCTGATCTTTTTGCTCATCGTGGGACTGGGAATCTTTGCCGGGGTAGCGCGCAGCGGGCGCATGGATATGCGGGAGGCGCTCGGTCTTCCTCGCCGCGCCTCTATGGGCAGGGAATGGGCGCTTGGCGCGGCGATCGGCTGGGGCATGGCCGTTGCGGCCGTACTGCCGATGGCACTGTTCGGCTCGTTGCACATCCGGCTGTTTTTTGTGGAGCGCGCCTTTACGCTGCTGGCGTTCCACCTGCTCACGATCCTGCTGGCAACGCTGGCGTCGGAGATTGCGCTCCGGGGATTTGCCTTCCGCCGCCTGATCGAGGCCATCGGCCCCGGCAAGGCCACGACCTTTATGGCGCTACTCGCCGCGCTCGTCCACATGATTCTGCAGCCGTGGACATCGGTCAGCATTCTCGTCACAATGCTGGGGACCATCCTTCTCTCGGTGGCCTGGCTGCGCACGCACGGGCTCTGGCTCTCGTGGGGAATTCACTTTGCCTGGACCGCCGCGCTGGGCGTGCTCTTCGGCCTGCCGATCCGGGGAGATCATGAGCTTGCTTCCGTCATCCAGACGCGGGCCATCGGTTCCGCATGGCTGACCGGCAGGGCGATCGGCGCGGAGGGCGCGCTGTTCACTATGCTCGTGCTGCTCGTCGGGATCATTGTGCTGGTACGCTCTACTGGCGACTACGCCTGGGAGTACACCCGGCCGGAGATCATCTCCGCCGGGTACGCGGTCGATGTTCCGCCGCCCGCAGCCCATGTGGCCACGGAGAACCCGGTACCTCCGCCGCCACCCCCTCTGGTGCAGATTCTTCCCGCGGCTCCGCCACCCCCACCGCCTCCTCCTCCGTTGCCGTCCGAGCCGGACGGAGGCCCGCAAAACTCCCCGGACTTTTCATAAAACGCTTCGGTCGTTTTCTTCCCATCGACAAAACCTCTCTATCCGCTTGTCAAATCGGCGGGAAAGAGTCAAGATTGACGCGTCGGTTCCGCCAGCGAGGTACAGGTCATGACCTTCCGATTCCGTCGATGGATTCTGCTTCCTGTTCCGTTGCTGCTTACGACCGTCTGTTCCGCACAGGTCTTCGTCGTGGGTGAGAAGAGCGCGACAGCCGATATCGCTACGGACTTTACCCCGACCCGCGTCTCTCTGCCGAGCGAGCCGCTGAGTGAGCGCGGACGCCGCGAGCTGGTGCGGAATCTCGAGGCCGAGCAGGGCTTTGCGCACCGCGCCCTTCCCATGGGCGATGGGCTTAGCCTCGAGGCGAACGGGCAGATTCATCCCGGGGCAGAGGAGTACAAACGGATGATCTTCCGCAAGGGAGAGTCCGCCGCGCCGGGCGACCGCATCGTCATCACCTCGGTGATGTTCAAGCCGGATCGCATCATTATGGACCTGAACGGCGGGCCGTACGCCAAGCACCGCTTCCTCCGGCATGTCTCGTTCAACGATATGCCGGTTGTGCAGCCGCAGACGCAGTTGATTACCGGCGCTCGTGTGACCCTGACCTTCGAGGGAGGCGTGCCGGAGATCTCCGCTGCCGAGGTGAAGGCGCTGCTGGTGCCGGTTCTGGACTTTGGCGTGAAGACCTCCGGGGCAGCTTACGCCGAGACGCTGCCTACGCCCCTTAAGGACGCGATTGCGACGCATGATGTGCTTGTCGGGATGAATCACCGGATGGTGCTTGCGGCCCTCGGCGCGCCCGAGAGCAAGGTGCGCGAGCATGAGGGCAGCGACCCGGACGCTCCGCGCTACGAGGAGTGGATCTATGGGCATGTGCCTCAGACGGTACGCTTCATCCGGTTTCAGGGTGACCGCGTCTCGCAGGTCAAGATCGCCGCGATGGGCAAGCCAATCGAAATTCACAACGCCGACGAGACAGAGGGCCTGATGCCTGACCCGGAGGTGCGCGAGATCGCTCTCGGCGACAAGCAATCCGGGGATGAGAACTCGGCCGCCCGCGTTGCCCCTCCGAGCCTGCGCAAGCCCGGGGAGCCGGAGCCGGCCAATGCGGAGAAGAAGGTTCAGCTCCCGCAGCAGAAATCGGACGCGAAGCCCAACCCCACGACGGCGCAGACCGCTCCTCCCACGCTCAACCAGTGACCGTATCATGTACACTGATTTGAGCGTCTTCCGCAGTTCTTCTCCTCTTCCTGCCCCATGCAGATCGGTTGAGAGGTTCCGAATGATCCGGTCCAGCTTGGCCCCACAAAGCCAGTCCGATGGTCATCTGCGGAAACCGCAACTCAGCTAACAGGGGAGAATCATCATGGCAAAGATTGCCAAGACCGGCGACCGTAAAAAGGTCATGGATACCACAAGAAGCACCGACTGTCCGAAGTGCTCCAAGCCCACCCGCATCGTCAAGCGCGTGAAGGATCGTGAGCGCGGCATCCCGGGCGGCGTGTACATCTCGTGCTCGGCGTGCGACTTCTTCGAGAAGCTCTAAAGCCTTTGAGTCAGGCGGTTCAGCCGGAGATTTCGGCTGAACCGCTGACCTCGCTGCACCCAAGCATCGCATGGACTGTGGTCAGAAGCTCTGGCAGAGCAAAGGGTTTGCTCAAAAACTTCCAGTGATCCTTTGGAAACTCTTCCAGGGGATATCCGCTCAAAAATCCTGAGATTACCAGCACCGGCAGTTTTGGCTGCACGGTCTTCAGCTCCTGCGCGAGCTCCACTCCGGACATATCCGGCATATAGAAGTCGGTAATGAGCAGGTCGATACCGTTGGAGTGTTCGCAGGCATTGTGGAAGATCTGCAGGGCACGCTCCGTGCTGCCGCAACTATGCACGCGATACCCCTCGTGCTCGAGGAAGGTTCGCGTCAGGGAGCGGATATCTGGATCGTCGTCGACCAGAAGGATGGTTTTCGGGAAGGCTTGCCGGGAATGGTGCTCTTGTTCCGTCGGCAGGGGGAGATAAGGATACAACTCATTCTGCATGCAGCTACGCCGTTGGGGTGGTTATCTCCGCGAGGCATTATTGTCCGCCTGCGCGTGTGAGGGAAAAGGGGAGGTCATGGCCATCCACAACACTTGTAAGAAGCCGACAGGCTGGAGTGAGTTGCCTTGCTCCGGCTAAGCGATAATGAAGATCGTGACCTCACCGCACCAGACGAGAAAGAGAATCTGAATGGCATTAAATTGTGGAATTGTTGGCCTGCCGAACGTGGGCAAGAGCACTATCTTCAACGCGCTTACCTCGGCGAAGGCGGCAGCGGCAAATTATCCCTTTTGCACCATTGAGCCCAACACGGGCATCGTGACCGTGCCCGATGCGCGGTTGGAGCGGATCGCCAGCCTCATCACCCCGCAGCGGCTCATCCCCACCACGATGGAGTTCATCGACATCGCGGGCCTGGTGGAGGGCGCGAGCAAGAATGAGGGACTGGGCAACAAGTTTCTCGGCCACATCCGCGCGACGGACGCCATTGTGCACGTCGTGCGCTGCTTCAGCGATCCCGAGGTCGTCCACGTGGCGGGCGGGGTGAATCCGCTGCACGATATGGACGTCATCAATACGGAGCTGCTGCTGGCCGACCTTGATACGGTCGAGAAGCGCGCTGCCCGTGTAGAGCGCGCCGCCAAGAATGCGAGCGATGCTAAGGCGAAGGCCGAATATGCCGTTCTGACGCGGCTGCTGGAGGCATTGCAGGCAGGCAAGCCGGCGCGCACGGTCGAGCTGAACGACGAGGAGAAGCCGATCGTCCGCGAACTCTTCCTGATTACCTCGAAACCGGTGCTCTACGTGGCGAACGTGGACGATGAGGGGCTGGTCGATGGCAACGAGTGGGTCAGCGCTGTCGAGAAGCGCGCCGTCGAGGAGGGGAGCGAGGTCGTCCGCATCTCGGGCGCGATGGAGTCGGAGATCGCGCAGCTCGAACCGGCCGAGAGGCTCGAGTTTCTGAAGGAGATGGGTCTTGAGGAGCCAGGACTGAATCGCCTGATCCGCTCGGCGTACCGCCTGCTGAACCTGATTACCTACTTCACGGCAGGAGTGCAGGAGGTCCGCGCATGGACGATTCTGCGGGGCACCAAGGCTCCCGGCGCGGCCGGCGTCATCCACTCGGACTTCGAGCGAGGATTTATCAAGGCCGACGCCTACAACTGCGAGGACCTGTTTACCTACGGCAGCGAGCAGGCAGTCAAGGAAAAGGGGCTGCTTCGTTCGGAAGGAAAGGATTATGTCGTCAAGGACGGCGATATCCTCTTCTTCAAGTTCAATGTATAGGGAATCGCTCGCGTAATTCTTTAGATTGCTGCGGCAATCTCCTCCAAAATCGACGCTACGGTCGTTTTCGGATCGCTGGAGCGGGTGATGGGCCGGCCGACAACCAGTCGGCTGGCTCCACGCCGTATAGCGTCGCCGGGAGTGGCAATCCGCTTCTGGTCGTTGACCGCGCTGCCGGAGGGCCGGATACCGGGCACAACTAGCTCCAGATCATCGCCGAACTCGGCGCGGAGCGACTCTGTCTCCTCGGCGGAGCAGACCAGCCCGCGCACACCCGCCGCATAGGCCAGCCTCGCCAGCCGCAGAACCTGCTGCTTCGGCAGATCGGGAACGCCGACTGCCGCGAGCTGCGCGGCATCCATGCTGGTCAACGTGGTGACCGCAAGGAGTTTGGGTGAGCCTGGTGCCTTCGAGGCCTCAGCGGCCCCCGCGAGCATGACAGGACCGCCCGAGGCGTGGACGTTCAGCAGGGAGGCTCCGCGCCCGGCAAGCGCCCGGATCGCGCTGGCGACTGTATTCGGAATATCGTGTAACTTCAGGTCGAGAAAGACCTTATAGTCGGCAGAGTGAAGTTCTGCGAGGAACAGATTACCCTCCGCGTAGTACAGCTCCATGCCGATCTTGACCCACCGGCAGGCTCCATCGAGCGTCTGGAGGAGCTCCCGCGCAGGCGCGGCGGAAGGGAAGTCGAGGGCGACAATCAGCCGCTCCTTCGGGTCCGACAGGTCGATCCGTTGCTCTTCCATCTGTTCCAGGGTTTGCATGTTGAGGCGCTCCCGTAGGGTGCTACACGATTCTACCGCGTTCGTTTCGGTATGCTTCCTGTTATGAAGACCGTACTGACGATCGCCGGATTCGACCCATCCTCGGGAGCGGGTGTCACTGCCGATCTGAAGGTCTTCGCCGCTCATGGGCTCTTCGGAACCTCCTGCATTACGGCGCTTACCGTGCAGTCGACGCTGGGAGTCGCCAGCACGCATCCGGTCGAGCCTGCCGTGGTGCGGGCGACGCTCGACCATCTGCAGAAGGATCTTCCGCCTGCCGGAATCAAGATCGGCATGCTGGCCACGCCGGAGGTGGTCGAGGGGGTTGCCTCGTATCTTGCGGGGCTTGCGCCGACGACGATTGTGCTGGACCCAGTCATTTCTTCTAGCTCAGGGAGGGAACTGCTGAGTAAGCCGGGAATCGCGCTCTTCCAGGAAAAACTGCTGCCGCTGGTTGAATGGATCACCCCGAATTTAGACGAACTGGCGATCCTTGCCGGGCAGCCGGTACGGAATCGAGAGGAGATGGAGGTAGCGGGCCGGATGCTGCTCAAGAGTCACCCACAGTTGACGATACTTGCTACCGGAGGTCATCTGGAGAAGCCGGACGATCTACTGCTGCTCCCGGGCGGCGAGGCGCACTGGCTTGCCGGCGAAACCGTCGTCACCACCTCGACGCACGGCACGGGCTGTGCGCTCTCGAGCGCGCTGCTGTGCGGTCTGGCCGAGGGGAGATCGCCGCTTGAGGCGGCGCTCGCGGCGAAGCGGTACGTCGCCGAGGCGCTGCGGTCGTCGACACGCATCGGTCATGGGAGGGGTCCGATGAATCACCTCTGGACGTTACAAAAGTACCGTAAAGTAAGGTAAAGACCTTCCTCTGCGAGCCGATAGGAGGATCACGGAGGTTTCGGCCCATGTCTGCTGCAGGTACTCATCTCTCGTTTCCTATCCCAACGCCCGAAGTTCTCATGATGACCCCGGTCCGCCCCCCGCTGCTGGTGTCGTCCATTCAGCGCCGCCGTCCGGATATGCGGCAGGGTGCGGCGCTCGAGATGCTCGGGCATGCCATCGAGTACCTGATCGACTCCAGCATGGTCCGGGTCAACGAGCCGCCGACGCAGGCCGAGCGCGAGGCCGTCGAGATCCTTGCGCGCTGCAGCCGCCAGGTCTTCGCCGAGTGCGGGGAGATTGTCCCGATCCACCAGCGCTTTCGGCAGTGGGCCACGGAGCGCCTGAGGGCGAAGAGCCTGCAAGCGGCGATGCGCCGCGCCTGAGATTGCCGCGGCTTGAATCATCAGATTGAGCCAGAAAGCCGGTCCGCCATGCAAGGCGGACCGGCTTTCTTATAGGCTGAATCTGTATGCCATTAACGATCTCTCTGAACGGCCAGTCCCGCAGCTTTGCCACGTTCTCCTCGTCCACCACGCTCGACCTGCTCATTCAGGAGTTGGGGCTCAAGGGGGACCGGGTTGCCGTTGAGCATAACGGCGCGATTGTTCCTCGCACACAGTGGCAAGCTGTCGCTCTCAGCGAAGGGGATAAGCTGGAGGTCGTTCATTTTGTGGGCGGTGGCAGCCGGCAGCATACATAATATGTGTTATCAGACGTTGATCCTGAATGGTATGAGCGAGACACACGCCGCTACCAGTCCGACAAAACGCCCATTTGGGGCGTACGCCTAGACCGGCTGGAGTCGTCTATCTCTTGTATTTTTTGTGATTGAGATTGTTTCGGCAACTTGGTGGTGCGGTGGCGGAGAGACAGGGATTCGAACCCTGGATACCTTGCGGTATACACGCTTTCCAAGCGTGCGCCTTCAGCCACTCGGCCATCTCTCCGCAACGTTGCGACTTAGTGAATCTAACACATTTGCGAGGACGATGCGGTTCGAATCCCTCCCTCTCTACCCGCAGAGAAACACCCGCAGAGAAACACCCGCAGAGAAACCGATGTTTTTCATCCGGCAAGCTGCTTGTTCCGATGTCTTCTTTGTCGAATGGTGACTATCGTCACTTCTTCCTAAGAATTCTCTAATAATTCAGACTCAACCTTGGTCACCGACATGCCGATAGGCTCGCAGAGGTCCTCTCTGTGATGATTGCCAAACGACTTTCCCTCCCAGCGTTTCTTGTGGTCTGCCTGTCGTTGCTGATGACAGTCGGATGTGGCTCGAGCTCAACTCGGTCGGTACTCTCCATCTCGGCAAGCGGCAATTCCCTTGCCGTTGGGTCCAGCTTGACCCTGAAGGCCATGATTACCATGGGGGCCGCGCCCTCAAACGATGTCACCTCGCTGGCCACATGGACCAGCTCCAATCCGGCGACAGCCAGCGTCTCCAGCGCCGGCGTGGTCAAGGGAGTCGCCGCAGGCAATGCCACGATTACGGCCAGCGTCAATGGCTCGGTCGCTACGCTGGCGCTGACGATTACCACTCCCTCCGGGACCGGCCCAACTACGCCGACCGTGAGCTCGATCTCCCTCACGCCCACCAGTGCGAGTGTCGTCAACGGCGGGACGCAGCAGTTTCAGGCGGTCGCCAAGCTCTCTGACGGGACGACCAAGGACATTACCTCGACCGTACAGTGGACCAGCTCGAACGCGAGCGTAGCCACGATCAGCAGCACCGGCCTGATGCAGGCCAAAGGCGTCGGCACAGCGCAGATCAAGGCTACCGTGGCGGCAGCAGCTAACGGAGTGGCGGCTGTGGTCGGATCGGCCACGGTGACGGTAACGGCGGCGTCCTCTTCCCTCACCTCGATCACCATTACGCCTGCGAATCCGACGGTGACGGCGGGCGGCACCCTGCAGCTTACGGCCACCGGAACCAATGCGGACGGCACGACGCAGGACCTTACCGGTAGTCTCACATGGAGCACCTCGAACCCGGCCGTTGCCACGGTCACGAACGGCGTGATTACGGGCGTCGGACCCGGCACTGCCACGATTACAGCGACGGCGCCGGATGGCACGACGACCACGGTTACGGTGACTGTCTCCCCTGCCCTGGTTTCCCTCGCCATTATCCCGGCAACCAACACGATCACGAAGGGCACCACGCAGCAGTTCACGGTAACGGGAACCTACACTGACGGCACGACGAAGGACCTGACGACGCTGGCAACATGGACCTCGTCCAACCCGGCCGTCATCTCGATTACGAGCGGCGGTCTGGCCACTGGCCTGACGGACGGCTCGGCCACCCTCACCGCAACCTACCAGGGACAGACAGCGAGCACAGCCGCGATTCAGGATGTGGCCGCTACGACGGCCGTCAGCGGCCTGTCGGTTGTGCCGACCAGCGCCCGCATCGCCCTGGGAACGCCGGAGAAGCTGAGTGCGATTGCCAGCTATGCGGACGGATCGCACGCGGATGTCTCGAGCACGGCGACGTGGACCTCGGCGGACCCGACCATAGCGACGATTGATGCAAACGGCCTGGTAACGGCAGTCGGCACGGGTACGGTAACGCTGACGGGAACGATCGGCGGCTACCAGAGCCAGACGACGCTGATTGTGACCCCGGCCACGCTGGTTTCGGTGGCCATGAGCCCGACCTCGGCGGACTTTGCGGCGGGAACACCGCAGAAGTTTTCGCTGATCGGCACCTTCTCCGATGGCTCCACGCAGGACCTGAGCCCGGCGGCGACATGGACGAGCAGCGACCCGGCGGTAGCGACGGTATCGAACACCGGACTGGCGCAGGGTGTGGCCGCAGGCCCGGTCCAGATCTCGGCGAGTTTCGGCGGGCAAACCGCAGCGACCTCGGGCTCGCAGGTAACCCCGGCCACGCTGGTTTCGGTCGCCATTGTCCCGTCCAGCCCGAACCTGCATCTCGGCACATGGCAGAAGTTCCAGGCGATCGGCACCTTCTCCGACGGGACGACGGCGGACCTGAGCTCGATGGCAACGTGGTCGAGCTCGGATAACACGATCGTCAGCATGACCTCGGACGGCACCGCCTCGGCGATTGCGCAAGGAAGCGCGCAGGTTTCGGCGACGGTGAACGGCATGACCGCGACGAGCGGCAGCTTCACGGTGACTCCGGCGACTCTGGTTTCGGTGGCGATTACGCCCTCGACGCCGAGCTTCGCGGCGGGCACGACGCAGCAGTTCACCGCAACCGGCACCTACTCCGACGGCACAACGCAGGACCTGACGCCGGACGTGGTGTGGAGCTCGAGTGATCCGACAGTGACGACCATCAACCAGAACGGCCTTGCCGAGAGCGGCAACCCCGGCACGGCGCAGATCTCCGCGACGATCAATGGCGTAACGGCGACCAGCGGCTCGGTCAGCGTGACGCCCGCTACACTGGTGTCGTTTTCCATCTCGCCCACAACGGCCTCGGTCGTGGCGGGCACGACGCAGCAGTTCACCGCTACCGGCACCTACTCCGATGGAACTACGCAGGACATCACGGATCTCGTGACATGGGCCTCGTCGAACGGCTCTGTCGCCAGCGTCACCGCTGCCGGTCTTGCTACCGGTATCAGCGATGGCTCGGGACAGATCTCAGCGAGCTACATGGGACAGACGGTATCGACGTCGGGCTTTGCGGTCACTCCGGCAACGCTCGTCTCGATCGCCATCACTCCCTCGACCGGCAACGTACCGCTCGGAGGCACGCAGCAGTTCACTGCGACGGGCACCTACTCCGACGGAACGACGCAGGACCTGTCGAGCGTGGTGAACTGGTCCTCGTCGGATGCCGCGGTCATCTCGGTGAACGGCAGCGGACTGGCGAGCGGCACCGGCATCGGCTCGGCGTCGCTGACGGCAACCTACATGGGACAGAGCATCAGCACCTCGACCCTGCAAGGCGTCGCAGCGGTTGTGGTGCAGGTGAATATCGCTCCTGTGGCCGCTTCCATCCCAAGGGGCTCGCTGCTGCAACTCACTACGACGGCGATCTACTCTGACGGATCGACGGCCGACGTTACGACGGAGACGACGTGGTCCAGCTCAGCACCGACGATCAGCTCGGTCAGCAGCACGGGCGTCGCCAGCGGCGTGAACGGCGGCGTGGCCGTCATCACGGGAGCCTATAACAGCATCACGAACAACATCACCTTAACGGTAAGCCCGGCCGCTCTGGCCTCGCTTGCCATCACGCCGCACATCGCCACCATCGCCGATGGCACGACGCAATCCTTCCACGCCATCGGTACGCTGACCGACGGCTCCACGCAGGACTACACCAGCTCGGTTACATGGACCTCGAGCAGCGCCACCACGGCCACGATCAGCACGACCGGCATCGCAACCGGTACGGGCCTGGGTTCGACCACGATCACGGCGCAGTCGGGCGCGGCCAGCGCAACCGCCACGCTCAACGTGACCGCGGCCGTCGTCCAGAGCCTGTCAATCACTCCGTCGACGCTAAGCCTGCCTGCGGGCGATACGCAGCAGCTTCTGGCGACGGCTACCTTCAGCGATGGCAGCGCACAGGATGTCACTGCCGCCGCCGTCTACACCACAAGCAATCCGGCAGTGGTTTCCGTCTCGCCGACGGGACTTCTGCACAGCAACGGCACCGGCTCGGCGACCGTCACGATCGCACTGGGAGGCACAACCACTTCCCTGACCGTCACGGTCACGACCGCAACGCTGCAATCGTTGGCCATCACCCCCTCCCCGATCAGCCTCGCCGCAGGCACCAGCCAGCAACTGACTGCGACGGGCACCTACAGCGACGGCAGCACCGCAGACCTGACGAACACAGTGGCCTGGAGCAGTTCCAATCCGCTCAATGCCATCGTCAGCGCGAGCGGCAACGTCTACGCGGTGCTTCTGGGCACCTCAACCGTCACCGCACGGCAAGGAAGCGTCAACGCAACCGCGCCTGTGACGGTGACCTCGGCAACCATCTCCTCCATCACCATCGATCAGGGATCGGTGACGCTGGCCGCCGGACAAACGGCGCAGCTAACGGCAACGGCCACCCTGAGCGACGGCACGCAGCAGAACGTGACCTCCGCAGCGAACTGGGGCGTCTCGAACCCGTCCGATGCCACCATCAGCAACGTGACCGGCTCGAACGGCCTGTTGACCGCCATAGCACCGGGGAACATCACGGTCTATGCGACCATCGGGACGACAATCGGCTCCACGTCGGTGACGATCCAGACCGCAACCCTGACCTCCGTGGCTCTGTCGCCGAACCCGATCACGATCGCCGCGGGAACGACGCAGATGATTACCGTCACAGGCAGCTACAGCGACGGCAGCACGGCAAACCTGAATGCCTCCACCACCTGGACCAGCTCGAACCTGAGCGTGGCCTCCGTCTCCTCCACCGGCCTGCTGACTGCAACCGGAGTGGGAACGGCTACGTTGACGGCCAACACGCTGGGCAGCACGGCCTCGGTCACCGTCACGGTGTCGAATGCGGTGCTTAGCTCGATTGCGATTACGCCATCGGCGCCCAGCCTCAACCTCGGCCAGCAGCAGCAGCTCACCGCGACCGGCACCTACAGTGACGGCAGCACGGCGGACATCACCGCTCTGGTTCACTGGAGCTCGACCGCTCCGGTGATCGTCACTGTCAGCGGCACTGGACTTGCGATCAGCAAGGATCAGGGCTCGGCGACGATCATGGCGGCGCTTGATGGCGAGTCCGCAGCGGTAACGCTGACGGTCAATCCGGCGGCGCTCTCCGCGATCACGGTGCAGGCGGCACAGAGCAGCTTTGCCCTGGGCACCTCACTGCAACTGACGGCCACCGGAACCTACACCGATGGCTCAACCCGCGACCTGACGAGCACGGTCACATGGTCGTCGCTGAATCCCTCGGTGGGCGTAGTTAGCTCGACCGGCCTCGCAACAGGCGTCACCACGGGCTCCTTCACTGCGCAAGCCAAGCAGAACGGAGTCACGGGAACGCTTGCTGTCACGGTAAGCAGCGCCACGCTGGTTTCCATCGCCGTAACCCCGGCGAATTCGATCATCATCAACCTGCTCTCAACCCGAGTGCAGTTCGTGGCGACGGGAACCTTCAGCGACGGTACAACGGCGGTGCTGACTACCGGCGTGCATTGGGCGCTTACCGCAGGCCTCAACCTAGGTACGATCGATGCGAACACCGGACAGTTCTCTCCGCTTGGTCTGGGCATCGGAGCCGTAACCGCAACCTACGACGGAGTCTCCGGCTCGACCGGGTTCACCATCGTCTCTGTCCTCTAACGAACCGATAACCCGAGGCGTGCCCGGCCTTCTCCGCAGTTTGGAAGAAGGCCGGGCACGCTTCTCTCTTTAAGGCGCAATCGCTACAACAACGTATAATGAAAGGAGTTCTTTGCACAGCCCAAAGCATCGGCGTTGCTGCTCCAGATGGGGGCGTCACGGCTTCGACGGGATTGCTTATGGCAAAGAGGCATGCCGGGGTGTGGACACCCGTAATCGCTCACAAAACTATAAGTGCCGATAACAACCTGGCTCTTGCTGCTTAATTAATTGAGTAGCCGATCGCTTGGGCTTCGCCTACGGGCCTATACCGATCGTCGCACAGTAGGCTGGTCTTCCCTGCTCCGTCTGAGCGGGTCAGACGAGACTGATCAGGCTAGTCGCCGCCGCATCTTCGCCCGTTCTAAGTGTCGGTGACGAGACAAAAATGACACGGGAAAAGCATGAATGCTCTCTGTTGTCAGTAGTTTCGGACGCGGGTTCGACTCCCGCCGCCTCCACCATCCCTAAGTCATTTAGAATGAACAAATTGAAAATAGAGCTTGGCTTTTTGTGGCAAGTTTGTGACACTCACTCCGAGCCCGAAGGGGCTTTGGAGGCAGTATGGAAGCTCTTTCAACGGTCGTCACAATCTACGTCCGACATAGCGCGGCTTGTAAGTACGCAGGG
>DASWOV010000020.1:0-1608 GCA_036398595.1 Granulicella sp.
GCATGAGCAACCCGACCGCAAAGATCTTTGCTGACCGCATCAATCGCATCGAAGTCTCGGCCACCATGGCTATCACCGCCGAGGCCCTCCGTCTCAAAAGTCAGGGAGTCGATCTTGCGGACTTCGGCGCCGGCGAGCCGCACTTCGCCACCCCGCAGCACATCAAAGACGCGGCCATTACCGCTATCGAAAACAACTTCACTCGCTACACCAATGTCGCCGGCGTTCCCGAGGTCAGGCGCGCCATCGTCGATCGTCATGCCGCCGACTTCGGCACGAACTACGCACCTGACGAGTGTGTCTTCTCCACCGGCGGAAAGCTCGCCCTATTCAATGCGATCCAGGTCCTTATCGATCACGGCGACGAAGTCATCCTCCCCGTCCCCTACTGGGTCTCCTACAAGGACATCATCCAGTACGCCGGTGGCAAGCCGGTCTTCATCGAGACCAGCGAAGCAGAAAACTTCCGCGTCACCTCCGCCATGATCGAAGCGGCGATCACCCCGAAGACCAAGGCCATCATCATCTGCAGTCCTTCCAATCCCTCAGGCGCTGTCATGAGCCCCGAGGATCTGGAGTCCGTCGTTCGCCTGGCGCACGCCCGCGGCATCTACGTCATGCTCGACGAGTGCTACGTCTACCTCAACTTCACCGGCAAGATCGTAAGCGGCGCTTCCCTCACCGACTGCAAGGAGCACATCCTCGTGCTTGGCTCGCTGTCGAAGACCTACGCCATGACTGGCTGGCGCGCCGGCTTCGCCCTTGGTCCCAAGCCCATCATCGCCGCGATCAGCAAGCTGCAGTCGCAGAGCACCTCGAACGCCGCC
Source organism: Granulicella sp. (assembly GCA_036398595.1). Classification (GTDB taxonomy): domain Bacteria; phylum Acidobacteriota; class Terriglobia; order Terriglobales; family Acidobacteriaceae; genus Edaphobacter. Next base: position 828 of record DASWOV010000020.1, read on the forward strand.
AGCATGGTGCAGCAGGCGTCCATCGCTGCCGTCAGCGGCTCGCAGCAGTGTGTCAGCGAGATGCGTGCCGACTACATCAAGCTCCGCGATCAGGTGCTCGCCGGCTTCAAGACCATTCCCGGTCTCACCTGCACCGTGCCTGAAGGTGCGTTCTATGTCTACCCCAACGTCAAGGCATTCTTTGGTAAGGGTGGCGTAAACTCCGCTGCTGATGTCGCCGCGAAGCTGCTCTCAGAGGCCCACGTGGTCGTCGTTCCTGGGGAAGCCTTTGGAACGACCGAGCACATTAGGCTCTCCTATGCTGTCTCTTCAGACGTAATCGAGACAGGCGTTACTCGCATCCGCGAGTACCTCACTTCTCTGGAGTAAATCGCTCCCTCATCCTCTACGATGGTGGCATGAGCACATCGGAAGGCACGCCCCTCCCGCGTTTTGCTCCGGTCATTCTGGCCGGGGGCAGCGGCACTCGTTTCTGGCCTCGCAGTCGACGCGCCCGCGCCAAACAGGTGCTCGCGCTTGACGGCGATCAAACCATGATTCAGCAGACTCTCGATCGTCTGCTGCCCGTTGCCAATGCCTCAGACGTCTGGGTCATCACCAATCGCTGGCTCGCCTCCACCATCGCCGATCAGATGCCCTCCATTCTCCCCGAGCACATCATCAGCGAACCCATCGCCCGCAATACCGCGCCTGCCTGCGCGCTTACCGCGTTTATGCTCGAGCGCTCCGAGCCCGATACCGTCATCGGCATCTTTCCTTCGGACCACGTCGTCGGCAACAT
>DASWOV010000021.1:0-2360 GCA_036398595.1 Granulicella sp.
GCTACGTCCACGAAGACCAGGCTTTCGGGAGCTAATCATGCGACCCAAAATGCCCATTCTGCTTTACTGCGCTGACCGTGAACTGCTCTCCGCTACCGCGTTCGCGTTGCGCCTGCAACCCTATGACGTTACAGCCATCGATGACAGTCGCAGCGCTGCTGCGGTCATGATGGCGAGCGACCTTGTGTGTGGCATCCTGATTCACGCAAGGCAGGGTGATTTCGCAGGTCGGCTGATTCGTCGTTTGCTGGAAGCGGATCTGCATGTCCCCCTGCTTCTTGTGGATCTAGCCGGTGATCTCGCACCCGTCCGCTACGCGGACATGGTGCTCTATGGCCGCAACACCTCCATGGCCCACATCCTCGGCGCTCTTAATGTGCTCTGCGCACGGAAGCGTGGACCAGGGAGTGCTGCGTGAGATATCTCTCTGTGTGTTCGGGCATTGAGGCGGTCTCCGTTGCGTGGGAAGCGCTCGGCTGGCAACCTGCCATGTTCGCGGAGATCGATCCTTTCTGCTGCTGGCTGCTGCGCTCGCGCTATGGCGCATCGCGGCCCATCCACATGCCGAGTCCCCATGACGCTCCCTCTCGGAAAGAAGCAAAGCAGCGCGCGGCAGCCATTCGCAACGTCGTTGCTCTGCCCGCCGATGGCGCGGTCATCAATGCCGGCGACTTCACAAAGATTGGAGCAGACGATGTCGGAGCAATCGACCTTCTGGCCGGAGGAACACCTTGCCAGTCTTTCTCCGTCGCCGGTAAGCGAGCGGGATTGGATGACCCGCGTGGCAACCTCACCATCGAGTTTGCTCGGCTTGCTGGCAGACTCAGGCCCTTATGGCTGGTGTGGGAGAACGTCCCCGGCGTCCTGTCGATCGACGACGGACGTACGTTTGGAGCCTTCCTCGGGATGCTGGTCCAACTCGGGTATGGGATCGCCTACCGAGTTCTTGACGCTCAATACTTCGGAGTACCCCAGCGACGGCGTCGCGTCTTCGTTGTCGGACATCTTGGAGACTGGCGAGCTGCCGCGGCGGTACTACTTGAGCGGTCGAGCCTGTCGGGGTATCCTCCGCCGCGCCGAGAAGCGCGGCAAGGAGCTGCCGGAGGCGTTGAGGTCGGCCCTGACGGCGGTCGCCTCACGGATACCGCCCCAACGATCGATGCCGGATGCAAGGATGGCTTCGTCCGCAATCAATTAGGCGTCGGCGTCCTTTCCTCGACGGATGAAATCTCCCACTGCCTGAACGCCGGAGGCATGGGCAGGCAGGACTTTGAAAGCGAAACGACGATCGCTCACGCGCTCTCCGCCGATGGCTTCGACGCGAGCGAAGATGGCACCGGGCGCGGAATGCCCGTCGTGCCCGTCGCCATTTGTACTGCGCATACGCAGTCCAACGGCAGCGGCTTCTCGGACCACGTCGCGCACACGCTGGAAAGCGGCGGAGGAACTCAGGCTGTCGCCTTCTCGCAAAACCTCCGTAACGAGGTGCGGCTGTTTGGCGGAGACGGCAAAACAGTCGGCGCATTGGCGGCGCGGCCGGGTGTGAAGCAGCAATCCTATATCGCCTTCTCCGCCAAAGATTCTGGCAGCGACGCGAGTGACATTGCGCCGACGTTACGTGGCATGGGTCACGACGGAAGCCATCCGAACGGTGGTGGCCAAGTAGCTATCGCCTTCGCGCAGAATCAGGATGGCGAGGTTCTGAGCGGCGATGTGATGCAGTCCCTCGGCACCAACTCCAATGCCACTGGACGCAATGCGCCGACAATCGCGTTTACGCTCCACGGCAGCGATGGAACAGTGAGCGCAGCATCGTCCACCGAGGTTGCGGGCAGTCTCCGTACCCGCGCACCCGGAAGCATCGAGAACAGTTCCACGACTGCCGTGCTCCAGGAACAGTCCGTCGCTTCTCCGCTCACTGCCTCCTATGGCAAGCAGGTCGATAGCTCCGATACCAGCAGTGGGCCCCCAAATCTGCTAAAGACGCACATGGCCGTGCGGCGATTGACGCCCCGCGAGTGCGAACGATTGCAGGGTTTTCCGGATGACTACACTCTCGTGGAATACCGCAGCAAGATGGCAGCTGATGGTCCCCGCTACAAGGCGCTCGGCAACTCGATGGCGGTTCCGGTCATGCGCTGGATCGGCGAGCGCATCGCAGCCGTCGATGCCATCCTCCGTGATCGGCACGGCGATGGGAGTACCCGGTGAGCTCACAGGCACAGCTTCAGACGGCAATGGCACGCACCTCCCAGCCGCGGAGAGAGGCAGGTCTTCTTCTCACCCTTGCCGCCTCTGGTCTGGAGCCGTGCATCTTGCCCTCGACTCCGTCGCCCAAAGACAGGGTTTTCGCAGGGGCG
>DASWOV010000022.1:0-7033 GCA_036398595.1 Granulicella sp.
GTCGCCGTGTCGTCGCCCGTCTTGCGATGCAGCGTGGGGCGGCCTGCATCATCTCCGGAGGCAGAACCATCCTTTTTATTCGCCGCACCGTCCGTCTTCGAGGCCTGCGGAGAGTCCTGCGACTGCGGGGCAGACGAGTCATCGCTCTTCTTATTCAGATGAGGCCGGTTCGGATCGCCACCGTTCACCTGGATCGTCGGCACCGTCTTCGAGGCCTGCAGCGGTGCGCTGCTCTTCTTCGCCGATGCTGGAGCCTTGTACGCTCCATACGCGGTCCATCCATCGATGAAGGCAGGCGCCGGAGCACCCTCCGGGGTCATCGCGCGCATCGCCGACTCCAGCACGACCGTTCCCTGTGACAGGCCCGCATCCTCAAGCTCGTAGATATTGCCCGAGAGAAGAGCAAACGGAACCGGCTGCGGCTTGTAGTTGCCCGCGTCCTCAAGCTCGCCGTCGATGTACAGGGTGACCGGCACAAAGCGGCTTCCGGTCGGCTTGGCCAGGTCGCCCGTCCATTCGTACACCCCCACAGCCCGCACCACGGTCTCCGGCTTCGGAGCCACCTTGTGCGTCTGGCCCCATGCCCCGGCAGCCAGCCCCAACCCCATCACGAAAGACAGCATCGCCTTTTTCATACGCGTCTTGAGTTTAGACGCAGCACCCCCGAAAGATGCTGCCGCCCTTCTCCTGTCCGCGCCAATTCGCTACGATTGCGGTAATGGCCACGCCCTTCACCCAGCCGCTGCTCAAGGTCGAAGACCTCTCCCTCGCGTTTGGCGAGCGGCCCGCCGTCAAGGGCATCTCGTTCCACATCAACGAGGGCGAAACTCTCGGGCTGGTCGGCGAATCCGGCTCGGGAAAGTCGGCCACCTCGCTCGCCATCCTGCGCCTGCTTCCCCCCACGGCCACGCTGACCGGCTCGCTGAGCTTCGCGGGCAGCAACCTGCTCACCCTGCCCGAGCACGAGATGCGCCGCCAGCGCGGCAGCAGCATCGCCATGATCTTTCAGGAGCCGATGACCGCTCTGAACCCCGTCATGCCCGTGGGCGAGCAGATCGCCGAGGCCGTCCGGGCGCACCACCCCGCGCTCTCGCGCCGCGAGGTCTCCGAACGCGTGCTGAAGGCGATGCACGAGGTCGCGCTTCCCTCGCCCGAGCAGCGCGCCCACGACTACCCACACCAGTTCTCCGGGGGCCAGCGGCAACGCATCCTCATCGCAATGGCCATCGTGAACCGGCCTCGTCTGCTCATCGCCGACGAGCCGACCACCGCGCTCGACGTCACCGTGCAGGCGCAGATTCTCGCGCTGCTCAACCGTCTGCGGCAGACGCACCATCTTTCGATGCTCTTCATCTCGCACGACCTTGCCGTCGTCAGCCAGGTGGCCGACCGCGTCGCCGTCATGCAGCACGGCGTAATCGTCGAAGAGGCCACCACGGCGCAGCTCTTCCACTCCCCGCAGCACGCCTACACGCAGCGCCTTCTGGCCTCGGCCCCCACGATGCGGACCGACCGCTCGCGACCGCTGGCCACCCTCGCGTGAATCGCCACAGGAAGGTAGACTAGATCGAAGGGCCGTCAGGCCACCCCGGACCCATGCGAGCCCTGATTCTCTCGGACATCCACGCGAATCTCGAAGCCCTGAACGCTGTTCTTGAAGCGGCCGGGCCTTACGACGTTCTGTGGAATCTCGGCGACGTGGTCGGCTACGGAGCCAGCCCCAACGAGGTCATCGAGTTGGTCCGCCCCCGCGCGCAGCTTAACGTGCGCGGCAATCACGACCGCGTCTGCTGCGGCCTCTCCTCGTCTCTGAGCTTCAACCCGGTGGCCCGCGCCGCCGCGATGTGGACGCACGACGAGATGACCGACGCCAACCGCGAATGGCTCGCCGCCGTGCCGAAGGGGCCGCTTCATCCCGAAGGCCTGCCGGAGATTGCGCTCGCGCACGGCTCGCCGCTGAACGAAGACCAGTACATCCTCACGATGCGCGACGCGTGGGCTCCTCTGCAGCAGGAGGGCGTGCGGATCACCTTCTTCGGCCACACGCACCTGCAGGGCGGCTTCTGCCAGCACAACGAGGAGTGGCACGAGCTTCGCCCCCAGTATGCAGCCCGCAACGACGCCGAGACCTGGACGCTGCCGCTCGAACCGGAGACGCGCTACCTGATCAACCCCGGCTCCATCGGCCAGCCCCGCGACCGCGACTGGCGCGCCGCCTTCGCGATCTTCGACACCGAAGCCAGCGAGATCGTCTACCACCGCGTCCCCTACGACCTCACCACCGCACAGGGCCGCATCCTAATGGCCGACCTGCCCGAAAAACTCGCCCTGCGCCTGCGCGAAGGGCGATAACGCTGTTCGCCTAAGCATGGATTGACGCGAAGAACGCATTTCTTCGGAATCCAACCATATCCATCCATCGTGCTTGAATTAGCGGTTGCCGAGGTGCGGCAAAAAGTCCTCTCTCTTGCCGCACCTCTCGGAATCGTCCCGCTGGGCCTGGCTCATTACGTTAGCCTCTGTTCGGTTTGGCCGCCGGATCGTATGTACCCACTGACTTAGGATCCTTGAGCGTCTTACGAATCTGTTCGCCCACAATCTTGTCCTGGCCTGGGAAGAGCAACATGGCGGTGACGACGAGCGCATTCGGCATGGGATCCACTCCCTGCGAAGCCCTCGTGGCGCCCGTGTGAGGATTGATTTCGATCGCCGGATTTCCGGTGGCAAGACGCGCCTTGATCTCTCGCGGCGTTGCTCCGATCACCTTGGGGTCAAACTCCACCACGAGTTGCGGGTAGTGATTGGCGACCGCCGGAACGATCACGCGTGTCTTCACGCTGGGGACGTCCTTCAGGATCGAAGCCATCACCGCGAGGCGGTCGTTGGACTCCTTGAACAGGTCCTCATCGGTCTGCGAGAGGATCCAGTCCACCGCTGCCACCATGCCGACGATCTGCTCCTTGGCCACCTTCATGCCGCGCGCCACACCTTCCACCGGAGGCAGCATGCCGTTAGCAAGGTCGGTGTACTTCTTCTTGCCCAGCAACAGGCCCGCGCTCTGCGGGCCGCGAATGCCCTTGCCGCCGGAGAAACTGACCAGGTCCCACTTCTCAGCAAGCGTCCACAGGTTCGAGATCGGCGGCATGTCTGCAGCGGCATCGAGATGGCAGGGGACGCCGTGTTCTTTTGCCACGGCCAGCCAATCTTCCACGGGGATCTTCACCACCTCGGCCGCGTTTTCGTGGTTGGTCATCACGGTGTTCTCGTTGAAGGCACGCTTGTACTCTTCGAGCGTGTTCACGACCACGATCTTCGCGCCGCATAGGACCATCCCCTCGTCGTATCCGTATGGGGTCTGCGTGATGATCTCGTTCTTCGGGTATTTGGGCGTGCCGATGAGGCGCGGAATATCGATCGGGCGGCAGTTGTTGGCCGCCTGAATGCAGGCCGCTGCGGCCAGCGTGATCGCCGAGGCTGCTCCGGCGCTGATGCAGCAACCCTCAGCCTTGAGACGATTGGCAACGTAGGCGCCTGCCTTCTGCTGCAGCTCCTGGATACGCACCCACTTCTTGGCGGCAAGCGCAACGGCTTCCTGCACAGGCTCCGGCATACAGGCAGAGCTAAGGTTGGTGTACGTGCCTGCTGCATTGATGAACGTCTGCACGCCGAGCTTGTCGTAATAATCCACGGCTGCTGCGGATTTTGCGGGGGCTGCTGCTGCCAGAGCAGGCATGGGAGCCGCTGCTGCTGCCACCAACGCCGCCTGGGTGCGGAGAAAGCCTCTCCGCGTAACCTTTGTCTCACTTTGAGAACTCGACATGAAAATCACCTTTCTTAAAGAAGCGATCGCTCCCTGCCTCTGGCAACGCACGTTGTTGATTTGGGATTACAGAGGTGATGTTATCGAAGAAAGGAAAATTTAGTACATAAAAACGTCCGCGTCCATGCCTGCACCACAACGATACCGGATGAGTACCGGAAAGTCGGCTTGTCGCTATCGGGAGAGAAAATCATTCATCGGAGCTGCAAGCTACTTGATGATGCCGCGCTCGCTCTTGGCGATGAAGTCCGCGAGGTATGCGACCCTCTCGCCGAACTCGCCCGAGGCGATCTTTTCGCGGATGGCCGCGAGAGCCTCGCTGGTGTTGAGCTTTGAGGCCAGCAGCATCTTGTAAGCCGCACGGAGCTGCTTGATCTCCTCCGGGGTGAAGCCCTTGCGCTCGAGCCCGACCTTGTTGATCCCGTAAGCGTGATTGTTCCGCTCGATGCTCGTCAGCGAGTACGGAAGAACATCCTGCGTGATCGTGGTGCCGCCGCCAATGTAGGCGTACTTGCCAATCGTGCAGAACTGGTGCACCGGGTTCAGCGCGCCCACGGTCGCGAAGTCCTCCACGGTCACGTGGCCCGCGAGCGTCGCCCCGTTGGCGAGAATGCAGCCATCGCCGATCACCGAGTCGTGACCGATGTGCGTGTACGCCATGATGAGGTTGCCGCCGCCGATGCGGGTGATACCGCCCCCGCCCACCGTGCCGCGCGAGATCGTGACGTACTCGCGGATGTCGTTCTTGTCGCCGATCACCAGCTTCGTCGGCTCGCCCTTGTACTTCAGGTCCTGCGGCTCGATGCCGAGGCAGGTGAACGAGAAGACGCGGTTGTCGTCGCCCATCGTCAGGTAGCCGTCGAGCACGACGTGCGAAACCAGCGTGCAGCGCTCGCCCAGGACGACGTTCGGACCGATCGTGCAGTAGGGGCCGACGGTGCAGCTTTCGGGGATCACGGCTCCCTCGGCGACGATCGCTGTGGGGTGAATGCTCACTTAGGACTTCGCCTCAGGGCTCTTCGCTTCAGCCGTCTGCGCCGGACGCGGAACCAGAGCGCACATCACCGTGGCCTCGCAGGCGACCTTGCCGTCCACCGTGGCCGTACCCAGCATCTTGACCGCGGAGGTGCGCCAGTTCAGCACTTTGACCTCGATGCGGACCTGGTCACCCGGAACCACGGGGCGGCGGAACTTCGCACCATCGATGCCGGTGAAGACCATCAGCTTGTTCTCGCGGTCGGGAATCTCGGTCAGCAGCAGCGCGCCGCCCGCCTGCGCGATGGCTTCGATCATCAGCACGCCGGGCATGATCGGGTAGTCGGGGAAGTGGCCCTGGAACTGCGGCTCGTTGAACGAGACGTTCTTGATGGCGACGATGCGCTTCTTGCGCTCGATCTCGACCACGCGGTCGATCAGCAGAAACGGATAGCGATGCGGCAGGATGGATATGATCTTCTGGATGTCCATCGTCAGGCTGGCGGGCGTCTCGGAGGGCTGCACCGCAACCGCAGAATTCTCAGTGGATTCACTCATGACAGACCTGAGTATAAATCCCGGGGCGCAGCGGCTCGCCTTCAAACCGCGGTTTGCGCGTCGTAACTACTTTTTCTTCTTCAGCAGATTGTCGGGATTGAACAGGTCGCCCGACAGTCCCTGCGAGTAAATAATGCTCGTCAGAAAGCGCTGGCTCACCATCTCGCCATTGCGGTAGCGGGTGGAGTTGTAGGGGGTCGGGATGCCCTGCACGTTGTGGTAATCGCCATAGATTTCGGCCTCTTCGTCGTAGTCCTTGAAGGTTTCGTTGCGCCAGCGATAGGTGCGCCGCAGCGGAAGATGCGTGGTGGCATCCAGCTCAATCGTCACGGCGTCGTTGTCGGCGCTGAGCACGGTGAATTTGTCGGCGATGTGGCGGTCCACGGTCGATTGCCCTTCAGCGACGATCATCACGCCGGGGGCCTTGACCCAGTCGCGCACCACAGCTTCGAGGGAGTGCCTCTGGCGGCGGTAATACTCCTCGACCTGGTCCTTCGGAAGCTCGGTGCGTCCCTTGTAGGTCACCTCGTAGCCGTTGCCGTTGGCCCACACCTGCACGACGTCGCGCTTCTTGCCGTAGGCCAGCCGCTCTGCATCATCGGAAAAACGCCGCCAGCCCGTGTACTCGACGACGATGCCGTTGGGAGCGCCCTGAAAGAAGGCCGCGCTACGCCCCTCCACCTGCATGTCCTTGCGGTTGAGCCACGCGTCGCCCCCGAACGCCTCGATCATCTGGTCAAGCAGCCGCTTGCCCAGCTGCTCCGGCGACATTCCTGCGGGAGCGACCGGGGCCGCGCTGGGAATAGCACTCGCCTGCGCAAAGAGACGCGTCGGCGTAATTAGTCCGGCAACCAGCACAAGGGCAAACAAGCGCTTCATTCATCACTCCATCAATTCGACTATCCGACCAGAACAGCTCCGCCGTTCACGTTGAAGATCTCTCCCGAGACGAACCCTGCCCACGGGGTACAGAGAAAAAGGATCGGCCCGGCGATTTCATCGGCGCTCGCGACACGACCCAGCGGGATGGTGGCGAGCACTTTTTTGGACGTCTCCGGATGCGTGAGGGCAGCGGCGGACATCTCCGTGGCGACCCAGCCCGGCGCGACGCAGTTACAGTAGATCCCCTCACCGGCCAGCTCGCTCGAAAGGCTCTTGGTCAGGCTGAGCAACGCGCCCTTACTGGCCGCGTAGTCGGCATGGAAGGCCTCGCCGCGCTGCGCTGCGGTGGAGGCGACCAGCACGATGTGCCCGCGAGCGCCCTCCAGCGGCGTCTGGCGCTGCATCTGTACGACAGCAGCGCGAACCAGCCCGAAGGTGCTGTCGAGATTGATCGCAAGCGTCGAGCGCCACTGCGCGGTGCTCATGGAGCCAATGGGCGCGTCATGCGGGGGCCACACTCCGTGGTTGACGACGAGACAGTCGAGCCGCCCGAAGGCATCGACCGCCGAGCGCACCAGAGACTCCCCATCGGCGGGAGTGGAAAGTTCCTGCTGCACGGCGCAGCAGTGTTGCTCGCCCCCGCACTCACGGGCCAGCAGCGCGGCCTGCTCGGCGGCGGCGCGGTAGTTGAAGAAGACCTGTGCTCCCGCCCGACGAAACAGCCGCACGGTCGCGGCCCCGATGCCGCGCGACCCGCCGGTGATCAGGGCGGTCCTGCCTGCAAGTGAGAGGCTCACC
>DASWOV010000023.1:0-2001 GCA_036398595.1 Granulicella sp.
TTGCGTCGGGGGCAACCGGATGCGGTGTACCGTCGGGATCGACAAGGAAGACGCGCGTGATGTTTTGAAGCTCTGTGCTGCCCGAAGAGGGATGCGAGGTCCAGCGGGTGATGCTGCGGACCAGCGCAGGAGGAATGTGTGCGGGGTCGATCGAGCGGTTGGAGAAGAGCAACAGGGTGTAGGCGGCTCCGCTCTGATCGGTGGCCTTGTTGTCGCTGATCCAGTCGATGGCGGCGAAGGCAACAAGAGGATGGGGATGACCGAGGTCTACCCAGAGCAGGCCGCGGTCCAGACAAAAATGCGGGACGCAGCCATTGGCGTTGAGGTAGCGGTTGTCATCGCCGATGACCTCGCCGGGAACGCCCAGAAACTCCATGACAACCTCGCTGAGAGGCTTGTTCTTCCCCCAGAAGGTCTGCCGTGCTTTGAGATGGGTTTCGACAAAGGGCTTGAAGCGCGCGTCCCAGAGCAGTTGGTTTTCGCGGCTGCCGGGACCCGGCTGTGTGTACTGCCACATCCACGATAGGTCTTCGACCTGCGGCTTGTTCTGCTTCAGGTGAATCTGCGCGCGCACGCCGGGTACTGTGGTCAGGAGCAGTGCGGCGGCAGCGAATTGGCGGAGACAGCGCATGAAATTGTTTTTTACTTCGACTTCGTGGGCGAAGGTTTCTTCCGTGTCAGTGGTACGAGCACGTTGATCAGGAGCAGCAGGATCACTCCGAAGATTGCCAGGGTGACGATGGGTGCGCCGTGGGACCAGCGGTAATACAGTGCCACGACCACGGCGCAGTTCATCAGGACGAGCTTCACGATCCAGTTGTTCATCGCTATACGGCGTGCAGGGCCTGGCGGCGGTCGATGGATTCGGCCAGCGCCTGGTGGACGTGCTTGCCCATCTCCTGCGTCGAGACAAGCTGGATGTTCTCGCCTCCGCGAGCGATGTCGGCGGTGCGATACCCGGCTTCGAGAACCTTGAAGACGGCCTGCTCGACGGCGCGCGCGTCCTGCTCGAGACCGGCGGAGTGGCGAAGGACCATCGCGGCGGTAAGGATCGCGCCGAGGGGGTTCGCCTTGCCGGTTCCGGCGATGTCAGGGGCGGAGCCGTGGACGGGCTCGTAGAGATTGACCGCGCCGCCGACGGTGGCCGAGGGCAGCATGCCGAGCGAGCCGGTAATGACGCCCGCCTCGTCAGAGAGGATGTCGCCGAAGAGGTTCTCTGTGAGCACGACGTCGAAGTTACGCGGCACGTTCATGATGTGCATGGCCATCGAATCGACGAGCTGGTGTTCCAGCGTGACGTCGGGGTAGTCCTTGGCGATCTCGGTGACGGTGGCGCGCCAGAGCTGCGAGACCTCGAGCACGTTGGCCTTGTCGACCGAGGTGACCTTCTTGCGGCGCTTCGATGCAAGCTCGAAGGCCACGCGGGCCACGCGGACGACCTCGTCGCGGGTGTAGCGCATCGTGTTGATGGCCTCGTTGCTCTCCTTGTTCCACCAGCGCGGCGCGCCGAAGTAGAGGCCGCCGAGAAGCTCGCGGACGAAGAGGATATCGACGCCTTCGGTGACCTCGGGACGCAGGGGCGAGCTTGCGGAGAGCGCCTTATAGCCGACGGAGGGACGAAGGTTCGCGAAGCCGCCGAGCGCCTGGCGAATCTGCAGCAGACCGGCCTCGGGGCGCTTGTCGGGCGTCAGCGAGTTGAACTTGTTATCGCCGACCGCGCCGAGCAGGACGGCGTCGGAGTCGAGCGAGGCGTCGACGGTCGCAGTGGGAAGGGGAGTGCCGGTCTCGGTGATGGCCACGCCGCCGATGAGTCCTTCGACGAAGGTGAAGTCGTGGCCGCCCAGTTCCGCGACGGCGCGGAGGATGTTGGTGGCTTCCCGTGTAACTTCTGGGCCGATGCCGTCACCGGCGAGGACTGCAACTTTGAGACGCATTCGCTTTCCTTCTTAATGAGGTAGTGAGGGCTTCGCCCTGCTTTCGTGATTGCCGATGGCTGCGGGC
>DASWOV010000024.1:0-1536 GCA_036398595.1 Granulicella sp.
CCCATAAGGCCGCTAGAATCATCGAGAGCAGCTTATGAGCGAGATCACTCCCACCGCTACCTTCTCCAGCCCGGTCAAATTCGGTACCGATGGCTGGCGCGGCATCATCGCCGACGACTTCACCTACGCCAACGTCCGCGTCGCCGTCAGCGCCATCGCGCACTATGTGCTTCAGCACGAGGACGCGTCGAAGGGCGTCTGCATCGGCTACGACACGCGCTTCGGCTCGCCGCAGTTCGCGCAGTTGGCTGCCAAGGTCCTCAGCGAAGCCGGCATCCCCGTGCTGCTGGCCAACGGCATCACGCCCACGCCCGCACTCAGCTACGGCGTCGCGCACCGCAAGGCTGCAGGCGGCATCATGATTACGTCGTCGCACAACCCCGCGCAGTGGAATGGCGTGAAGTACAAGGCCAGCTACGGCGGTTCCGGCTCACCGGGCATCATCAAGAGCATCGAGGCCTACCTTGGCAAGGAACTGCCGCTGGCGCTGGTCCCCGGCACCATCACCGAGACGGACTTCCTGCCGGACTACATCGCCGCCGTCGAGGCCTTCGCAGACCTACCGCTGATCGCCAAGTCCGGCCAGCGCTTCCTCATCGACAGCATGTTCGGTGCAGGCGCGGGCATCCTCAAGGGCATCTTTGAGCGCGCCGGTGTGGACTGCGTTGAAATCCGCAGCGAACACAATCCGCTCTTCCCCGGCATCAATCCAGAACCAATCCTGCCCCACATCGCGCTCACGCAGAAGAAGGTCGTGGAAGAGAAGTGCGCCGCGGGCCTCATCACCGACGGGGATGCCGACCGCATCGGCTCCGTGGACGAGCACGGCAACGTCGTCGACGCGCACAAGATCTTCTCCATCCTGCTGTGGTGGCTGCTCGAAAAGAAGAAGTGGCCCGGCGAAGTCACACGCGCCTTCAACACCACCAAAATGCTCGACCGCATTGCCGCAAAGTATGGCCGCAAGCTCCACGAGCACGGCATCGGCTTCAAGTACGTCTGCGATCTGATGCTCACGGAAGACATCCTCATCGGCGGCGAAGAGTCCGGCGGCGTTGGCATCAAGCGCCACCTACCCGAGCGCGACGGCATCCTCAACGCACTGCTGCTCGCCAACGTCATGGCGGAAGAGGGCAAGACGCTCGGCGAACTCGTCGCCATGCTGCAGGCTGAGTTTGGCGAACACCAGTACGGCCGCATCGACATGCACATTGACGATCGCCTTAAGAAGTCCGCCATCGACCGCGCCTCCAGCGGCCTCACTGAAATTGCTGGCTATCGCGTTCTGAAGACCGAGGACATGGACGGCATCAAGTTCTTCCTCGACAATCCGGAAGCGAAGACTAAACCCAACGCCGCGGAAACATGGCTGTTGCTGCGTGCATCAGGTACAGAACCGCTGCTGCGCGTCTATTGCGAATCCACATCGCAGCAGGCCGTGCAGAAAATCCTAAAAGCAGCTGAACAATTCGTATTGGAGGGCTAGTTCTTGGCACTGATTGAAACCACGGCCAAGGGCCTGCTCTTTGACATGGA
>DASWOV010000025.1:0-1689 GCA_036398595.1 Granulicella sp.
CCCCTCGCGCGAAGCCGAGCTCGTCGTCGCGGGCAGCGGTCTCGTCGGCCTCGCTTTCGTGGAAGATGGCTGCGCCGCCCTCGCCACCAACAATTCGATCTACCACGTCGCTCTCGACGTCGAAGGCCGCCCGCTGATCTAACGTTGTGCGCATGCATCCCCAAAAAATATGATCGCTGAAATTATCGCCGCCGGTTCCGAGATGCTCACACCGCATCGCCAGGACACCAACTCCCTCTACCTCACCGAACGCCTCAACGCGCTCGGTGTCGCCGTCGCCTTCAAGACCATCGTCGGCGACAACCCTCAGCACCTTACCGACGCCGCGCGCATCGCGCTGCACCGCGCAGACATCGTCATCCTCTCCGGCGGCCTCGGCCCCACGGAAGACGACCTCACCCGCGAAGCCGTCGCCGCCGCGCTCGGCCTCGGCCTGCACCGCGACGCTGACGTTCTCGCCGCCATGTACCAGCGCTTCGCCACCCGCGGCCTCACCATGCCGGAGAACAACTCGAAACAGGCCGACGTGCTCGACGGCGCCAACATCCTCGCAAACAAGAACGGCAGCGCCCCCGGCCAATGGCTCGACACCGTCGTCGACGGCCATCGCAAGATCGTCATCCTCCTCCCCGGCCCGCCGCGGGAGATCATGCCGCTCTTCACCGACGTCTGCGAGCCTCTGCTCGCCGCCACGCTGCCCGAGCGTCACTTCGCCAAGCGCATGCTGCGCATTGCCCTGATGCCGGAGTCGAAGGTTGACGCCATCGCCGCCCCCATCTATCAGACCTACACGGATGTCGAGAGCACCATCCTCTCCAGCGGCGCGGAGATTCAGCTCCACTTCCTCTGCATCAAGCCAACGCTGGCCGAAGCCCAGCAGCGCGTCGATCAGCTCACCTCGCAGGTAGAAGACGCGCTGGACGAGGCCGTCTTCTCCGCGCACAGCGAGGCCCTGGAAGAGATCGTTCTCCTCCGCCTGCAGATGCGCGGACTCACACTCGCTACCGCCGAGAGCATTACCGGCGGCATGGTCGCCACCCGCCTGACCAGCATCGCCGGGGCTTCTGACACCTACGTCGGTGGCGCGGTCGTCTACTCTCCGCACCTCAAGAAGAAGTTCGCCAGCGTGCCAGACGACATCCTGAAGAACTTCGGCACCGTCAGCGAAGAAGCCGCCCGCGCACTGGCCGAAGGCATCCGCAAAGAGGCCGGCGTCAGCATCGGCCTTGCCGTAACCGGAGTAGCCGGCCCCGGCCCCATGATGGACACTGACGACGTGGAGAAGCCTTGCGGCCTGGTCTACGTCGCCGTAAGCGACGGCATCAGCACCGAAAGCCTGAAGAAGGTCTTCGCTGGCGACCGTGAACGCATCCGCGCCTACGCCGCCCAGCAAGCTCTGGACATCCTCCGCCACAAGCTCATCTAAATCGCACTTGTCTGAACCCTACTTGATTTGCCATTCTGGCCCTCGAGCGAAGCGAAGGGGAAGAATCTGCTTTTGCCTCTGCGACCATCGGGAGCCGCCTCTGCTCGCGGAGCGAGCCTCCCGCCGTGCGCGCAGCACCGAGCTATTCGCCGTCCGCGCAGGACTGATAAACTCGTAACGACTCGCATGCCCACTTACGTCACAGCTCTCGCCATCGCGTACCTGCTCGGCTCCATCCCCTCCGGCTATCTTCTGGTGCGCAC
>DASWOV010000026.1:0-1991 GCA_036398595.1 Granulicella sp.
CGTGCAGCACCTTCAATGAGTGCGAGACGAAGGACAGTGAACGGGAGAACACCTGGACGAGCACCATCGACATGAGTCCAGGTCTGTCCCAGATTCGCCGATGAAGTACAAGCGCCGCAGCACGGAAAGTGCGGGAGAACCGTGAAACTCCCCAGAACCGCCGTTTGAAAATTCCCCAGTTGGTCGTTTTTCGCCGAACCCGCTGTTTGGTTGCTCAGGCTTGGCGGCGCCGGCCAGCGCAGCTTGTAGGTTGCGCCTGTGAGCTTCTCCGAACGGATCATCAGGTCGTTCACCGGCGAGGCCTCCGGGGCAGGCCGTTCCGCCGGCTTCACCTCGAGCACCGACCCGGTGATGGCGTTCGGCCGGTACGTCGTGCAGCCCTTGCAGCCGCTGCGATAGGCGTCGCGGTAGACTTCCTGAAATGCTTCGAAGCTGATGTCCTCGGGAACGTTGACGGTCTTGGAAATGGCGCTGTCCACGAAGGGCTGCACCGCCGCCTGCATCCGCACGTGCTCGGCCGGTGTCAGATCCTGGGCCGTCACGAAATAAGCGGGCAGCTTGGCGTCGCTGCCGAACGTCTCGTGGAACAGCCGCAGGGCGTAGTCGGACACCTCCTCCTCGGTCCTGGAACCGTCCGGCTGCAGGACCTTGCGCGTGTAGGCCAGCGCGAAGACCGGCTCGATCCCGCTCGACACGTTGTCGGCGAGCAGCGAGATGGTCCCCGTCGGCGCGACCGAGGTGAGCAGGCCGTTGCGGATGCCATGCTCGGCGATCAGAGCCCGGACATCCGGGTCAAGCGCCGCGAGGTCTCGCCGGCCAAATAGGGTTCCGCATCATAGAGCGGAAATGCCCCCTTCTCCTTCGCAAGCCCGGCCGAGGCGGCATAGGCGGCGCGTTCGATCTGCCGGGCCCAATCGCCCGCACGCTGCGAAGCCTCGACCGAGCCGTAGCGCAGCCCGCACATCATCAGCGCATCGGCCAGTGACGTGCCCCCGGTTTTTTAGGCCGCTCTGAACTGGAATTTTCCACCTATGATTCCCGAGGAGGGGAGGAGGAGAGTTCCATGAAGGCATCGAAGTTCACGGAGGCGCAGATCGCTTTCGTGCTGAAGCAGGCGGAGGACGGCACGGCGATCGGCGAGGTATGCTGCAAGGCTGGGATCTCGGAGGCGACGTTCTACAACTGGCGCAAGCGTTACGGCGGGATGCTGCCCTCCGAGGTGAGGCGATTGCGCCAGCTTGAGGAGGAGAACGCGAAGCTGAAGCGGATCGTGGCGGACCTGTCGCTCGACAAGGCGATGCTGCAGGACGTGCTGTCAAAAAAGCTCTGAGGCCTGCGCGCCGGCGTGAGCTTGTCGACGGTCTGCGCGGTGACTGGAAGGTGTCGGTGCGGCGCGCCTGCGCGACGCTTCGGATCGATCGGTCGCTCTACGTCTACAAGTCGAAGCGCGGGACGCAGGCCGAGCTGAAGCAACGGATCAAGGAGATCTGCGCGACACGGGTGCGGTATGGCTACCGGCGGGTGCATGTTCTGTCGCGACGCGAAGGCTTTGCTGTAAACCTGAAACGGATCTATCGCCTTTACAAGGAGTTGGGGCTGCAGCTGCGCAACAAGGTACCCAGGCGCCGGGTGGAGGCGAAGTTGCGCGACGACCGCCGCCCGGCGACGCGCAGCAACGAGACTTGGGCCATGGACTTCGTGCACGACCAGCCCGCCACTGGCCGGAAGATCCGGGTGCTGACCATCGTCGATACCTTCACCCAGTTCTCCCCGGTGATTGATCCCCGGTTCAGCTACCGGGGCGAGGATGTTGTCGTAACACTCGAGCGCATCTGCCAGAGCATCGGGTACCCGCAGACCATTCGAGTGGATCAGGGTTCGGAGTTCGTCAGCCGGGACCTCGATCTGTGGGCCTACCAGAAGGACGTCGTGCTCGATTTCTCCCGGCCCGGCGAGCCGACTGACAACGGCTTCATTGAGTCGTTCAACGG
>DASWOV010000027.1:0-2007 GCA_036398595.1 Granulicella sp.
CTGGCCTGGGGGGCGCTGCTGCACGATATCGGCAAGCCCGCCACCTTCCAGCCGCCCGACCCGGCCAAACCCGGCGACCGCATCCGCTTCAACGGCCATGTCGAGATCGGCGTGCGCATCGCCGAGGTGATCCTGGCGCGGCTGCGCTTCTCGAACGAGGACACGGCCCAGATCCTCGCGCTCATCCAGAACCACATGCGCTTCGGCGACGTGCGCCAGATGAAGCAGTCCACGCTGAAGCGGTTTCTGCGCCTGCCGCGCTTCGAGGAGCACCTGGCGCTGCACCACGCCGACTGCACCAGCTCGCACGGCGACCTGAGCCTCTACGAGTTCGCCCGTCACCACTTCGAGACCGCCGAGCCGGAGGCCATACGGCCCGCGCTGCTCGTGACCGGGCGCGACCTGATCGCCGCCGGATACCGCCCCGGCCCGCGCTTCAAGGAGATGCTGGAGTTCGCCGAAGATGAGCAGCTCGAAGGCCGGGTTAATACGCCGGAGGAGGCGCTTGCGGCGGTCCGCCTGCGCTTCGGAGCACCGACGGCTCCCTAGCCCGCCCCGCTGGCGAAATTTCACGCAAACACCCTGCGCTTTCCATTGTGTTTGCCGGTGGAAGCGGGCAGAATGCCCCCAGCGGCAAGGAGACGCTGCAAATGGCGGTATTCCGTTGGTTAGTCTGCTCTCTTCTTCTGCTCGGCCCTGCGATGGCCCATGCTCAGTACTCAGTCGCAGTCATTGAGACTGAGGGCGGCACCTTCATCGGCACCCCCACCATCGGTCAGCCCTTTATCGCAACCCAGAAGACCACATCCATCCAGAAGCTCGCCGATGGCACCTCCATCACGCATATCTCCACGACGAAAGAGGCGCGCGATTCGCAGGGGCGCATGATGAATGAAACGAAGCTTCCGCCCAACGGCGCGGCATCGGGGAACGGTTGGAGCAGCACCTTCGTCGTCGATCCGGCAGAACGCACGACCACCAGTTGGTTCAGCCAGCAAAAGCAAGCCACACGATACCACCAGCCCGACGTGGAGCAGGCAGCAGCCCGGAGAGCACGCGCGATTGCAGCGGCCAAGGCGGCCAATCATGCCTCGGCGACCGATTCCGGCCCTCATCCCACGACAAAGCACGAGCAGCTCGGGGGCAGGAACATCGCCGGAATCTATGCCGAGGGCACCCGCATCACTACGACTTATCCAGTCGGCTCCATCGGCAACGACAAGCCGATCGTCGTAGTGAGCGAGAACTGGATCTCCCCCGATCTGAAGCTGACGGTGCTGCAAACCAACGACGATCCCCGCAGCGGATCGAGAACGGTCGAGACCACCCAGCTGGACCGCAGCGAACCCGATCCGGCCCTCTTCCAGGCTCCAGAGGGCTACACCATCAAGGACATACGCCCCACCTCCTCCCCGGAGTGAGTTCGGCAGCCGCCGCAGGACGTGTCCAAAGAGTGCCGAATACCGATTCGCCTTCTCCGTCCGTCAGGCCTCTTCTGCTATTCTCGGCTGCATCTGAGGTTCTATGGCGACCCACGCGAAACTCGACCGCAAGCTGCTGAACACTCCCCTCGACGCGACGCCCGACACCGAGATTCTGATCGACGGCCGACACTTCCCCGCCCACGCGGGCGAGCCTCTCATCAATGCGCTGAATCGCTACGCCAAAACCTACTCCACGCGAGAAACTCCGCAGGTCTGCTACCACGAGATGATGGGGCCGATCCAGTCCTGCGACACCTGCATGGTGCAGGTAGACGGCCAACTGGTCCGCGCCTGTGCTACGCCCGTAGCGGCCAACATGTTCGTCGCCACCGAGGGCGAGACCGTCGATATCGCCCAGCGCGAGGCCTTCGACCGCATCCTCCAGAACCACATGCTGTACTGCACGGTCTGCGACAACAACAACCAGAACTGCGTGGTCCACAACACCACTGCCGTGCTGGACGTGAAGCACCAGGCCCGCGAGTACACGCCCAAACCGTACGAGAAGGACATGTCCAACCCC
>DASWOV010000028.1:0-183906 GCA_036398595.1 Granulicella sp.
CTGGTACGGGCTTATTTGAAATAGCCTGTCGAAAAGGTGTCCCTCTCCAGGCCATAAAGTCAGAGTTTGTGTCACGATTGCCCATTTGTAGGGTTTCTGCCTTCTTATCCACAACAGGTAGCGTTGTTTTCGTTGATTCCACCCGAATCAGCGAATAAAGTGGAGCCATCGGCCATGCTGTGCTGTATTCAGCCGCCGTGTATGAGGTACGCCCTTGCTCAAACTCAAAAAGATTCAGATTCTCGGCTTCAAGTCCTTCTGCGACCGCACCGAGGTCCATCTCTCCGGTGAAGGTATCGCCGCCATCGTCGGCCCTAACGGCTGCGGTAAATCGAACATCTCGGATGCGATCACCTGGGTACTCGGTGAGCAGTCGGCCAAGAGCCTGCGCGGCATCAAGATGGAGGACGTCATCTTCGCCGGCACGCGCGACCGCAAGCCGACCGGCATGGCCGAGGTTTCGCTGACTCTGGTGGACCCGGAGGTCTACGACGCGACGAGCACCTCCGAGGAGGAGGCCGTCAACGGGGTGGTCGCCATCGACAGCAACGGCGACTGGGACGAGACCAAGGCTCGCGCGGAGCGAGCAGCCGAAACCGAGGAGGCCGTGGCCGAGGCGCAGCCCGGCGTGGTGCTCGAGGGCGAGGAAGGCACTGCCCCAGCCCCAGTCGAGGGTGAGGCCGTAACCGACAGCAATAACGTCGTCCTGAAGATTCGCCGCCGCAAGTTCTCCCGCGCCCCAATACGCGCGGGCGAGATCACGATCACGCGGCGGCTCTTCCGCACCGGCGACTCCGAGTACCTGCTGAACGGCAAGATCTGCCGCCTGCGCGACATTCAGGACATCTTTATGGGCACCGGCCTCGGCAGCGAGAGCTACGCCATCATCGGGCAGGAGCGCATCGGCCAGCTGCTCAGCTCCAAACCGCTCGACCGGCGCGGCATCATCGAAGAGGCCGCAGGCATTACGCGCTTCAAGACGAAGAAGCGGCTGGCCGAGCTGCGGCTCGAGTCGGCGAAGCAGAATCTCTCTCGCGTGAACGACATCTTTGAGGAAGTCACCAAGCAGATGGGCACGCTGAAGCGTCAGGCCGCCAAGGCCGAACGCTACGGCGCTCTGCGCGAGGAGCTTCGCGCCAAACTGCGCGTGGCGCTGGCGAGCCGGATGACGCTGCTCGACACCGAGCAGGCGGCGACGACGGAGAAGATCGCCTCCCTCACCCTCGAGGTCGATAAGCAAGCCGCGGAGATCGAGACGATGGACGCAGCGCACACCGAGGGCGTGCGCTCCGGCTACGGCCTCGACGAGCGCATCCGCGAGGCGAACACGCAGGCGAACCAGTCCGCTGTGGAGCTGGAGCGCATTGCAGCCCGCACCGCCGCGAACACCGACCGCGCCGCCGAGCTGACGCAACGCCTCCAGCAGGGCGAGGCCGAGCTGGCGCAGGCACGCGAGCATCTGGCCGCGCTGGCCGGTGAGCTGGAGACGCAGAAGAGCTTCGTCGAGACGGCGACCTCGGAGTCCACCTCCTCACGCGCCGAGGCGCAGCGCCAGCAGCAGGAGGCGCAGAACGCCGTTCGCGCCCTGGGCACAGCCGAGCAGCAGGTCGAACAGAACCGCCGCAGCACCATGCACCTGATGGAGCGCGCCGCGCAGAGCCGCAACGAGGAGACGCAGGCGGCGGCGGCACTCTCGAGTCTCGAGCGCGAGGCCGAGCGGCTGACCAACGAGAGTGCTCTTGCGCGGCAGGAGCTGGAGACGCTCGGCATGCAGCGCGGGCAGGTCAAGCTGAGCTTCGATGATGTCACCGGACGGCTGAAGTCGCTCGAGGCGGAGATTGTTGCGCTGCGCGGGCAGATCGACCAGACACGCAGCGAAGAGGCCGCCTCGCGGCGTCGCGGTGACCAGTTGCGCGGCGAGCGGGCCACGCTGATCGGCCGCAGGAACTCGCTCGAGTCGCTGATCCGCGAGCACAGCTACTCCACCGACACGGTGCGCAATCTCTTCCGCGCCAGCGCGAAGAAGCAGAACGCGGAACTCGCCCCGGTGGGCACGCTGGCGGACTTCCTCGAGGTGGAGAGCCGCTACGAGTCCATCATCGACGAGTACCTACGCGAGGAGCTGAACTACATCGTCGTCAAGAGCTGGGAGGCCGCCAACGACGGCGTGCAGACGCTGCAGAAGGACGTGGCCGGACGCGCCACCTTCCTCGTGCATCCCGCGCACGCAAAGACCGTGACCGCCGCAGGCCCTGCACCGCTGATCATCGAAGGTGCGACCGCGCTGCGCGACTGCATCCGCGTCAAAGAGGAGTTCGGCCAGACGCTTGAGGCTGTGCTGCCGCGTCTACGCAGCGGTTTCGTGGTGGAAGATTCCGCAACGGCTCGTCGTCTGGCAACGGCTCACCCGGAGGCTTACTTCCTGACGCCCGCAGGCGAGAGCTTCCACAACATCACCGTGACCGGCGGCCGTCCGAGCGCGCAGGGTCCGCTGGCGCTGAAGCGCGAGCTGAGCGATGTGGAGCGCAAGGTGAAGGCCGCCGAAGAGGAGTTGGCGAAGACCGATCAGGCGACGGCGAACTTGCAGCAGCGCATGGCGCAGATCAACAGCGACATCGACCGCATGACGCACGAGCGGCGCGAGCTGGAGCGCGAGTCGGCCAACTCGGGCGCGGCGCTGCGGCAGCTTGAGTCCGAAGTAGCGCGGCTCGACCGCCGCATGCAGGAGTGGCAGCTCTCGCTGGCACGCAACGGCGATGCGCGGCGGCAGAAGGAAGACCTCATCGCCAAGAGGCAGCAGGAGGCATCGGGCTTCGAGGCTGAGCGTCATGCAGCCGAGCTGAAGCTCGCTGATCTGCAACAGCAGCTCGAGGGTCTGCGGCGTCAGCGCGAAGAGCTGCAGGTCGCTGCCTCCGCGGCGGCAGCGTCGCTGGCCGGACTCGAAGAGCGGCGGCGCAACGCGGCAGCAAACTTCGAGCAGACGACGCGGCTCTACAACACGCAGGCGCAGCGCATTCAGCAGATCGAGGCGCAGCTTGCCTCGGCAAGCGCCGAGAAGCAGCGCCGCGAAGAGGAGACAGCAGGACTTGCCGGGGAGCACACGCGGCTGGCCGAGACTCGCGCCACAGCTATCGCCGAGGCGCAGCGGCTCACCGCTGAGGCGCAGGAGTTGCGCGCAAAGATGGCCGAGCTGGATGCAACGCTGCGCACGCTGCGTCACGCGACCGAGGAGCTGCGCGAGCAGCGCGCGGCGCTGACCGCCCGTGCGGCAAGGCTGGCAGCGGACATCGAGCATCTCGAGGGCGCGTGCCTGAACGATCTCGGCGTGGCCGCGCCGGACCTGCGCGCCGATGCGGCCATCGAGCGCATCGACGGCGAGGCGCTGACCGCCGCCGAAGAGGAGTCAAAGTCGCTGAAGCAGCGGCTTGAGGCGATGGGCCCGGTCAACATGATGGCGCTCGAGGAGTACCAGGAAACAGCGCAGCGGCACAGCTTCCTCGAGACGCAGCGCAAGGACCTGCTCGAGTCCATCGAGAATACGCAGGCCTCCATCAAGGAGATCGACGACGTCTCGCGGCTCAAGTTCGACGAGGCCTTCAAGGTCATCAACGAGAACTTCTCGACCACCTTCACCAAGCTCTTCGGCGGCGGACAGGCCTCGATGCGGCTGACGGACGCGGAGAACGCGGCGGAGTCGGGCATCGACATCCTCGCCTCGCCTCCGGGCAAGAAGCTGCAGAACATCCTTCTGCTCTCGGGCGGCGAGAAGGCGCTGACGGCGCTCTCGCTGCTGGTCGGCATCTTCCAGTTCCAGCCCGCGCCCTTCTGCGTGCTGGACGAGGTGGACGCTCCGCTCGACGAGACGAACGTGGGCCGCTTCGCCAAGCTGATCGCCGACATGAGCACGACGACGCAGTTCGTCGTTATCACGCACTCAAAGCGCACGATGGCGCAGGCCGACGTGATCTATGGCGTGACGATGCAGGAGCCGGGCGTCTCGAAGGTGGTTTCGGTAAACCTTGGGGCAAGGGATTCGGCGGAGAGGCGTCGGGCGGTCGCGTAGCCCTCTTCCCTTTTGGAGTTGGCGCAGCCGGAGCGGGCACTCTCGCCGCTCCGGCTATTTTTCTTCGAGAAGGCGCTGGATCAATTCACATCGATCAGGTGATGGCTTTCATTGATGCGGTGAATCGTAAAGGTTTCTCCATCCACCGCAAGCTCGTTGATACAACAAGGCTCCTGTTTGATGCGCCAGTAGCGCGACAGCGGCAGACTGAGGGCATGGATCAGGAGTATCCGATTGATACTGTCATGCCCGACCAGCACTACCGTCTGGCCCCGGTGCTTCCTGAGAACAAATTGCAGAACGTCGATGCCGCGAACCAGCACCGCCGCCAACGTCTCACCGCCGGGAATAGCAGCCAGGTCCGGCGCCTCGAACCATACGCGAAGCTCATCCGGCCAGCGCGATCGTACCTCCTCGTGCGTGAGCCCCTGCCACTCGCCGTAGTCGGTATCCATCAGGTTGCCAAGGGTCCCGGCCGCCGTTCCTATCGCGCGGGAGATCGCCTCGCCGGTGCGCACGCAACGCGACAGCGGACTGGTATAGATCGCATCGGGCTTCCAGCTCTTTGCTACGCGCTGACCCAGTGCCTCGGCCTGTCGTTCTCCCAACGCTGAGAGTGACAGTTCAGCGCGCCCACGGAAGCGCTCCGGTGCGATCCAATCTACGTGGCCGTGGCGTGTCAGGATAATCTTCGTCATCAGAGGTTCCCTTCAAGAGGTTTGAAAGAAGTCCATGAACCGTTGCAGACCGCAGAATCCACTCTACTCTCAGGGAGCCGAGCCGGACGGCTGCGGTGAGGAGTTCGCTGGTCGCGGGTCGGTTTGGTCGCACCCATTTTCCCACAGGGGCTAAAGCCCCTTGATCGTGCAAGCAAGGATGTACGGGCTAAAGCCCGCACCCTTCAAATGGCCCCTTTCTATTGGCTGGTCCGAAGCGACCTGCGGATGCGTATCTCGGCAGCGCCGATCTCCGGCCGTCCGCAGGAGAGGATCACAGCGCGCTCGAGCACGTGCATCAGCTCGCGGACGTTGCCGGGCCAGCGATGCTCGAGCAGCAGCGTCATAGCCTCGGGCAGAATGCGCTTGCGCGGCGCATCGTGGCCGAGCCGCTCGAGAAGATGCTCGACCAGCAGTGGCAGGTCATCCTTGCGGTCGCGCAGAGGCGGCACCTCGATAGGAAAGACCGCGAGACGGTGGTAGAGATCGAGGCGGAAGAGGCGCTGCTCGGCCTGCTGCTCCAGTGGCTGGTGCGTCGCGGCGATGATCCGCACATCGACGCGGGTCAGCTCGTTGTCGCCGACGCGCTGCAGCTCGCCGCTCTCGAGAAAGCGCAGCATCTTGGCCTGCAGGGCCAGGGGCATCTCGCCGATCTCGTCGAGAAAGAGCGTGCCTCCGTCGGCAGCCTCGATGCGGCCGGTGCGGTTGGACACCGCGCCGGTAAAGGCTCCGCGGGCGTGTCCGAAGAGCTCCGCCTCGAGCAGCGTCTCCGGAATGGCGGCGCAGTTCAGCACGGTAAAGCTCTTCTGCGCACGGGAGCTGAAGCGGTGCAGCGCACGAGCGACGACCTCCTTGCCGGTGCCCGTCTCGCCCTCGATCAGCACCGTGCAGGAGCGCGGCGCGACGAGGTGGATCATCCGGGCAAGCTCGCGCATCAGCTCGCTGCGGCCGATCATGCCTGCAATGCTGGGCGGCTCGGCGGTTGCGGGCTCGGCCGCTGCCGCGCGTTCCGGCTCTTCCTGTACATGCGTAGGCGTGGACGCGTCGGGCATGCTCTCCTGAGCCTCGCGGAGCGCGTGCAGCAGCTCGTTCCGGCGCGGACTGCGAGAGACTCCGCTGGCGATGGTGCCGTCCATGCGGATCAGGTCCATCGCCGGATAAAACTGCACGAGCTGAGAGGCGAACTCGCCGACCTCGAGGTCCGGCAGCCAGTCGTCCAACAGCATCGCCTCGGCGCGCGCGGACTCGAGATGGGCCGCGGCCTCTGCTCCTCCGCTGGCCTCACGCACCTGCCACCGCAGCGCAGCCAGCTCGCTGCGGAGACGGCTGCGCAGCTCCGCATCCATACTGACGATTACAACGGTTCTCATTGAGGCAAACTCCCGTCCGGTGACGACCGACGGGCCGAGTCGGTTTCCTTCGCTACGCACTGTACCGACTGAACTCATGTATCACGCTCCTCTTCTGATACCCGATGGGTCGACATCGTAGCTCGAACCCGGTCCTGAAGCACAGAAATAATTTCTCGCAGGCGCTGACACTCCTCACCCATCCCCGACTGCGGCCCGACCCACCGGGCAAGTCCAGGACGAAGCTCCAGATCCGTAAGCGAGTGATTGAGACGATGAAGCGTCCGGAGAAGCTCCTCGATAAGCGGAGGAGCCTCTTCTTCTCCATTGTCCTCAGGCTCCTGCGGCGTGCTGTCCGATCTTTTGTAAGGGAAACGGGCCGAAGAGCAGCTCCGTGTGCATCGGCTTCCTCCGAGCGGCCGTAGCGACGCGATAGCCCTCACCGCGCACGGTTTCGATCTGGAAGCCGTCCTCTCCCCTCTCGGAGGCGCCGAGTTTTTTGCGGAGATAGTTGATGTAGACATCGACGACGTTGGTGCCTGCATCGGGCGACATCTGCCATACCTCCCGCAGCAGCTCGCTGCGCGAGCAGCACTGGCCACGGCGCACGAGCAGGAACTCGAGCAGGGCAAACTCCTTGCCGGTAAGCTCGACGGAGACGCCTTCGCGCGTGACCTTGCGCGTCATGCGGTCGATCTCGACGCCGCCACAACGCAGCACCGGATCGGCAAATTGGCCGTTGCGACGCAGCAGCGCCTTGCAGCGGGCGCGAAGCTCGTGGAAGCTGAATGGCTTGTGCAAGCAGTCGTCGGCGCCGAGGTCGAGGCAGCGGACCTTCTCGGTGGTGTCGGCGCGGCCCGTGAGCACCAACACGGCGGTGCGCTGGCAGCGGGCGCGAAGCTCGACCAGCACCTCCATGCCATCGCGGCGCGGCAGGCCGAGGTCCAGAAGGACGAGATCGAAGGGTGCTGCCTCCAGTTGGGCGAGAGCAGCCTCGCCGTCGCTGACCCATTCCACCTCGTGCCCGTCGAGTCTCAGTCCCCGTTGCAGAAAGATTCCTAAGGCAGCATCGTCTTCAACAATCAAAACCTTCATCGGTGTTCCCTTCCCCTTGCGAGCAACTCAATTTGGGAGCGAGATTTCCACGATTTCCACAACGCGCCTCGGTCTTGTCTTTACTGCTCCTTGGGTGCGCCTTCTTACCTTGGTACCTTTCAAAGAGGGATGCAAGAGGATTTTCGTCTTTCCTCCGCTCGCTTGTCCCGAAAGGGGAAAGCTGTAAAAGGCTTACGGGAACAGGGCAAAAATGCGAGTGCCCTGAACATTGTGCTTAAATAATCCTTTCTAATTCGCTTTTTATTCGCTAGAATGCCCGCATGGCGATTACGCGGCGGCAAAAAGAGGTTCTCGACTTCCTCACCGGCTTCACGCAGAAGAACGGATACTCCCCGTCCTACGAGGAGATCGCGCAAGGGCTGAACCTCAGTTCCCTCGCCACGGTGCACAAGCACGTGACGAACCTGCAGAACAAGGGTCTGCTGCAGCGGGCGCACAACCGCAGCCGCTCCATCGACGTGCTGCCGGCCCGCTCGAGCAGGAAGGGCTTCGATCGCCTGCCTCTGCTCGGTCGCATCGCCGCGGGCAGCCCGGTGGAGGCCATCCAGACCGCAGAGACGATCTCGCTGGGGGACATCATCGGCAACCGCGACGTCTTTGCGCTCGAGGTGCGCGGAGACTCCATGCGCGATGAGCATATCGTCAACGGCGACTACGTTCTGGTGGAGCGCACGCAAACGGCCCGCGAGGGCGAGATCATCGTCGCTCTGGTCGACGGAGCCGATGCCACGCTGAAGCGCTTCTACCGCGAGGGCACCCTGATCCGGCTGCAGCCCTCAAACACCGAGATGGCCCCGATTTACGCTCCGGCAGCAGCGGTGAGCATCCAGGGAAAGGTGCTGGGAGTGCTGCGGAAGTACTGAGCCGGAGAATTTCCATGAACGACGGAACCGGACGGCAGCAGGCTGCGTAGAGAGGCACAGAAGCCCCTTTTCCATCTTTTTCGGAGGTTCCCATGACCTGCCGCATTCTGCTCCTCGCCACGCTGGGCCTGTCCACCGTTACCGCACTGGCTGCCGACCGCAGCTTCGACCGCACCCTGACCGTCTCCTCTGCGCCGGATGTCTCCGTCTCGACCGGTTCCGGCTACGTGCACCTGCACGCAGGCTCCGACACGCAGATTCACATCAGCGCCCATCTGCACTCCGACCGCGATGCGGAGTCGCGGATGAGCGAGATCGTGGCCAACCCGCCGATCCAGCAGAGCGGAAACATCGTCAGCATCGGCAGGCAGAGCGATGCCGAGTTGTACCGGGACATCCGCATCGACTACGACATCGCGTTGCCTCGAGCCTCCGCGATCACCGCACGCACCGGCTCTGGAGAGGTCGACGTGCAGAACGCTGGAACGAACGTGAAAGCCCAGACCGGCTCGGGCAACATCACCGCGCATGGCGTCAGTGGCCTGTCGACGCTCCAGACAGGCTCCGGTGACATTGTGATGGAGGGCTCTGGCAGCCCCACCAGCGGTGAGAACCGCCTCCAGACCGGCTCGGGCTCAATCCGTGCAAGCGGCGTCTCGGGCGGCCTGCGTGCGCAGACCGGATCGGGCGATGTCACGCTCAGCGGCGCTCAGACGGCAGACTGGCACGTGGATACAGGGTCAGGCTCGGTGCTGCTGAACCTTGGCTCCGGTGCGAAGTACACGCTGAACGCGGCGACCGGCTCGGGCTCGGTGCACGTGGCGCAGCCGATCATGGTGGAGAGCTCGCTCAACCGCCATCGCATGAGCGGTACCGTCAACGGCGGTGGCCCCATGCTCCGGATCATGACCGGCTCGGGCGACGTCGATATCCGATAGCGGATGGGGGAGGCGGGTATGCTGGAGATATGCTCCGCCTCCTTGTCTTCGACCTCGACGGCACGCTGATCGACTCGCGTGTGGACCTGTGCAACTCGGTAAATGCAACGCTGACGCACCTTGGCCGCCCTGCCCTGCCCGAGGCGGTGATCTCCGGCTACATCGGCGACGGCGCGGGGATGCTGGTGCGCCGCGCCCTGGGCGATCCCGAGGGCGATATTCACGACGAGGAGTATGTAACCAACGCGATTGCCTACTTCCTCGACTACTACCGCGAGCACAAGCTGGACTTCACCTATGTGTATCCGGGCGTGCTCGAATCGCTCGAGGCGATCCAGGCCGCCCATCCTCATCTGCCGATGGCGGTGCTGACCAATAAGCCCGTGATCCCGTCGCGGGAGATATGCACGCACTTCGGGCTGGATCGCTTCTTCTTCCAGAACTACGGCGGCAACAGTTTTCACGTGAAGAAGCCCGATCCGCATGGGTTAATGACGCTGATGCGCGAGGCAGGCGAGCGGCTCGGGCACGCCGTCACGCCCATCGAGACGCTGATGATCGGCGACTCCGATGTGGATGTGCTGACGGCGAAGAACTGCGGCGCGCTCTCGCTCGGATGCGGCTTCGGGCTTGCGCCGGAGCGGCTGAAGGCAGCCGGGCCGAAGATTACGGTAAGCTCCGCGAGCGAGTGGCCGGAGGCCATCGCGGGGTTAGCCGGAGCGTGACGACCGGGCGCAGCCTGCGAGCACACCAGGCGATCACGCTGTCGCTGCTGTTCCTCGCGGGGATGGTGAACTTCCTCGACCGCTCCTCGCTGTCCATCGCCAACACGACCATCCGCGGAGAACTGCACCTGAACGCCACGAAGATGGGCTGGCTGCTCTCGGCCTTCTCGCTGGCGTATGGGTTCGCACAGCTTCCGCTGGTGGGGCTGCTGGACAAGGCTGGCACGCGCAAGGTGCTGGGCGGCGGGCTGGCGTTGTGGTCGGCGGCGCAGGCGCTGACGGCATTTGTAACCAATATCAGCACATTTCTGGCGCTGCGCGTGATGCTCGGCGCGGGCGAGGCTCCGTTTTATCCCGCTGGCGTGCGCAGCGTGCGGGAGTGGTTCTCCGGCAGGACACGCGGACGGGCGACCGCCGTGATGAGCATGTCGCAGACCATCGGCCTGGCGATTGCGCCACCGGCGCTGACGCTGGTGATGCTGCGGCTCGGCTGGCGGATGATGTTTCTCTCGCTCGGCGTAGCCGGATTGCTGGTTTCCGTTGCATGGCTTGTGCTGCATCGTGCGCGGCAGGAGACGGTGTTTGCTGAAAACGAGGCGCCCGAGGCGCAGTCCGCGAAGGAGCAGGCATGGAGCGCCCTGCTGCGGCAGCGGACGGTGTGGGGCATGATGCTGGGCTTTGGAGGCATCAACTACACGAACTGGTTGTACACCTCGTGGCTGCCGGGGTATCTGCAGGCGGAGCGGCATCTCTCGCTGGCGAAGAGTGGATGGGTGGCGGCGATTCCCTTCCTCGCAGGCGCGGCGGGCATGATCTCGAGCGGTGCGCTGGCCGACCGACTGGGGCGCGCAGGCGTGGCGTTGACGACCGTGCACCGGGCGAACCTCGTCGGCGGCATGATCGTCTCGGCGGCGAGCACCTTTGTCGTGGCTCATAGCGGCTCCACGACAGCAGCGGTGGCGGGCATCAGCGCGGCGCTGTTCTGCATTCACTTTGCGGGCACCTCCGGTTGGGGCTATGTGCAGACGATCAGCCCGGCGCGCTACGTGGCCTCGCTGAGCGCCTTGCAGAACTTTGCGAGCTTCATGATCGCCTCGGCCGCGCCGGTGCTGACGGGCTGGCTACTGGATCGCACCCACTCCTTCAGCATCGCTCTGGGCGTGTGCAGCGCGGTGACGCTGCTGGGTGCGCTGAGCTACGGCACGCTGGCCGCGCCCGATGGCATGAGGCTGCGCTAAACTTAGGCAAAACCAAACTGATTGAGGACCGGATGGCTGCACTGCTGGAAGCGATTGAAGTCAAGCGCAAGATGATTGTGGAGATCGAAGGAGCGCCGTACCTGTGCATGGACTCCGACATCAGCACGCCGACCGCACGCGGCGGGCAGACGCTGGTGCGCCTGAAGGTGCGCAACCTGCTGACAAACGCGGTCTTCGAGAAGAGCTTCCGAGCGGGCGACAAGTTCCAGGAGGCGGACATGGAGCTGGTGCCAGCCTCGTACCTGTACACCGACGGCTCCGGCTCGCACTTCCTCGATCAGGAGAGTTTCGAGACGCTGACGCTGACCGAGGGCATGATTGGCGACGCGCTCGAGTACCTGACCGAGGGCGTCCTGCTGCAGGTCCACAAGTACAACGGCAACCCAATCGCGCTGCAGCTTCCCATCTTCGTGGAGCTTGAGGTGACGTACGCGGAGCCGGGGTCGCGCGGCGACTCCTCAAGCGGCAGCGGCACCAAGACCGTGCGCCTCGAGACAGGGCTGGAGCTGAAGGTGCCTCCCTTCATCAAGGAAGGCGAGAAGGTGAAGGTTGCCACCGAAACCGGCGAGTTTGCCGGACGAGCCTGAACCGCTATCTGTAACGACATCCGTTACAGATGATTTCCGCCCCAGTCGAACCGCACGCCTCCCTGCGCAACAAAGGGGATGCCCTGCGTCAGCAGCGGGGTACGTGAGACGTCGGCGCGGCGATCGGTAAGGTTCTGCAGCGAGACGAACGCCGAGAAGCCACGGGCGATGGGGCGCGACGCATACGCATCCAGCTCGAAGAACGGATGCAGGATGAAGGTGTTCGCGCTGTCATCGTAGGCGCGTCCGCTGTAGCGCCCGGCGAGCACGAAGTCGCCGTAGCGCGGCCGCCGATAGCGAATCTGCGCGGTCGTGGACTCACGCGGCACGTCGGGCAGCCGCTTGCCGGTCAGTACCGGGTCCTTCGTCACGACCGAGTGCGCGTACTGGTAGCCGATGACCGCCGAGAGCGCGTGGCCCTCGTTCAGCGTCACCGAGGTTTCGACGCCCTGGCTCTGCACCTGCCCGAGGTTCACGCGCATCAGCGTGATCGTCGTGGCCGTCGACGCGATCTGCGGCGAGGCGACGGGCCGATTGATCTCGATCCAGAAGTAGGTGGCCTGTGCGGAGATGCGCGGTAGCGTGACTGTCACACCACCCTCTGCTCCAGTGGCCCGCTCGCTGACGAGATTGGCATTGGCCTGAGTGGTGGTCTGTCCCACCTGAAAGCTGCGGTACAGTTCGTTCATGGTAGGCGTGCGGAAGGCGCGGTAGCCGGAGGCGTGAATATTTACGGTACGACTAACCTGATACACAAGCCCAAGCCGCGGGCTGGGGACGACCTCGCTGCGGTTCGGTGTGGGCTTGAGCGCAGGGCCGGTAAAGACGTTCGTATCGAGGTTGGAGGCCGAGTCGACACGGACCGAGAACGCCCCGGAGAGCCGCCGCCACTGGGCCAGAGCCTCGCCGAAACCGCCGATAAAGCGTTGCCGTGAGCTGGTGACTTGCAGCGGGCCGTTGGGCTGCTCGCGGTCCACGGCGCGGATGTCGCGCACGTCCATACCAGCGATGAAGGCCGCGTTGCCGAGGTGGTAGGAGGCATCGGTCGAGGCACCAAGCTCCTGCGTCTCGACCTTTTGCAGGCGGGTCAGCGTCTCAGTCGTGCGCGCCGCGTTGATCGAGGAGAAGGTCTGGTTGTACGACTCGTCCGAACCGTACAGGCGCACGCGGCCCGTGGTGCGATCGCCCGCGGCCCAGTCGTTGCCGCCGAGATAGCGCCAGAGGCGCGTGCTGTTGATCGTCTTGGGTGTGCCGTTGTTGCGGTTCTCGTTCAGCAGATTGCCTGCGACGAAGAAGCGACCTATATCGCCGTAGGTACGGTCGATCTCGGTGCGGCCGTTCTGGAAGTGGACGTTGGCCGGAACATCAACGGGGCCGCGAACGTCAGGCGCGGTCAGGATGTAGCCCGCGGTGCGGAAGTCCTGCCCGGCGATCAGCTCGCTCCAGCGGCCCTGCTGCAAGTCCCCGCGGCCGTTGGCATTGCGGGTGTCCTCGCTGCCTGCGGTCAATGCAAGGTCGGCTCGTGGACCGACAGGATGGCCGGGCACAATGTCAATGACGCCGCCGAGAGCGCTCGAGCCGTAGAGATCGGAGCCGCCGCCGCTGGTGATCGTGACCGAGTCGATGGCATCCGGCGGCAGCTCGTTCCAGTGCACCCAGCCGCCGAAGGGATCATTCAGCGGAGCATTATCGGCAAGGATCAGCGAGCGGCTGACGGCGGTCGAGCCAAGGCCGCGCAGGCTGATGCCCTGGCTGGTCGGATTCTGCACCCAGCCGCTCGAGCGGCGGAACAGCTCGAAGCCGGGATGCTGGCGCAGGCTCTCGTCGAAGGTGAGCGCGGGGTACTTCTCAAGCTGCTCGCTGGTGAGCGAGCTTTGCGTTACGGCATTCGGGCCGATCTCGATGGCCGAGCGCGTCGCCGTCACCGTGGCCTGCTGCTGGATCGCCGAGGGCGCCATGACCAGCCGCAGATCGGCCGAAGGATCGACCGTCACCGTGACCGGGCCGGAGTCCATGCTGGCTCCATGCGCCCGCAGCACAATGCTGCCGGAGGCCGAGATTTGCAGGGTGAAGGAGCCGTCCGAGCCGCTGGTGGTCACGGCCATGCGGTCGCCAAGGTCGATGGGCACGCCGGGAACGGCGCTCCCGGTGCGATCGACAACATGGCCATGCAGGGTCGCCTGCGCGTACACAACACCCGTGCTCAGGAGCCCCACCAGCGGCATCAGTTTCAACAGCTTCACTTGTTACTCCTCGTCAAACCCGCGATTCCAGTGCGAGATCACCCGCGTCTCGCGCTCGTAGCCAAGTACACTCACAGACCCGGTGCCGAGCGCGAGCAGCGCCCCTCCCTCGGCGGGCAGGCTGACCCAGCGAGCCGCGAGGATGCGCAGGATGTGGGCGTGCGCAAACAGCGCCACCGCTCCCCCTGTCTCCGGCGGAATGGCCGCCAGCGCACGGGAGATGACGCCGTCGGCGCGCTCGCCGACCTGCTCCACGGACTCTCCTCCGGTAATCTCATCCTTCCAGACGTTCCAGCCCGGGTGTTGGACGCGAATTTCTTTGGTGGTCTTGCCCTCGTAGACGCCATAGTCCCACTCGCGCAGCCCCTCTTCAATGGTAGCCACGTCGCCATAACCAGCAATGGCGCAGGTTTCGCGGGCCCGCTGCATGGGGCTGGTCAGGACAGCGTTGAACTTCTTGCCGTTCAAAAAGTTCTTGAGCAGCACGGCGCGCTCGCGGCCCTTCTCGGTCAGGGGAATATCCGTCCGGCTCGTATGCGCTCCGCTCAGACTCCACTCCGTCTCACCATGACGAAACAACCAAAGCTCAACCATCCTTGTCCTCCGTAGCTTTATCCTATAGGGATGGACTTCCAGCTCTCCACCACCTACAAGCCACAGGGCGATCAGCCGCGCGCGATCGCCGAGCTCTGCTCCGGACTGAACGCAGGCGAAAAAGACCAGGTGCTGCTCGGAGTGACCGGCTCCGGCAAGACCTTCACGATGGCGAAGATCATCGAGGAGCTGAACCGGCCCGCGCTGATCCTCGCCCATAACAAGACTCTCGCCGCGCAGCTCTACCACGAGTTCAAGACCTTCTTCCCGAACAACGCCGTCGAGTACTTCGTCTCCTACTACGACTACTACCAGCCGGAGGCCTACATTCCGGCGGGCGACCTGTTCATCGAAAAAGAAGCGACGATCAACGAGGAGCTGGACAAGCTGCGGCTCTCGGCCACACGCAGCCTCTTCGAGCGGCGCGACGCCATCATCGTCAGCTCAGTGAGCTGCATCTACGGCCTCGGCTCTCCGGAGGCCTACTACGGCATGCTGCTGCTGCTCGAGAAGGGACAGAAGCTCAAGCGCGAGGACATCACCCGCAGACTGGTCGAGATCCTCTACGAGCGCAACGACGTGGACTTCCGCCGCGGCACCTTCCGCGTGCGCGGCGACATCATCGAGGTCTTCCCCACCTACGACGAGAACGCCTATCGCATCGAGCTATTCGGCGACGAGATCGATTCGCTCTCGCAGATCGATCCGCTCTTCGGGACCGTCAGACAAAAATACTCTCGCCTGCCGATCTATCCGAAGTCTCATTACGTCGTCATGCCTGAGCGGAAGAAGACCGCCATCGACTCGATCCTCACCGAGCTGGAGTGGTGGGAAAAGGAGCTGGAATCGCAGGGCCGTCTCGTCGAATCGCAACGCATCCACCAGCGCACGCGCTTCGACCTCGAGATGATTAAATCCGTCGGCTACTGCCACGGAATCGAGAACTACTCGCGCCACTTCTCGGGTCGCCTGCCGGGCGAGCCGCCGCCGACGCTGCTCGACTACTTCCCCCGCGACTACATCCTCTTCATCGACGAGTCGCACGTCACGGTGCCGCAGCTTCACGGCATGTGGCACGGCGACCGTAGCCGCAAGCAGAACCTCGTGGACTACGGCTTCCGCCTGCCGAGCGCCACGGACAACCGCCCGCTGAAGTTCGAGGAGTTCGAGTCGCGCACCGGGCAGATCGTCTATGTGAGCGCAACGCCGGGGCCGTATGAGCTGACAAAATCAGCCGGAGTGGTTGTCGAACAGATCATCCGGCCCACAGGGCTGATCGATCCGGTGGTCGAGATTCGTCCGGTCAAAGGGCAGATCGACGATTTGCTGGCGGAAATCCGCGACAGGGCAAACAGGAACCAGCGCGTGCTCGTCACGACGCTGACGAAGCGCATGGCCGAGGACCTCGCCAGCTACTACACCGAGGTCGGTGTGCGCTGCCGCTACATGCACTCGGAGATCGAGACGCTCGAGCGCATCCGGCTGCTGCGCGACCTGCGCAAGGGCGAGTACGACGTGCTCATCGGCATCAACCTGCTGCGCGAGGGGCTTGACCTGCCGGAGGTATCGCTTGTCGCCATACTCGACGCCGACAAAGAAGGCTTCCTGCGCTCGCAGGGCTCGCTCATCCAGACCATCGGCCGCGCGGCGCGCCATCTTGAAGGCCGAGCCATTCTGTACGCCGACAAGATGACGGAATCCATGCAGCGCGCCATCGACGAGACGGAGCGGCGGCGCGAAAAGCAGATCGCCTACAACGAGGAGAACGGCATCACGCCGATGTCGGTAAGCCGCCCGCTCGAGATGGGGCTGGCGGGCATCATCAAGGCCGACTATGCGGACCTCGTCGAAGAGAACGAGGATGCGCCGGAGTTCGCCACCCAGCAGGAGCTGGACACGTACATCGGCAAGCTCGAGTCGGACATGCGCGAGGCCGCCAAGAAGTTCGAGTTCGAGAAGGCTGCCAAGCTGCGCGATACGGTCAAGGAGCTGCGGACGAAGGAGTTCCTGTTCAGCTAACGGCCACGACCACAACTTCCCTCGCCGATCAGCGTCATAGGAGAATAGCGGAAGAGCCATGCCTGACTCGGAAACGGCGGGGCCTCCGCGGCATGACGATGGTTACGAGGAACCCATGAAGACGATTCAGAAAGCACTGTGCGTCGTGACCCTGGGCGGGACTGCCTTAGCCGGATTTGCGCAGGCCCCGATTGTCCGGCAGCCGCCGACACCGCCCAACTACGATCCTTCGCAGACGTATCCGCCGCAGAACCAGTCCTATCCTCCGCCAGCGCAGGGACAATATGCTCCCCCGGCGGATGCTTCGCAGGGGCCTCCGCCGCCTGTGCTGCAGCCGCAGCAGCTCGATCAGCTCGTTGCCCGTATCGCGCTCTATCCCGACCCGCTGCTGGCGCAGGCGCTGACCGCCGCCACCTATCCCGATGAGATCGCCGACGCCGCCACATGGGCCGATCAGCACAGCAGCCTGACCGGCGATGCTCTCGGACAGGCCATTCAGGGTGACAACCTGCCCTGGGACCCGAGCGTGCTCGCCCTGCTTCCCTTCCCGTCTGTGCTCGACATGATGGCACAGGACCCGAGCTGGACGCAGCAACTCGGCGATGCCGTGCTCGCGCAGCGGCAGGACGTGATGGACGCCGTGCAGCGTCAGCGCCAGCAGGCGCAGCGTTACGGCTACCTGACCTCCAACGAATACGACAACGTCACCACCGATAACGGCTACATCGAGATCATGCCGCTGAACCCGACGCTGCTCTACGTGCCGGCGTACGATCCGCGCGTGGTCTTCTATGCGCCGCGGCCGGGCTTCGTCGTCGGCGGAGCGATCCGCTTCGGTCCGGCGATCACCATCGGCACGACCTTCGGACGCTTCGGCTGGTTCGGCGCTGGCTTCGGCTGGTACAACCACGCCATCTTCGTCGACCGGCGGCCATGGAACCGCACCTGGGTCAACCGGCGCGAGTACGTGCACCCCTATGTGCGGCCATATGCGCGGCCCGTCTCCCCCCGCGTCGAGATGCACCGGGGCGAGCACTTCGAGCATCGCCGGTAACTCCCGCAATGGGCCTCTTCCACGGCGTCCGGAGAACTCTCCGGACGCCGTTTTGCCTTCACCGCTGATACCCTGAACTCATGAGGTTTCTTCTCCGGGCCCTTGCTGCCATCGCAGTGCTGCTGGCCGTTTGCATCGCCATCTCGTACCGTACGATTCCCTCCGGCAACACCAGTCAGACCCGCTTCGATACCCTCATCGTCCTTGGAAACCCCGCCCATCCCGACGGCACGCCCTCGCCAGAGGCCCGCGAGCGTGTGCTCGAGGCCGTGCGCGAGTACAGGGCCGGAGTCGCACACCATCTCATCCTGACCGGCGGAGCGGCGCACAATCATTTCATCGAGGCGCACGTCATGGCACAGCTTGCGGAGAGCCGGGGAGTGCCCGCAGCCGATGTCTCCGAGGAGCCGCAGGCGATGAACACCATTCAGAACATCTTCTACTCGGCTGAGATCATGCACCAGCATGGCTGGCGCTCGGCTGAGGTTGTCAGCTCGCCCAGCCACCTGCCGCGCGCCTCGCTGATCGTCACGGCCTTCGACCGCGAGCACCCGGAGATGGCCTTCGACTGGCGCACCCACGCGGCACGCTGGCCAGCCGAGTACAATCTCGTCGATCGGATCAGCCACTACAGCGCCGAGGCCTCCTACTGCCTGAAGCTGCGGTTGCTGGGATTCCCGAAGTCCCGCTTCCTGCCCGGACATCCCGCCTAAGCAGCAGCTCCCCGCGTGCCGGAGCTGCGCATCATCAGGTAGAAGCCGGTGCCCATGCCGGCCAACATCAACAGTGCTGCAAAGGCGAGCAGGCGGAGCACGGCGACGGTGTAGCGCCCCGAGGACGGAACGTAGTTGCAGCAGTACAGCAGCACCAGGTCCTTCGCCGTAGCAATCCTGCGGTCGGAGGCGCTGACAAGGGCCAACCGCACATCCCGCGCCTCGTACTGGATACCGGAGAGGTACTGCGAGAGTCGCCCGTCGGGCGTAGCGAACATAATCACGCTCGAGTGCGCGAACTGGTCCATCTTGCCATCGGTACCGGGTATACGCACATAATGAAAGCCCGTCGATGCGCTCAGCAGGGCGATAGCCGTAGGCTGCCCGGTAAGGAAGTGGACTCCGCTCTGGGCCGCTGCCCCGGTCTGTCCCATCCCGGCGAGGAACTCCTGCTTAGCCTTGGCCGCATCAGCCGGGGCATCCATCGGATCGATGCTGGCAACCACCACGTCGAAGTCCTTGCCCGCAGCAAAGCCGCTCGCCTTCAGCCCCTCCTGCAGGCCGTGCAGCACCTGCGGGCAGAGCATGGCGCACTTGAAGTAGACCAGCGCGAGAGCAATGGGGCGTCCATGAAGCAGGCTTCCCAGTGTCACCGTCTTTCCGGACTCATCGGCAAAGGAGGCCTCGAGCGGCAGAGGCTGGTTCAGCCGCTGAACGATCGTCGCGTCCTTCAAATACGCCGGAAGCTGTTGCGAGTTGGCACCTAGCGGCTTGTTGTCCATGAGTTGCGCGTGCATCGCCCGGCTTATACCCACCAGGCACAGAAACATCAGAACAACACGCAGACTCCGCATGGCCCACTCCTCGACTGCTGTTTTAAGGGTACGCCTGCCGGACCTATCTATCCATATTCAGGGGCGGTTATCGCCAGCTTACGGCCAGATGCCAGCGCAGCCCGGCCCGCACGGTACGGCGCAGAACACGCTGGTACTCGCTCAGCTCGGCGACGACCAGCGGCCCCTCCGTGCCAAGCTGCTGCGGCTCATCCTGCAACATCTCGAGCAGCGACTCCACGGTCGCAAGGCCATCGGCGGGGTCGTACCACTGCGGCGGAGGCAGGCGCTTAATCAGCTCCGGATTGCCCGCGCCCTCTTCGATCAGCAGCGACATGGAGTTCTCGTCGGCGGAGAAGAACTCGATCAGCGGACGCACCCCAAGGCGCAGGGCAAGGCGCTCAAGCGAGTCCTCGTTGCGGGCGAGCGCACGGCCGTTGACGAAGATGTCGTATCCGGGGTCCTCGCCCTCAACCACGATGTACATCGAAGCGGCCATGTCTGCCCAGTGTACCGCCAGTCCTCGAGGCCGATACTGCGGAAATTCTCGCAAAACATCGGGGGAACCGGAGGGCATACTCCCATCCCCGCAAATAAAGCGAGCCGGGCCTGAGAGCCCGGCTCGCCTGTGATCTACCGAATACGGAAGCAGGTTAGCTGGTGCGCGGAGCGCCGCCACCCTGGGTGCCGCCGCCTCCACCACCGTGACGGCGACCGCCGCGACGACGGCGTCCACCACCACCGGGACGTGGGGGGCGCTGCCCCTCGGGACGAGGGACGGCAGGCTGACCATCCTGCGGAGCCGGGTTGTCGGCACGGTTGAAGTTCGGCTCATCGTCATCGCCTTCTTCGTCATCGCCCTCGAAGTCGTCATCGTCCAGATCGTCGCTGAGATTGTCCTCCTGCGGAGCGCGCTGCGGAGCAGCAGGCTGTCCCTCAGGAGTCTCCGGCAGACCGAGCTTGGCGCGCTGCTCGCGCAGCACCGCCTTGCGGGAGAGCTTGATGCGGTTGCCCTCGATGGCCAGCACCTTGACCAGGATCTGGTCGCCCTCGCGGAGCTCGTCCTTGACCTCCTTGACGCGGTGCTCAGCAATCTCGGAGACGTGCAGCAGGCCGTCGGTACCGGGGAAGATCTCGACGAACGCGCCGAACTCCGCCAGCCGGACTACCTTGCCGAGGTAGGTCTTGCCGACCTCGGGCACAGCGGTCAGGTCGCTGATCATCTGGATGGCGCGGGCGAGGCCGTCGGCATCGCTCGAGGCCACATTGACGCGGCCCGTATCGTCCACGTCGATCTTGACTCCGGTCGCGTCGATGATGCCGCGGATCACCTTGCCGCCCGGCCCGATCAGGTCGCGGATCTTGTCGGTCGGAATCTGCATGGTGTGGATACGCGGAGCGAACTGCGACTTCTCCTCGCTTGCGCCGGAGATGGTCGCGTCCATGGTGTCGAGCAGCGAGAGCCGGTTGCGGCGTGCCTGCTCGAGCGCCTCACGCATAATCTGCGGCGTGATGCCCATGATCTTGATGTCCATCTGCAGCGCGGTGATGCCCTTGCGCGTACCGGCCACCTTGAAGTCCATGTCGCCGTAGTGGTCCTCGGCACCCGCGATGTCGGTCAGGACGGCGTACTTGTCGCCCTCCTTCACGAGGCCCATCGCTACACCGGCTACAGCACCCTTCAGCGGAATGCCAGCCTGCATCAGCGAGAGCGATGCGCCGCAGACGGTCGCCATCGACGAAGAGCCGTTCGACTCGAGGATGTCCGAAACCACGCGCAGCGTGTACGGGCTCTCGTCCTCGCCGGGCAGCACAGCCTCGATGGCGCGGGAGGCGAGTGCGCCGTGGCCGATCTCGCGGCGTCCGACGCCGGTCATGCGACCGACCTCGCCGACCGAGAACGGCGGGAAGTTGTAGTGCAGCAT
The DNA here is from genome assembly GCA_036398595.1 of Granulicella sp. Classification (GTDB taxonomy): domain Bacteria; phylum Acidobacteriota; class Terriglobia; order Terriglobales; family Acidobacteriaceae; genus Edaphobacter. The sequence goes on from DASWOV010000028.1 coordinate 20,998, forward strand.
AAAGCGCCGCTTAACCTCGCCCTCGTAGGTTTCGATGCGCTGCGCGTCGTCGGTGGTGCCGAGCGTCGCGGTCACGAGCGCCTGCGTCTCGCCACGCGTGAAGAGCGCCGAGCCGTGCGTGCGGGGCAGAACGCCAACCTCAACCGTTACCTTACGAATCTCGTCGAAGGCGCGGTGATCGGGACGGATACGGTCGTTGAGCACCTGGTCGCGGAAGATCTTCTCGCGCAGCAGCTCGAAGTACTTGCCGAACTTCTTGGCGGCCGCGGCATCACCCTCGGGCAGGGTCTTCTTGAAAGCGTCCTTGATCTCCTTGACCTTGGCGTAGCTCTCGAACTTGGGATACTTGTGTGTGTCGAGCGCGTCCTTCAGGCTGTCGCCGATCTTTGCGATCAGGTCGTTCAGGTACTCCTGATCGAGCTCGTCGGCGACGACGGTGCGCTTGGTCTTACCGGCGCGGGAGGCGAGATCCTCGATGGCCGCGCAGATCTTCTTGATCTCGACATGAGCGAACTCGATCGCGCCAACGACCGTCTCCTCCGAGGTTTCCTTCGAACCGGACTCGACCATCACGATGCCGTCCTTCGTGCCGACGACCATGATGTTCAACTCGCTCTTCACGCGCTCCGCGTAGGTGGGGTTCACGATGTACTGGCCGTCGATATAGCCGACGCGAACCGCGCCAACCGGGCCATGGAAGGGGATGTCCGAGAGCGCCAGCGCGCAGCTTGCGCCGTTGATGCCGAGCACGTCGGGATCGTTTTCCTTGTCGGCCGAGTAGACGAACGCGACGACCTGCGTCTCGTTGCGGAAGCCCTCAGGGAAGAGCGGGCGGATGGGCCGGTCGATCTGGCGGCTGGTCAGGATCTCCTTCTCGGAGGGGCGGCCTTCGCGCTTGATGAAACCGCCGGGGATACGCCCACCGGCATAGGTGAACTCGCGGTACTCGACCGTCAGCGGGAAGAAGTCGATGCCTTCCTTCGGGTCAGGCGAGGCGACGGCTGTGGACAGAATTACGTTGTCCCCGCTGGTGACGAGTGCGGCGCCGGAGGCCTGCTTGGCCATGCGCCCTGTCTCAAACTGAATCTGCTTGCCCCCGGCAAGCTCTACGATGACGTCCTGTTTCATGTGCGTCCTTTTCTCGTGTTTTCTCTATGCAATGTATATGGAAACTTGTCTGCGCATCGGGCGGTCGCCGCTGCGTCGTGGGAGCGTACGCGACCAGCAAAAACGTGCAGCCCGGCCCGGAGCTTGGCTCCCATGGTCGAGGCTGCACGTGCCGGTGTACCGGAATATTGCTCTGCAACGTAAATGGAGATTCGGCAAGGTGGTCGTCCGAGCGTTCGCTTCGTGGTGCGGAGGTGCTGCCCCATCGAATCCCTGGTCGGTGATGGGGCGGTCACGAGGAGCACCAAGGGCTGCCGGCATGAGAACGATCTCTGCAGAGATGATGAAACCCTTACTTACGAATTCCGAGCTTGCCGATAACCTCGCGGTACCGGTCGCTGTCGCTCATCTTCAGATAGTCCAGCAGGCGGCGGCGCTTGCTGACGAGCATCAGCAGGCCGCGGCGGGAACCGTGATCCTTGGCGTGGGTCTTGAAGTGTTCCGTCAGCTCACCGATACGCTCGCTGAGGATTGCGATCTGCACCTCAGGGCTGCCGGTGTCCGAGTCGTGCGTCCGGAACTTTTCGATAATGTCTGTCTTCTTTGCGGATGCCAGCACAGCAGTGTTACTCCTGATCTCTCTCTAGTTCACTCGTCGTAAAGTGTCTCTGTTAAGATAACACGCTTCCCGGCCCCGGCAAGAGAAACCGGAGGACGGGAAGCGGCATTTCCTGTAACGAACCTTCCAGCCGGATCGACCGGCCGCCTACCCGATGTACTTGTGGAAGAAGGCCAGCGAACGCTCCCGCGCCAGCTTCGCCGCCTCGGGGCTGTACGACTCCGGATCGACGTCGCGGTTGAAGGCATGTCCCGCGCCCTCATAGAGATAGATCTCCGCCTCGGGATGCGCCGAGCGCACCGCCTCGATCTGATCCGACCCGATGTGCGTGTCGTTCGCGCCGAAGTGCAGCATTACCGGGCAGGTGGGGTTCTCCGCTGCAACCTTGCCGATGCCGCCGCCGTAGTACACGACCGCCGCCGCAGGCTCGATGCCGAGCGATGGGCCGCGAGTCGAGGTCAGCCAGCTCACCACGCCGCCCCAGCAGAAGCCGACCACGCCGACCTTGCCCGCCTGCTTCGCCTCGCCGAAGGCTGCGGCGACGTCGAGCAGCGCCCAGTCGAAGTTCAGGCTCGGGTAGATGCTGTACGCCTTCTCTTTGTCCTCGCCGGTGTAGCCCAGCTCCAGATCGCGCTCGTAACGGTCGAAGAGCGCCGGAGCGACCACCAGAAACCCGTCCTTCGCGTATCCGTCGGCCACGCTGCGGACATGCGCGTTGATGCCGAAGATCTCCTGCACCACCACCAGCCCGCCTACGGGCGTACCCTCCGGCCGGGCGACGTACGCCTTGAGCTCATGGCCGTCTGCGGCCTTCACGGTAATCAAGCTTCCCATCAGATCCCCCTGTGCGCCGCATGACAACCGGCGCAGCTCGTTTTCTTCATACTAAGCCACGGGGATGAAGCGGATTTGAATGGGACTAACGGTCGTCCTCGGAGGCGTAGCCGCGCATCTCACCGAGCCAGCCGGCGAAGCGCAGAAGCTGCCCGCGCTCGCTGCTCATCAGGTGCAGGAAGTCGCGGAGGCCCACCTCCTCGGCGTGCTTGCCGGTGTAGGTTTCGAGCCTCCAGCGCAGGTAGGGACTGCGCCACGGCCGCAGGCGCGAGCCCCGGGTGGCGTTCCACAGAAACCGCAGCGCCTCGAACATGTCTCCAGTATAGTCGGCGGGCTAGTGCATGTAGTTGAAGAGATCGACCCCGCCCAGCGCGCTGAAGACGTTCAGCAGCGCCTCGTGCTGCGTCTCGCTGGCGCTCAACTGCGTGGCGACGTCGGTCGGATCGGAGGCCACCAGCGTTCTCTGCGCGGCGGTAGAGTTCGTCTCCTGTGTCTGCGTGTAGGTGCTGCTCGCCTCGAGCTTGCTCAGCGAGCTGTCGAGCGTCGCCCGCTGCGTGATGACCGTGTTGAAGGCCGACTGCAGCGCGGCGCTGTCAGCTGTAGCGGCGGTGCTCGGGTTCGGCCCGTTCAGGTCGGCGATCATCTGGTTGAGCGCGTTCAGCGCGGAGGTAAAGACCGCATCGCCGGGCAGGTTGGTCTGGATGCTCTGTCCCGCAGGCGTGACGATCTTCTGCGCCGCCGTATCGCCCGAGTAGGTCACCGTCGCCGGGGTCGTGGAGTCGTCCAGCGTGAACGGCTGCGTCGATCCCTGGCTGCCGCCAAAGAGGTAGCTCCCGGCATAGCTCGTGTTCGCCAGCGAAAGGATCGTGTCGCGGATACCGGCAAGCTGCTGCGCGGCCGCGCTCTCGTCGCTGGCGTTCTGTGTGCCATTCGAGGCGCGGGCCGCCACGCTCAGGGCTGTGGTCAACTGCGTGACCGCCTCGCCCAGCGCGCTGTCGGCCGCCTGCATCCGGCTGGTCACACCGTTGGCAGCCTGCACATAGGTATCCATCTGGCTGATGGCGGAGTTCAGCAGCGTGCTCTGTGCCGAAGCCACCGGATCGTCCGAGAGCGAGGAGACGCGCAGGCCGCTCGCAAGCTCCGAGGTAAGCTGCGCCTCGGCAGCGCTCGAGTTGTTGATCGCTCCGGTAAGGTTGATCAGGTAGTTCGGATCGACGCGCATCGCACACTCCTTTTGAGATCTATTGGGTTCTAGCTGACGGCGGACTGGACGCCCATGTTCATCGCATCGGCCATGAGCTGATCGACGATAGTGAAGACCTTCGCCGCCGCCTCGTACGTGCGCTGATACTGGGTCAGGTTCGCGGCCTCCTGGTCGAGCGAGACAGCGGAGACAGAGTCGCGCTGCGTGGTGAGCTGCGACAGCGTCGCCTGCTGCACGGTGTTGTCGGAGTTCGCCGCGGAGACGTCGTTGCCGACCTGCGCGAGGAACGCCGCATAGAAGCCCGAGGGCGTCTGCCCGCCGACCGTCGCGCCCTGCCCCAGTGCCGCCAGAGCCACGGCGTTGCTGTCTCCGGTTGAGCCTTCGCCGGTTGCAGCCGCAGCAACGCTCTGCGGGTCTGTGGTTGCCACGGCGATAGAAGACGCCGCGCCGGTTGCGCTACCGGGGAGCGTAAACAATGCCGCCCCCGGATTGCCGTTGCCGTCGAGCCCGGCCTCGTTCTGCGTATTCACCGCGCTCGCGATGGAGTAGGCCAGCGTATCGAGCGCATCGGTGTACACGGGCATCACCTTGTCCCGCGCCTGCAGCATGCCGCCGAGGCTACCGCCCGTCAGGCTGCCGGTGACGTCGGTCGCATCCGGTCCGGCGAGGATATGCGCCACGCCGCCGGACATGGTGGTGGTCATCGGGAAGGACTTCGTGCCGCTGACCAACCCCGTGCCGTTCGAGGTCGTCAGCGTAATGCCGTTTTGCTCGTTGGTGATCTGGTCGAGCCCGACCAGCCCGGAGAGCTGCGCGATGGCGGTCTGCCGCTGGTCCTCAAGCGTTCCCGCATCGGCGTTGGGGCTGAGGCTGGAGATCTGCTGGTTCAGCGACGCAATCTGCGCAGTCAGCGTGTTCACCTGCCCGACCGTGGTATTCACGTTGCTGTTGATCGAGCTGGTGATCTGCGATATCTGCGACGAGGCCGAGTTGAACGCATCGGCCAGGTTCGAGGCCGCAGCCAGCACGCTCTGCCGCGTCGCGCTGTCGGAGGGGTTCGCCTCGAGCGCCGTGAAGGAGTTGAAGAAGGAGTCGATCGCCGAGCCGAGCGTCGTGGTCGCCGCTGAGGAGGAGGTAGCGCTGATACCGAAGATGTTCTCCACCTGCGACAGCACCGAGGCCAGCGCGCTGCTCTGCGACTGCACCTGCGTCTGCTGCTGCACGCGCTGCTCGAGCACGCGGTCGCGCACCGAAACCGGCCCTCCGGTGGTCACGCCTTCGCCGTAGCTCTTGCCGTTGATCGTCACCGAGTCCTGCTCTTCGAAGTTGACGATCTCCCGTGTATAGCCGACCGTGTTCTGGTTGGCGACGTTGTTCGAGGTCGCGTCCAGCGCGCTCTGGTTGGCCAGCAGTGCGTTCCGCGACATCTCCAGCAGTGCGTTCAGGGTTCCCATCGTCAGCGAGTCTCCAGTCGTGGTGCCAGATGTAGTCCTACCGTGGTTCAAGGCTGAGCACAGAGGCCAGAACCCGCAGGTTGGCCTCCGTCGCAGCCAGAAGCTCGCCCAGTGCGGCGTGTCTGCCCGCGATGTGCGGCAGCGAGGTGTGGACCTCGGCCAGACGCTCGGCGGTCAGAGAGCGAATCCGCTGCTCGATGGCCTCGAGCCGGTCGGCGTCGAAGACAGCAAGGGCCTCGAACGCCGCGTCCAGCTCGGCGCCGAGCCCCGGCTGCGGGCTCAGTCGTGTTGCCATGGCTTACTCCAGGGTTAGTTCAGAAGCGAGTCGATCATCTTTCCGGCGACCTCGCTGGAGGGCACGTTGTACGTTCCGGCGGCGATCGACTGCTGCAGGCTCTGCACCTTGTCCATACGTACGTCGGAGGTCGTCAGCGCCTGCGCCAGCAGCGTGCTGACCGGGCTGAGGGTGGTCTGGTCGCTTACCTGCGGGGCGCTTGAGCCCGCGTAGGATGCGTTGTTCTCTTCGGCCGCCGGCCTCTGCGCCGGGAGGGCCTGTTGCAGCGGGAGAGTAAGTACGTGAATGCCATTCGTGTTCATCGTGTGTATCTTCTACCGTCCTTCTTACTCAGTACATCGGCTTACGCAGCAGAGACTTTAGTGTGAAGTCTCTAATCCTGTCCCGCTCCGGCTCTGGTGCTCCCTGTCCACCTTGGCCACCACCTGCTTCGCAATGCCGATGCCGCCCGCCTGCGCGATGCCGTGCGCTACGGCCTCGACGCCGTAGCTGCGCATGGTGTCGTTGTCTCCCTCGCCACCGGAGTCGTCGTCGCCGTCCTTGCCGGTCTGCATGCCCTTGAGCATCTCCTGTAACAGCATGCCCTCGAACTGCTGCGCCGCGTCCACCAGCTTTGCGTGTTGCGCCTTATCCTTGTCCATTGCCATCGGCGAGGTCACGCTCGCATCGATCCTCATAGCACCTCCAGCTCCGCCTCAAGCGCGCCTGCCGACTTCATCGCCTGCAAAATCGAGATCACGTCCCGCGCCGTCGCGCCGATCTGTTGCAGGTTGCGCACCAGGTCATCGACCGTCGCGCCCTGCTTCAGCTCGATGCGGTTGACGGGCTTGTCGTTGGCGCTGACCTGCGTCTGCTGCACGACCTTCGTGCTGCCGCTCGAGAACGGTCCCGGCTGCGAAACCTCAAACTCACTCACGATATTCACCGTCAGCCCTCCGTGCAGAATCGACACCGGCTGCAGAACCACCATGCCTCCAATCACCACCGTTCCAGTGCGCTCGTTCACGATGACCTTGGCCCGCGGATAGATGGGCACCTCGATGCTCTCCACGCGACCGAGCAGTTCGGGAACCTCCTCTCCGCCGGCGACTGCGAGCGAGATGCGGCGGCTGTCGACGGCGTGCGCGGCGCTGCGGCCAAGATTGCGGTTGATCGCCTTGGCCACCGCCTCGGCGCTGCGGAAGTCGGCGTCGTTCAGCAGCAGGGAAAACTCGTTACGGCCAGCCAGTTCCAGCGGCACGCCGCGCTCGACCATCGCCCCGGCGGGAATGCGCCCTGTGGTCGGATGATTGACCTGCTTCATATTTCCATTGGCGACTACCGAGTAGCCGCCGAGCACCAGCGGTCCCTGCGCCTGCGCGTAGATCTTGCCGTCAGGCCCGTAGAGCGGCGTCATCAGCAGCAGGCCTCCCTCGAGGCTGCGCGCATCGCCCGCGGAGGAGACGATGACATCGAGCTTGGTCCCCGGCCGCGAAAACGGCGGCAGCGTCGCCGAGATAAAGACCGCGGCAAGATTCTGCACACGGATGGACGAAGCCGGAACGCTGACACCCATACGCAGCAGCGTCGCCGCTAATGTTTGCAGCGGAAAGGCCGTCTGCTGGCTGTCGCCGGTGTTGTTCAGGCCAACGACGATGCCATAGCCCACAAGCTGGTTGTCGCGCACGCCCTCGATGGAGGCGATATCCTTGACGCGGGCCTCGCGCTCGCCCGTCGTCGGCAGCTCCTCGGCGGAGGCGCTGTCCGGCAGCATCTCGACCAGACCCAGCGCTCCCACCAGCAGCAGAAGCCCCACGACCAGCCGCGCCTTGCGCCACCGCCGGGGTCTTGCCATTACCTCGAACCTGTCGTCATCCCACATCGCTGCGCTCCGCTAAAAGATCAAAATCCGTTCGATCAGCCGCACCAGAGCGTTCTGCCGATAGGTGGCGTCGTTGACGATGCCCTTGCCGCGCACCTCCAGCTCCAGACTGGAGATCGCCGTCGAGAGCACCTGGTTCTGCTGCGAGATGTCCTCCGGCCGCACCAGCCCGCGCAGCACGATGGTCTGCGTCTGCTGCGCGAACTCCACCTGACGGGCCGCCTCGATCACCAGCATGCCGTTGGCCAGCACATCCACTACCTGCCCGCCGAAGACCGTCGTCAGGCTGGAGTTAGTCTGGCTCTGCCCCTGCGCGTTCAGTCCCTGCGCCGAGGTCTGCCCGACGAGGTTCTGCAGGGCGTTGCCCGGGTGCAGCAGGCCGAAGAGGCTGCTGATCTGCGAGCTTGCATTGGACGCCCGCGAGTTCTTCACCGTGCCGTCGGTCGAGGCCGCAAGATTCTCAGACACCACTACCGAGATCAGGTCGTTCGGGCGCATGGCTCGCACATCGGTATTCATGCGCGTCAGCCGTCCGCTGTCCACCCAGATCGAGCCGGGCGTCGGTACAGTCGAGTTCTCCGTGCGCACGCGGTTGAGGTAAGCCTCCAGCGAGCTCTTGGCGATGCTCGGCTTGGCCAGCGTGATCCTCTGCCGCAGCGACGGCTTCGTCGGCTGCGGATCGGCCGTCACGGTCTGCGCGATAAGAGCGGGGGCAAACAGCATCAGCAACAGGAGCGCCCTCATGGCTCAAGCTCCACGTCCGCTGGTCCGCGTACCACGCCAATGGCGAACTGCGACTGACCCACCTGCCCGTCCAGCCCCTGCGAGACGGGCAGGCGCAGCCGTATCTTCGAGCCGACCGCGCCACTCTCCTCCGCAGTCGCAATCATCTCGATATGTACATAGGACTCGCGCCTCCACAGGCGAACAACCTCGCCTGCGCGAATCATCGGCGGCATGTTCTGGATCGTGCTCTCCACCTGCCGCAGCACAGGCTCCGCCGAACCGATCTTCAGCAGCAGAGGAGACTGCTCCGGATGGTCGCAGCTCGCCACAACCGCCCATCCCTGCCGCAGCAGCGGGTCGCGCCGCACGCCCACGACACGGTAGCCCTGCGCCGTTCCCGCGCCTCCCTGCCCCTGCGCGGCCAGCAACGCCGCCTCGGGCGTGAGCGCGCATGGGCCTGCCGCGTTTACGAGCGCGAAACCCTGTACGGACGCGGCTCCGAGCGCCATCGCTGCCATCGCACGAACAAGCGTCATCGCTGCCCCCTTAGCGGACCATGCCGTTGATCTGCGAGTACATATCGTCGGCCACATGCACCACCTTCGAGTTACTCTCGTAGGCGCGCTGGGCCAGGATCATTTCAACGAACTCGTTCACGACATCGACGTTCGAGCTTTCGAGATAGTTCTGCTGCAGCGTGCCCATGCCCGTGTTGCCGCCGGGGATGTCGGTGATCGCATTGCCCGAGGACTGTGTCTGCAGAAAGAGGTTGCTGCCGATGGAGCTGAGTCCGCCCGGATTGGCGAAGGTCGCAAGCTGCATCGTGCCAAGCTGTGCCGGGTTCGTCTGCCCCGGTAAAGTTGCCGTCACCACGCCGTACTGTGAGATCGTCACCGCTGTCGCGTTCGAGGGGATGGTCAGATTCGGGATCAGCAGGTCGCCGTCCTTCGTCACCAGCGTGCCCTGATTGTTCATGTGGAAGCTGCCGTCGCGCGTGTAGGCGATGGTGCCGTCGGGGCGCTGCACCTGGAAGAACCCCGCGCCCTGAATCGCAATATCGAGCGGGTTCGAGGTCAGGTTGAAGTCGCCCTGCGTCATGATGACCTCGCTGGCCGCCGTGCGCGTGCCGAGGCCGATCTGCAGGCCCGCCGAGACGGTCGACTGGCTCTGCGCCGAACCCGGCGTGATGAGGTTCTGGTAGATCATGTCCTCGAACTGCAGTCGTCGCTGGCGGAATCCCGTGGTCGACGAGTTCGCCAGATTGTTGGCCACCGTGTCGAGGTTTGCCTGCTGCGCGCTCATGCCGCTGGCGGCTGTGTAGAGAGCTCGTATCATCGCCAATCTCCTTTATCGTCCGTTTATTGAATTTCGCTAGATGCGGGGCAGATCTTCTGCTGCCGTCTTGTCCAGTTCGTTGTTGAAGGTGCTCAGAGCCTTCTGCATCATCTCCGCCTGCCGCTGGATGAGGATGAGCTGCATGGTGCCGTGAACCGCATCGTTATTCGCACCCTCGAGCGCGCCCTGCTCAACCGACGCCGTCGAGGTCACCGGCTTCGTATTCAGAGGAGCCTGAAAACGGTTGACCCCCTCGGCGATCAGCGCCGAGCTGTTCGCAAAGTCGAAGACGCCAAGCTGCCCCACGATGTTGCTGCCGTCCGGCGTCGCCACCGAGACGGTGCCATCGGCCGAGACGGTCACCGCTCCGCTGGGAATCGTGATGGGCTGTAATTTGGTATCGAGCACCGGCTCGCCGAGGCCTGTCTGAAGCACGCCGTCCACCGAGCGCGTAAACGCGCCGTCGCGGGTGTAGCGCACGCCCTGCGGCGTCTTGACCGCGAAGAAGCCTGAGCCGTTCAGGGCAAAGTCGAGCGGATTGCCGGTCGCGGCAATCTGCCCCTGCCCCATATCCAGATGGTTGCCGCCGAGGATGCCGAAGCCGTTGACCGCCGAGCCTACCTGCGAAGGAGCCTGCTGCGCGATGTCGTCAGTCAGTACCGAGCGGAAGTAGTCGCGCTCGGCGCGAAAGCCGTTGGTTCCGGCGTTGGCCAGATTGTTGGCCGCCGTATCGAGCGACTGCGTCCTCGACAAAAGACCGGTATAGCTTGCATAGATGCCGCTGTCCATGCCGCGAAGAGATGCAGGCGGCGGGCCAAAGCTCGGAGAGGTTTGGTTAGAAGACTGTAAGAAGTTGGGACAGTAACAGCAAGGCCCTCCCGAAGGAGGGCCTTGGCCGCAATAGCTATGTATGCCTTAGCGAACTACCGACTGGAAGAGCGGCGAGCTCAGCAGGCTGGCGAACTGGCTGTCCGACGAGGAGTAGTCCACCGAGAGAGTGCCCGCGCTCGAACCGATCGTCGTCTGGCCGAGCGCCGTCTTCTCGAGCGGCGTGCCGGTGTTCTCCTTCAACAGGACCGCGCCCTTCATCAGCGTCGCCACCGTGGCCGCCGTGATCGTGTCCGACATCACGACCGACATGTTGAACTTGACGCCGTTCTGAAAGTCCATCGTGTAGCGCGAACTGCGGAAGCGGTTCTTCACCGTGTCGTAGTCGGCAAGCTGCGAGGCCTCGCCGAGCGCGCTGCCCATCATCGTCTGCGTGCCCCGCTGGTCCAGCAGGCTCCAGACGGCGTGCGTCTCGACCGAGTTCATCTCGCTGACCAGGTCCGAGTTGGTCAGGAAGTTCGGGCTCATGCCATCGCGGGCATCCAGCGCGGAACGCACCGAGTCGCGGTCGCCGAAGACCATCGTCGTCTGGTTCAGGAAGGCAACCATCGCGCCCGAGGCCATCGGGTAGATGCTGTTATTCCGCAGCACGATCGGCTTGATCTTGTCCTTCTCGAAGTGCGCCATGATCGACCGCGTCTGGAACTGTCCCTGCGCGAGGCCGACCGTCCGCGTGCCGTCGCCCGAACCCGAACGGAAGGCCGCGAAGGCGAGCACATCCACATCCTGATCCACCTTCAGGCCGGAGTTCACGAGCTGCGTCTCCAGCCGCTTCAGCTCCGGAGGAAGCACGCGATCCTTCAGGCTCATCGCGGCCGGGGAGTTCTGCATGGCGCGATAATCCACCACGATGAGCTGCTGTACCTCGTGAGGAATGGAGGACTTGGCATCGCTGCTGAGCTGCGCGGCAAAGGCGGTCGACGAAACCAGGGTAAGAGCGGAGAGGATCAGATTTCGGGTCAGAGAATGCACGTTAAACTCCATCAGACGAAGGCACTGGGGCCGTAAAGACATCTCTTTATTATCCTCCGGACAGTCTACCGGAGATAGATAAATTGTCTGTTGCATTGGACGGCCCCGCCCATGGAAGGTTGGGGCCGTCTCCCGAATCGGGCCACGGGCGGAACGTCCGCTCAGGGGTGTATCGGCAGGAACCTGCAGATTCTTTAGCCCTTAGCGTTCGTTCCCGTTGAACGCCCGCAGCCGCACAAAGACCGTCACCCCCACCGGATCGGTCCCGTAGATCGGCTGCAGCGGCTTGCCGACGCCATACGCCGTCACCTGCGCTCCAATCGCCGAGGCCACGTGCGGAATCAGGTCCACGTCGCGGTCGTAGCCGAAGGTATATGCCTGCACATGGGTCAGCGGACTCTCCTCGAAGCCCGCGGGCAGGGGCTGCTCGCCGACCGCCAGCTCGTTCGAGCGGCCCGCGTTCTCCAGCCGCGTCCAGACGTAGTTCTTCGTTGCAAAACGCAGCGTCGACTCCAGCAAATAGCTGTTCTCCTTGCCGCCGTCCTCGAGCGCGCGCGTCCGGCCCCATACCACCGTGCTGGCCCAGTTCCCTGTCCGGAATGGCCGGTTGTACATCACTGAGGCCGTCATCCGCTCCTGGTTCTCGCCGGGCGAGAGCTGCTCCGGGCTCTTGATGCGCCCGTACGAGTACTGCCCACTCCAGTTCTGCCCCGGCTGCACGGTCAGCCGCATTGACCATGAGTCGATAGCTCCCTGCTGAATCTCCCAGCGATGCTCGTTCGGCTCGCGGCCGTGGAAACCGCTGGCCTCGACCCGCACGATGCCGTGCGTCAGGCCCACCGTCACCACATCGTCGGCGATGTGCGTCGAGTCCTCCTGATGGTGGCCGAGCGTGCCCACCGGGTTCTCGAGCGCCGAGGCGCGGTGCGGATACGCCGTCGGGCCGATGGCCGGATCACCTACCGGGGCCGCATAGAACGAGAGCAGCGTCTTCTTTCCGAGCTGCAGATCGTAAAGCGCCCCCAGCTCCATGAAGAAGTCGTGCGGATGCTGTCCATCGGCAATGGGCACGCCATAGGCCGTCTCGCCCTGCTGGAAGAGCAGAGGATAGCGCCGTCCGGTCACGGTCGCGGGCTCCAGGCTGAACATGGTCCGCAGGGTAAGCTGGCCGGGTCCGAGCCGCCGCTGCGCCATGGGCATAAACCAGTTGGTCGAGAACAATTTATCGCCGCCGCGAGGGCTCGTCTGCTGCTCCTCGACGATGAAGGCGTTGGCGTGGAACATCAGCATCCACGGTCCCTTCATGGACATCCACATGGGCGTGCGGGTCGAGTCCGGCTCGACGCTGGTACCGGAGGAGGCATGGTGCAGAACCTCCTCAACGAAGTTATGCGGGTGCATCTGCCGCATCAGGGAGGCCATATCCTGCATGGACCGCGCCTCCTGACTCTGGCTGTGATCCATACCCGGCATATCGCCCATCTGTTGCGCCGAGAGATGGAGAGAGACAAAGAGAAGTACACCGAAAACAACACGCTGCATAAAAGACCCATTCTTCCAGCCGGAGAACTCCGGCAGCCTGAGGAAAACGAACGGACGCGCACCAAAGCGCAGCCCGCAAGCAGTCAGGAAGAGGATCTGAACTAGATACGAAGAGGGGTTAACGAGAGACGGGGAGGCGAGAACGCTCCCGGCGGCTCGATGCGGACAATCTGGACCGACGTCACCGGAGGCTCAAGGAAGACCGCTGCAACCGCCACCGCATGCAGCGCGGCCGGAGCATGCGCCGTCTCCTCATCGCCGTTCGCTTGTAGCGCGGTAGCCGTCTTGCCGTGCATCGTGGAGCACGAGGCCGAAACCTCGTCCCGCTGCGCCTTGCCGTGGCAGTGATCGCACTCCATCGACGCCATCACGGCCGCGCGATTGCTCTCCGGCGGGCAGGACGACATCTGCATCTGCTCCGTATCGCAGGCAGCCGCACAGGCAGCCGCCAGCGGCGTTCCACAGATGAGCAGAACCGCTGCCAGCAACGCGACGATGGACCGCCAACCGCGCACAAAGACTCCTATTGCGATTATAGCCGCATTTAGGGAATCGGCCACTCGAGCGGCGTTAGAAGCTTCCGTTCGAGCACTTTATCCTCGGGCTTGAAGCCGGGAATCTCCTTGATCCACGCCGCCTCGGGATCGAACGCATCCTGCGGGATGAGGCCGATCAGCTCGCCCTCGCTGGTCGTGACGCCATACTTGCGCGCCAGCTCCTGCACACGGGCGTGTACCGCCGGAACAGAGATCGTGCGGAAGTCGGTGATGTTCATCGATACCTGCGCCCGCCCGTCGCACACTACACCCATCGCCTTCACGCCGAACAGACCGCCATTGGCCGAGCGAAGCTCCTTGGCGATGGCACGCGCCGCCGTAATATCCGGTTGCTCGAGGTAGATATTGTAGGCGATCAGGAAGCTGCGCGCTCCCACGACGCTCGCGCCCGCAGTCGGGTGGAGCTCCGGCCCGCCGACGTCGGGCCGCCGGGCTACGTCCTTCAGCACCTGCTCGCGCAGCCCCTCGAACTGCCCGCGCCGCACGTCTTCAAGATTCACGCGATCAGGCCGGGCCGCCGCCGCACCGTAGAAGTACACCGGCACGCCGTACCGCCGCCAGATCTGTAATCCAGCCTGCCGCGCCAGCACCGCGCACTCGGCCAGCGAGATGCCCCGGACCGGCACAAACGGCACCACGTCCGCCGCGCCGATGCGCGGATGCACGCCGCTCTGCTGCGTCAGGTCGATCCGCCGCGCTGCCATGCCCACTGCCTGCACGGCGGCTTCGACGACCGCCTCCGGAGGACCGGCGATCGTCACCACCGAGCGGTGATGTGCCGCGTCGAGTGACCAGTCGAGCAGAGACACGCCCTCGCCCCGCATGGCCCGCACGATCTGCACGACGACCTCGCGCTCCAGTCCCTCGGAGAAGTTCGGCACCAGTTCCACAATGGCTTCGCTGCTCATCACCCTACTTCCACCACGTATATCCCACGGAGAGCTGCACGCTCGCATTGACGCCGGGGTTTTTGTCGCCAAGCGAGGCACTGGAGATGTGCACCGCGTTCGCCCCAAAGTCGATGGAGCGCCGCGGCCGTACGAAGTAATGCAGACCTACACCGAACTGCGGCGTGAAATTCCAGACGCTGGTATTCGCGCTCGGCCCGTCGTTGTTCAGGTTCAGCTCGGAGGAGCCGAATGCCGGATATTTATGGTTCGTCCAGATCACACCGCCACCCCCCTGCGCCCAGTAAGAGACGCGCTTCGAGCCGGTAAAGTTCCAGCGCAGAAGGATAGGCGTAATCGAGACGCCCGTAAAGGTTCCGCCCACCGTGTACAGCGGACTGCACTCGACCGTGTTCGCCTGCGGTCCTTCGATGCAGGTCGCCTTCTGGATCTTGGGCGTGTACGACTGCCAGAGGGGGAAGACCTCGACCCCATACTCGAAGTTGCCGCGCAGCAGGCCCGAGCCGATGTTCGGCGTCAGGACCTTGCCTGCGTGCCCGCCCAGCATGAAGAAGTGGAAGCTGTCGCGGTCGTCCGTAAGCCCCAGACCTCCCTGCACCTGCGCCCCGAACTCCCACGGGCGATGCGCGACGAACGCGTCCGAGCGCATGGGGTTGGTTTCGGTCTGAGCGTAGGCCGCGCCCGACAGAGACAGAGCGGCGAGGCAGGAGAGGACCAACTTGCAACGGAGAGAGATCAAAGCAGCTCCAGTGGGGATAGTTCGGTGAGAAGACTCCCAGGTGTTGGATGCGGGACAAAGAAAAAAGCCGCCGATGAATTGGCGGCCTCTCATCAGTAAGGGGAACCGCCAGTGCTAATCGTCCAGCGCCGCCTCGTCCATGTCGAAGTTCGAGTAGACGTTCTGCGAGTCGTCGAGGTCCTCAAGCGTCTCGAGCAGCCGCATCATGGCGTTGGCCTGGCTGCCCTCGAGCTTCGTGTACGTCGAGGACACCATCGTCACCTCGGCGTGCTCGGTGGGGATCTTTGCCGCTTTCAGAGCCTCGGTCACAGCCTCGAAGTCGGCGGGCGCACAGAGCACCTCCCACGTATCGCCCTCGTCTGAAAGATCCTCGGCACCGGCCTCGAGCACCGTCTCGGTGATCTTCTCCTCGGAGGCGGCGGACTTGTCGATCACGATGACGCCCTTCTTAGTGAACATCCACGCGACCGCACCCTCGGCTCCGAGGTTGCCGCCGTTCTTCGAGAAGGCGTGGCGAATTTCAGAAACCGCGCGGTTCTTGTTATCGGTCAGCACATCGACGATGACGGCGACGCCGCCGGGGCCGTAGCCCTCGTAAGTAATCTCCTCATAGGAGACGCCCTCGAGCTCGCCCGTGCCGCGCTGAACTGCACGCTTGATGTTGTCGGCGGGCATGTTCTCCGCCTTGGCCGCG
Organism: Granulicella sp.; assembly: GCA_036398595.1. Classification (GTDB taxonomy): domain Bacteria; phylum Acidobacteriota; class Terriglobia; order Terriglobales; family Acidobacteriaceae; genus Edaphobacter. The sequence continues at coordinate 36,733 of DASWOV010000028.1, forward strand.
GCGATGGCCGTGCGCAGACGCGGATTGCCGTCCGGATCTCCGCCGCCGGCCTTGGCCGCAACGGTGATTTCCTTGATGAGGCGCGTAAAGACCTTGCCACGCTTGGCGTCGGCTGCGCCCTTTTTATGCTTGATGGTTGCCCATTTTGAGTGGCCGGACATCGGTGTTTCCCTCTACGGTGGTCTAGCGAAGCCGCATCACGAACGCAGCTCTACAAGATGGGAGTTTAGCACGCCGGGACAGGCAGATTCACCCATCCGGCGCAGTTGCAATGCGTTACAGCAGCCCTATAACAGTTCTGGCGCGAAGAGATCCTTCATCGTCTCGCGCCTGCGGATCAGCCTCGCCGCGCCGTCCTCGACCAGCACCTCGGCCGGGCGAGTGCGCGTGTTGTAGTTCGAGGTCAAGCTCATGCCGTAGGCCCCGGCATCGAGCAGAAGCACCAGATCGCCGGGTTTCACCTTTGCCAGTTCGCGGTCCCGCGCAAAAAAGTCGCCCGACTCGCAGACCGGCCCGACCACATCGACTACCTCGCTTGCTGCGCGCGCCTGCTTCACCGGCAGAATCTCATGATGCGCCTGATACAGCGCGGGCCGGATCAGGTCGTTCATGCCCGCATCGGTAACGACGAAGCTCTTCGAGCCGTTCTTCTTCACGTAGAGCACCTGCGTCAGCAGAGCGCCCGCTTGCGCCACGATGAACCGCCCCGGCTCCAGCAGGAGATGCAACCCCTGCCCCAGACCCGCTCCCGCAAGCGCCGCCGCGTAGCTCTTCACCTGTGCCTCGGGGTCGAACTCCTTCGCGCCGTACTCGATGCCGAGCCCGCCGCCCACGTCCACGTAGCGGATATCGTGCCCATCGGCCTTCAGCTCCCCGATCAGCCCCAGCACCCGCGTCAACGCAGCCGCGAACGGCTCGACCGAGCGAATCTGCGAACCGATGTGGACGCTCACACCCGCCGGGTCCAGCCACTGGCTCTTCTTCGACTTGCGATAGATGCCCCGCGCCAGAGTGATGTCGATGCCGAACTTGTGCTCGCGCAGCCCGGTCGAGATATACGGATGCGTCTCCGCGAAGACGTCCGGATTCACTCGCAGCGCGAATCGCGCCCGCTTGCCGAGCAGCTTCGCCCGCTCCTCGAGCAGAGCCAGCTCGCCCTCGCTCTCGACGTTGAAGATGAGGATGTCGGCCTTGAGCGCCGCGTCGATCTCCCACACCTGCTTGCCTACGCCGGAGAAGACCACGCGCTTCAGAGCTGGACGGCTTGCCTTCCGTACCCGCTCCAGCTCACCGCCCGAGACAATGTCGAACCCGGCTCCCTGCTCCGCCAGCAGCCGCAGAATCGCCAGCGACGAGTTCGCCTTCACCGAGTAGCAGACCGTGTGCAGCCGCCCCGCGAAGGCCTCCGCAAAGAGTGAGAAGCGATGCGCAATCTGACGGGCCGAGTACACATAGAGCGGCGTGCCGTGCTCGGCAGCCAGAGCGGTCAGGTCAACCTCGTCGCAGTGCAGGGTGCGTCTGCGATAGACAAACGGGCGATACGAAGCGTTCAAATCGAAGGACTCTCAGTCGGGCTTGCAGCCGGAGGTGGTGGAGGAGGTGCGGGCAACGCATACTGCCCCTCCGGCAGAATAATCCACGCGGCCAGATACACAAAGAACGCCACGCCCGTCAGCAGAATCAGCGCCACCGTCACCAGGCGAACAACACCCAGATCCCAACCATAAGCCTGCGACAAACCCGCGCAGACACCGGCGACCATCCGCCGCTCGCGCGGACGCACCAGCGGCCCCGAACCGCGCCACGCATCCTCCTGCGCCACGTAGGACGTCCGCGGCACACCGCACATCGAGCAGTACCGCGCCGACGAAGCCATCGTGCTTCCACACTGGGAACAGAACATAGAAGACCTCCCTCCAACCTCATCCGTACCTACGATGCGGCCTCACTGGAAGTTCCCTGTCTACTTTCCGTCGTAGGGCAACCGCATATACCTGTGTGCCAGATCGGCCTGACTCTGGTCGCTGCCGCCGCTCGAAGCCAACTGATACTGCTCGACCGCTCCATGGCGATCATGCAGCAGGTCGAGCATCTGCCCGGCGTTCAACTGTGCCCGCTTGCGCAGCCAGTCGCTCGAGTTCGGCTGGCGCGAGGCCTCCAGGTAATGAAACGCCGCGTCATGGATGTTGTTCTGGCCTCGCTCGGTATCGGCCAGTCCGAAGTACGCGAGCTGCAACCTTGGCTCAACGAAGTACCCCGGCTTGCGCGCATCCTCAATCACGGTCTTGTAGATTGCAATTGCCTCCGGCCCTTTGCCCATGTCCTTGGTCAGGTTCGCCTCCTCCAGACGGAAGAGGTAGTCGTGCGGATAGGCCTGCGCCAGCTCGCGCTCGACGGCCTGCGCCTCGAGATAGCGGGCATCGTGTCTCAGGTAGAGCGAGAGCGCCGTCCGCGACTCGACCCGGTTCACCACGCCGCCCGCGGCCGCCTCGCGCAGGAGCTCGAGCCCTTTCTCCTTGCTGCCGCCGATACCGGCGATGCCCACCATCAGCCGGATGAAGCGCGGCAGGCTCGCCACCGCAAACTGCTGGATGCCCACGGCCATCTTGGCGTCCTGATAGCCGGAGTCGATCTTCAGCACCTCTTCGCTATCGTTCCTGGCCGCCAGCCCCTGCCTCGCCGCCGCGATAAAGCTGTGGTCGGCCAGCGTGATGAACGCCGCATGCATGCCCTTGGCATAGCCGCGGGCGAAGAGAGCGTTCTTGTCCTTCGGGTTGGCCTGAAGCTGTTTGTCGCACAGCGCAATCGCGTCGTTGGTGGCCGCTTCGATCTGGCGGCGCGCCTCCTCGGGGATCGTCACGGTGCGCTTTGTGCTCAGGAAGGAGTCGTGCGCGTAGTAGGTAGTGTCCAGCAGGTCCTGATGGTATAGCTCGCGGAAGACCCGCACCATCAACACATAGTCCAGCGCCATGGCGCTCTGCGGATGCTGCCGCTGGATTGCCTCGAAGGAGGCCAGAGCCCGATCGTAGTCGAGGTTATAGAAGAACCTGTGCGCCTCGCGGACCTCCGGCAGCAGGTTCAGCGGATCGGTGTGCTGCGCCGCGTCCGGCGGAGTCCACAGCGGCGACGACGACTGCGCCGGGGCCGCAGGAGCCAGCAGCATCGCCGCCAACGACAGAACACCGGCGGCGATCCACGACGAGCGCCTGCGCTTCACTTCCCTGCATCCAAGGGCGAACGGCATAGGGTAAACACAACACTCCACGGGATATAAGACGCACGAGGGAGCGTACCGTTTCCCTGCGAGTCTCATCCTAACGCAACTACCTCGCCAGCCGACTAACATAGGAGGCACGCAGGCTATTCTTTTAGCCGAGGGGCCGCGAAGGAATCCCATGACCAGGCTGGAGCTGCTCGACCTTCTGATCCGCCAGGCGCATCAGAACGGCTTTGAATTCAGGCAATGGTATCGGGAGGAGCTCCGGCTGCGCTGGCCCGGCTCGAAGGAGGCCATCGCCTTCCTCGCCGAGCATCGCCGATACTATGCTCTGCTGTTCTCGCACGAGTTTGCCCAGAGCTTCTGGAGGTCCGGCGCCCGCATCACCTTCCAGGTACCCGCGCAGAGCTTTACCCGACGGCTCTCCACGGGGGAGATCGGCGTCGTGCACCGCAAGGCCTATACCCGCCGTAGCGCCCGTGAGAATGCCTGGCTCTACCACCTGCGCGAGATGGCCGCCTCGGGCGATCCGCTGCGCTACATGCGTCGCTACCTGCGCGTCGCCGAGGAGTTGGACGAGGACGACTCGCCCCTGCCCGATCTGCCCGAACCAGCTCCGGACGATCTCTAAACCCCTAATGCAGCTCGGCCAGCGCCTTCTCGGCCTGCTTCGACCAGTCGCCGCCGGGGTCGAGCTTCAGGTAGAGCGTGTACTCGGCGACTGCCTCGTCCTTCCTCTGAAGCTGCTGCGCGTACTGCGCCAGCCGGAAGTGGCTCTCGGCGTCGTCCGGCATGAGGGTCGTGGCGTCCTTGCTGCGCATGTAGGCCGCCTGAAAGTTGCCGCGGTCGCTGTAGAACTTCGCTATCTGCAGGTCTTCATTCACGCGCTCGTCGGGAGTCTTGGCAGGGACCTTCGGCAGCTTGCGGCGACCGCTTCCCTTCGCATCCCCCGTATCGTGAGCGTCCGAAGTATCTGGAGCCGCGTCGTCCCCGCTCGACGAAGAGGAGGAGGAAGAATCGCTGCTGGAGCTGGAACTCGAACTGCTGCTCGAATCACTCGAGGACGCATCCGGCGAGCTCTTCGTCTCCCCCGGATAGGGGAACCGGTCCGCCGCGGCGTCCGAGTCGCTCTTCGACGCAGCAGGAGCGGGGGCGGCGGGAGGATTCTCCGCAGGCTTCTGCTTCTGCGTATCGGCATCGCCGGGGTACGGAAACTGCTCTCCGGCGGGCTTCGCGGCATCGGCGGCAGGAGCCTCCCCCGGAAACGGAAACTGCTCCGCAGCCGGTTGATCGGCCGCCGGGGCAGCCGGCTTCGGAGGCTCAGGCGCAGGGGGCAGGCAGACCGGCGGCTTCGCCTTCGGATCGGCCGGAATGTTCGGATTTGTTCCCACCACGCACGGGTCCGTCTGGAGCGGCGGAGGGGGCGGAGTATATTGCTGCGCGGCGCACACCACCGGCGCCAGCAGAAGAGGCAGCAGGATGCGCTTCAGGGGGCGGCTCGCCATTCCTTCAAGTTTACTCTGCGGCATACGCTTCTTCCTCAGCCGGATTTGGTATATATGATCCACACCCATGCCTCGCTCTCTGCCCTCTGGTCTTATCATCCGCTCCTCGTCCATCCACGCCGCCGGCTGCTACACCACGCAGCCCATTCGCAAGGGCACTCGCATCTGCGAGTACGACGGCCCTCGCATGACCAAGGAGGCCGCCGACCTCCGCTACGAAGGCCGCTTCGTCACCTACCTCTTCGGCTACGGAGACGGGGACATGGTCATCGACGGCTTCGGCACCGCCATGTTCATCAACCACTCCTGCGCCCCCAACTGTGAGACGGAGGACGACCAGGAACGCATCTTCATCACCGCCATCCGCGACATCACCGCCGGAGAGGAGCTCACCTACGAGTACCACCTCTACGACTCCGACGACGAGGAGGATGATGGAGCCTGCTACTGTGGCGCACCAAACTGCCGCGGCACCATGTTCAGCGACCTCGAGCTGGAGCGCCGCGCCAAGTTGGCTAAAAAGCAGTCGCGCAAGAAGACGAAATAAGCGGGATTACGCCCCCGGAATCCACCGCCCTCGAACCGTTACAATCGAACCTGACAGATGGCTTATCAGGTTCTCGCCCGCAAGTATCGCCCGCAGCGCTTCGCCGACGTCGTCGGCCAGGACCACGTTACCGTCACGCTGATGAACGCGCTCTCGCAGCAGCGCATCGCGCACGGCTACATCTTCAGCGGGCACCGCGGCATCGGCAAGACAACCATCGCCCGCATCCTTGCGATGGCGCTCAACTGCCGCAACGTCATTGGCAGCCCCGAGCGGCCCACGCCCGAGCCCTGCGAGATCTGCGACTCCTGCCGCGAGATTCGCGCCGGAAACTCCGTCGATGTTATCGAGATCGACGCAGCCACCAACCGCGGCATCGACGAGATCCGCGAGCTGCGCGACGCCGCCCGCTACCGCCCCGCGCGCGACCGCTTCAAGATCTACATCCTCGACGAGGCGCACCAGATCACCGACGCCGCCTTCAACGCGCTGCTCAAGACGCTCGAGGAGCCGCCCGACCACATCGTCTTCATGATGGCGACGACGCAGCCCGAGGACATCCCGCAGACCGTCCGCTCGCGCTGCCAGCACTTCAGCTTTCATGCGGTCAAGCTGGTCGACATCCTCGGCCAGCTCCGCTTCATCGCCACGCAGGAGAACATCGACGCCGACGACGCTGCGCTCTCGCTGCTGGCCGAAGCCGGTGACGGCTCCATGCGCGACGCCCTCTCCATCATGGACCAGGCCATCGCCTCGGCCCCCGTGAGCGACGGGCGGCCTATCCTCGACGCCTCGCAGATCCGCGAACTGATGGGTGCGGTGCCGAACGCCGTCTTCGAGCGCATCTTCGAGGCGGTCGACCAGAACCAGTCGGCCGAGGTGATGACCGTCGCCAACCAACTGCTGGACGCAGGCAACTCGCCCGCGCAGCTTGCGCGCCAGTGCGTGCGCTACCTGCGCAATGCGCTCATCGCCCGCATCGCGCAGATTGCGCCCGACGGCACTACGCCGGACGCCTCCGCCGCCGAGCTTCTCCAAATCTCTGCCGACGAGCAGCGCCGCGCCGCCCGCACCGCCGCCCTCTTCACCGAGGAAGAGCTGACCCGCTTCATGCAGGTCATGCTGCGCACCTTCGATGAGCTGGGCTACCGGCAGGAGCAGCGATTCCACTTCGAGCTGGGCCTGCTGAAGCTCGTTCACCTGCGCCGCTTGCTCCCTGTCGAGGAGCTGTTGAGCGGCATCCCCGTCGCCCCCGGCTCCGGAGGAACACAGCGCGGCATCAGCCCTCCCAAGACCACTACGGCCAAGCCATCGGCGCTTCCTGCCTCCGAAAAGCCTGCCTTCACGCCGCTGCCGCAGCCAACTACGCCACGCCGCTTCGCCGAGGCTCCCGCGCCTCCGACCATCTCACGGATCGTAGCTCCCGCCGCCACCGTGCAGGCTCCACCGCCGCCACCTCCACCAGTCCTTATGGAGACGGCACCCGTCTTCCCACTGCCGGAGATCAGGGTGGAGAGCAATGCCGGGACCATCACTGAAGCGAAAATTTCTGCCGACCTCCCGCCCGCAATTCCCGCCGAGCCCCAGCCCGCAGACGAGCCTGCCAGCGATCTCGAAATCAGCGCCTCGACGGAACCGGAACCCGCGCCACCGGCCCCTCTAAAGGCCGACCGCGCCGACGAGATCACCGCGCTCCAGCAAGCAGCCATCGACGCGCTCTCCGATGCGAAGCAGAAGTCCGCCGCCGATGCTCTCGATGACGCCACGTGGACCCTCGAAGGCACGAACCTGACCATTCAGACCAACGTCTCGAAGACCATGTTCGGCATCACCTTCAACCCCGATGCCGAGCGCATTCTTCGCTCGAAGCTGCCCGGCCTGAAGCTCACGCTGCTGCACGGGGCCGGAGCCTCCGCCGCATCGAAGAAGCCGCGCGCGCCGCGTGCAGGCTCCGTGCAGGCCAAGGCCAGCGAGCATCCCATCGTGCAGCGGGCGCAGAGCCTCTTCAACGCCGAGATTCGCAGCGTCATCGACCTGCGCGAAGATAACTAGAACAGGAGGAACATCCATGAACCTGTCCGACCTCACCAAGATGCGCGACATGATGTCCCAGGCGAAGCAGATGCAGGACGAGATGGAGCAGAAACTCGTCTCCACTACCGTCGAAGCCACCTCCGGCGGAGGCGTCGTCACCGCCCGCATGAACGGCAAGAAGGAGCTCCTGAAGCTCACCATCGACCCCTCCGTCATGAGCAGCGGCTCAGGCGATATCGAGCTGCTCGAAGACCTCATCATCGCCGCTGTCAACGAGGCAGGCCGCCGCGCCGACGAGGTGATGAAGTCCAGCCTGCAGGGCATGATGGGCGGCCTCAACCTCCCCGGCCTCATGTAACTCAAGGTCCTTATGGCGCGTTTCGCAGAACCCATGTCCCGGCTCATCGACGAGCTGCGCAAGCTGCCCGGCGTAGGCACCAAGAGCGCCCAGCGGTACGCCTTCCATCTGCTGCGCGGCTCAACGGCCGACGCCGAGGCGCTCGCGCACGCCATCCTCGAGATGAAGCAGCACCTGCGCCTCTGCTCCCTCTGCAACAACATCACCGACGTCGATCCCTGCGTCTTCTGCGCCAGCACCACGCGCGACCACCACACCATCTGCGTGCTCGAGGAGCCGACCAACATCGCCACCATCGAGAAGACGCGCAGCTACAACGGCGTCTACCACATCCTGCACGGCACGCTCTCGCCCATCGGCGGCGTCGGGCCGGAGCAGCTTCGCATCGCCAACCTGCTCACCCGCGTCACCGCGCCCGAGCCTGCGATTCACGAGGTCATCCTCGCCACCTCGCCCACCACCGAGGGCGAGGCCACGGCAGGCTATCTGAGCACCGAGCTGCACCGCCTGCGCCCCGATCTCCACATCACGCGCATCGCCACCGGCGTCCCCGCCGGATCCGACATCGAGTACGCCGACGAGGTCACGATGACCCGCGCCCTCGAAGGCCGCCGCGACTTCTAGCGCCTCAGCAACACTCCATACATCCCGCATCAACCTGATTGTCACAATTCGCATCCAAGTGACTAGTTACTCGTTGTTGATACACCTATGCACGATCCGGCCATCGCACCATGGCCGCTGTTGAACTGTTGTCTTCAGACTTGCTTCCGTCACCTCTGTCTTGATGAGCATGAATTCTTTTCTTCGTCTTGTCGCCGTAGCTGTACTGGTTCTCTGGGCTCCGCGCTTCGCGCTTGCACTGTACTCCGGGAACGAGGACGCCGATGCGTCTCTTCCCCCTGCGCCTTCGGCTACGCTCTTTGCCCTGCCCGCCATGTATCGAGCAGGCTCCGCAGCCGCACCGGCCGAGCGCCCTTCTCGCCTGATTCCACCCGATCCCACCGCCGCCGGTCCCCGGCCCGGCGAGCGCATGCACTGGAAAGGACTCATCTACGAGTCCATCGCCTTCGACCTGCTCCAGAATGCAACCCGCGTCATGACCGCCGATCAGAACGACCGCCACCTCCTGCTCAACAAGCCCTTTTGGTCCGACTACTGGGCCTCGCTCGGGCAGTTCAACATGCGCCGCTGGAACGACGGCGACAGCGTCGCGGTCAACTATATCGGTCATCCCATGGAGGGCGCCATCGCTGGCTATCTCGAGGTGCAGAACGATCCCCGAGGCCGCGCCCAGCGCATCTCGCGCAGCCCCGACTACTGGCACAGCCGCCTGCGCGCCTTCCTGTGGGCAACCGTCTACTCCACGCAATGGGAGATCGGCCCGCTCGGCGAGACAGCCATCTTCAATCAGGGAGGCTTCACCTATCCCATCAACTGCGCCAAGCGCGCCGGGCAGCCGGGCGTTCCCTGCGAGAGCCCGCAGGCCCGGTACACCAACAACACCGGCTGGGTGGACTTCGTCATTACGCCCACCATCGGCACGCTCTGGCTGATCGGCGAAGATACCATCGACCGCTACATCTCCGACCCGCTCGCCGAGCGCCACCCCGGCTCCTTCGGCTACGACGTGCTTCGATCCTCGCTCAATCCTTCGCGCTCGCTGGCCAACATGCTACGCGGTCACTACCCATGGTTCCGCGACTACGAGCATCCGGCCTCGAGCCAGTCGCCCATCTATCCTCGCTTCGAGCGAGCGTTGGCCGCCGAACCCAACGATCACGTCGATATCCACCTCTACGCCAACTCGCTCAACCTCTATACCAACCACGGCTCCTGCATCGACTGCCGCACCCGCGTCTCCGGCGCAGGCATCGAGGTCGGCTATGCGCTGAAGCGTTACATCGACCTCATCGCCGACGCCTCCATCGAGCCCGCCGCCAGCCCAATCTCCTCGCTCAACATCGGAGGCCAGCTCGTTACCGCGAACTTCGGCATCCGCTCCGGCTACTCGAGTACACACTTCGCGCTGAAGGCCACGCTCGCGCCCGGCTTCGCCAGCTACTCCCGCGCCGATGCCTGCAAGGTCCCCGGAACCGACACGCTCACCAGCAACAACTGCCGCAACTTCAACTTCTCCGCCATCGCCGCGCTCGAAGGCGACCTGCGCTTCAACAGGCATCTTGCCTTCCGCGCCACCGCGCAGCAGATGCTCATCCGCTACAAGAGCGCCGACCGCGACCCTCCGGGCATTGGCGAGCCGCCGCGGCTCTCCTTCCTCTCGCACGACAACTACACGAACTCCACAAACTGGGGATTTCGCGTAGGACCTGTGCTACGCTTCTAGACCACGGCAGCGGCCCGACTCTCCCGGGCATATTCCGCTATCGGGACGCTTTCGCTGCTTCTTTAATTTGAATTGGCTTGACCTTTTTGAACGATGGATGTCAGATAGCCACACAGCAGCCACGAAGCCCCCTTCAAGCCTGCACGTAGCGAGAGGCCCTTATACGCGTATTCGTTCCATCGTCGGCTGATACCGGGCTGGAAGTAACGGATTTCCAGACGGACGGCTTCTTTGCGTCCCGGCCCGTGCGCCCCCGTGATGTCACCGTCATCCCCGAGGGCATGCGCCGCGTCGCCCATGCGTTGGTCGAGCGGCCCGAGAGCATCCTGCAGGTGCTGGTAGAAACCGCTGTCGAGCTGTGTGGTGCCGATAGCTCCGCCATCAGCCTGCAACGCGAGAACCCAACCGAAGAAGCCTATTATCGCTGGGTCGCTGTCGCCGGGCGCTACTCGGGCATGTACAACACGCTCTTTCCGCGTTATCCCAGCGGATGCACCATCTGCCTTGAGCGAGGCCGGCCGCAGCATGTCCGCGCCCATACCCGCTACTTCGAGATCCTCGGCATCGATGGCGCTCCCTGCGTTACCGACGGCCTTATGTTTCCGTGGCATACGGACGACTCGCGCGGAACCATCTACATCCTGGCGCACGACCGGCACGAGGCCTTTGACCGGGGCGACCTCGAGATCATCGAGATCCTCGCCGACTTCGCCGCCATTGGCGTGCGGCATCTGCGCCAGCAGAAGCGGCTGATGGAGCATGCGGGCCTCATCGCCGAGGCCGCGATGGCCAATACGCTCGCGCACCGGATCAACAACCCCCTGCAGGGGCTGACCAACATCCTCTACCTCGCCTCCGAAGGACATCACGGCGAATCGGCCAAGGACGTAGGGCGTCAGGCTCTCGGCGATCTCGAGCGCCTGTCCTCGCTGGTGCGCGAGCTTCTCGACCTGCCCAGTCAAAAAGCCAACCGCATGCGAATGCAGTAGCTTCTTCGCTAGGAGGCCGCCTCTGCATTGGCGGCAGGCGCAATGCCATGCTTTTCCATGCGATAGATGAGCGTGCGGCGGCTGATATCCAGATAGCGTGCCGCGTGCGTCTGGTTGCCGTGGAACCTCTCGAGCGCCCGCAGAATCAGCTCCCGCTCGACCGCCTCCAGGCTGATGCCCTCCTCCGGCAGCTCTGCCCAGAGCGAGGCCGCCGGTTCGCTCGCCGGATGCAGCAGCTCGTCCGGCAGCTCCTCTTCGGTAATGAGCTCCGTCGGCGAGAGCACCAGCAGCCGCTCGAGCACGTTCTCCAACTGGCGCACATTGCCCGGCCAGCGATAGGCGATCAGCCGCTTGAGAACCATCGGCGAGAGCGTCGCCTGCGGAAGATTGTGCCGCTTCTTCACCCGCTCAAAGAGTGCGTCGATCAGCACGGGAATATCCTCGCGCCGCTCGCGCAGCGAAGGGATGCGCATAGGAACTACCGAAAGCCTGTAGTACAGGTCCTCGCGGAACTGCCCGTCCTCCACCATCGCCAGCAGGTTGCGATGCGTTGCCGCGATCACGCGGATGTCGACCCGTGTGGGCATATTCGCCCCGATCTTGGCGACCTCGCCCTCCTGCAGCACGCGCAGCAGTTTCACCTGCGCGTCGAGAGGAAGCTCCCCGACCTCATCCAGAAAGAGCGTGCCTCCGTCCGCCGACTCGATGCGCCCGGGCTTGTTTGCCAGCGCGCCGGTGAAGGAGCCCTTGACGTAGCCGAAGAGCTCCGACTCCACCAGGTCGCGTGGAATGGCCCCGCAGTTGATCGGCACAAAGGGACGGCTGCTGCGACGGCTGTTGTGATGAATCGCCCGCGCCACAAGCTCCTTGCCCGTGCCCGTCTCACCCTGGATGAGCACCGTGGCATCGCGCTGCGCTACACGGGCGGCCTGATCGAGCACACGCAGAAAGTTCTTCGAGTGCCCGACGATCCCCTCGAAGCCGTACCGCTGATCGAGCGCCGAGCGCAGCGTGCGCACCTCTTCGAGCAGGTTCTGCCGCTCCATCGCGCGATGCGCCACCAGCGTCAGCGCATCAAAGTCGAGCGGCTTGGTCACGTAGTCGTACGCGCCCAGCTTCATCGCCTCGACCGCCGTCTCGACCGTGCCGAAGGCGGTCACGACGATCACCGTCGATTGAATACCCTCGCGGCTGATGCGCGCCAGCAGCTCGAGGCCCGTCGTGGGCATGCGCAGGTCGGTGATGATGAGCTGCGGCTCGGACTCCTGCAGCATCGACCACGCCTCCTCGCCGTCAGAGGCCACTGAAACCTCATACCCCGCCTCTTCGAGCTGCAGCTTCATCACGCGACGCAGGCTGCTGTCGTCGTCCACCACGAGGATGTGATTACGTTTCATGGGCGACCGCCTTCATCGTGTACGCGGCCGAGTTCGCCGTGGCCGGAAGCTCCATGCGGAAGATGGTGCCGCGTCCCTCGTTCGGCAGACAGGTGAGCGTTCCAGCATGCTGCGCGGCGATGTTCGCCGCAATGGCGAGCCCCAGCCCGGTCCCGTTCTCGCGCGTGGTAAAGAAGGGCTCGAAGATATGCTCCAGCGCCTCCGGAGCAATGCCTCCGCCCTGATCGCAGACCTCGACGGCGATGCGATCGGCGGCTAGCGCGCAGCGAATCATCACCACGCCATGCGGAGCGGTCGCCTGGATTGCGTTGAGGATGAGATTCAGCAAAAGCTGCTTGATCTGCTCCGGATCGCATTGCAGCTCGCGCTCCTGTTCGAGAGGCTGCACGCGGAGCGAGACTTCATGCTGCGCGGCCGCGTGCTGCGCCAGCGACGCAACCGAGTGGATCAGCTCCGACAGCTCGACTGTTTGCAGACGCGGCAGACGCGGACGCGCAAAGTCGAGGAAGTTCGTCAGCAGCTTGTTCAGCCGCTGCGACTCTTTGGTGAGAATATCGAGGCACTCAGCCTGCGCCGCAGCCGAGGCCTGCCCTCGCGCAAGGATACCTGCGGCTCCGCTGATGCTCGCCAGCGGGTTGCGAATCTCATGCGCAAGGCTGGCCGAGAGCCTGCCCGCAGCGGTCAGCCGCTCGGTCTTCTTCAACTGCTCAACATTCTGGCGAAGCTCGGTGTACACCTGCTCCAGCTCGAACTTGGTCGACTCCACGCGCCTGCGCTGCATGCGCTCGCGGTCGGCCAGCACACCGGCGATCACACCGGCGGTGCCGAAGGTGCTCAGCTCCACGATCTGGTCCTGCGCATCGAGCGGCGCGCGCACCCAGTGGCGATGAATGATCGGAATCTGCAAGACGCACGCAAGCAGGATCGTCTTCAGCGCGCCCTTCCAGCCGAAGAGCATCCCCGCCAGCATGAAGGGCAGGATGTTGAGGTGGTGCAGGATATTGTGCAGCACGACCTCGTGCAGCGGCGCAATCCAGGTAAAGACCGCAAGCGTGATGACGAGCAGGGCGATCAGGATCGCCTTTGCTCGCTGCCGCGGACTGCCCGGTTTCAGGGACATGCTCCGATTCTCCCACGCGGGCCGAGCCGGAGGGTACGTCCACGGAGAATAGGGTGCATACAAGCAGCTCTGCATCACGCAATGCACCCTGCAATCCTGTGCCCAAAGGATTTGCCGCATGAAGACAGGGACAAACCCTCTCCTCTGCCGCAAAGCGTGCCCCATCTCGTACAGCACTGTTCCATATGGAACAGCAGCGAGCCTGCCGAAACCACCGTTTCTCACCGTTTTCCGGCACTTTCCGATTTGGCGACCGGATTGCGATAGAGGTCTGCGTGATCTCTCGCAGATGGATTGTTTCGTTGATGCTCCTGTTGTCGCTCGGCCCCGGCAAGCTGCCCGGCCAGGAGCCGCCCCAAAGCGCGCCCGCCGTTCCCCTGACCCTGCAGGAGGCCATCGCCATGGCGGAGCGCAACAGCCCGCAGATGCACGAGGCCCAGTCCCTGACCGCGCGCGCCGAGGCCTCCGTGCACAGCGCCAAGGCCTATACCAACCCGAACATCGAGGTCTACGGCGGCCTGCAATACGCCCGGCCCGTTCCCACGCCGGGTACGCCCGGCATCCTGCAACACTACGCGGGCTATCAGCCCATCGAGATTCCGTCCGAGCGCAGCGCACGCCTGCGTGCTGCGCGATCCGTACTGGAAGGCAGCAGGCTGGGTGAAGCAGCCGCGACTCTCTCCGTTGCCGGAAACGTCAAGCGAGCCTTCTACAGTGCGCTCATGCAGCGCGAGCGCATCAAGCACGCGCAGGAAAACCTGCATCTCGTGCAGGACCTTCGCCGCCGTGTGGAGGTCGAGGTCGACACCGGCGAGAAGGGGCGGCTGGAACTGACCCGTGCCGAAGCCGAACTGGCGCGAGCGCAGTTCGCTGTGCAGAGCGCGCAAATCGAATATGCAAACGTCATCGCGCTGCTGCGTGCGGCCATCGCTGCGCCTGCGGAGATGAGCCTCTCCCCGCAGGGAAGTCCGGAGACTCGCGTCGCCCTCCCCGAGCTCAAGCAGGTCCGCGAGCAGGTGCTGCAGGCGCACCCGTTGCTCGCGCAATCGCAAGCCGAGGCAGACGCAGCCCGCGCCATCGTCAAGCGCGAAGAAGCGCTGCGGATTCCGCAGCCCACGGCCTTCGCCGAGTTTGAGAATCAGCCTGACCTTCGCTATTGGCGGACCGGCATCTCCATCCCCATTCCTCTGTGGGATCGCCGCCGCGGCCCCATCGGCGAAGCGAAGGCCGAGGTCACTCGACAGACGGCAGTCACCGACCGGCTGCGGCTCGAACTGATCGCCAATCTCGAACGCGCCTACGAGCAGTATCAACTCGCCGATCAGCAGGTGCTCTCACTCGAGTCCGGCTCGCTGCATGCAGCCGAGAGCGCCGTCGAGGCTGCGAGGAACGCCTATCGCTTCGGAGAGCGCGGCATCGTCGAGGTGCTCGATGCGCAGCGCGTGTTGCAGAGTGTACGCGGCGACCTGCTGGACGCGCAGTACGCGCGGCAGGCCGCGCTGATCGATCTTGAAGAACTTGGAGTGAAACCATGATTCCCTTCCCGCCCCGTGTCGCGTTCAACATCCCGCGTTACTGCCTGGCCGCGCTGTTATGCCTCACCGCACTCGGCTGCAAGGAGAAGCCGAAGGAGGCCGCTGCCTCCACGATGCAGAGCGACCCGAACGAGGTCACGATCACTCCCGCGCTCGCCGAAAACCTGAAGACCGGCACACCGCAGATGACCGACATCACCGGCTCGCTGCAGGTCGCAGCGCACGTCGAAACCGATGCGCGCCACATCGCACGCGTAGGCTCCCCCGTCTCCGGACGCATTCTGAAGCTGCTGGTCTTCGAGGGCCAGAGCGTAAAGGAGGGCACCGTGTTGGCGATGCTGCACAGCACCGACCTGTCGGACACACAGTTCGCGCTCGTCAAAGCAGCCTCACAGCAGGAGCTTGCCGCCGCAGCCGAGCGGCGCGCCGAGCAGCTTGTCGCCGCCGATGTTATCGGACAGGCCGAGCTGGAGCGGCGCAAGGCCGAGCTGTTGCAGGCAACCACCGAGGCCGCGTCCTATCGCACGCAGCTTCGCGGCCTGGGTATGACCGAGCCACAGATCCATCAGCTTGAAACCACGCGCAGGCTCAGTGCCGACTATCCCATCGTGACGCCGAAGAGCGGCACCGTGCTGAAGCGCGAGATCACCATCGGACAGGTCGTGCAGCCCGCCGATCCGGCCTTCACCATCGCCGACCTTTCCACGATATGGATCGTCGCCAACGTCCCCGAAGAAGACGCAGGCCATCTCCGCAAAGGCATGCAGGTCACGGTGCGCGTCCCCGCGCTCGAAAAGGAGATGAGCGGCAGTCTCTCCTTCGTCTCGCCCATCGTCGATCCTGCAACGCGCACCGTGGAGGTGCGCATGGATACGGCCAACAAGGACGGCCTGCTGAAGCCCGATGAGCTGGCCAACATGACCTTCACCGGCCACACCGACCGCAAGCTGACTGTACCCAACACCGCCGTCGTCCGCGAGGAGAACAAGGATTACGTCTTCGTGCGTACCGGCGACCAGCGGTATGTACTGCGCGAGGTACAGCTCGGCGATGAGGAGAACGACCGCCGCATCGTGTTGAGCGGTGTGCAGCAGGACGAAACTATCGTGACCGACGGAGCCTTCCACCTGAACAACCAGCGCCGCCAGAACGCGATCAAGGGAGGCCAGTAGTGTTGCGGTCGATCATCGCGGGCGCGCTGCGGCAGCGCCTGATTCTCGTCGTTGTTGCGGTGGTGCTCGTCGGCTTCGGCATCAACGCCACGCAGCATCTTTCTGTCGATGCCTTTCCCGACGTAGCCAACGTGCAGGTGCAGATCGCTACCGAGGCCGCAGGCAAATCTCCCGAGGAAGTAGAACGCTTCGTCACCATCCCCATCGAGATCGCCATGACCGGCCTGCCCGGCATGACCGACATGCGCTCGCTGAACAAGCCTGGCCTCTCGCTCATCACGCTGGTCTTCACCGACGAGAGCGACCTCTACCGCGAGCGGCAGATGATCTCCGAGCGGCTGGCCGAGCTGCGCGAGCGCATGCCCGAGGGCGTAACGCCCGTACTCGGCCCTATCACCAACGCGCTCGGCGAGGTCTACCAGTACACGCTGGAGCGCCCGGGCGAGGCCGCGTCGCATCACACGCTCACCCGCGAAGAGCTGATCGAACGGCGCACGCTGGAGGACTGGGTCGTGCGTCCCCTGCTGCGCTCCATCTCCGGCGTGGCCGAGATCAACTCCACCGGCGGCTTCGTCAAGCAGTATGAGACGCTGGTCGATCCGCAGAAGCTGCACTACTACAACCTGACCATCAACGACGTGCGCTCCGCACTGAGCCGTAACAACGCCAATGCAGGCGGAGGCGTACTGCCGCAGCACGCCGAACAGTACCTCGTGCGTAGCGTGGGGCTCGTGCGCGACATCGACGACATCCGCAACATCGTGCTCAAGGAGAGCAAGGGAACGCCGGTCTATATCCGCGACGTCGGCGAGGTGCGCGTGGGCACCGAGGTCCGCTACGGCGCGATGATTAAGAACGGCTACACCGAGGCCGTCGGCGGCGTCGTGCTGATGACCAGCGGCGGCAATGCGAAGGAGATCGTCGGCCGCGTCAAGGAGCGCGTGGCCGAGATCAACAGCAAGCACATGATCCCCGGCGGGCTGCAGATCGTTCCCTACTACGACCGCTCGCAGCTTGTGGATGCAGCCATCCACACCGTGACCGAGGTGCTGGCCGAGGGCGTCGTCTTCGTCGTCGTCATTCTCTTCCTCTTCCTCGGCGACCTGCGCTCGAGCCTCATCGTCAGCGCCAACCTGCTGCTGACGCCGCTGCTCACCTTTCTCGTCATGAACCGCATCGGCCTCTCGGCCAACCTGATGTCGCTCGGCGGTCTTGCCATCGCCATCGGCCTGATGGTGGACGGCTCCGTCGTTGTGGTCGAGAACGTCTTCGCACGACTCAGCCATGCGCGCAGCGATTCGCACGGACATCCCGAGCGCGTATCGAAGCTACAGGTCATCCTCGACGCCGTGCAGGAGGTGGCAACGCCGACCCTCTTCGGCGTCACTATCATCATCCTCGTCTTCCTTCCTCTGATGACGCTCGAAGGCATGGAAGGCAAGCTGTTCTCACCACTGGCTTATACCATCGCCATCGCACTGGCCATCTCACTGGTGCTCTCGCTCACGCTGTCGCCCGTGCTCTCGTCCTACCTGCTCAAGCCCGGCAGCGAGGAAGACACATGGCTCGTGCGCTGGCTGCGCAAGCCCTACAACGGCATGCTGCACTGGGCAATCGCGCATCGCAAGGCAAGCATCGCCGCTGTTCTTGCACTCTTCCTCGCAGCGCTCTCCCTGTTCCCTCTGCTGGGCACCTCCTTCATCCCGGAGATGCAGGAGGGCACGCTCTCGCCCAACGCCGACCGCGTGCCGAACATCTCGCTCGACGAGTCGCTGCGCATGGAGAAGGAAATGCAGCGGCTGATGCTACAGGTCCACGGCGTTGAGAACGTCGTCTCCCGCGTAGGACGCGGCGAATCGCCCGCCGACCCTGCCGGGCCGAACGAGGCCGACGTGCTCGCAGCACTCACCCCCTTCGACGAACGTCCCAGCGGAATGACACAGGATAAGATCGCCGAGCAGATCCGCGAGAAGCTCGCCGCGCTGCCCGGATTGAACCTCGTCATGTCGCAGCCCATCAGCGACCGCGTGGACGAGATGGTTTCTGGTGTGCGCGCCGATGTCGCCGTCATGCTCTACGGAGACGACCTTGATGCCCTTGTCGATCGCGCTAACCAGATCGCCAAAGTAGCCACCGGCATTCAAGGCACGCAGGACACGCGCATCGACCGCGTCGGCGGCCAGCAATACCTGACTATCAGCATCAACCGTGGAGCCATCGCACGCTATGGCCTGAACGCCTCGGACGTAAATGACATCATCGAGACGGCCATCGCAGGCAAAGCAGCCACCGAGGTCTACGAGGGCGAGCGCCGCTTCTCGAGCGTCGTCCGCCTGCCTGCAAATCTGCGCGACAGCATCGAAGACATCCGCGAGCTACTGGTCAGTTCTCCGGATGGTCCGCGCATCCCCCTGAAAGACCTTGCAACGGTAAAGGTCGTCGAAGGCCCGGCGCTTATCAACCGCAGCATGGGCAAGCGTCGCATCGTGGTCGGCGTCAACGTGCAGAACCGCGACCTCGGCGGCTACGTGAAGGAATTGCAGGAGAAGGTCGACAGCCAGGTGAAGCTCCCCGCTGGCTACTACATCGAGTGGGGCGGCCAGTTCCACAACATGGAGCGGGCGCTGCATCACCTGATGATCATCATCCCCATCACCATTGCGGCCATCTTCTTCCTGCTCTTCGTGCTCTTCCGCTCTGTGCGCTTCGCGGCGCTGATTCTTACCGTGCTACCGCTGGCCTCCATCGGAGGCATCGTGGGCCTCTTCGTCTCGGGCGAGTATCTCTCGGTGCCTGCCTCCGTGGGCTTCATCGCGCTGTGGGGCATCGCCGTGCTCAACGGCGTCGTGCTGGTATCCTACATCCGCAAGCTGAGGTACGAGGGCCTCGATCAGCGCGAGGCCGTGCTGCGCGGGGCAAGGCTGCGCTTCCGCCCGGTCATGATGACGGCAACCGTCGCCGCGCTGGGGCTGGTTCCCTTCCTCTTCGCCACCGGCCCCGGCTCGGAGATTCAGCGTCCGCTGGCCATCGTCGTCATCGGCGGGCTCGTCAGCTCCACCGCGCTGACGCTTCTGCTGGTGCCCGTCGTCTACGGCCTGTTTGAAGGCTCCGGCGATCTCCTCGAAGACGAAGAAGAGGCACTGCTGGACGAGTAAACCAGCCGGGATACAATGGGCACTGGCCCCCGCCGACACACATCATGACTCCCTTTACCAAGACCCGCTGCGCATGGTCCGAGAGCGATCCGCTCCTGCGCGTCTACCACGATGAAGAGTGGGGCGTCCCCCAGTACGACAGCCGCGCGCTGTGGGAGATGCTGATGCTCGAAGGCTTTCAGGCCGGGCTCGCGTGGATCACCGTCCTGCGCAAGCGCGAGGCCTTCCGCGTTGCCTTCAAACAGTTCGATCCCGCGAAGGTCGCCCGCTTCGGCGAGGCCGACGTTGCGAAGCTGATGGAGAACCCCGGCATCATCCGCGCCCGCGCCAAGATCGACGCCACCATCAACGGCGCACGCATCTTTCTCGACATGCAGCAGTCCGGCACCGACTTCTCCGCATGGGTGTGGGAGATGGCCGGAGGCAAGCCGATCCAGAACACTGGCCCGGTCCCGGCCAGCACACCACTTGCAGAGAAGATGTCGAAGGAGATGAAGAAGCGCGGCTTCAAGTTCGTCGGCCCGGTCATCGTCTACGCATGGATGCAGGCTACCGGCATCGTCAACGACCACGCGCCGGACTGCTTCCGCCGCAAGCTCTAGCTTCTCTACTTTGCCCGAGGATGCGTCTCATCGTAGACGCGCTGCACCTGGCTCACCGTGAGCTGCGTATACCGCTGCGTCGTCGAGAGCCGCTCGTGCCCGAGCATCTCCTGAATCGCCCGCAGGTCCGCACCCTCTTCGAGCATGTGCGTGCCAAACGCGTGCCGCAGCGTGTGCGGATGCACATCCGCCGCCAGCCCGCGCGACCGCGCAATCGCCTTCACGATGCGTCCCACGCTCCGCGTCGTCAGCCCACAGCCGCCTCGCATGCGCAGGTTCAGCAGCAGCGGTCCCTCGGCCACCAATGCTCCCTTGCCCGCAGCGAGCAGCTTCGCCTCGCGTACCGGCAGATACTCTCTCAGAGCCGCCGCAGCCTCATCGCCCAGCGGCACCAGACGTTCCTTGCGCCCCTTGCCGCGCACAAGAATTGCATCGTTCTTCCACTGGATGCTCCGCATCCCCAACCCCACCAGCTCCGAGTTGCGGATGCCGCAGCCATAGAGCAGCTCGAAGATTACGCGCTCGCGCTCCGGCCACGCCGCCTCGTTCTCTTCCGTTTCGAGCGAGTCCAGCACGCGGTTGACCTCCTCCATGCTGGGCACGCGCGGCAGATGCAGCGGCCTCTTGGGCGTGCTCACCAGCAGCGCCGGATTCTGCGCGACCTTGCCCTCTTTGGCCAGCCACTTGAACCAGCTTCGGATCGCCGCCAGAGCACGCGCCGCGCTTGCCTTCGTCAGCCCACGCTCGTACAGCACGCCAAGATACGAGCGAATGTGCAGATGCTCCACCGCACCCATCGGCGCTTCGCCGAGCAGCTCCTCCAGATACGCGGCGAAGCTGCGCACCTCGCGCCCGTAGGCCCGCACCGTGTGCTCGCTCGCCCCACGCTCGTTCTCCAACACTGCGAGAAACCGTTCCGCCAGATGCGCGATCTCAGCCAAGCTCGCTCCTCCGCTTCCCTCGCGGATGATGCGCCCGGTGCACCTGCTTCAGATGACCCAGCGCGACATGCGTATAGACCTGCGTCGTCGCAATATCGGCGTGCCCCAGCAGCGTCTGCACGCTGCGCAGGTCCGCGCCGTGCTCGACCATGTGCGTGGCGCAGCTATGCCGCAGCGTGTGCGGACTGGCCTTCGCTCCATCCATCTTCGCAACAGAGCGCACCATCTCCCACACCCACTGCCGCGTCAGCGCCTGCCCACGCACGCTCAGGAACAGCGCCCGCTGCATCACCCCGACGCGCACCAGCCCCGACCGCCCCATCGATAAATATCTCTCCAGCGCGGCGACAGCCTTTACTCCCAGCGGTACGATCCGCTCCTTATCGCCCTTGCCGCGCACCTGCGCCCGGCCTTGGTCGAGATGCAGATCCTCCACCCGCAGCGCGCAGATCTCGCCCACGCGCAGGCCACCCGCATACAGCAGCTCCAAAATCGCATGGTCCCGCAACGCCAGCGCATCGGCATCGGCGGCTCGTGCAGCCACCTCGGTCCGCTCGAGCATCGCGGCCACCTCGCTCTCGGCCAGCGACTTCGGCAGCACCTTCCAACTCGCAGGCGATTCGATGTTCACCGTAGGATCGTGTCCGATCCGCTTATCCATCAGCAGCCAGCGATAGAAGCCCCGCAGCGCACTCAGCTTGCGCGCAATCGACCGCGACTCCACCGCATGCCCGCGCAGGCCTTCCATGAAGGCACTCACGTCCTCCTGCGCCGCCGTCACCAGCAGCCCGCTGCGGCCCTCCAAATGCTCGGCAAACTGTTCGAGATCGCGCCCGTAGGCCTCACAGGTCGCAGGGCGCATGCCCTTCTCGACGCGCAGGTACGCGCTATATTCCCGCACGATCCGTGCGTTCCCGGAGAGCTCCGCAGCGACAGGCATGGCCCCATTATGACCTGCCCCGCGCCCTCCGGGGATGCACTTCGGCCGCGCGCACCTTCTTCAGCAGCATCTAGCTTGTTACTTGCTGACGACCACCGACTTGCCCGGCTGCACCGCTCCGCAGTCCGCCTTCACAAAGCTGCTCGTCGACTCCATATCGGACTCCATCGACTGCCCCTGCATATTCATCGTCGTGTGGACGGTCGTATTCGTGTGCCCGGCGTCGACGATCGTGACCTTACCGCGCATCTCCATCGTCATGCCCTGCTGCATCGAGCAGGTCCCGCTGATGTTGAATCCATCCGCGCTCTTCTCGTTGTGAAAGCTGCATTCCTGCGGCGGCGCCTGCACCGAGGCCAGCGCCTTCTCGTAGGTTTCCTGCGTAAAGCAGCTCTGCGTAACGATCGTCCGCTTACCCATCGGCGTCTGCATCGACGCGGTCGTCTCCCACAGCCCCATCTTCACCGGGGCGCTCTGCGCCACGGCCACACCGGAAATCAGCAATAGGCCCGACAGCATCATCCGTACACGCATTCTTCACCTCGCCGATTAAGAAGTCGCTCTATTATGCACACCCCTCTCCCCTGCGCTCGATGAAATTCTTCCGGCCTCCCCGTTTTGCCTGCAAGCACATCCCATAGCCGGAATGCGTTTACTATCCTGGTTCCAACTTCGGGTTTTTCAGGTTTTCCTAGGGATAACTGAAGGGTTTCTCTTGACGCTTTAGTTACCCGGTGTCATTCTAGGCACGTCACCTAATTCCGTTATCGGACATGGTGATGGGGTCCTTGCTCTGGGTCCCCCCGCAGTACACAACCTATGGCAACCATGATGGCGTCCGTCGAGCAGCGCGAGGTCGTGCGCTGCGACAAGTGCAACCTGGTGCAGTTCCGCACGGCAAATACACTCTGCCGTCGCTGCCACAAGTCCCTCGAGGTCGAGGAGCCTGAGCCAGCACCAGCCCCGCTCACCCTGGTACCCTCGCAGCCCGCGCCGGAAGGCGGCCTGCAGGTCGCCGCAGCCGTACGCGACCTTCGCCGCGTGCGCAATCTTTCGCAACGTCAGCTCGCTGCACGGATGAACGTGCCGCGTACCTATATCTCCAAGATCGAAAACGGCAAGGCGATCCCTACGCTCTCCTCACTCGACCGGCTCGCCCGCGCTCTGCAGGTGGACATCTCCGCCCTGCTGCGCGATGCCCACACCCGCCAGCACGACCAGACCGCCGTGCTGATGGCCGACCCGTTCCTCGCCGAGATTGCCATGTACACCGCGCAGCTCGACGA
This sequence comes from Granulicella sp., assembly GCA_036398595.1. Taxonomy (GTDB): domain Bacteria; phylum Acidobacteriota; class Terriglobia; order Terriglobales; family Acidobacteriaceae; genus Edaphobacter. The sequence goes on from DASWOV010000028.1 coordinate 59,878, forward strand.
TCTGCAGCGTTCCATCTTCCTGAACCATGTCCGCGAGCTGGCCGCCGGCCACGCCCGTCGCACCGCCTGACAACTTCAGGCCGCGCTCTCCTCTTCGAAATCCGCCCCGGATAACTCTCCGGGGCGGACCTCCGCATTTCCTAATCCGGGCGCGGTACACTGTATCTGCGTGCCACCCTACAAGAGCAGACCGCGCGGCACGCAGTCTCTTTTTGAGGTTCCTTTGCGCCCCCACTTCCCCAGCCGTGTCCATGAACTTGCTCCGGATGAACTGGCCATCTACCAGCAGCTCGACCCTGCACGTATGCCCCAGCACATCGCCATCATCATGGACGGTAACGGTCGATGGGCCGGCAAGCGCATGCTCAAGCGCTTTCTCGGCCACCAGCAGGGCGCCGAGAGCGTGCAGTACGTCGTCGAGACTGCCTCGCGCATCGATCTTCCCTTCCTAACGCTCTACGCCTTCTCGCTCGAGAACAACCTGCGCCGCCCCAAGGCCGAGGTCAGCTTCCTGATGAAGCTGCTGCGTAACTACCTTACCGGCAACGTGCAGCGCATGAACGACAACAACGTCCGCATGGCCTACATCGGCCGCACGCACGAGCTGCCCGCCGAGGTGCAGGAGACGATGCAGTGGGCCATGGAGTCCACCGCCCACAATACCGGCACCACGCTGACGCTGGCCCTCAACTACGGCTCGCGCACCGAGCTCGTCGACTCCACCCGCGCCCTGCTCTCCTCGCTCATCGAGGAGGCCCACCAGCGCGGCTGCTCGCTCGAAGACCTTCTGCAGGTCGACGGCATCGAGTCCCGCGTCGATGAGCACCACATCCAGCAGGGCCTCTACACGGCGCACATGCCTGACCCCGACCTCGTCGTCCGCACCTCGGGCGAGCAGCGTATCTCGAACTTCCTGCTCTGGCAGATCGCCTACTCGGAGATCTACATTACGGACCGCCTCTGGCCGGACTTCCGCGGCCCGCATCTGCTCGAGGCCATCGCCGCCTACCAGCGCCGCGAGCGCCGCTTCGGCGGCCTGGGCGAGTCCTTCACCGACGAGGACCTCGACAACCTCGAGCCGGCCGAAGAGGTAGCCCGCGAGATTGCCACCGAGCTTCTGCCCAAGTCCGAGCTGCTCCGCAAATAAATAAGGCACACCGCAACCTCACGGTTGCGATATGCCTTTGCTTGCAAACATCAGCGCTGCTCAGGCCAGCTCGCCGCCCGGCAACTGCTTCAGGTCCTGAATGAACTCCCGCAACGCCGGACGCAGCTTCGTGAACATCGGGTTCTCCCGGTGCTTCAGCGCCACCTCGGCGAGCAGCTTCAGTCCGATGCCAAGTGCCGCCACGCTGTCGCCGTCAAAGGGCACCTTCGACCGCATGCGCTCCACAATGACGAGAAGATCGTCGTGGTTCTCCGCCTCAAAGTGCAGGCTGCGGCCCTCTTCGGCCACGGCCTCGACCGTTACACGATACCGATGACTCACTCCACCCTCTCAATCTGCCGCGCCGCGGCGTCAATGATGTCCGTGATCGCATGCACTTGCTCGGTCGTCAGCGAACCGCGCTTCATCTGCAGTGCCATACGAAGGTTGTAGATCGCCCGCTCGATCTCCTGCGGACGTCCGCCCTGCTCCTCCCTGCGCCGCTGATCCATCCGGGCAAAGATGGCGTCGACGATCCTCTGATTCTCCGCCAACGCCTTACGGCCCTCTTCGGTAATCTCGTACAGCTTGCGCGAGCCCTCCTGCACCACCGAAGCGTGCCCCATCTCTTCCAGCATGGTCAACATGGGATAGACGACGCCGGGGCTGGGAGCGTAACTGCCGCCAAGCCGCTCTTCGATAGATTTAATGATCTCGTAGCCATGCCGCGGCTTCTCCGAGATGAGCTGCAGGATGACGTAGCGCAGGTCGCCCGACTCAAAGAACCGGCCCGGCCCTCCGCGTCCGCGATGGAGGCCTCCGCGTCCCTCGCCAAAGTGTCCGAAGCGGCCAAATCGCTCTCCGCGAAACCGATCCTCCCTGACGTGATTCCGGAAGTGCTCCTGAAGATATTCCTTGAGATGTTCTTTCATTGAAATGCTCCTTTTAGCAATCCTGACAAGAACGTATCAAGATATATCTTGATACGTCAAGAACTATTTCGTTACGTCTCGATTACATCTTCCTCTCCGGCTCCCTCTCGCTATACTTGGTCCAGCCTGATGAAACGTATCCTCACCGCTCTTGTCCTCATCCTTGTCGTCTTTTGCCTCTTTTTCTTCGGCAGACTCTGGATGGTTTCCCTCGCCAGCGCGCTCGTCGCCGAGCTTGCCGCCTACGAGTACCTCAAGCTGGCCGCCGTCGGCGCCGAGTTTCACAACGCCCGTCTGCGCATCCCGCTCTGGTGGATGGCGCCCGCCACTGCGCTGGCCTTCATCGTCACGCTGCCCGGCTTCCCCGTCGAGGCGCAGCTTCCCGTCGTCAGCGCGCTGACGCTGATCCTCTTCGCATGGAACGGCTTCCGCGCCCCGCTCATCCAGGTGCTGCCCGACACCGCGCAGGGCCTCTTCGGCCTTATCTATATTGCTTACCCGCTGACGCTCATCCCCATGATCTGGAAGCAGGAGGACGGCCTCGCGCTCGTCTTCTTCCTGATGGCCTGTGTCTGGACCGGCGACATCGCCGCGCTCTACATTGGCCGCGCCTTCGGCAAGCACAAGCTCGCACCGCGCCTCAGCCCCGGCAAGACCATTGAAGGCTCCATCGCCTCGGTCATCGGCAGCGTGCTGGCGGGGCTGGGCGTCATCTGGCTGGGAGATGTACTGGCCGACCGCGGCAATCTGGTGCTGCACAGCGTCCAGCCGATGTGGCAATCGGCGATCATGGCCGTCCTCCTGAACGTCGCCGCGCAGGTCGGCGATCTGCTCGAATCGGCCATCAAGCGAGGAGCCAACGTGAAGGACTCCGGCACCATGCTGCCCGGCCACGGCGGCATCCTCGACCGTATCGACGCCCTGCTCGTCGCCGCGCCGGTCCTCTGGTACATGCTGCTGCTGAAGGACTACTTCGGCCTCGGCCGCTTCTAAAAAATGCGGTAGGATGAACCTACTATGAGCACCTCGAAAAACATCGCTGAGTCGTTTCGAGATGTCGTTCAGGACCTTCTGGTCCCCGAACTCAAATCCCTGAAAGTCTCCATCGATTCCCTGCGGACCGAGATGACGCTGCGCGACGAGAAACAGGCGCAGGCCATTCAGTTTCTCTCCGAGAAGCTCGACTTCGCTCTGGATATCCGTGAGCGCCTCGCTACGCTTGAGGCGCGCCTGCCGCGTCAGTAGCTATCTGCGAAAATAGAACCTGTGAACGTCAAGCAGATCGCCATCCTCGGCTCCACCGGTTCCATCGGCACCTCCACGCTCGCCATCTGCGAGTCCTTCCCCGACCGCTACCGTCCCATCGCTCTGGCCGCCGGTCATAATCTCGACGCCGCCTTCGCCCAGTGCCTCCGCTGGCTGCCGCAGGTCATCTCCGTGGCAACCGAAGAACTCGCCTCGAAGCTCATCCTCCGGCTTCAGGAGGCAGGCATCACCGGCATCGAGGTCGTCCACGGCACCGAGGGTACGGTCCGCGTCGCCACTCTGCCCGCGGTGAACTTCGTCGTCTCAGCCATCGTCGGCGTCGCCGGGCTCGAGGCCACCTACGCTGCGATTCGTGCCGGCAAAACCATCGGCCTCGCCAACAAGGAGTGCCTCGTCGCCGCCGGTGAGCTCATCATCGCCGCCGCCCGCGAGCACAACGTTGCCCTGCTGCCCATCGACTCCGAGCACAACGCCATCCATCAGGCCATGCGCGGGGGCACCCAGAACGAGGTCAAGCAGATCTGGCTCACCGCCTCCGGCGGCCCCTTCCGCAACACGCCGCTCGCCGAGTTCGAGCACATCACACCACAGCAGGCGCTCAAGCATCCCACCTGGGTCATGGGCCAGCGCATCACCATCGACTCGGCCACGCTTCTGAACAAGGGGCTCGAGGTCATCGAGGCCTGCCGCCTCTTCGACCTGCCGCCCGAGCGCGTCCGCGTCACCGTCCATCCGCAGTCCACCGTGCACTCTCTGGTCGAGTTCGTAGATGGCAGCATCCTCGCGCAGATCTCCGTCACGGACATGCGCCTGCCCATCCTCTATGCGCTCGCCTACCCGGAACGCGTCTCGGTTGCACCCTCCGATAACCTCACCTTCGACCTTACCGCGTTGAGCCATCTGGACTTCCAGCAGCCCGACCTGGTCCGTTTCCCCTGCCTCCGGTTCTCCTACGAGGCCGCAGCCGCCGGAGGAACCGCCTGCATCGCCCTGAACGCCGCCGACGAGATCGCCGTGGCCGCCTTCCTCGCCGGAGAGCTAACCTTTCCGGGTATTCCGCGTACAATAGAACGTGTGCTTGAGCTGACTCCGGCAGCGCACCCGGCCACGATCGCCGAGGTGCTGGCCGCCGACGAAGCCGCAAGAGCTTGCGCGCGCGAGGTCATCGCCCAGCAGGCCACAGCCGCCCGGGTCTAGGCCCCACCACTCCCCAGGTTCGAGGTACCCTACACACTATGTCCACCATCATCGAGCTGGCCATCGTCCTTGGCATCATGGTGCTCGTGCACGAGTTCGGCCACTTCATCGTGGCCAAGCTCTGTGGCGTGCGCGTCGAGATCTTCTCGATCGGCATGGGCAAGCGCCTCTTCGGCGTCCGCCGCGGCGATACCGACTACCGCGTCTCCCTGTTGCCGCTCGGCGGCTACGTCAAGATGGCGGGCGACGTCCCCGGTGAGGCTCCCTCGGGCGACCCCGGCGAGTTCAATGCGCATCCCCGCTGGCAGCGCGTGCTCGTCGCGCTGGCCGGGCCGGTGGCTAACTTCGTCCTCGCCTTCATCCTGATGACCGGCGTCTCCATGCTCCACAACGAGGTGCAGGAGTACGTCAACGGACCGGCCCAGACCGACTACGTCTCCGCCGACACCCCCGCTGCGAAGACCGGCATCCACTCCGGCGACCTCATCGTTCACTACGACAACGCCGAGAACCCCACTTGGGACCAGGTCGCCATCCGCTCGCTGCTCAACCTGAACCAGACCGTGCCCTTCTCCTACATGCACGACGGCAAGCGCTTCGACACGACGATCGTCATCGAGTCCAAGGGCGGCGCGGAGAACTTCTCGCTCGACCGCCTCGGCCTTGTCCCGCGCATGCAGACCACCCCGGTCGAGGTGGCCGAGCTTGAGCCGAACATGCCCGCGGCCCACGCCGGTCTGAAGCCGAAGGACAAGATCGCCACCATCGACGGCCTCGAGCTACACTCGGTACCCGCACTGCTCTCGTACCTGCAGGATCAGGCCGGCAAGCCCGCGAGCCTGAGCATCCTGCGCGACGGCCAGACCGTACCCATCACCGTCACGCCGCAGCTCACGCCGAACCCCGACGGCACCAAGGACTACCGCCTCGGCTTCGCGCCGCTGCCGCCGCCGGTCAAGGTGGAGAAGCTGCCGCTCGGCAAGGCCATGGTCGCCTCGTGGGCCTTCAACGTCAAGAACTCCTCGCTCATCATCGAGGTCGTCAAGGGCATGTTCACGCGGCACGTCTCGGTGCGCAGCCTCAGCGGTCCTATCGGCATTGGCCAGCAGGTCCATCAGGCCGTAGAAATGCCCGGCTGGATGCCAATTATCGGCCTGATGAGCTATATCAGCATCAACCTGGCAATCTTCAACCTGCTCCCCTTCCCGGTGCTGGACGGGGGCATGATTACCTTCCTCGCCATCGAGAGCATCCTGCGCCGCGACATCAGCCAGGACTTCAAGGAGCGCGTCTACCAGGCCGCGTTCATCTGCCTGCTGATCTTCGGCGCGCTGGTCATCTTCAACGACATCTCGAAGCTGTCCATCTTCACCAAGGTCAAGCCGTAAACAACTTAAACAAGAATGCCCCGGAGGTCATCGACCATCCGGGGCATATTCGTTTAACTTTGCTTCTTCATAAACTCCGCATCCATCTTCAGCGAGTCGTTAACAGGCATGTCATAGCCCTCCTGCTCCACAAAGATGTGCTTGATATAAGCTTTGCTGGCAGCCTTGAAGACAGCCTGATTATCCATCACACCCTTGCCCAGTTCGGTCGCCTCGGCAGGACGTCCATTTGCGTCCGGCTTGTTCCCCTTGAAGTCCTTCACATGCAGCATGCAGAACCGCTTCGGATATTTCTTCAATAGCGCCACCGGATCACCGCCGCCCATCATCACCCAGCCCGCGTCCATCTCGAAGCTCACCTTCGCTGGATCGGTGGCCTCGATCATCACCTCGAGCGGCACCTTGCCCTCCACCGTCGGCTTCAGCTCATTCGTATGGTTGTGATATGCGAACTTCATCCCTGCCGCCCACGCCTTCTCGCCGAACTGGTTGAACTGCTCGGCGCTCCACTGCCAGTCCTCGAGCAGGTAAGCATTCTGCCGATCACGCGGCGGAATATCCTTCACCCGGTCCGGATTCTTAAACCCCGGCGTCGAGCAGACGATGTACTCCAGCCCAATCGCCTTGCCGAAGCTGAGAATCTGGTCCGTCTGCGTGGACATCTGCTGAAAGGGATAGTGCGCGCTCGGGCAGCGCAGACCGGCGGCCTTCAGGGCAGCCTTCACATCCTCCGGGCTGTGGTCGTAGAAACCCGCAGCCTCCACCTCCTGATAGCCGAACGAGGCTACCAGCTTCAGAGTTCCGGCAAAATCCTTCGCCAGCATCTCGCGCACTGAGAACAACTGCAATCCCACCGGCAGACCTAGCGGGCTCGCATGCAGCAGCCTGCCCGGCGCGATGAGCGCCGCCGCGGCTACAACCGACGAAGCCCTTAGAAACTCCCTGCGTGATCGCCTTATCCTGCGCTCGTCCACGGCATCCTCCTGCCCCTGAGTGGAGGCGCGCCCATTCTACCTGCAATGCCCTTAAACGCGGCGATGCCTCCCGCGCATCACGCGAGAGGCATCCCCCAAAACCCGAGTTCGTTACCGGATCACTGACCGGCAACCGCTGCGGCAACCACCGAGGCGATTACGCCGGTCGCAACAGCAGCCATCACGTAATTGCCGTCCACCTCGCGCCACTCATAGCCGCGCGGCGGCCTGCTCAAACGATAGCGCCGGTAGTCGATCCGCTGGCCGCGACCCCAGTCGTTGCGGTTCATGTGGTATCCCCGCTTCCACTCGTTATGGCGGACGTACCCACCACGCGGGCCGGGTCCTCCGGGACCACCGCGATGGTCATCATAGCGCTGGGCGAGGGCGGCTCCGCTCGTGAGCGTCAGCGCCAGGGTGGAGAAGGCTACAGCCTTGCGAAAGTAGTTCATGGTCTAGCTCCTGGTAGGTTAGTGCCGGATATACAGCCAAACGGTGGACCGCCCGCCGCCGAAGAGGCCATGACACGCCTCCTCCAAAACGACGGCGGGAGAAAGTTACCCCCATTGGAAGCGCAACGCCTCTGCCGCGTTGGCTCGTGCGCCGATCAATTCATCATTCTCTGTCCCTTTTGGTACAGATACAGCGCACAGCGTAGCAGGAACTCCAGCAAACTCCCGCAATATTGCAAAGAATTCATGACAAAGAGGATCGGTGTCCGCAAATCAAGCATTGCAGTTCTCATTTGCTATCGCGGAAACAAAAGAGAGATGGCCTCCCGGAATCCGGAGGCCATCTCAATCCATCCACAATAATCACGGGAAAATAACTTACATAAATCCCATAAAATCAACGCAAAACAGCCACAACCCAACCTGAACGATTAAGATTCCTGCAACTCGGTGACAATCTCCGCAGCCGCCTTGCGAGCATCCTCTTCCCGGTCCGGGGGGAAGCTGATCGCTCCCACCCGCGCGTGCCCGCCGCCGCCATAGCGTTCGCAGATCGCTGCCAGATTTACCAGCTCCGAGGCAGGCAGCGGCGTCCACGGGTTCGTTCCCACCGAAACCTTTACCCGGAAGCTCGACCGGCTCAGACCCACCGTGTACGTTCCCTGCGGGTGCAGGTAGTACGGGATGAACTTGCTGTACCCCTCCATCGGATGATCGGTGATATCGAAGGAGATGACGCCCTTGGTCATCGTTGCGCGCTTGTCGATCAGAGCGATCGCCTCCTGGTGACGCTCGAGCAGCGGAGCCAGCTCCTCCTGCACGAACGGCTGGTCCAGCACCTGCTGCAGCCGCATCTCCGTCAGCAGCGGAATCAGCCGATGGATCAGCGTCTCGCTGGGCGAGCTCTCAATGGCCAGCGTCAGCTTCATCGCCGGTTCGGCCAGCCCGACGGCCGCCTCGGCGCTCTCATAGCGCGCCCCATCCACGATGTTGGCCCAGTAGATCAGCTCCGCCAGCGGCTGCGCGTCGAAGCCGAACTTTGCCATGGCCACGTCCGCAATCAGGCTTGTGCATGAGATGTACGAAGGATCGTAGAAGTGACGCAGCACGCGGCTGCCGTCCGCCTGATGCGCCTCGAACTCCGCCTGATCCTCCGGCGTCAGAAAGGCGCTCAGGTGATGGTCGAACCACCACGTCACCTTGGGCGAACGGGCGTACTTGAAATCAACGATCGCGTTCTCGCCATCGATGAATGCGCTCTCGTCGAACAACGCCCCAGCGCGATGCACCAGGCCGTAATAGCTGAACTCCTCCGCCGTCTTGATACACTCGCGGTGAAACCGCGTAAACAGCGAGGCCGAGCAGGCCCCATCGAAGCAGTGGTCGTGATAGAAGACGCGACAGTCCAAGCAAATATCCTTCGTCCAGATGTGCCCAGCCAGCCAGCCGGGGCCAAGTCTCTAAGGATAGACCTCCCCGGCGGGGTGTCAAGCCACCCGGCCTGACCATGTAGACTTCCCTTCATGTACGAAGACTCCTCCAGCTCTGACCGGAATCACATCCTCTTCGGCCGGGAGGGCCTCCGCGCCGGGTGGGGTCTGCTGATCTTTGTCCTTATCTTCTCGCTACTCGTCAGCGGCGGACACGCGCTCGCCGCGCATTTGCACCGCCACGCCGCGCCCGCAGGCTCAGAGGAGACGCCTTGGGCGCTCTACACCACCGAAGGCCTCTCGCTGGTCATCATCGCGCTTACGACGTGGATCATGTCCCGCATCGAGGGCCGCTCCGTCGGCGACTACGGCTTCGGTGGCAGCCACGCATGGAGCCGCTTCTTCGCCGGTCTGGGCTGGGGCGTCACCTTCCTGACGCTGCTCGTTCTTGCGCTCCGGATGAGCGGGCTGCTCGTCTTCAGCGACCTTCTGCTCCATGATCTGAGTTCCCTGCGCTACGGCGCAATCTGGCTCATCGGCTTCCTGCTCGTCGGTCTGGTCGAGGAATCCCTGCTGCGCGGCTATCTCCAGCTCACGCTCGCCCGCGGACTGGCTGCGCTCTACGAGCCGATTGCCCCGCGCCGCAGCCGCGCCCTCGGCTTCTGGACCGCTGCGCTGCTCCTCTCGTTCCTCTTCGGACTCAGCCACCAGTCCAACCACGGCGAGAGCCCGCTCGGCGTCGCCGCCGCCGGACTCGCCGGCCTGGTCTTCTGCCTCAGCCTCTGGCGCACCGGGTCGCTCTGGTGGGCTATCGGCTTCCATGCCTCGTGGGACTGGGCGCAGTCCTTCCTCTACGGAGTAGCCGACTCGGGCATCATGGTCAGCCATCGGCTCCTTGCCACGCACCCCGCAGGCACGCCGCTGATGAGCGGCGGAGCCACAGGCCCCGAGGGCAGCCTCTATATCCTGCCCACGCTGGCGCTGGTCGCGGCCGTCATCGTGCTCACGCTGCCCCGAACCGCAGCCGAAACCGAAGCAGGCTCCGCGAAGCTCACCGAAGCATCGCTTCAGTGAAGAGGCGTCATATAGCGAGTCTCCTCGAGATCCAGCTCCCGCTCCATCTTCCATAGGGCCGTGTCGCTCAGCCTGCCCTCGTCGCGCAGACCGATCATCACCTGCCGCTGTACCCGCAGAGCGCCCCGCGCGACCTCTTTCATCTGCTGATACTCCTCTGACGTATGCTCCTCGCCGTGCGCGCCCTTGGCACTGCCTCCCACCGCGGCCAGACGATGCTGGTAGCGATGCACAAGGTCCTCAAACGCATGGGCGAAGGTCCCGTCGTCAGTGGACTCCTCCTCCTCCAGATACTCGAGCGCCGCCGTCAGCATGGCTCGCCGCGCCGAGCGTTCCTCCTCATCCACTCCCGCCGGGCTCGAGAGGCCGAGAGCGCGAATCAGCGGAGGCAGCGTCAGCCCCTGTAGCACCAGCGTCACCAGGATGACGCTGAAGGTCAGGAAGAGGATCAGGTTGCGCGCGCCGAACGGCTGTCCGTTCGCCAGCGTCTCCGGCAGCGAGATCGCCGCCGCCAGCGCAATAACCCCGCGCATGCCCGTCCAGCCGATCACGAAGACCCCGCGCGCAGTTGGTGGCTTGTCGTCATGCCCGCGCCTCTTGCGAGCCATGTAGGCCAGCTTGACCGCCGGGAAGGTCCACACCAGCCGCAGCAGGATCAGGATCGCGCTGAACACAGCTCCATACCAGAGCAGCGTCGTCCTGCTGAACCCGCGAATGCCGTCCAGCACATACGGAAGCTGCAGCCCGATCAGCACAAAGACCACGCCATTCAGGCCGAAGGTCAGCGCGTCCCATACGCCGTTAACCTGTATTCGTGCGGCAGGCGAGAAGAACGTCGCGCTATGACGGCTCAGGTACAGCCCGCTCGCCACCACGGCCAGCACTCCTGAGGCATGAAAACTCTCCGCAGCGAGATAGGACACATAGGGCACGATCAGGCTGAGTACAATCTCGATCGGCCCGTCGTCGATAAACCGCTCCAGCCAGGCGACGATGACGCCCACCACCAATCCTGTACCGACACCGACGGCGATCAGGTACAGCAGCCGCATGACCGATTCGCCAAACGACGGAGTACTTCCCTGATTGATAAGCCGGAGGCCGAACTCCAGCGCCAGCAGGCCGGTCGCATCGTTCAGCAGGCTCTCGCCCTCGAGAATGTCCACGATCCGTCGCGGTAGCCCCAGCGAGTGTGCGATCGAGGTCGCGGCGATGGCATCGGTCGTCGCCACGACCGCTCCCAGGATGAATCCCGACTTCCAGTCAAGCAGCGTGATGAAGCGGTCAGCGAACTCCGCAATGCCCCACACCGTAAAGGCCACCAGCCCTATCGCCATGAGTGTGATCGTGAGCAGGTTGGCGCGAAACTCCCGCCACGAGGTCCACCACGCCGAGGAGTACAGCAGTGGAGGTAGAAAGATCAGGAAGACCAGATTGGGATTCAACGGAATCCGCGGAATGTGCGGGATAAAGCTGATCAGCAGCCCGGCGACGACCAGCATAATGGGGTACGAGATCTTCAGCCATCGCGCCAGAGCCGCAAACACGGCCACGATCATCATCAACAGCAAGAGAACCATCTGCGCGCCATGCACGCTGGTTTCGCTAAACATGTGCACCTTCCTCGCTCGCATTGCGCGTCCCTGCCCGGCGCGCCCCTCCAGCATAGCAGCGGGAATCTCCCACTGGCTCGGCTCGTAACACCCACCCACAGACTCCTGCTTTAGACTTCAGCATGTATGGCTGCCACTCCCCCTCTCTCCGGTACAGCCACCCCGTCCGGCAAGCGCCCGTTCGGCTGGCTCCGCATTGCCGCAGCCTGCGTGCTCGCTCTTCTGCTGCTGTGCGCCGCAGCCTTGCTCGGCATACACGCGTGGATGGTCCGCTCCATCCGCAGTTCGCTGCCGCAGATCGACGGAACGCTCTCCATCGCCGGTCTGCATGCTCCGGTCACAATCCGCCGAGACGAGCACGGCGTCCCGCACATCCGCGCCGCATCGGTCGAAGACCTCGTGCTCGCGCAGGGCTACGTCACCGCGCAGGACCGCCTCTGGCAGATGGAGGCTCTGCGCCGCCACGCCTCCGGCTCGCTGGCCGAGATCCTCGGGACAAGCCTCATCGAGCACGACCGCACGGAGCGGACGCTCCAGCTTCGCTCCGCCGCCGACCGCGCCATCGTCGCGCTGCCCGCCGACCAGCTCCACTGGCTCACCCTCTATACCCAGGGCGTCAACGACAGCATCGAGGCCCAGCAGGCGCATCTGCCCATCGAGTTCCGCCTGCTCCGCTTCACGCCCGCGCCATGGACCACGCGCGACTCGCTGCTCATCGGGCTGGCCATGTTTCAGGACCTGACCAACGTCTTCCCCATTAAGCTTAACCGCGAGGCCATCGCCGCCAAGCTCACGCCCGAGCAGCTTGCCGATCTCTACCCCGTAGGCTCGTGGCGCGATCATCCCCCCATGCAGCCGCCAGTCGATCTCACCCAGCCCGTCGATGAGATCCCCGACATTCCTCTCGATGAGTCGCAGACTGCGCTGCTCTCGCCCGAGCACATCGGCGACCTGCTCCACGGCGGCGCCCTCCTGCCCGCCTGCGACACCTGCCGCGCCGGATCGAACGACTGGGCCGTCTCCGGCGACCATACCGCCACCGGCAAGCCGCTGCTCTCGAACGATATGCACCTCAACCACCTCGTCCCAAACACGTGGTACGAGGCGGACCTCGCCGCAGGCGGCTTCCACGTCGCGGGCGTCACGCTGCCCGGCATGCCCTTCGTCATCGTCGGCCATAACGATCATGTTGCATGGGGATTCACCAACCTCGGCGGCGACGTGCAGGACATCACCATCGAGCACACCCGCGGCGAAGGCTCCTCCGAGGAATATCAGGCCGCCGATGGCTCATGGAAGCCGGTGGAGCATCAGCAGGAGATCATCCACGTCAAAGGCGGCAAAGACATCGCGCTCGATGTGCCGATCATTCATCACGGAGCCATGCCCACGCCGGTCATCTCCGGGCTCTATCCGCATGAGAAGCGCATCCTCTCCCTAAGCTGGACGCTCTACGATCCCGCGAACGTAGGCTCACCCTTCTTCACCATCAACAGCGCAGCCGATGGAGCCAGCCTCGTCTCCGCCTTCAGCATCTTCGGCGGCCCCGCGCAGAACATGGTCTACGCCGACGATCAGGGCCACATCGGCTATCACAGCGTCGGGCGCATTCCCCTCCGCGGCGACGCGGCACACCCCTCGCCTCTACTCGCCGTACCCACCGAACCAGCCGCGGCGAACGAGTGGAGCGGCTACATCCCCTACGACCAGCTTCCGCAGGTCGCCGATCCGCCCGGCGGCATCGTAGCTACAGCCAACTCACGCGTTACGCCGGACGGCTATCCATATCCCATCACGCTCAACTGGTCCTCGCCCTATCGCAACCAGCGCATCTGGAAGGTGCTCTCCTCGAAGCCGAAGCTCGTCCCCGCCGATATGCTGGCGCTCGAAACCGATGTCGTCTCCGAGGTGGACCGCGTGCTCGCGCATCGCTTCGCCTACGCCATCGACCATGCGAAGCTGACCGGCAAGCAGCAGCGCCTGCATCAGGCCGCCGACCTTCTGCGCAAGTGGAACGGCAGTGTGGATGCCGATACCGCAGCCCCGGCCATCGTCGTCGCCGCACGCGCCCAGCTCTGGAATCTTTTGCTCGAGCCGCGGCTCGGCGGCGATCTTACCAAGCTCTACCGCTGGGATGAGAAGGACTACGCGCAGGAGCAGCTCGTTCTGCATCAGGCCGCACGCTGGCTGCCGCCAAACTACAGCAACTGGAACGATCTGCTGGCCGCCGCAGTCGAGAAAGGACTCGAGGTCGAGCACGCTCCCTCGAACCTCGCCAACTGGCGCTATGGCAAGACCTACCCGCTCGACATCGAGCATCCTGTGCTCGGAGCCTCGCCTATCCTGAAGAGACTGATCGGTCTTCCCGTCGGCACCGGTAGCGCGCCGCAGTCCGGCGACGGTACTACCGTCAAGCAGGTCGGCCACAGCTTCGGCCCATCGGAGCGCTTCACGGCCAACCTCGCCGACCTCGACCAGTCCACGCTGAACATCGTCATCGGACAGTCCGGCAACCCGGCCAGCCCGTGGTTCATGGACCAGTTCAACGCCTGGTACACCAACAAGACCTTCCTCTTCCCCTACACCGATGCGGCCATCAACTCCAGCGTCACGCACACCCTGACGCTGACGCCACAATGACCGCACCCGCACCGCCACGCGAGCGGCTAGCCCTGCTTCTGCTGCCTGCGGTCGCGCTGCTGGCGATTCTTCCGCTGCTCGTCTTCGGCTGCTCCTGCGGGCACGACTTCGACTTTCACCTGCTGAGCTGGCTCGAGGCCGCAACGCAGTTCGCGCACGGCAACCTGCATCCGCACTGGGCCTATACACCTGCCTTCAACGCAGGTGAGCCGCGCTTCGTCTTCTACCCGCCGCTCTCGTGGACCATCGGCGCGCTACTTGGCCTGGTGTTGCCATGGTCCGCTGTACCCATCGCCTACACGTGGCTCGTGCTCACCGCCGCCGGACTCGCCTGCTACAAGCTATTACGCGCCTTCGTGCCACAGAACACCGCATTGCTGATTGCCTCGCTGTACATGGTCAATCCATACATGCTCTTCACTGCCTACGAGCGAACGGCCTATGCCGAATTGCTCGCTGCTGCATGGCTACCTCTGCTGCTCTATGCCATCCTGCGCCCTCGTGTCACGACGACCGGCATCGCCATCCCCATCGCGCTGCTCTGGCTCACCAATGCCCCCGCCGCGGTCATCGGCTGCTACAGCCTCGCGCTGCTGACTATCGTGCGCATCGTGCAGGAGCGCCGCGCCTCCCTGCTAAAGCCCACGATCGCCGGAACTCTCCTCGGCATCGGAGCTGCCGCGTTCTACATACTGCCTGCCGCGTATGAGCGCCGCTTCGTCTGGATCAACATGGCGATGGTCAACGGCATGGCCATCACCGACAACTTCCTCTTCCACCACACCACCGATCCTGACCACGATACCGTACTACGTACCGCATCGCTGATCGCCGTCGGCTTTCTGCTTGTCTTCGGAGCAACGCTACTCGTCCTTCTGCGCCGGAAGCAGCCCCGCATCGCCCCTCTTGCAACACTCTTCTTAGGCATCGCATTCCTGCTGACGCCACTCTCAGCATTGTTCTGGCACTACGCTCCCGAACTGGCCTTCCTCCAGTTCCCATGGCGCTTCCTCGCCATGTTGACTCCCGCACTGGCGCTGGCCATCGCACTCGCTCTCCCACACCTTCGCTTCACTGCCATTACCGGCCTCATCCTCAGCGCCGGACTCATCGCCTTCGGCTATCACGCCTTCCGCCAGATGTGCTACCCCGAAGACACCGTCACCTCTCGCGTCGCGCTCTATCACTCGCCCCTCGGCACCGACCCCACCGACGAATACACGCCGCGCACCGCCGACAACGACTCCCTGCATCCGAACAATCCAGCCTTCTGGCTAGCCGCAAGTCCAACGGCACCGCCACCCGACACAACCGCCGCGCCGCTGCGCTGGCCGCTCGACATCACCTCGCCCACAGCACAGTTCCTCATCCTCAACCTCCACGACTACCCAGCGTGGCGCATCACCGTGAACCATAGCCTCATCCCCGAGCGCCTGCCCCGCCCCGACGGCCTCATCGCCATTCCCCTCAGCGCCGGTCCCGCACACATCGAGATCGCCTACGCACACTCGCTCGACGAGAGTATCGGCTGGATAATCTTCGCGCTCTCCGTCGCGGCGCTCCTATACCTTCTCCGCAACCGCGCTGATTTATCATCGAGTAAATGCCTTACGACGTAAAAGACCTGCTCGCCAATGGCGTTGCGCTTACAGACGCGGCCCTGGAGCGACTCCTGCCCGGCCCGGAGACACTGCCTCACTCCATCCACCGCGCTATGCGCCACAGCGTCTTCGCGGGTGGAAAGCGGCTTCGCCCCATCCTCTGCCTTGAGGCGGCCCGCATGACCGCCGGTAACGGCGAGATTCCCTCCGGCGCGGCCGATCTCGGCGCAGCGCTGGAGATGATTCACACCTATTCGCTCATCCACGACGACCTGCCCGCGCTCGACAACGACGACCTGCGCCGCGGCCACCCCACCTGCCACGTCGTCTTCGGCGAGGCCATCGCCATCCTCGCAGGCGACGCGCTCCAGACGCTCGCCTTCCAAACGCTCGCCGCGCTGCCCTCCGCGCCCCAAACGACCGTGTCCATCCTGTGCGAGGTCGCGCTCGCCATCGGCACCGGCGTCGGCGCGAACAGCCCGCTACCCCCCGGCATGATCGGCGGGCAGGTAGTCGATATCGAGTCCGAGGGCAAGACCCCGACCGCCGAGTTGGTCGAGGCCATCCACCGCGCCAAGACCGGCGCGCTCATCACGGTGAGCATCGTAGCCGGTGGCCTTTACGGAGCCGGAGCAGGCCACGCGCACGCCGACACCATCGACCGCCTGCGCACCTTCGGCCAGAAGGCTGGGCTGGCCTTCCAGATCGTCGACGACATCCTCGACATGACACAAAGCTCGGAAGAACTGGGCAAGACCGCAGGTAAGGACACCGCCAGCGTCAAGGCCACCTGGCCAGCCGTCTACGGCATCGAGCAGTCCGCACGCGACGCCGAGCAGCTCATCGCCGACGCCTTCGAGGCGCTCGAGCCCTTTGGCGACAGGGCCGACTCGCTCAAGGCGCTGGCCAGCTACCTGACCACGCGCAAGAACTAGCTCATGCTGACGGAAGACCACATCCGCACCGCGCTCCGCGACTGCTTCGACCCGGCGATTCCCTGCAATCTCGTCGACCTCGGCGTGGTGGAGTCCGTCATGGTCGCCGCCGATCCAGACGCTCCCGGCGCAGGTATTCCCGGTGTGCCGCAGCGGCATCGTGTCTTTGTCGCGCTGACGCCGACCACGCTCGACGAGGCCGCCACCGCGCAGATCGCCGCGCAGATCGCCAACCGCCTCGCCGGTCTTGAAGAGGTGGAACGCACCGACGTCTCCATCCTCCACGAGCCCGCATGGACGCCCCAGCGCATCACCCCGGCAGGCCGCAGAACCCTCGGCCTCGACGGCAATCCCACACTGGTGCAGATCCGCTGATGCCTACCTCCAAGCCACATCTCGTCAAGCGTCCACGCGACCTGCTCAAGGCGACCACGCACCCCATCCATCCCTTCGACCAGATGCACGGCACCGATACCAGTGGCCTCGTCCCCGGCGGCCAGCTCGGCGTGGGCCATGCGAACGACACGCACATCACCGCCTACTACGGAGTCGCTCCGAGCATCCTGCGCGCACTCATCGCGCACTGGCGGGAGACACCGCCGCCCGAGCCGATCGGCAGCTACACCCTCGTCGACATCGGCGCAGGCAAAGGCCGAGCCATGCTCGTCGCCAGCGAGCTTCCCTTCCGCGAGGTCTGGGGTGTGGAGATGAATCCCGCCATGGCCTCTATCGCCCGCGACAACATCGACCAGTGGCAGGCCATGCACTACGCCGACCCGACGGCCTCGCCCATCGCGCCGCTGCGCCTGCTCGAGCAGGACGCGCTCGCCCTGGATCTGCCGGAGACGCACACGCTGCTCTTCCTCTTCCATCCCTTCGAGGCCCCGGTGCTCAAGGCTCTTCTGCGCCGCATCGAGACACAGTTCGCCCACCGCCCCGGCCAGCTCGACCTGCTCTACGTCAACGCCGAGTGCGCCGAGGTGCTCGACCGCAACCCTGCCTTCACGCGCCTCTGGATGGGACAAATCGCCATGACCCCCGAGGACCACGCCGCCGACCTCGAGGCCATCGCGCAGCAGAAGGAGTACGGCTCTACCGGCGACGAGCAGTGCGCCATCTATCGCTACGTGGGACGCTCCCGCAAGCCCTCATAGAGCCGCGCAACCACCCGTTCCCGAACGTCCCCGAACCAACCTTGGTTCACCCCGAAAAAGGACCTTTTTTGCACGGGTTGCTCCAATGCAACAATGGAGCAGAAGGCCACACCTCGCACGCATTTGCGCCTCAAGGAGCTGTAGTTCATGACCACGCCCGACGACCTCCGCATCCAGTACCAGGACGAGATCCCCGACGGGGCACGCATCAAGGTAATCGGCGTCGGCGGCGGCGGCAACAACGCCGTCAACCGCATGATCGCGGCCCAGGTAGAGGGCGTTGAGTTCATCGCGGCCAACACCGACGCGCAGGCTCTGCAAGGCTCGAACGCCCCGGTCAAGCTCCAGCTCGGCGTCAAGCTCACCAGCGGCCTCGGCGCAGGCTCGAACCCCGACATTGGCCGCCGCGCGGCGCTCGAAGATTCGGACAAGATCATCGAGGCGCTCGAAGGCGCGGACATGGTCTTCGTCACCGCCGGTCTGGGCGGCGGCACCGGCACCGGCGCGGCTCCGGTCATCGCCTCGCTGGCCAGCGAGATGGGCGCGCTTACAGTCGCTGTGGTCACGCGGCCCTTCGGCTTCGAGGGCAAGCGCCGCATGATGCAGGCCGAGCGCGGCATGCAGGAGCTTCTGGAGTCGGTCGACACGCTCATCGTCATCCCCAATGAGAAGCTGCTCGCCGTCGCCAAGGACGCGGGCTTCTTCGAGTCCTTCCGCATCGCCGACGATGTGCTGCGCCAGGGTGTGCAGGGCATCTCCGACATCATCACCATCCCCGGCGTCATCAACCGCGACTTCGCCGACGTCCGCACCACGATGGCGGGCATGGGCTACGCCGTCATGGGCACGGCGACCGGCGCAGGCAACAACCGCGCAGTCGATGCGGCGATGGCCGCCATGGCCTCCCCGCTGCTCGAGGCCGGAGCCATCGACGGCGCGCGCGGCATCCTCATCAACATCACCGGCTCCAGCAACCTGAAGCTGTCCGAGGTCAACGAGGCCTCCAGCCTCATCCAGAGCGCCGCGCACGAGGACGCGAACATCATCTTCGGCGCTGTGCTCGACGAGAAGATGGGCGACGAGGTCAAGATCACCGTCATCGCCACCGGCTTCCGGCAGGACGAGCTTTCTCAGCGCCGCGAGCGCGCACAGGCCGACGAGACGCCGCAGCGCAGGGGCATCCCCGATGTGCCCATCCAGCGCTATACCTCGCCCAAGCCCGCGACGGCGCGCTTCGCCAGCGAAGCCGCCGAGGAGATCGACGTGAAGCCGGTCCCGGTCGTTACTCCGCAGCCCGCAGTCGAGCCGACCGCTCCCGACGAAGAAGAACTCCACGTGTCCGAAGAGCCGGAGGAGACGCTCATCCCCGTCAGGGCCTCGGTCTTCGACGACGACTTCTTCCGCAGCTCCCGCGAGCCTGTCATTACGGAGACACCCGCGGCCAAGCCCGCCCCGGCATGGGAGCCTGCGATTGCCGAGCCCGTCTCGCGCACGCCGTCCTTCAGCTCGCTGACCATCGAGGCCGCGCACGAGGAGTCCGAGGAGCTGGATATTCCCGCTTTTTTGCGGCGGGGTAACTAGGAATGTCGAAGAGAACTTCAAGCCGGAGGAGTTCTTCCGATACAGTGGAATAAGGCTATTTGTTGAGCGGAGGGACAGAGAGTGGACGGATTCGGGATGATGCGGCAGATCGGGAAAAAGGTGCTGCCGTTCGCTCTGGGTAGTCTTCTGCTGAGTTCCCCACTCGCCGCCGTCACCAGGCACCCTGCGGCGCACAAGAAGACCGTCGCAGCGGCCCCGCACAAAACCGCCAGTGCCAAGTCCGCGAAGACCTCCAAGACCTCTGCCTCGGCCCATACCCGCGCCGCGGGCGCTCATAAGCAGGCCGTATCCACCAAGGCAGGCCAGCGCGCCACAGGCCACCACCTTCGCAAAGCAAAATATACTGAGCGCTTCAGGGCCAGCTCCTTCACCGAAGATCCAAACAACCTCATCGCGGGCGACGTGACTGCAGGCGAGGACCCCATTGTGCGCGAGGCAGCCATTCAGGCGCTTGGCAACATGAACGGCACCGTGCTCGCCATTGATCCCTCGAGCGGCCGCATTCTGACGATGGTCAACCAGAAGCTCGCACTCTCAAGCGGCGCCGAGCCCTGCTCGACGATCAAGATCTCCGTGGCGCTGGCGGCCCTCGAAGAGGGCATCATCAAGCACGACACGCCGGTTTCGCTCGGCAAGGGCTACCACGTCGATCTCGACTACGCCCTGGCCAAGTCGGTCAACCCTTACTTCGAGGTGCTTGGCCGCACGCTCGGCTTCGAGCGCGTCAAGCACTATGCGAACGAGTTCGGCCTCGGCGAGCTCGCCGGATACCAGATCGAGGGCGAGCAACTTGGCGTCTATCCCGATGAGGAGCTACCCGAGAAGCTCGGCGGCGTAGGCCGCATGTGCTCCTTCGGCGAGAGCATCTCCATGACGCCGCTGCAACTCGGCGCTCTTGTCTCCGCCGTCGCCAACGGCGGCACGCTCTACTACCTGCAGCATCCGCAGACGCCCGAGCAGATCGCCAGCTTCACGCCCAAGGTCAAGCGTATCCTCGACATCGCCCCCATCATCCCGGAGATCGTTCCCGGCATGGCAGGCGCAGTCGATGCCCGCTTCGGCACCGCCCGCTCGCTTCGCACCAGCTTCAACGAGTTCCCCGTGATGGGTAAGACTGGCACCTGCTCGAACAACGGCACGCGCCTCGGCTGGTTCGCCTCCTACGCCGACACGCCGACGGGCCGCATCGTCACGGTCGTCTTCCTCGAGGGCGGCCGCCCGACCTTCGGCCCCAAGGCCGCCGAGCTGACCGGCCAGTTCTACCGCGGCCTCTCTGACGGAGGCTACTTTACCCCGCGCCAGCAGCCGCAGAGCACGCAGACCGTCGCCATGGGCGAAGGCGAGATGCGCTAAGCTCGCATCTCACCGAACATGAAGATTCTTACGACAGCAGAGATGGGCGCGGCCGACCGTCGCACCGCCGAGGAGTTTCACGTACCGCTGACCTCGCTCATGGAACGCGCCGGAGGAGCCGTCGCAACCTTCTGCCTGCAACACTACGCCTCGGCCAGCCACATCACCGCCCTTTGCGGCAAGGGTAACAACGGCGGCGACGGCTTCGTCGCGGCGCGCCATCTGGCGCAGGCCGGGCGAACGGTGCGTGTGCTCCTGCTCGGCTACGCTGCCGATCTGAAGGGCGAGGCCGCAGCGGCCTTCGCGCAGCTTGGCTCCATTCCCGTGATTGAGATCGACGCCGAGGCTACGCTACGCAAGGAACTTGAGCAGACCGACCTGCTGCTCGATGCCGTCGTCGGCACCGGCTTCCATCCGCCGCTGCGTGGTCTTGCGGCAACCGTCGGAGAGCTCCTCGACCACACCGACTATCCCATTGTCTCTGTAGACCTGCCCTCCGGCTGGGACGCCGACTCGACCGCTCAGAGCAGCGAAGAGGCCTACCGCTCCGATGCGGTCGTCACCTTCACCGCGCCCAAACTCGCGCACATCTTCGGACACCTCACGCGGCACACCTTCGGGCCGGTCGTGGTCGCGCCCATCGGCTCGCCGGACGAGGCGATTCAATCCGCCACCGGCCTCCTGTGGGGCGGCAGCGCGAAGTCCATCGCCGAAGCACCGCGCGACGTCAACGCCAACAAGGGACGTTTCGGGCACATCCTCATCGTCGGCGGCAGCTACGGCAAGCCCGGCGCTCCCTCGATGGCCTCGCTGGCGGCGCTGCGAGCGGGCGCGGGCCTCGTGACCGCCGCTGTGCCCGATTCCATCCTGAACGTCGTCGCACTCGTCACGCCGGAGCTGATGACCACCCCGCTCAAAGAGGTCGACGGAGCCGTCGCACTCGCCAACCTCGAGCCTGTATCGCTCGACAGGCTCCTGAAGAGTATCAAGGTCATCGCGCTTGGCCCCGGCCTCTCGACCGACGGCGAGGCCTCCGTCTTCGCCCGCGAGTTGCTCGCCAAAACCACCCTGCCCATCGTCCTCGACGCCGACGCGCTCAACGCCTTCGCCGGTCACGTCGATCTGCTCGACGGCAGCAAGCGGCCTATCGTGCTCACGCCGCACCCCGGCGAGATGGCTCGTCTGCTTGGCGTCAGCATCCCCGAGGTCGAGGCCGACCGCATTAACATTGCCCGCAACTTCGCCACAAAGCACCGGCTCACGCTCGTCCTCAAGGGCTGGCGCACGCTCATCGCGCACCCTGACGGCTCGATCGGCGTCAACACCAGCGGCAACCCAGCCATGTCTAAGGGCGGCAGCGGCGACATCCTCACCGGCATCGTCGCCGCCATGCTCGGGCAGTTCCCCAACGACGTCGCTCGCGCCGTAGAAACCGCCGTCTATCTCCACGGCCTCGCCGCCGACTTCGCGGCGCAACGCATGGACGAGCACACCGTCCTCGCCACCGACACCGTCGCCCACCTGAGCGACGCCTTTCGCTACCGCGTCACCGACGCCAGCGGCTTCACCTGGATCACCGGAGTCCACGCATGATCAAGCGCCACTTCAAGACCCGCTCCGTCGCGGGCACCATCGCCATTGGCCAAAACATCGCCGAGCTCCTGCTGCCCACGCCGCGGCTGGTCATCCTGCGCGGCGATCTCGGCGCGGGCAAGACCACGCTGGTCAAGGGCATCGCGGCGTTTCTCGGCGCGGCCGAAGAGGAAGAGGTAACAAGCCCGACCTTCACACTGGTCCACGAGTACCAGGGGCGCACGGTGCGGCTCTTCCACCTCGACCTCTACCGTCTGGAGACGGAGCGCGAACTACAGGCGCTCGGCATCGAGGAGATGGCCGCGCAGTCCGACGCGCTCGTCCTCGTCGAGTGGGGCGACCGCTTCCCCAGCCTCGTCGCGCAGGCGCAGGGCGAGGTGCTCATTGAACCCATCGGCGGCGATGAGCGCATGTTCTACGTGCGCGTCCTCGACTAGTGCAGCAGGTTCCTCGCTAAAAACAGCACATTCGCCGGACGTTCCGCCAGCCTCCGCATGAAGTACGGATACCACTCCGGCCCGAAGGGAATATACACGCGCACCCCGAACCCCTCGGCCGCAAGCCTGCGCTGCACATCGCGCCGGATGCCGTAGAGCATCTGGAACTCAAAGGCACTCTTCGCTATGCCCTGCTCCGCCACAAAGCGGCGAATCGCCCCAATGATCCACTCATCGTGCGTTGCCATGCCGCAGAACACCGGCGAGCTGACCATCCGCTTCGCCAGCTTCACGTAGTTTGCATCGACGTCCTCCTTGCGCGGAAACGCCACCTCCGGCCCTTCCTTATACGCTCCCTTGCAGAGCCGGATGCGAATTCCCTGAGCCAGTAGCCGTTCAGCATCGGCCTCCGTGCGATACAGATACGCCTGCAACACCGTCCCGACTCGTCCCCGCATGCCCGGCAGCGAATGAATCCGCTCGACCATCGCCAGCGTGATCTCCGTCAGGGCGCTACCCTCCATATCCACGCGGACAAAGCTGTCGACACGCGCCGCATGGACCACGATCTCGTCCAGCACGCGCTCGGCCAACGCCGGATCGAACTCCACGCCGATCTGCGTCAGCTTGATACTGACGTTCACATGGTGTCCCCTTGTAGAAATCGCATCGAGCAGGCGGTGGTAGACCTCCGCTGCGGCATGTACCTGCTCTTCCGTGGTAACACTCTCACCCAGCGCATCGAGCGAAACCGCAAGCCCCTGCCGATTCACCGACTCGCAGGCCCGCAGCGCATCCTCAATGGTCATTCCGGCTACGAACCGGCCCGCAAGCCGTCTGCCTATCGGCGACCGCTCCGCAAACGACCGCACCCTTCGATCTGCTGAGAGCGCAAGCAACACCGACCGCATCAAGGCGCACTTCCCTCCGGGACGCACTCCTTACGATGCACGGAAACAGATTGGGAAGCGAATTACTGCGCGTGCGGAGCCTCGACGCCGCTCTGCGCGACAGGCGTCACCGGCGGAGTCACCATGGCGCTGGTGTCCTTGAGCGCGGCGATGTCCTGCGTATAGCGGCCCATCAGCGAGTTGACGCGGATGATCGCCATCTCCTCCAGCATCTTCAGACCGTCGCGCAGATAGCTGATGCGGCTGCGTTCGTCGTGGCCCCAGGTCACCGGCACCTCGACGATGCTGTACTGCAGCTTGCGCGCGATGAACAGAATCTCTGGGTCGAAGCCCCACCGTTCAATTCGCTGCAAGCGGAAGACGATCTGCGCCGCCGGGCGCTTGAAGGCCTTGAAGCCGCACTGCGTATCCCTGTACGGCAGCCCCATCACGAGGCGGGTGATCCAGTTGAAGCAGCGGCCGAAGAACTGGCGATAGAGCGGCTGGTGAATCGTCTGCCGCGCCCGGTCCAGCCAGCGCGAGCCGATGGCGACATCCGCGCCCGCGTCCAGAGCGTCGAGCAGCCGCTGCGCCTCCTCCATCGGGGCCGAGAGGTCGGCGTCGGTAAACATCACCACGTCGCCCGCTGCCTGCAGCAGACCGTTCCGCACCGAGTATCCCTTGCCGCGATTGCCCGGATTCTGAATCAGGTGCAGCCGCGGATATCGCTCGATCCACCGCTTCACGATCTCCGCCGTCGCATCCCGCGAGCCATCGTCGATGACGAGAACCTCGGCGTCCCAGGCTGCAGCTTCGACGCACTGCATCACTCGCTCCAGCGTGGATTCAATGCGGGCGCTCTCGTTATAGGCAGGAATAACGATGCTCAGATGTGGGTGCGGCATTCTTTGTACGATCCTTCAACTGCGGGCGGGCCGGAAAAATAACCTCACTATGGTAACACCATCGAGGCACTTTTTATTTGACGTTTCTCATCCCAAAAGGGGCAAACTCCCGTCAAAACAACCCTTTCGGGAAAGATTCCATACCTCCTGTTACACTCGCCCCATGCCGGAAGACGAACTCCCGCCGATGCCTCCTCCGCCTCCCAGAGTCTCCCCCACTGGCTATGGAGCGTACCCGGCAGCCTTCGTCGCCCGCCAGCGCTCGGCGGGCTTCTACATCGCCGTCATCGGCGGCTCCTTCGCCGTGATTGCGCTCATCCTCATGGGCATCATTGGCAGCGCCGTGCACTCCGCTAAAGGCGGCGTCTTCAGCTCCAAAGAGATCGCGGTGCTCGACATCACCGGCGAAATCGTCACCGCCGAGAAGATCGACACGCAGCTTCGCAGGTTCGCCGACGACGATGCGGTCAAGGCGATCATCCTGCACATCAACTCGCCGGGCGGCGGGGCCTCGCCCTCGCAGGAGATCTACCACGAGGTGCTGCGCCTGCGTCAGGAGAAGCACAAGAAGATCGTCGCCTCCATCGACACCGTCGGCGCGTCCGGCGCGTACTACATCGCGTCGGCCTGCGACCGCATCTACGCCAACCAGGCCTCGGTCGTCGGCTCCATCGGCGTCGTCATGGAGTGGACCAACTACGGTGACCTCTTCCACTGGATCAAGCTGAAGAGCATCGACATCCACGACGGCGAGCTGAAGACCGCGGGGGACCCCAAGCGCGACATGACCCCGAAGGAGCAGGCCTACTTCCAGTCGCTCGTCGATAATATGTACGGCCAGTTTATCCGCGACGTCGCCACAGGCCGCCGCATGCCCGAGGACAAAGTGAAGCCGCTGGCCACCGGGCAGGTCTGGACCGGCCAGCAGGCGCTCCCGCTCGGCCTGATCGACAAGGAGGGTGGCCTGCGCGTCGCCGTCATGGATACGGCCAAAGAGGTGGGTATTACTGGCGAGCCGAGCGTCCTGCATCCCACGCGCCAGAGTCCGGGCCTGCTTTCCCTGCTCTTCGCCAACGGCGAGGAGCTTCTCCCGAGCGCCTCGCACCTGCTGCAGCGTTCGCCGGGCTTCTATTTTTTGTGGCAATAAGTAACTCACACGTTGCAGGAGCAAGAAAACAACGAATTTCGCCGCACCCCGCAACATTCGACAGCATCACATTACAATCGTGTTGAGATACCGGCAGGGAGTGCGATGGGGGCTACTCATCCGCAACCGCAGAGAACTGACGACCAAGGGGAGCATGATCCATGACTAAAGCAGACCTCGTCGATAGAGTGACCTCCCTCGGCGATCTCACCCGCCGCGACGGAGAGATCATCGTCGAGACGTTGTTCGACTCCGTGATCGGCGCGTTGAAGTCCGGCGACAAAATCGAGATTCGCGGCTTCGGCAGCTTCCGCACCCGGCAACGCAAGGCCCGCACTGGCCGCAACCCCAAGACCGGCGACAAGGTGGACGTACCGGCCAAGCGCGTTCCCTTCTTCAAGCCTTCAAAGGAGCTGCGCGACGCCGTCAACCCCAAGGATCATGCCGCCAAAGCCGATGGGGGCGTCGATCCCCATCACCCACCAGCGATGTAAACCATTCCGCTGTGCAGGCGGGACGACCGCAGGCCGATTGGAAGATGCAGGCTTGAAGGGCACTGGCCTGAACCTGAAGATACAGGCTTGAAGGGTACGGGCTTCAGCCCGTACATCCATCCCCTGCCCAGAAAAGGGGCTTCAGCCCCTGAGGGAGAGGAGCACCGGCTACTCCGGAGCGATCCCCACCACGCTCATCATGCGGCCCGCCACGCCGCGGTCGATGCGGTGCGAGAAGTACCTTCGCTCACCCGCCGCATTCAGGGCGCAGCCCGTGCACTCCCCTACTACCGTAATCCGATCCTCGCCGATCCCAGCTTCGACAAGCTGCCGCCGGTTCGCCTCCCACAGGTTCAGCCGCCTCTCATCGAAGAGCTGATCGGCATAAGCGAACCGCTCACCGAAGGCCGTCCGTACCTCGTCTCCCACCGCATAGCAGCACGGCCCGATCGACGGCCCAACCGCCGCCAGCAGATCCTCCGGCCGCGAGCCAAACTCCTCCTGCATCTGCGCCACGCCCGCCTCCACGATGGCCGCGACCGTCCCGCGCCATCCCGCGTGGAAGACTGCCACCGCCCGCCGCGCCGGGTCGACCACCATCACCGGCACGCAGTCCGCCGTCTGGATGCCCAGCAGCCTGCCGGGAGCCTGCGTCATCAGCCCATCACCTTCGAGGACTGCCCTCCCCTCCTCCGTCGCCAGCGGACCATCGCCCTCGCGCACTCCATGGCTTTCTGCGGAGTGAATCTGCCGCACCGTCACCAGCGCCGAACCATCTCCACCAACCGCCTCGGCAAAGAGCCGCCGGTTCTCCGCGACGTGGGCAGGATCATCCTCCTTCGTCCAGCCAAGATTCAGCGACCGGCCGCCATAGACCTCCGACACCCCGCCGTCGCGCGTGCTGAAGCCATGCCGCAGCCAGTTAAGCCCCTCCCACGCCGGTATCCGCACAAACTGCACACTTCCTCCAAAATCCTCTGAGTCTTCACTCAGGAATGCTGCATCCAATTGGATTGTTTTGTGACCATTTCGGGAACATTCGGAGATGCACAGAAGTATCTGAAATCAGTACTGGAGTTTAGCGCCGTTTGTGCGTAACATTTGTCTGCCCCGCACGTCTAGCGTATGAGTGTTTTATCCCATTAAACGCGAGCATCCGCCTCTTGCATCCTGACCCGATAGCGATTAAGATACCGCGATTGCATTGTTAGAGAGTACATGACCACCACCCCTCAGTTTCTGCGTTCACGCCTCGGCAAGGTCTGCGTCGCCATCATCGGCGCCACCCCGGCTGAGATCATCGAGAAGGCGTCCGCTGTCGTTAAAGAGACGCCATTTCTGGAGTTCCGCCTCGACTACCTCGAAAAACCCGCGCTCGCCCTTCCCCGGCTGGAGCAGTTTTTCAAGGAAAACACCGCGGCCATCGCCATCGCCACCTGCCGACGCACCGCCAACGGAGGTAAGTTCAACGGCACCCTCGCCGCCGAGGTGGAGATCCTGACCAAGGCCGCCAGCATCGGCTTCCAGATCGTCGATCTCGAGATCGAGTCCGCCGAAGCCCTGAAAAAGCCCGAGCTGCAGAAGCTGCGCGAGGCCGGAGCCGCCCTGCTCATCAGCCACCACGACTTCTCGGCGACCAAGGATCTCGAAGGCACCTTCGACCGCATCCACGCCTTCCAGCCCGACTTCATCAAGATCGTGCCCACGGCCAAGACACTCGCCGACAACGTCACGCTCATCCGCTTCCTCGAGAAGATGAGCGATCACAGCAACCTCGTCGGCATCTGTATGGGGGACGCGGGCATCATCTCCCGCGTCCTGGGCCTGCGCGCGGGCGCGGCCTTCACCTTCGCCTCGGCCAGCACCGGCGACGAAACCGGCCCCGGCCAGATCGACGCCAAGAATCTCATCGAAACCTACCGCATCGACCAGGTCGACGCCGCCACCAAGGTCTACGGCGTCGCCGGAAACCCGGTCAAAAGCTCGCTCTCGCCTATCATGCTGAACACGGCCTTCCGCCGCGAGCGGTTGAACGCCGTCTACCTTGCGCTCCAGGCCACGAAGCTGCCCGACCTGCTCAAGCTGGTCCACGAGATTCCCATCCAGGGAATCAGCGTCACCATGCCCTTCAAGCAGGAGATCATGGCGCACCTCGAGAAGACGGACCCGCTCTCGACCAAGATCGGCGCCTGCAACACTGTGCTGCGCGCCCCAGATGGCAAGCTCTACGGCTTCAATACGGACGTCGCGGGCATCGTCGGCCCGCTCGAGAGGCGTATGTCGATGCGCGGCGCCAAGGTGCTGGTGCTCGGCGCGGGCGGAGCGGCGCGAGCCGCCGTCTTCGGCCTGAAGGACAAGGGCGCGGAGGTCTTCATCCTGAACCGCACGCCCGAGACAGCCCAGAAGCTTGCCCGGCAGGCCGGAGCGAAGACGATCAAGCGCGAGGCGGTCGCCAAGACCGGCTTCGACGTCATCATCAACGCGACGCCGATCGGCATGATCGGCCAGAAGGCCGCTCCCCTGCTTGACGAAAAGGACCTGAACACGAAGCTGGTCTTCGACCTCGTCTACAACCCGCTCGAGACGCCGCTGCTGCGGCTCGCCCGCCAGATGAACATCCCGATCATCACCGGCGTCGAGATGTTCGTACAGCAGGGCGCTCGCCAGTTCGAGATCTGGACCGGCAAGCCCGCTCCCGAGGAGGAGATGCTGCGCGTCGTCCTGCACACGCTACGCCAGCAGCAGGCAGAGGCCGCGGCGGCGCCTCTCCCAGCCGCCGCCGCGCCAGCCGAGAAACCCACGGCCAGCGCAACGGTACGCAAGCCCGCCGAGTCGAAGCCCGCAGCAAAGAAATCGGCTCCGACGAAGGACGCCGCCAAGCCCAAGCGCTCAGTAGCCGCCAAGTAACGCTGCAACATGAAAGGCTCCGGATACACTCCGGAGCCTTTCTGTATACCATCATGGACTTGCCCTGTCATGGCCAGGTGAACTTTCGATCCACCAGCAATCCTCTAAGATCGTTGCCCCTCACGCAGCGCTGCGGAGAAGCAACCTGCGATCTCTATTTCAACAAGCCCAACTGTTTGCCCAGAATCCGGTCCACCACACGCTTCGGCAGTAACATAGGCATCGTCCAGTTCTTGAGCCGCTGCGCCACAACTGCATATCGCACCTTCGGCTTGCTGACAGTCAAGGCGTGATGAATCACCCTCCCGATCTCCTCAGAGGGAAGTCCTTTCTTCCCTTCCGCAGCAAAAAACGCTAGAAAATGCTGGATGATCGGTCCATAGTCGGTCGTGTCAAACCGGCCATAATCTTCTGCCGCTGCCTTGTCCCAGATCGGGGTCAGCACCGCTCCCGGCCCGATCACGATCACATCAATCCCATACAGCATCAGTTCTCGCCGCAGACTCTCCGACATTCCTTCCAGTGCAAACTTCGACGCGACATACGGTCCGACAAATGGCACACCCATTGCGCCTGAAACAGAACTGATCTGCACGATCCGGCCAGGCTGCCCCGTCCTCCGTGAGTCGGTTCCAAGCAGAGGCGCGAAGGCCTTCGTTACCAGGAACGGCCCTATCAAATTAACCTCCATCTGCCGCCGTACTTCAGAGGGCTCCAGATGCAGCAATGGTCCACCCACCACGATCCCGGCATTGTTGACCAACCCTGCCAGCCTTGCGCTCCCAAGCATCTCCCCGACTCGCACCGCTGCCTGCCGCACCGCCACCTCGTCGGTAACATCCGCCTGCAAGGGCACAAAGTCCGGACCAAGCTCAGCACTCAGCCGGTCGGCATCGCTCTGCTTCCGCACCGTCCCGAAAACGCGAAACCCCTTGCCCAGAAGAACGTTCGCTGTAGCCCAGCCGATGCCGGTGGACGCACCCGTAATCACCACGCTCCGCTTCACACTCATGTCCAGCCCACAAGATACACGCCGTAAACCTTCAACATGTTCACTGTATATCTTCCGGCCGGACCCGTCAAGATATACAGTGATAAACATGGCGTATCCGTCGAAGACCGACCGGGACACGATCCTCGCAGCCGCCGTTGCACAACTCGAGGAGCAGGGAATTCGCGGCCTCTCCCTGCGTTCGCTTGCGGCCTCGCTCGAACTGACGCCAAATGCTCTCTATCGCTACTTTGCCGATCGATCCGTGCTCGAATCAGCGCTCGCCGGCGAGGTTTCCCGGCTTCTTCATGCCGCCATGCAGCGCGCCGTGCGGAAAGAGGACCCCGAGCAAACCATCCGCGGCATCGCCCGCGCCTACCTTGCGTTTGCTCGCAGACATCCCAACCTCTATGAGCTTCTCCTTCTGCCCTGCGACACCAAGGACGATGGAGCGGACTCCCATAATGATCTCTGGAACTTCGTGATGGAGCACGTAGGTGCGCTGACAGGAACGCGTCACGCCGAGGAGGCCTCCGTGGCACTCTGGGCCTATCTGCACGGCATTGCCGAACTTGAGGCCATCAAGGTCTTCGGCAACGAAAGCCCCGGCAGAATCTTTGACTTCGGCCTGGACGCCTGGCTCGTTGCGGCCTCCGCCAGTTCTCTCAAGAACACGTAACCCGGCTCCTTCCGTTTACTTGACGAGGTAGTAATCCACCGTAGCCACGACGCGCACCTTCTTCATCATGCTCGCGTCCGCGTCTCCGACGCCCCCGTCATCCACCGAGATGCTATCCGCCGGAGAGATCGAAAAGACCCCCTGGTTCGCCGAGCGAATCGATCCCACCTGGCTGCCCGAGTCCGCCGCAAACCGCTCCGCCGACGCCCGCGCATTCCGTGTCGCCTCGGTAATCATGTCCGGCTTCAGCGCGTTCAGCCCGGTGAACTGATACTTGATGCCGCCCGCCGCCCCGTTCTCCCCACCGATGGCGATGCCCGCCTGCACCAGCGCGGCCGTCTTCTCCCCGGCCTTGGCAATCTTGTCCACATCCTTCGACTGCACCGTCACCGTCTGCTGCACGATGTAGCGGCTTCCGGGCTGCCCGTTGTTGTACTCATTCGCCTGCCGGTCGGTCACGCGAATCTGGCCGACGCTGATCTCCTGCGGAGTAATGCCCTGCCCCGCAAAGAACTTCAGCACCGTATTCTTGTCGTCCTCGCTCTTGGCGAAGACCTGCGGCAGATCGTTCCCGGCCTCCTTGAAGCTCACCGGCCATATCGCCGTATCGGACTTCACCGTCCGCTCGACCAGCCCCTTCACGGTGACATAGCGGTCGGCCAGCTTGATCTCCTTGATCTCGGAGCCGAGCAGCCACCCACCCGCAATCAGCCCCAGCAGCAGAGAGCCGCCGATCAACGCCGCTGGAAACACCAATCCCTGCTGCTCCGCCATATTTCCTCCGGCCAGCAGAATTCCTCAGCCCAGCGGAGAAGTCAACTCAAAAGACAAGACCCCGGCATGCACCGGGGCCTCTCTATACCAGCCACTGTTATTCCGCAGAGCAACAGGGTGAGGATAGCGGACAAGGCAAACTAGCCCGCCGTCACAATCTCCGAGAAGTCCGCGATCTCTGAAAAATCACCCAGCACACGTGACAGCAGCGCAAGACGATTGCCGCGCACAGCCTCGTCGGGAGCCATCACCATTACCGTGTCGAAGAACGCATCGACCGGAGCACGCAGCGTAGCTATGGCCTCGAGCGCGGCGATGTAGCTCTTCTGCTGACGAAGCTCCGCTACCTTTGCTGCAAGCTCCGCAGAGCGTGCGTTGAGCGCCTGTTCGGCCGGATCGATCAGCTTCGCCGCATCCACCTGCGCGGGCACAGCGATCCCCTTTTCGGCGGCCTGCGAGAGAATGTTCTTTATGCGCTTGAACGCAGCGGATACGGCAGCGAAGTCCTCCGACCCACGCACGGCGGTCACGGCCTCGGCGCGCACGATGGCATCGCGGATGTCGTCCGTGCCGGAGGCGAGCACTGCCTTCACCACATCGTAAGCTTGCCCCTTGATCTCCTTCAGGTAGAACTCCACGCGCTCGGCGAAGAAGGCTTGCAGCTTTGCCGCAACGGCCTCGCTTGCGCCTGAGGCGGCAATGACATCGGCCAGCGTGAGCGGCAGTGCAGGCACAGCCTCGGCAAGAATCTTCACGATGCCGTTGGCGGCGCGGCGCAGAGCGAACGGGTCCTTCGATCCGGTCGGCTCCAGCCCAAGGCCGAACATGCCTGCAATCGTGTCGGCCTTGTCAGCAATCGAGAGCACAGCGCCTTCGATCGTGCGCGGCACGCGGTCCTCCATCGACTCCGGCAGGTACTGATCGTAGATCGCGGCGGCAGCGGCCTCGCTGATGCCCTGCGCCCGCGCATAGAGTCCGCCGACGATGCCCTGCAGCTCGGTGAACTCCTTCACCAGCTCGGTGGTCAGATCGGTCTTAGCCAACAGGGCCGCTTCATCGAGCGCACGCGCATCGAGCGATGTTCCACGCTGCTCCAGATGACCTGCGAGAGCCGCGGCGACTTTGCGCACGCGCTCCGCCTTGGCCGCGTAGCTGCCGAGGTCCTTCTGGAAGGTGACGTTCTCAAGCAGCTTGACGCGCTCGGCCAGAGGCGTGCGCTGGTCGAACTCCCAGAAGAATCGCGCATCGTTGAACCGCGCCCGCAGCACGCGGGCGTTGCCGTGACGGATCACCTCAAGGCCAGCATCGTCCGACTCGATGTTGAGTACAGCGAGGAAGTGCGGAGCCAGCTTGCCGTCCACGCCTTCGAGCGCGAAGTACTTCTGGTGATCGCGCATCACCGTGACCAGCACCTCTTCGGGCAGCGCAAGAAACTCCGGCTCGAAGCCGCCAAGCACCACGGCGCGGTCCGAGGCCCACTCGACCAGATGCGTCAGCCCGTCAACCAGCGCGTGATCCTCGCGCCAGCGCAGACTCTCCACCGTGCGCGTCGCATGGTCGAGCGCCTTGCGGATCGTCTGGCGGCGCTGCTCCACATCGACGAGCACGAACGCCTGCTTCAGGCTCTCCTCATATGCAGAAGGAGACGTGAGCACAATCTCCTGCGGCCCAAAGAGAACGCGATGCCCATAGGTGAGATTCGAGGCCGTGTACCCGGCAAACTCCACCGGCACGACCGTACTATCGAGCAGCGCTACGATCCAACGCACCGGACGCACGAAGCGGTCAGCCTTGCCCGGCCGCCAGCGCATGTTCTTCGCCCAGTAGATCGCAGCCAGCTCCTTCGGCAGCTCTGCCGCAAGCACCTCGGCTGCGGTACGGCCGGGCTTTACCTGCTTCGCCTGAAGATACTCGCCCTTCGGCGTCGTCACCGTTGCGAGCGCCTCGACCTCGACGCCTGACTTCTTCGCAAACGCAATCGCCGCAGGAGTCGGCACGCCGTCCTTGAAGGCGATCTTCGCTGAAGGCCCAAGCACCTCTTCGACGACGTCCTCCTGCCGCTCGATTACTCCACGGACCCACACCGCAAGCCTGCGCGGAGTTGAAAAACTTTTTGTCAGATCAGAGTCTTTCCCGATTAGTACATGGTCTTCTGCAAGCAGCGTAAAAACATCATCTTCGAGCAATTTCTGTTCACGCAACAGCCTGATGACGCGCCTATGTAGCTCCGCCTGCGCCCCGGCGATCATGCGCGCCGGAACCTCTTCCAGTCCAATCTCCAACAAAAATTCAGCCATGCTCTCCGCTCGTTTCTACGTGTCGCCGTACCGGCGGTTTGTCAGCTTGCCAGCGCCTTCGGCTGGCTCAGCAGCTCGCCCTGCCGCGCGTAGGCCTTCGCCACGCCGACGACCAGGGCGCGTATCCGCGCCATCACGCCGACGCGCTCCGTCACGGAGATCGCGCCGCGCGCATCGAGCAGGTTGAAGGTGTGCGAGCACTTCAGCGCCAGCTCGTAAGCACCCAGCACCGGAAAGCGCGTCAGCTCCAGCTCGTCCATCTTCTCGAAGCCCTCGGCGCGCTCTAGCAGCGCCTTGCACTCGGCCTCGTAGGTGTTCAGGTGCTCCCACAGCTTCGGCACGTCCGCATAGTCGAAGCTGTAGGCGGAGAGCTGCTGCTCCTCGTAGAGCCGCATCTCGCCGTACGTGACCTTGCGGCCCGTGTCCGGCTCGACCGCCCAGACGATGTCGTAGATCGAGTCCACATCCTGCAGGAAGGCCGCCAGCCTCTCGAGGCCATAGGTGATCTCGCCTGTGATGGGGTCCAGCTCCATGCCGCCGCACTGCTGGAAGTAGGTGAACTGCGTGATCTCCAGACCATCGAGCATCACCTGCCAGCCGACGCCCCACGCGCCGCCAACGGGCCACTCCCAGTTGTCTTCCTCGAACTTGATGTCGTGCTCGCGCAGGGCGATGCCAATGGCTACCAGCGACTCGAGATACATCTCCTGAATGTTCACCGGCGGCGGCTTCAGAATCACCTGTAGCTGCGTGTGCCGGTACAGGCGGTTCGGGTTCTCGCCGTAGCGACCGTCCGCCGGACGCCGCGAGGGCTGCGCGTAGGCGATGCGCACGGGCTTCGGGCCAAGCACGCGGAGAAAGGTGTCGGGCGACATGGTGCCTGCGCCGACCTCGACATCGTACGGCTGCTGGAGCACGCATCCGCGGTCCGCCCAGAAGCGTTGCAAGGTGAACAGAAGCTCCTGAAAGGTGAGCGCCTTCTTCTTCTCAATCGGGGACATACATCTCATTTCTTTCTGCCGATCCAGTTTAACCGCTGCGGCAGAAGATGTCGCGCAGACTAGCTGCGCTCAAGCGCCCGCGCGCTGAACAAACGCCGCTCCAGGTGCCGCTCCAGCAGGTCGAGGGAGAACCGCCGCAGGTCCGCGGCGCGCTCCCTTGGCCACTCCTCGCCGGTCAGCGAACCGATAGGCCCGCGAAAGATGCGTGCCGCCTCGCGGACGGACGCCGCCGAGAGGCTTGCGCTCGTCGGGCGGGAGTCGTCCTCGCAGGTCACGCCGTCAGCGATGGGCGAGTACCAGACCGCGCCGCCGCGCAGGTCCAGACCGCAGACGACGCAGTGCCCCAGCTCGGGCATCCAGCCCATCAGGCGGTTCATCCACAGGGCGAAGTAGGTGACCGGCAGCCAGACATGGCCGACCTGCATCTCGGCCAGCACGGAGAGCGTGAGCCGGAAGATCGTGTCCTCGGGAGCCTGCTCGGGCAGCGCCTCCTCGATCACCTCGGCCAGAAACTGCAAGGCGGCGGTGCGGGTGTAATCGACCGGGCTGGTCAGCGGCGAGGTGAGGATCTCGAAGGCGTCCAGACGAACCAGTTCCTGCCCCGGACGCTCCGCATACGTGGCGCGGACGTAGGTCATCGGTTCCAGCGCGCCGCCGAACCGCCGCCGCGAGCGCAGCGCGTGCCGGGCCACGCCCTTGATGCGTCCCTGCTCACGGGTCAGCAGGCTGACCAGCAGGTCGGCCTCGTGGAAGGGCCACGTCCGCAGCACAATTGCCTCGCCCTGTCGCTGAATCATTGCCGATGGCCGCCTCTAAACACGAATGCGCAGCCCAAAGGGCCGCGCATTCTGAACATTCGCTGCAGAGGAGAGACTAGCGGCCGTAGTGGGTGGCGTTCTTCTCCTGGAAGGAGGCCCACTTCTCGGGCAGGTCGTCGCTGGCATAGATCGCCGAAACCGGGCAGACCGGGACGCATGCGCCGCAATCGATGCACTCGACCGGATCGATGAAGAGCTGATCGAGATCCTCCGCGCCAGCCTCGCCGGTCTTCGGGTGAATGCAGTCCACCGGGCAGGCATCCGTGCACGCCCGATCCTTGGTTCCGATGCACGGTTCTGCAATTACGTATGCCATAAAAAACTCTCCTCCAGAATGTGTAGCTGAGCATACCGAGTTTATCAGTATTGTTCAGGCAGCTCTCAGCAGTATTACCCAGAAATGGAGTACTCCGATAGTCCGAATTCACGAAGGGGCGGCGAAACTACTCCGTCTCCTTCGCCGCCCGCTGCGCGGCGAACTCCGCCGGGGTGGGAATCGGCTCCAGCCCCCGCCCGGCGAACATCTCCTTGAAGATGTGCTCCATCTCTCCCCGAATCAGTCCGTTGGTGGCCAGTACCTCGCGGCTGTCCAGCGTGAACGGGCCACCGTCGAAGTGCGTCACCGCCCCCCCGGCCTCCTCGACCAGAAGCACGCCCGCCGAGGTGTCCCATGGGTTCAGCTTGAACTCCCAGAAACCGTCCAGCCGTCCGCAGGCGACGTACGCCAGGTCGAGCGCCGCCGACCCAGCCCGCCGCACGCCGTGCGAGCGCAACGTCATCTGCTGGTAGAAGTGGATGTTCGGGTTGAGGTGCCGCTTGTGGCTCGGGAAGCCGGTCGCCGTCAGCGACTCGGCCAGCGTCGCGGTCTTCGACACATGAACCTGGCGGCCGTTCAGCCACGCACCGCAGCCCTTCTCGGCCAGAAACATCTCGTCGCGCAACGGATCGTAGATAACCCCGGCGACCATCTCGCCGTCGGCCTCGGGAGCCAGTCCCTCAGGACGCCGCTCCAGCCCCATCGAGACGCAGAAGGCCGGGAAGCCATGAGCAAAGTTCGTCGTGCCGTCGAGCGGGTCGATGTACCAGCGATACTCGCTCTCGAGCTTGTCCCGCGTGCCCTCCTCGCCATAGATGCCATGCGTCGGAAACGCCGTGTGCAGACGCTCGACGATCAGCTTCTCGCTGGTCCGGTCAGCCACGGTAACCAGATCCACATCGCCCTTGTACTCGGTCGCTACGCCCTTGCGATAGAAGTCGCGCAGCAGCGCACCGGCCTCGCGGGCAATCGTCTCCGCGGCGGGCACAATCTCAAAGCTCTTCATGGGGTCCCCCTCACCTTTCTCTTCCCTTCGAGTCTACAGGCGCGGCATGACGGCCCGGTTGCATGCGCTACCGTGCATCGGCGTAGTAGCCGGTGCGATAGCGCAGATCGAATCCCTGTCCCTTTGCCAAATCCTTCATCTCGATGCGAATCCGGCGGAAGGAATCATCCAGCCCGCGGCGCGGAGCGTAATAGCCCAACAGATACTGTGTCCGCAAATCGTCCGAGACATGCTTGAGAGCAGGCTCGAGGTCCTTCGGGTCTTCGACGTAGTAGTACTTGCCGCCGGTGTCCTCGGCCATCTGAATCAGCGCGTGCTCGCCGCCGGTGTTGCGGCCCGCATCGGCGTAGACGGGCACGATGATGAGCGAATACACCATCGCCCCAGCCCGCTGCGCCTGCTCAATTGCTTGCTCGTAGCGCGAGCCCTTCACCGTGTCCGCGCCATCGGTGATGAGCACGATGACGCGCCGTCTGCCGTTCGTCTCGGGACGGTCCTGCAGGCGGCCGCCCGCCAGATAGATCGCGTCGTACAGCGCCGTCGCCTCGCCGCGCTGGATGGCGTTCAGGCCGGACTCGATTTTGCCCACATCATGGGTAAACGGAACAAGCTCGCGCACCTCGTCGGCAAACTGCATTACGTCCAGCTCGTCCTGACTACGCAGCAGGGCCTTTACGAAGTGCTTCGCCGCACTCTTCTCCAGCCCCTCGTCGCGCAACACGCTCTCGCTGGCGTCGATAGCCAGCACGATAGAGAGTGGGCTGGTCGTCTCGCGCTCGAAGACAGCAATGGTCTGCGGCGTGCCGTCCTCCTTCAGCAGAAAATCGTCCTTCTGCAAGCCGCCGACAGGCGCGCCCTTGGCATCGACCACGTTGAGCGCGACGTTCACCAGCCGCGTCTCCACGTGCAGCGTCTCCACCGGAGGCTCCGTCTGCCTCTGCGGAGGACGCCGCTCGATGGGAGCCTGCATCAGCAGGCCCGAGGCCAGAACCCAAGACAGCAGAGCCGCAGTCTTCAAGGCTGAACGGCTCCCTGCAGCACGATCTCCTCCGGAAACGGCTCTCCAGCAGCCCATACCGCGCCGTCGACGAAGTGCTCCTTCTTCCAGATGGGCACCATCTTCTTGAGCGTGTCGATCAGCCACCGGCAGGCGTCGAATGCCGCTGCGCGATGCGCCGAGGCCACCACGATCAGCACGCTGGTTTCGCCGACCGCAAGCCGTCCCAGACGATGCACCATCGCCACATCGCGCACACTGAATCTTGCCACGGCCTCTGCCGCAAGGCGGCGCATCTGCTCGAGCGCCATCGCTTCGTAGGCCTCGTAGTCGAGGTGGAGCGTCTCGCGCCCTCGTGTGTTGTTCCGCACGATGCCGTCGAAGACGCAAACAGCGCCGTCCGGACCGGCCTTAATCTCCGCAATGATCCGCGCCGCGTCGATTGCCTCATGCGTGATGGCTACCTTATCCCCAA
Organism: Granulicella sp.; assembly: GCA_036398595.1. GTDB lineage: Bacteria > Acidobacteriota > Terriglobia > Terriglobales > Acidobacteriaceae > Edaphobacter. The sequence goes on from DASWOV010000028.1 coordinate 98,363, forward strand.
AGCCGCCGCTGACCGGGGGCAGCAACGCCACCTCATCGCCGTCGTGCAGCCTCGTCCCGGCCTGCGCGTACTCCTGATTCACGGCTACGGCCAGCGAGCTCCACAGTAATTCGTCCGCCGCAATGGCCTCTTGCTGGCTATGCAGTAGCGTAGCGACCGAGGCCTCCTCGGGAAGCTCCATCTCCGCGCCGCCGCTTCCTGCAAGCTCCCTGAGCACACCGAAATAGAGGACGCGAACCCGCATATCTGCTCCAGCATACGTGAAGCCGTATGCTGCTGAAGGATTAGACGGTTCGCCCCCGCAGAGGTCAGTTGGGACGTTCGCGGTTGATGGGGCCGAAGCGGGCGTCGAGCGGTCTGCGCCCCGCGTAGCCCTCCTCCGAGGTGTGCCAGTGCGTAATTGCCGGTTCGCCGAGCCGCCAGCAGAGGAAGACCGTGCTGCCCTCGATCTGGCAGGGAAAATCGAGCAGACCGATCTCGAGGTCCTGCACCGTGACGCCGATCTCCTCGATCTCCGTCAGTAGATCCTTGGCCTGCTGAGCCGCCTTATCGCGCTCGGCACGGTTGCGGGCGGCGCTTACGACGTCGACGCGCATACCGCCGGTCAGGTGAATCTGCTGCGTGAGCCGGTCCATCTCGTGCTCGAAGCGGCCAGCGCGGCGCGCCGTCTCCTGAGCACGCCGGAGCAGCGACTCCAGCACGGGCAGCAGCGTGGTAGCCTCGTGAAGCGTGAAGGTTTTGCTCATCCTTGCAGACGAAGTTATCGCACTTCGAGCATGCGGTCGAGTGCGACCCGCGCCCAGTGCTTCACATCCTCATCTACCTTGATGCGGTTGACCACGTTGCCCTGCACCAGATTCTCCAGCGACCATGCCAGATGCTGCGGCGAGATGCGGTACATCGTCGTGCACAGGCAGCCCGCGTCGTCCAGCGTAATGACGCGCTTGCCCAGCGGAGCGAACCGCTGCGCCATGCGGTTGACGAGGTGGATCTCCGTACCGACGGCAAAGCTCGAGCCCTCGGGAGCCTTCTCGATGAGGCCGATGATGCGCTCGGTCGAGCCAACCGCATCGGCCTTCTGGCAGACCTCCCAGCGGCACTCCGGATGCACGACCACCTGCATTCCCGGCTCGTCGCGGCGGATACGGTCTACATGCTCGGGCAGGAAGCGCTGGTGGACCGAGCAGTGGCCCTTCCAAAGAATAATTTTTGCGGCTCGCAGCCGCTCGGGCGAGACGCCGCCGCCGATCTGCCACGGGTCGAAGACGACCATCTCGGACAGAGGAATCCCCATCGTAAAGCCGGTGTTGCGGCCAAGATGTTGGTCAGGCAGGAAGAGAATTTTAGAGCCTCGCTGGAAGGCCCACTCGAAGGCCCCGCGAGCGTTCGACGAGGTGCAGACCAGGCCGCCGCGCTCGCCGCAGAAGGCCTTGATGGCCGCGGCGGAGTTCATATAGGTCAGCGGAATGAGATCGCCGGTGACGCCGGCGCGCTCGAGCGTGTCCCAGCAATCCTCGACCTGCCCGATCTCGGCCATATCGGCCATCGAGCAGCCCGCGTTCAGGTCGGGCAGGATGATCTGCTGCCAGTCCCGCGCCAGTACGTCGGCCGTCTCGGCCATAAAGTGAACGCCGCAGAAGATCATGTAGCGGGCGTCGGATTTGGCCACCGCCTGCGCGAGCTTGTAGCTGTCGCCGGTGTGGTCGGCGAAGCGGATCACCTCGTCGCGCTGATAGTGATGCCCCAGCAGAACGACGTCGGCGCCCAGTTTTTTGCGGGCCGAGGCAATGCGCTCATCCATGCTGTGGTCGGGCTGGGAGAGATAGTTATCGAGGGAGCAGATACTTCCGTCCGAGACTGCGGTTGTTACCGGAGCCTCTTCGATGAGTCCAATCAATTCACTCCGCCTTCAGTCCCAAGCGGCTAGTTCGGCTCTGCCGGTCCTGCCCTGGAACGGGGATGTTGAAAGCATGTACTGTTCTGGGCAGCAGTGGATTCGCAAACCTCCAATCCACGGGGATGTTGCCGCCCGCCTTACCTATACCGGAGGACACGCCGCCGGTACACCTTTAGACGTGGACGATGTGTGAACGATGCACAAATCTGTCCTCGCCTGTGTTCCAGAGTACAACATCTCCCCCGCCGGGGAGGACGAGGCGCAAGGCATTTGTTTGCCGTATCTGAAGGCCGTATCATAGGACACACCTATGCCGAGCTTCGGCGACACCGCCCTGATTGCATTACTCGCCCTGCTCCTCTTCGGCCCGAAGAAGCTGCCGGAGCTGGCGCGTCAGCTTGGCAAGCTGATGGCTGAGTTCCGCAAGGCCTCCAACGAGTTCCGCTTCCAGATGGAAGAAGAGCTGCGCAACGCCGAGCGCGAGGAGCGCGAGAAGAAACTCGCCGCCATACAGGCTGCCGCACCGGCCACACCGGCAGCACTGCCCGCTACAGAGACGGCTGCCGCCGAGACTCCGGCCGTCACGGAGAACACCATCGCCGAGCCTGCCGCCACGGAAGAGCCCGCAAAGCCCGTGCCCATTGCCAGCTCCGGCGATCTGTCGATGATGCCTCCCGCGACCGGGCTCCCGGTTGGCCGCGGTGCTGCAGCAGCGACCGCCGAGCCTGCCACGGAGGCCGAAGCGTTATCTCCTGTGCTCGAGGCGATTCCGCACACCGAAGAACCCGCAAAGCAAGAGGTTCAGACGCATGGATGATCTGGACCTCGTCGATAAGGCGCGAGCAGCCGTAAGCGACCGCGCCGAGCTGCCCGGCATGAGCCTGATGGAGCATCTGGAGGAGCTGCGCAAGCGCATCCTGCGCTCGTTGACTTATCTCATCATCGGCTTCGCCGTCGCCTATGCCTTCCATACGCAGCTCGTAACGTATATTCAGCAGCCGCTGCTCGACATCGGCCTGAAGATGACGCAAACGCATCCCACCGATGCACTCAATCTCTACCTCAAGACCTCGCTCGTCTGCGGCGCGATCTTCGCCAGCCCGTTCATCCTCTATCAGGTGTGGCTGTTCATCTCGCCCGGCATGTACGCGCATGAGAAACGCTACGTCTGGCCGTTCATGAGCGCGACCGTTGCCCTGTTCCTCGCCGGAGCGTGGTTCGGCTACCGCTGGGTGCTACCCGGCGCGATGAAGATCCTCATCGAGGACTTCGGCAAGAACTTTACCCACATGATCACCATCGAGGACTACACCGGCTTCTTCCTCGCGGTGATCCTCGGCCTCGGCGTCACCTTCGAGCTGCCGGTGCTGATCTTCTTTCTGGCGCTGTTCGGCATCGTCGACGCGAAGTTTCTGTTGCAGCACATCCGATACGCGATCCTGGCGATCTTCATCGTCGCCGCGATCATCTGCCCCACGCCCGATCCCATCGGCATGTGCCTCTTCGCCAGCCCGATGCTGGTGCTGTACATGATCGGCGTACTGGCCGCATGGATCGTTCACCCCGACCGCCGCAAGGCGAAAGAGGCAAAGCAGGCATGAGACGGCTGGCATATCTTCTTCTGGCGCTGGTGCTCGTTGCTCCGGCGTTCGGTCAAGCTCCGCGCTTCGACGGGCAGGCGGCATACGATCTGACGAAGCAGCTTCTGGCGGTCGCGCCGAAGCGCTTCAACGGCTCACCGGGACACCAGAAGGCAGAGGAATTCCTCAAGCAGCACTTCGCTCCCGAGGCCGCCAAGGGCAACCTCGAGATCGACAGCTTTACGGCCAACACGCCCGCGGGCGCTCAGTCGATGCGCAACTACATCGTGAAGTATCCGGGCAAGAAGGACGGCATCATCGTGCTGGCCTCGCACTACGAGACGAATTACCCGCTGCGCGACATCGCCTTCTTCGGCGCGAACGACGGCGCGGCCACCTCCGCGCTACTGATGCAGATCGGCCGGGTGCTGCGCGTGCATCCGCCGGAGGGCTACTCGGTCTGGCTGGTCTTCGACGACGGCGAAGAGGCCGTGCATGAGTGGAGCAACGCGGACTCTCTCTACGGCACCAAGCATCTCGCGGCGAAGTGGTCCAACGATGGGACGATCAAGAAGATCAAGGCCTTCATCGTGGCCGACATGTGCGCCGACCGCGACCTGAACATCGACCGCGACGACAACTCGACACCGTGGCTCGAGGACCTGCTGGCGACGGCGGCGAAGAACACCGGACATCCCGGCGTGATCTTCAAGAACGAAACCGCCGTGCAGGACGATCACCTGCCCTTTAAGCAGCGCGGCGTGCCGGTGCTGGATGTCATCGACATCGACTACGGGCCGCGGACAATGACAGCTCCCGACGGATGGCATCATACGGACCAGGACACGCTGGATAAGATCAGCGCGCGGTCGTTGACCATCTCCGGCGAATTAATTCTCGAAATCATGCGGCTCCTCAACCAGCGATAACCATGTCCACTCTCTCGCTCGAGTATTGGATCGGATTTCACGTCGCACTGCTCATCCTGCTCGCGGCAGAGCTCTTCTACGTGCGCACGTCGCGCCACAGCCGCCACACCAAGTCCGTCGCGGCGACGGTGCTGTGGATCACGGCCGCGCTGGCGTTCTCGCTCGTGGTGCTGCGGTCGCTCGGCGGCGGCGAGGCGGTCGAGTATCTCGCCGGGTATGCCATCGAAGAGGCGCTCTCGGTCGACAACCTCTTCGTCTTCCTCCTGCTCTTCAAGGCCTTCCGCATCGTGCCGGAGCACCAGCCGAAGGTGCTCTTCTGGGGCGTCGCCGGGGCCATCGTGATGCGCGGCGCCTTCATCGCCGCGGGCATCGGCCTGCTGGAGCGGTTCCACTGGATCAGCTATGTCTTCGGAGCGATCCTGCTGGTGGCCGCGATCCGCCTGCTCTTCCCCGAGAAGCACGAGGAGGAGGCGCAGGTGCCGGGGTGGATCAAGTGGCTCAACAAGCTGCATCCGGTGAGCCTGCGGCAGGACCGTTTCTTCGTCCGCGAGGATGGCCGCCGGATGATGACCATGCTCTTTCTCGCGCTGCTGGCCATCGAGATCACCGACGTGGTCTTCGCGCTGGACTCGATCCCGGCCGTGCTCTCCATCACGCAGCACCCGTTCATCGCCTACACCTCGAACATCATGGCCGTGATGGGCCTGCGGTCGCTGTACTTCCTGCTGGCGCACCTGCTGACGAAGCTCCAGTATCTGCACTACGGGCTGGCAGCGGTGCTGGCCTTTGCCGCCCTCAAGATGTTGGCCGCGCCGTGGATCGAGGTGGGTCCTGCGATCTCGCTGGCGGTCATCGTGGGTCTGCTCGGGGTGACGATCGGCATCTCGCTGGCCCTGCAATCGAAGCCCGCAGCCGAAGAAATCAGCAAGTCCGACTAAATTCGTCGCAAACATAGAGGACCTATCTTGTCCGAATTAATTTTCTTCGGTACAAAGGAAATATGGCCTCTTTTTCTGTTCGACTGCTGAAGATCTCCCGGGTGATCCATCTCTATATGGGCGTATACATTACGCCGATGCTGCTGTTCTTTGCGTTCACTGGATTCGTGCAGACCTTCAGCCTCCACGAGCGGCTGCAGGGGCGCGAGTACACGCCGCCGAAGATCCTGGCGACGCTGGGACAGCTCCACAAGAAACAGACGACGGTGATGCCGCAGCGGAAGGGACCGCCTCCGGGAGCCGCCGCCGAGAACCACGGCGACGACCATGGTGGCGGACACGGCGAAGGCCACGAGGGCAAACCCGGCGGGCCGCCGCAGGGACCTCAGCAGCCCGCCAAGCCGCTCTGGACGCCGGGTATGTGGGCGATGAAGATCTTCTTCGGACTGGTTTCGGTCGGGCTGGCGACCTCGACCATAACGGGCCTCTATATGTCCTACAAGTACGTGCGCAACAAGGTGCTGGTGACGGCCGCGCTGGTGGCCGGAGTAGCGACGCCGCTCATCCTGCTGCTGTTCTAAAGCTCCGCGCCCTCGGTAAAGCTGACCCGGCCATTTTCGACGACCGAGTGCCGGGCTACCGGGGCCTTCTGGGGGAAGTCTCGGCGGTAGTGTGCGCCCCGCGACTCCTCCCGCGCCAGCGCGGAGGCGACGATCACCCCGGCCACGGCAAACAGGTTGCGGGCCTCGATGGACGAACGGCTCAGCCCCTGCGGTTGACGGCCCGCAAGCTCGGCCAGCGACTCTTCGGCGCGAAACAGCCCTTCTCCATCGCGCAGCAGACCGGCGTCGCGCCACATCAGGGCGCGCAGCTCGGCAACCCATGCGGCCGTCTCCTCGCCGGACAGAGGCGGCTCCGCCGAGGTCTGCGAGATCTCTTCCCTTCCGGTTTCGTCGAAGTGCACCATCTCGGCGAGCATCGCATCCGCCGCCTGAGCTCCGAAGACCAGCCCCTCCAGCAGCGAGTTGCTGGCGAGCCGGTTCGCGCCGTGAACCCCGGTGCAGGCGACCTCACCTGCGGCATAGAGGCCGGGCAGCGTCGTGCGGGCCTCGAGATCGGTGCGGATGCCGCCCATCAGGTAATGTGCCGCCGGACGGACCGGGATAAGGTCATGGTTCAGGTTCAGATTGTAAGTTGCTAAAAATGCGGAGATTCCCGGGAACCTCGCAGCCAGATCCTTGGTGACATGGCGCATGTCAAGATAGACCTCGCCCTCGAGAGACTCCTGCGTAATCGCCCGCGCCACGACGTCCCGCGGAGCCAGCTCCAGCAGAGGATGGTAGTGCTCCATAAACCGCTTGCCGCTTGCGTTGACGAGGTACGCCCCCTCGCCGCGCAGCGCCTCGGACATCAGGAATCGCGGCGCTCCGGGGAGCGCGAAGGCCGTCGGGTGGAACTGGTAGAACTCCATATCGGCCAGAGCAGCCCCGGCGCGATAGGCCATGGCGATTCCGTCGCCGGTAGCTACGGGAGGGTTCGTCGTATCGCTGTAGACCTGCCCGGCCCCGCCGGAGGCCAGCAGCGTAGCCCGCGCATAGACGGTCTGCAACTGATTCTCCGCATCGAGCAATGTCGCGCCAACAACCCGCCCATCCTCGATCAGCAGATCGACGCCGATGGTCCACTCCAGCAGCGTTACATGCTCCAGCGTGCGCGCCCGCCGCAGCAGCGAGGTGGCAATCTCGCGCCCGGTGGCGTCTCCGTTGGCGTGCAGGATGCGGTCGCGGGAGTGTGCGCCCTCGCGGGTCAGCATCAGGTGGCCGTGCTCCCGGTCGAAGGCCGTACCCCAATCCAGAAGCTCCTGCACGCGGCGCGGACCCTGCTCCACCAGCAGCGCGGCGGCGGCTCGGTCCACGAGGCCGTCCCCTGCGGCGAGCGTGTCTTCAAAATGAAGTGCAATGTCCTCCTCGCCCCCCATGGCGACGGCGATGCCGCCCTGCGCGTAGGCGGTGTTGGACTCGTCGAGAGCATCCTTTGAGATCAGGAGAACGGAACCGTGCCGGGAGAGGCGAAGAACAGCGCTGAGGCCGGCGATGCCACCGCCGATAACCAGGAAATCGACCACGTACATACCTCCATGCTACGCCTCCGGCAGAGCGAAAGCCCGTGCGATACCATGGGTTTACTGTGCCTTCCATCCCCGTCACCACCCCCTCAGCCAGCTACGACGTCGTCATCGGTTCCGGTCTTCTGCGAACCCTGTATCCCCGCCTGAAGAAACTGACCGGGGGCAAGCCCTTCCGGCCCTTCATCATCACCTCGCCGGAGATTTGGGGGCTCTGGTCGAGCCAGGTGCTCGTCTCCTTTCCTGAAGAGCCGACGGTGCTCTTTCAGCCGCGTGGCGAGACGAAGAAGCGCATGGCCTCGGTGGAGGCGCTGGCCGAGCAGCTTGCACAGTCAGGGGCCGACCGGGACAGCCTGCTGATCGCCCTCGGCGGCGGCATCATCGGCGACATCACCGGCTTTGTGGCTGCGATTTATATGCGCGGCATCCCTTACCTTCAGGTGCCGACGACGCTGCTGGCGCAGGTCGATTCCGCCATCGGCGGCAAGACCGGCGTGAACCTTGCGGCAGGCAAAAATCTTGTGGGCAGCTTCCATCATCCGCTCGCCGTGCTGGCCGACTCCGAGGTGTTGGGCACACTGCCCGCCGAGGAGCTGCGCGCCGGGTTGCAGGAGGTGGTCAAGTCGGCCATCATCCGCGATGCGCGGCTGTTCAAATATCTCGAGAGCCACGCCGAGGACGTGCTGGCAGGCGATCCCGATGCGCTGGCCAAGGTTGTCACCGCTGCCGTGCGGGTGAAAGCTGATGTCGTCAGCCAGGACGAGAAAGAGTCCGGCCTGCGGATGATCCTGAACTTCGGGCACACGCTCGGGCACGCGATCGAGGCAGCAACGAAATATAAGGTCCTGCTGCACGGGCAGGCCGTCGGCTGGGGGAGCATCGCGGCTGCGGAGCTTTCGCGCAGCCGTGGAACCATTACGGAGAAGCAGTACGAGCGCATCGTGAACCTAATCCTCGCGTACGGCCCATTGCCCCCGTTCCGCGCCAAGGCCGAGACGCTGGTGGATCTTACCTGGAGCGACAAGAAGGCCCGCAGCGGCAAGCGCGCCTTTGTGCTCGCCAAGGGCATCGGCGCGACGGAGACGATCTTCGACGCGACGGACGAGGAACTGATCGCCGCGGCGCAGGCAATGCTGGAGAGGGTCAGGAAGGCCTGATGGTGAACTCCATGACACACCCCGAACACGAGCTGCATCCCGGAGCACGCCCCACCGGCGCAGCCGACGAGGCGCAGGCCGCGCACGCGGTGCAGCAGATGTTCAATACCATCGCGCCGAAGTACGACCTGCTGAATCACCTGCTCTCGGGTGGCGTGGATCGCTGGTGGTGGGCGCGTGCCTCGCGCAGCTTCCGCGAGGTGCTGCGGCAGCCGGAGAGTGCCGTACTCGACCTGTGCTGCGGCACCGGCGACATGACACTGGCGCTCTACAAGCATCGTCCCAACACACCGCAGGATGTCCCCATGCTGGCGGCGGACTTCTCCCGCGAGATGCTGGCTCGGGGGATGGTCAAGTTTGCCGGAAAGAAGATTCAGCCGCTCGAGGCCGATGCCCTGCACATGCCGCTCGAATCCGGCTCGCTCGATCTGGTCGTCTCGGCCTTCGGCTTCCGCAACCTCGCTAATTATGAAGAAGGGCTGGCGGAGATCTTCCGCGTGCTCCGGCCCGGCGGGCAGATCGGCATCCTCGACTTCAACCAGCCGGATGGCCTACTGGGAGCCTTCTATGCGTTTTACTTCCGCCATGTCCTGACGCGGCTGGGCGGCCTGATCTCCGGCGATCGCGGGGCCTACACCTATCTGCCGGAGTCGGTCGGCCGTTTCCCCAAGCCGAAGCGCATGGTGGAGATGATGCAGAACGCAGGCTTCCAGCAGGCTGGCTGGACGAGCTACACCTTCGGCATCGCTGGGCTGTACCGGGCTACCAAGCCCTGAAGGCCAGCATTGTAGGATTCTCCGTATGACTTCCCTGGCGCCCACGGAACAGACCGGACAGACGCGAGCGGCGAAGCACTCCGCGGCGCTGGCCTCCGTGCTGGCAGCGGCGGCCATCACGCTGCTCAAGCTGATTACCGGCCTTCTGACCGGCTCGCTGGGCATGCTGTCGGAGGCGGCACACTCCGGTATCGACCTGATCGCGGCGGCTATCACGCTGTTCTCCGTCAACGTCTCCGACCGGCCCGCCGACGAGGAGCATAATTACGGCCACGGCAAGGTAGAGAGCCTCTCAGCCCTCATCGAAACCCTGCTGATGGTCGGCTCCTGCGTCTGGATTCTGACCGAGGCCGTGCGGCGCATCTTCTTCCACGAAAACTTCACGCTGACGCCCTCGCCGTGGCCCTTTGCCGTACTGTTGCTCTCCATCGCCGTGGACTACACGCGCTCGCGCAACCTGCACCGCGTCGCCGTGGAGCACGCGAGCGAGGCGCTCGAGGCCGACGCCATTCACTTCGGCACGGATATCTGGTCCTCGGTCGCCGTGCTGCTGGGCCTGGCCGCGAGCTTCGTCGGGCAGCACTGGCATATCTCCCAACTGGAGCTGGCCGACCCCATCGCCGCCATCGTCGTCTCGGCCATCATTCTGCATGTGAGCTGGAACCTCGCCCGGCGCACGCTCAATGCCCTGCTGGACGCGACCCCGGAGGAGATGCGGGCACAGGTGCGCCGCGAGCTGATCCGCGACCTTGCGGCCATCGACGGCGTCATCTCGGTCGAGCGTGTGCGGACGCGCCGCTCCGGCTCGAACTACTTCGCCGACCTGACACTGGGCCTGCCACGCAACCTCACCTTCCAGCGCTCCGAGCAGATCACCAAGGCCGCGACAGCTTCGGTCCAGCGGCAGCTTCCGGGCGCTGACGTCATGGTGCATTCGGTGCCGCGAGCCTCGGTCGCCGAGAGCATCCACGACCGCATCCGCGCCGTGGCAGCGCGCTCGAACCTGACCATCCACGACGTCAGCGTGCAGCAGTACGACAACGCGCTCCACCTGGAACAGCATCTTGAGGTGGACGAGACGATGCCGCTGCGCCGCGCACATGAGCTAGTCACGCAGCTCGAGTCCGAGATACGCCGCGAGCTGCCGCAGGTGGCGACCATCCTCACGCACATCGAGAGCGAGCCTGCGACCATCGAGCGGCCCGAGTCGCTCGACCGCGATAAACAGCTCGAGGCGCGGCTGCGCAAGGTCGCCATGACCTTCCCCGAGATCCTCGACATCCACGAGGTCATCGTCACGCGCATGAACGACCGGCTGCTGGTCAACTGCCACTGCACATTGCCCGACGATCTGCCGATGTCGAAGGTACACGCCATCATCACCGCTCTCGAGGGCGCGTTTCGGCTCGAGGCGCCGGAGGTCGATAAGCTGCTGATCCACCCCGAGCCTGCAACGGATAACAAGCGATGAAGATCACCATCTCCATTACGAAGATCAACCAGTTCTTCTACGCCGCTTTCAGCATCATGGCGCTGGGGCTGATGATTCTGCTGGTCACGTTCATCACCATGCGTCTGGCGATCCACGGCGGGCAGGTCGAGGTGCCGAACCTCGTCGGCATGACCGCGGACGACGCGCAGAAGACGCTGCACGGCATGGGCCTGAACCTCCTGCTGATCAACCGCTTCTACTCGACGACTATCCCGGCCGGGCACATCATCTCGCAGACACCTTCGCCCGGCGTCATCGTGCGGCACGAATGGGAGGTGCGAACCATCGAGAGCCTCGGCCCGCAGAAGGTATCCATCCCCAGCGTGCTCGGCATGACCGAGCGGCCCGCGACAATTGCCATTCGCAAGGTTTCGCTCGACGTCGGCACGCTCGCGCATCTGCCCGCCGCGGGCGACGCCGATACGGTGCTAGCGCAGACGCCGCCGCCGAACGCCGGAGGCGTCGATAGCCCGCGCGTGAGCCTGCTGTTGAGTCAAAAAGAGGATGCGCGCACGGCAGCCGGCTTCGTCATGCCTTCTGTGACCGGGATTACGCTGGACGCCGCCATGAGCCGCCTGTCCTCGCTGGGGATGTATGCAATCTCGTGGGAGCCTGCGAACCCGCCGAGCCAGCCTGCACAACCGGCGGCGCCTGCACCGTTGCCGCTGGGCAGCATCGTGGTCGGGCAGGTTCCAGCAGTGGGACACCGTGCCTTTCGCGGTCAGGGCGTCAAGCTGACAGTGAACCCCTAATTACGCACTGCGCTCGAAGACAGCCGCAAAGAATCCATCGCACGGATGTATGCCCGGAAGCGTCCGCAATGCTCCGCCGCGCACAGCGGTAGAAGCAAGGCTCTGCGCGGCTTCGGGCTGAAGAATCTTCGCCGCAGCAAGCTGGTCGAGCAGACCCTCGACCGGAACCAATCGCACTCCGGCATCGCGCAGAACTGCATCCACGACGCGCTCGTTCTCCTCCGGCTCGAGCGAGCAGGTGGAGTAGACGAGCCTGCCGCCGGGAGCCAGTTGCCGCAGCGCATGCTGCAACAGCGCACGCTGGCGATCGGCCTGCCGAGCGAGATCGCCTGCGCGGAGATGATGACGAATCTCAGGATTGCGTGCAAGTGTTCCGGTGCCGCTGCACGGAGCATCGCAGAGGATCAGGTCGAAGCCCGGAGCATTCTGCGATGCGCTGGCATCGGCCACCTCGCAGCGAATGCGTTCGGCAAAGGACGTACGCTCCATGCGCCGCTGCATCTGCTCGAGACGGCGCGGGCTGACATCGGTGGCAAGAATCTCCGCTGTCGGCAAGCGATACGCGAGGCAGAGCGTCTTGCCGCCGGGAGCGGCGCAGGCATCCCAGATACGGCTTCCCTGCGCAGGCATGGCAGCCGCAGAAAGCTCCGCAACAAGACGCGAACCGGGATCGATGCGCGGGAGATCGCTCGGAGCATCAACAAAAAAGGTATGGTCCTCCGCAGGCTCATGCTGATCGGCCTCACAGATCGATATGGCGGCGGTGCGACCATAGGCTGCAACCCATCGCTCCACCAGCCACAGCGGATGGCCCAGACGGGTCGCAAACGCAGCCGTCGATTCATACAGCGGAGTACCCAACGCGGGCGCTGTCGAGAGCTTACGCAGGATTGCATTGACCATGCCTGAGGCATACGCATGATTCGCCCACTTCGCCAGTTCCACGCTCTCACTGAGCGCCGCATGCGCGGGAATGCGATCCATGTGCAGAAGCTGGAAGGCTCCAAGCCGCAGCGCAATCGCAACCGGCGCGGCAAGCTGCTGGTCAGGCCGCTGAAGAAACGCTGCAATCCGCGCATCAAGTGCAATCTGCCAGCGCAGCGTGCCGAGAACGAGCGCTGTGGCAAGGTTGCGGTCCTCGGGTGAGAGCGACGCCGTGCGCGTGTGCAGCAGGTCGTCGGAGTGCCCCTTGTTCTCGCCCACCAGCGCGAGCACCTCGAAGGCGACGCGGCGTGCTGGCGTTACCTGTAGAACAGGCTTTGACTTCATAGGAGGCTTCATTGCCCGACCAACTCGCCGGATCTGACCTGATAGCCGCGCAGGAAATCTCCGGCCGACATACGGCGCTTGCCCTCGAGTTGCACCTCATCGAGCGCGAGCAGCGTCTGCTCGCCGCAGACGATAAGCAGTTCCTCGCCGCGCACCAGCAACGTACCTAAAGCCTCGGAGGCCGTGCCTTCAACCAGCCGCATGTGATGCAGGATGAACTTCTTTCCGCGCAACGTGGTGTGCGCGCCGGGCCACGGCTGGAAGCCGCGCCAGCGGTTGTAGATCCTCTGCGCCGGTCGGGCGAAGTCGACGAGGCCATCCTCGCGCGTCAGCACCGGGGCCAGCGTTGCGAGCGCATGATTCTGCGGCTGCGGCGCAATCGTACCGGCAGCAAGGCCATCCAGCGTCTCCAGCATGAGCGGCGCACCGATCTCGGCGAGGCGAAGGAAGAGGTCCGCCGCAGTCTCCGTGGGTCCAATCGGCGTCTCGCGCATGAGCAGGATGTCACCCGTGTCGAGGCCCGCATCGAGGCGCATCGTCGTCACGCCGGTAACGGTTTCACCCTCCGCAATAGCCCACTGGATCGGCGCGGCTCCGCGATACTTCGGCAGCAGCGAGCCATGCAGATTGATGTTGCCGTAGCGCGGAAGATCGAGCATCCACTGCGGAATGATGCGGCCATACGCGACCACAGGAATCGCATCCGGTGCAATGGCCTCAAGCTGCGCACGCAGCTCGGCGTTGTTCCTGATCTTCTCCGGCTGTATGACAGGTATGCCAAATTCCAACGCCCTGCGCTTGATGGCGGGGGCCTGCATCTCCTGCGAGCGGCCCGCAGCGCGGTCCGGCTGCGTGATGACAAGAGCGACCTCATGCCCCGCATTGACGACGGCCTCGAGCGTAGGAACCGCGAAGGCGGGCGTGCCACAGAAGACCAGCTTCACGGCCTACCACTCACCATTCTTCTGCATTTTTTTGATCCTGCGCAGAACCAGGTCGCGCTTCAGGCGGCTGAGGTGGTCGATGAAGAGAATGCCGTCGAGATGATCGATCTCATGCTGCAGCGCACGCGCCAGCAGATCCTCGCCCTCGATCTCTACCCAGTTGCCCTCGACATCCTGCGCGCGCACCTTGACGCGCACAGCACGGGAAACCTTCTCCCGGATATCCGGCAGGCTGAGGCAGCCCTCCTCTTCGACCTGCTTGCCCTCGCGCTCGATGATCTCCGGATTGATCAGGACGATCTTCTCCTCCGGGTTCTTCTTGAAGCTGACATCGACGATGGCAATGCGCTTCGAGATCGCAATCTGCGGCGCGGCAAGGCCGATGCCCTGCGCGGCATACATGCTGTCGAACATCTCCGCGATGAGCTTCTTGAGGTTCGCGTCGAAGACTGTGACCACCTCGCCCCGCTTTGCGAGGATGGGATCCGGGTACTTCACGACCTCGTGAATCTTCTTATTCGTCTTGGCTGCGGCCTTGGTGGACATGCTTGAATGTTCTTTCTAAAAATTTCGTATCTGCTCAACATAGCTGTTGAAGTTGCGCCGCGTCTCGCGGAGCGAGTCACCGCCAAACTTGTCCAGCACCAGCCGTGCAACGGTCAGGGCTACCATCGCCTCCGCCGCAACGCCAGCGGCAGGAACGACGCAGACGTCGCTGCGCTCATAGGATGCCTTGACCGGCTCTCGCGTCTCAAAGCTGACCGAGCCAAGCGGACGGCGCAGCGTCGAGATGGGCTTGAGGTATCCACGAACGATAACATCCTCGCCGTTCGAGATGCCTCCCTCCAGACCGCCAGCGTTGTTCTGCTCACGGGAGAACTTTGTAAAGTCCTCCGCGGAGCCCTCGTAGCTAATCGCATCATGCACTGCCGAGCCGACCGACTCCGCAGCGGTCACGCCACGGCCGATCTCGACGGCCTTCACTGCCTGCAGGCTCATCACCGCCTGGGCAAGCAGACCATCCATGCGCTCATCCCAGTTGACGTGCGTACCAACGCCCGGAGGCAGCCCGTGCACCACAACTTCAAAGACTCCGCCAACAGTGTCACCCGTACGCAGCACAGCATCGACCTCGGCCTTCATGCGCACCTCGCTGGCCTCATCGACGCAGTTGAGCAACACAGGCTCCTTCGACTGTAACGCAGCGATCTCCTCCCACGTCGCGGGCCGGTCCAGTTCCGCCTTGCCCACGCGGATGACGTGGCTCGCCACCTCAATGCCCAGCTCACGCAGCAGCCCCTTGGCGATGGCACCGGCAGCCACACGCGCCGCGCTCTCGCGGGCCGAGGCACGTTCCAGCACATAGCGAGCGTCGGGAAAGTCATACTTCAACGCGCCTGCAAGGTCCGCATGACCGGGGCGCGGGCTGGCGACCGCCTTGTGTTTCGCCGGGTCGCCTGTCTCCACCGGCAGAATCTCGGTCCAGTTCTTCCAGTCGTTGTTGGCGATCGTCATCGCAATCGGGGAGCCGATGGTCTTGCCGTGGCGCACGCCGGAGAGAATGTGCGCGGCATCGCGCTCGATGCGCATGCGGCCGCCGCGGCCGTAGCCCTGCTGCCGACGCCACAGCTCATGGCTGATGCGCTCCTGATCGACGGGAACACCGGCGGGCATGCCGCTTACCAGAGCGACGAGGCCTTCGCCGTGGCTCTCTCCTGCTGTTGAAAAACGAAGCATTTGTAATGACTTTCCCGGCCTCAGACAATATGGGCCTAAAGAACGATTGTAACAATTTCGAGGCAGCCGTTACCCGGCCGGTGCCGCAAACCTTGCAAATCAGACGGTTTGCAGAAAGGCCCCGATGCGCCGCAGCACAGCGTCCACGCCCCACTCCGGGTCGGTCATGGAGCCGCGAAACCGCATGAAGCCGTGAATCTGCCCGGGAACGTTCAGGTACTCCACAGGAGCACCTGCCTCGGCAAGCCGCTGCGCCAGCGCCGCGCCCTCATCCCGCAGCGGATCGAAGGCCGCCGTCACGATCATCGTCTTCGGAAACCATGCAAGCTGCTGCGAGTACAGCGGCGATATCTGTGAATCGTTCAATGATCCAGCGAGCGTGTCCAGACTCGCCCCAAGGTATAGCTCCCAGAACCATCGCATGCGCTCGGCGGTGAGCTGGTATCCGGTTGCAAACTCGCGGAAGCTCTCCGAGTTCATCGTCGCGTCGAGCACGGGATACAGCAGCACAGTCGCATCCAACGTCTTCTCTTCCGCAGCGAGCATCTGGTCGAGTGCCGCCGCGATGAGATGCCCTCCCGAGCTGTCTCCGGCAGCGGCCAGCTTACGCACCGTGTACCCGGCATCCGCGGCAAGCGTCCTTGCGCTACGAAAGATATCCGCAACCTGCTGAAGCGCAAGCGGCTGGGCGGCCTCTGGCGAGAGGCTATAGGCCACACTCATCACGAGCACCCCAGACCGCAGCGCAAGCGCCCGGCACAGCGTATCGTATGAGTCCAGCGTTCCAGTCGCCCATCCGCCGCCGTGCACATACACCAGCAGCATCGTAGCCTCAGGCGACGGCAGATACCACCTCACCGGAACCCGTCCATGCTCCGTCGTGACCGTCTCGTTCCACACGCGGAAGACCGGCTCGCCCGGCCCTGCCAGCATCTCCGAGAGATGGATATGCCCGGCGCGAACGCCCTCCACCGTCGGCGCAACAGGCGTTGCGGGTGGCTTGAGCACACCGGCCAGCAGAGCTTCGACCTGCGGATGAAGCGATTGGCTCATCAATGCACCTCTACGGTTCGAGCGTGACCCCAACTCCCATGCCTGCGATCTGATTGAAGAACCCGGGGCACGTCTTCGAGACGCTGCCGGGGTCTTCCAGCCCAATGCCTGAGCCCGCCGCGCCCAGCACCGCAAACGACATTGCGATGCGATGATCGTCATGCGTAGCCACTACGCCGAAGCGCGGTTGCGCGGGTGTAATCCGAAGGCCGTCGCGCCGCTCCTCGACCGGAACCCCAAGCTCGGCCAGCGTTGTCGCCATCACCTTCAGGCGATCCGACTCGTGCGAGCGAATATGCTCCACGTCGGTGATCTCAATCGGCCCATCGGCAAAGGGCGCAATCGCCGCCAGCGTCGGCACCACATCGGAGCAGGCGCGCATGTTGATTGTGAAGCCACCGCGCAACTTCTTCGGCCCGCGCAGCGTGACGCCCTCATCATTCTTCGTCACGGTGCAGCCCATCTGCTCCAGAATCTCAACGAAGCGAATGTCCGGTTGCAGGCTCTTCAGGTTCAGATTCGGAATCGTCACCTCGCCCCCTGTAACCGCGGCGATGGCCAGAAAGTACGAGGCCGTCGAAGCATCCGACTCAATGGTCAGGTCCTTCGCACGATACGCCGCAGGCTGCACAACAAAGTGGCGCATGTCCTCAGCACTCTCTACCGTGACGCCAAAGTGCTGCATCAGGTCCAGCGTGATGCGCACATAGTCGGCCTGCACCACATGATCAGGGATCGTAACCTCAATCGGCCTGCCCACGCGCGGCGAAGCCATCAGCAGACCGCTCAGGAACTGGCTCGATGTACTTCCCGACAGCTCGATGCTCGAGACGCCCTCCGTCGCCGGATCAATCGTGAAGGGAAAGTAGCCTTCCTTCCCCTGAAAGCGAAACTGCCCGCCCAGCTTCGTCAGCGCATCCAGCAGCGTCTTCATCGGACGGCCGGACATCTGGGCCGACGCAGTCATCTCGACAGGAACCGTCGTGGTCACGGCAAGCAGGCTGGTCAGAAACCGCGCCGTCGTTCCAGCGGAGCCGATAAAGACTGCCTTCTCCGGCTGCTGCCACGCCGCAACACCCGTCAGGCTTACAACATCCTCGTGCTCCTCGATGCTGACGCCAAGTTGCCGCAGCGCCTGAATACACCAGTACGAATCATCGGAGCGAAGGATGCCCTTGAGCCGCGTGCTTCCCTCCGCCGCTGCCGCAAGAATGATCGCCCGATTGGTGATGCTCTTGCTGCCCGGCACAGCAACAATGCCGCTCGCCGGCTGGCTCATCGGAGCGACCCGCGCCACCTTGATCCCGGCCAGACTTGCCCAGTTCGATCGTGCACTGTGATCCAGTAATTGATTTGCCATAAACGAATGACACTATTCTACAAGGCACTCCCCACCACACCTCGCATGATCGCCACCCGCGAGCTTGCGCTGAGCGTAAGCGGGCATACCGGATTCTTCGAGTGGGATAACGACGCGAGCGAAGAAGCGGCTTCTCCGATATGCTTCCCCCAAAATATCCCAGCTCTCTCCTCGAGCCCTCGGTATCTTCTCGTTCACGAGACTGCTTTCATCCCACACATACCATATCGAAGCATTGGATGAATTCACCTAACGTCTACTGGGGTCTTCAAACGATCAATCAATACATTCGTATACGAAATATCTACACGGAAAATGCTATGCTGGCAAAAATTGATGAGGGGAAGCGCCGAGTGACTCGGTTGGGATATCGTTTTGCCAGGCCTTCCTGCATGCGCTGCAATGTCTTCAGAGTGTCCGCAACCCTCGAAAAGGATCTCTTCCTCGCCCCCGGCGAGGAAGACTACGAAGCCGCGGCCGAGGATACACCGGTGGCGGGCGATTTAATCTCCACTATCCCCCAGGTCGTCCCGGGATAAGGAATGCGTCGCCGCATCCCCCATCCTGATGGCGGACGTATCCTTCATCTCCCGAGTCATCGTCAACAGACGGTGAATATTAAATTTCTGCTCTTCCCTGAAGCGTTTTGTAACCGTGTTTTAAACAATTCACCGCTAGTATATGGATCGCGTACGAATCACATGCGGCACGCGACTCCGCCGCCTCAATCAACGGCAGAGAACAGGATCGCCTCCAGTCCTCTTTTACATACGAGCTTTATCCGGCAGCAAGGACTGCCATGGATTTCATTGCGGTCGTCAGCAGACGATCGCAATGTATCGGGACCGGGGAGAGATGAAGGAAAGAATGGGGACACCGCGGCAGGCCCACCGTTACGCAATCTACTATGTGCCCGAGGAGGATACAGGCCTGTTTGCGGCGGCCACGCTCTGGCTCGGCCGCGACGCCCGCACAGACTCCAAGCTCGAACCGCCACTGCCCGCAAAGATCAGCCGCTCGGACTGGGAGCGATTTACCGAGGGCCCGCGGCGCTATGGATTTCATGCAACGCTGAAGCCTCCGTTCCGGCTGGCTTCCGGCCGCTCTCCCGATGAATTGCGCGCGCGGCTGCGCAGGTTTGCCTCACATCAGCAGCGCTTCACGATTCCGGGAGTTTCGGTCGGCAGGATCACCAACTTTCTCGCGCTGCGCAGCAACCCGGTCGGCAAGGACTTTCCGGAGCTGGCCGGCAAATGCGTGACCGACTTCGATGAATTCCGCACTCCCCCGACGCAGGAGGATCTCGATGCCCGAAGCCACAACGGGCTCAACGTGCGCGAGCGGAGAAACCTCGAGCGATGGGGCTATCCCTACGTGCTGGATACGTGGAAGTTCCACATGACGCTGACCTCCTCCCTGCAGCCTGCCATCGGCTACATCTTTCAACAACACATCACCGCACGGCTGGCCGAGCATTGCAACCAGAGGTTTTCCGTCGAATCGATCTGCCTCTTCGAGGAGCCGGAGCCGGGCTCTCCCTTTCTTCTTACGGATAGATTTCCCCTGGAAATATCCTGAATTGCCGCCCACGCAGCGACTTTCTGCCTGCACGAATCGTCTCCCTATCCGACCCGCCAGTACGCATACAGACCTCCTCCCACAGACGGCGGAGCCCGTCTTCACAGCAGCGCCGTCTCCATAAAGATACGGCGCTACTCTGAGGATTGCATGACGCAAAATGCGTGCTATCTTACTCTATTGTGTAACCCGGGATACCGATGACACTTGCGGGAAAGCAATCCGATACGCCCAAAGCACAGGAGTCGCACCTGCATATTGTGCGCCGCCTGCGCCGTGCCATGCTCTCCATCAACCGCTGCGGCGACGCCATGTTCAGCCCCTATCGGCTGACGACCGACCAGTACTCTCTGCTGCGCGCCGTGCATCGTCAGCCGGGTGTTCGGCAGGCCGATCTGGGCAACTTCATCTTCGCCGAGCCGAACACGATTACGGCGATGGTTTCGCTGCTGGAGAAGCGCGGCATTCTGCGGCGCAAGCCTCATCCCACCGATGGGCGCGTTCGCCTGCTGTATCTCACCATGCACGGTCAAACCGTGCTGCAGCGGCTGAGCGAGGACTGGCGCCCCATGCGCAAGGTGCTTCTTCGTTGCTTCGCAGGCGAAGAAGGTGAGAGGGCGCTTCTTATTCTCGACCAGGTCTACGAGGATATGCAGCACGAGCGCGAGAAGCTTCTCACACGGCTCGAGACGCCCCAGGCCGAAGAGGCGAATCTGAGCGAGCCAGCGACTACTCGTGTCGCAGTCAACGCAAGCGGCACATCGGGCAAAGCAAAGGCCAACCGCGCCGCCAAGGGGCGCAAAACGCAGCTCTCTCTGGCGAAAGATCGTTAACGAACGATTCTTCCCCTCCCCCGCTCCGCCGCCTCGTTCGAACTAGTCTTCCTTTTCGTTCTTCAGGTAAGCCTGCGAGTTCAGCAGCGGCCGCTCCATGGAGCGCACCCACTCCGTCACGTCGGAGGCGCTGCGGCCGTTGGCGACCGAGCGGGCGAACTCGCTCCGCATCGTCTGCATCTTGGCCTCGAGGTCGTCGAGTGCGCTGAGCAGGATCGCCTCCGGCGTCATCGGCAGCTTGGGCGAGCCGAACTCGTACTTGCCGTGATGACTCAGGATCATGTGCTCGACGAGGATGCGCAGCCGCTCCGGAAAGGGCGCGATCTCCTGCAGCTTGTCGCGCAGCATGCCCTGCGCGATGCTGATGTGGCCGATGAGCTGGCCCTCCAGCGTATAGCCAAAGCTCGATGCCCAGAACAGCTCGTGAATCTTGCCGATGTCGTGCAGGATCGCTCCGGTCACGAGCAGGTCGGCGTCCACCTCGGGATACAGCGGAGCCGTCGCCCGGCAGACGCGGACGAGCGTGACCACATGCTCCAGCAGGCCGCCGAGCCAGGCGTGATGCAGCACCTTCGCGGCGGGCGCGGCACGGTAGGCCTCAGCGATCTTTGGATCATCCAGAAAGGCATCGATCAACCGGCGCAGATCCGCATTGGCGAACCCGCTGACGTACCCGCGAAGCTCCGACCAGAGCACATCGACGTCGTACTGCGTAGCCGGAAGAAAGTCGGCGGGATCGATCTCGCTCTCGGCGGCAAGACGCAGGCGTTGCAGCGTGATCTGGAACTTGCCCTGATACTTGCTGATCTGCCCCTGCGCCTTCACGTAGCAGCCTTCGGTGCAGGTGGAGACAGCGTCCGCAAACTCGTCCCACATGCGGGCCTCGAACGAGCCGGTCTTATCCGCAAGTGTCAGCGCAAGGTACTGCCCGCCCTGCTTGCGGTCGCGCAGAGAGATCGAGGTGAGCACGAAAAATCCGGTGACGAACTCGTTCTCAAACTTGGCGGCATCGACAACGTAGAAATCCTTCATAGTCTCCCTGCGCTCCAGACGAAGACGCGAGAGCCGAAGCCCTCGCGTTCGCGTAAACGTTTCCGGTTTACTGCTGCGGCGGTGCGGACGCCGGTGCAGTCGACGAATCCGTGGCCTGCGGCGTACGCGCCGGACCGGCGGTTCCCTCATACGGCGTACCGCGATCCGGAGCCTTCGACGGAGTCTCCTCCGGCAGCGGAGCGGGCGGCTTCGGAGCCTGGTTCTGCAGACGCTCCTTCGCCTCGCCCTTCTGCCGCTTCGGCTTCTTGGGCTTCTTCGCCGTGTCGCCGTTCAGACCGAGAGGTGCGCTCTGCGTCGCAGCGGCAGCCTGCTCGTCATCGGTCATCGTCGGCGCTGCGGAGATGACCTTCTCCTTGAGCTGTGAGGCCTTCTTCTGCTTCTTCTCCTGCTCAAACTGAACAGCCTTGGCCGCGAAGCGAGTCTTCTTCTGCGGACCCTGCTGCGGTTCGAGAGGATTTACGTCGCTCGTGTTCGAGGCCGTCTCCAGAGGAGCGATGGCCGTACCCGGAGCGGGCGCAGAGGCCGAGGCTGAGGCGACTGTGTCGATGCGCTCATGGTCCGCGCCAAGACCGTTATCGGTAGCCATGCCTGTCACCGGCCGCGCAGGCAGCGTGTCCCGCGGAGCCTGACCGAAGCGCACCTTCTCGCGCTTGACCTTGTGGTTCTTCGTGATCGGCGCAAGATGGTTGCTGGCCGCCGTCGACGGCGCAGCCGTAGTAGTAGAGGCCGTTGTCGCAGGAGCCGCGGTGGAAGCCGTCGCCGTAGGCGCAGCCGCAGTGGTCGCCGCATCGGCTGCCGGGGCTGCCGGAGCCGCCGCAGGCTGCCCCTTCGTCTCAGAGAAGTGACCGCCGCGGTCGAACCGCTGCTTCTGGACCACAGTCTTCTTCTTGACAACAGGGGCCGTATACGCCGTAAACACCGGCTTGGTTTCCTTGCCGCTCGCGCCGCCGTCGATATAGCCCGGCTTGATGTCGATGTACGCGTCCTCGCGCAGCTTGGTGAGATAGGCACGCAGCGCGGGCTGCATCTGCTCGGAGTACATCGCCTCCTGCACCTGCGGCTCGATCTCCTTCAGCGTGGGCACGCCCGCCTCGTTATGCTCCGTCACCTTCAGGACCACGAAACCCTGCCGCGTGCGGATGGGCGCGGTAAACTCTCCCGCCTTCAGGCTGAAGGTCTGATCCTCCAGCACCTTGGCCAGCGCGCCGCGCTTGAACTGTCCGAGATCGCCGCCCTGCGCCGCCGTCGGTCCGCCCGAATAGGTCTTTGCCACCGCGTCGAAGCTCTCTCCGCCCTTGAGCTTTGTCTCCACCTCGGTCGCCTTGGCCTGCGCCTGTGCGATCTGGGCCTCAGTCGCGTCCGCGGGCGTGGGGATCAGGATCTCGCTCAGGCGAACCTGCTCCGGCTGCGCGAACTCCTGCTTGTGTGCGTTGTAGTAGGCCTGCTCCTGCGACTGGGTCATCTGCAGATGGCGGCCCACCTCGTCGCGCACGACCTGCTGGGTGATGATCTGGTTCCGGATACCGGCGCGGAAGTCCTCAAACGAGACGCCCTGCTGACGGGCGGCGCGCTCCAGATCCTCCATCGTATCCATCTTGTACTGCTTGCGAACCTCGTCGAGGCGGCGGATCACCTCGGCGTCCACATTGATGCCAAGCTCCTTGCCGCGCGAGAGCAAAAGCTGCTGGTCGATCAGATCGCGCAGAAGGTTCTGCTGCCGCTCGGCGATATCGGCCGGCGAGGCGTTGGCCTGCTGCATCTCCTGCTGCATCTGCTGCACGCTGCGCTCGAGGTCGCTGCGGCTGATGATCTGGTCGTTGACGCGGACGACCACGTCCTCGACGACCTCGCCGTTGGGCGTGATCGGCGTCGTGGCCGGAACGGCCAGCCGTGTCTGCGGCGTCGGGGCGTTGATCGGGCTCTGGTAGCGGGGGGCCTGGGCGGTGGCTACGGCCGGCAGCGCCAGCAGGATCAGCCCGCACATCGCCGCATGCTGCGAAATTCTCAAGGTCATCGTCGCTCGTATTCTCTCTACAACTCAGGTGGCCATACCCGATCCACCGCCGCTGCCTGTACTGATTGGACGGACGGCCAACCGCGCCGGCACGCCGATACATCATTCTAAACGGCATGGCGGGCAACAGGCGAATGGGAACCAAAAGCCGCGCAAAATGCTCACAAAACGTTGTATACTCCGTCCATCACAGAGCGCAGGCGTACGCTCCGCTTCTGCTTCCGAGGTACTCCAACCCGATGGCCCCACGCACCCGACGCGCCCTTGTTTCCACGACGATCTTTCTTGCGACCTGCGCGGTGCTTGGCTCGGTTATCAGCCAGCGCGTCGCCGCCCAGTCCTCCTCCGACGAGTCGACCGTCCGCGACTCCCTGCGCGCCTTTACCGACGTCTACTCCATCGTTGAGCAGAACTACGCCGAGCCCATGACCGGCGACAAGCCCGACAAGGCCATCTACGACGGCGCCATCCCCGGCATGCTGCATGTGCTCGATCCGCACTCCAACTTCTACGATCCAAAGGCCTACGCCCAAATGAGGGAGGATCAGCACGGCCGATACTACGGCGTCGGCATGACCATTCAGCCGCAGCCCGATCCGGGCGCCAAGAACGGCCTCAAGATCGTCGTGCTGTATCCCTTTGAGGGTACGCCGTCCTTCCGGGCGGGCATCAAGCCGGGCGATACGATCAAGTCCGTCGACGGCAAGAGCGCCGACGGGCTGGACTCCGCCGGGGTCGCCGGTCTGCTGAAGGGCCCCAAGGGCACCCACGTCTCCGTCACGATGGAGCGCGAGGGCGCGGACAAGCCGCTGGTCTTCGATCTCGTCCGTGACGATATCTCGCACCCCTCGGTCGACCTGGCTTACTTCCTGAAGCCGGGCATTGGTTACGTGCACGTCACCCAGTTCCAGGAGACGACCAGCCACGAGGTAGGCGACGCGCTCGACAAGTTCGGCGACCTGAAGGGTCTGGTCATCGACCTGCGCGCCAACCCCGGCGGCCTGCTGAACGAGGCCGTCAACGTCTCCGACAAGTTCCTCCAAAAGGGCCAGATCGTCGTCTCGCAGAAGGGCCGCGCCTTCCCGGATCAGGTCTACCGCGCCGCGCATGGCTCCGATGCGAAGTTCCCCATCGTCGTGCTCGTGAACCGCAACACGGCCTCGGCGGCGGAGATCGTCTCCGGCGCACTGCAAGACCACGACCGCGCCCTGATCGTCGGCGAAACAACCTTCGGCAAGGGACTGGTGCAGACGGTCTTCCAGGTTTCCGACAACACCGGACTCGCCCTGACGACCTACCACTACTACACGCCCTCCGGCCGCCTCATCCAGCGCAACTACAGCAACATCTCGCTGTACGACTACTACTATGTGCGCGACGGCGTGGAGAAGGGCGCGAACCGCGAGGTCAAGCTGACCGACTCCGGCCGCACGGTCTACGGCGGCGGCGGCATCACGCCGGACGAGAAGATCGAGGCCCCGAAGTCGAACCACTTCCAGGGTGACCTCCTCCAGCACTATGCCTTCTTCGACTTCAGCAAGCGCTACCTCGCCAGCCACCCCGTCACCCGGGAGTTTCAGGTGGACGACGCTGTGCTCGCGCAGTTCAAGGACTTCCTGAAGACCAAGAACGTCGAGTACACGGACGCCGACTTCAACGGCGTGCTGGACTGGATCAAGATGAGCATCAAGAGCGACCTGTTTACCTCGCAGTTCGGCCAGCTCGAGGGCCTGAAGGTCCGCGCCGACTGGGACCCGCAGATCGCCAAGGCGGTCACGTACATCCCCGAGGCGCAGGCGCTAGAGGATCACCTCAAGCAGTCCACCGTGAAGACAGCCAGCCTGTCTCACTAGGCTCGTCAAGCCTAGAGAGGCAACAGAAAAGGCTCCCCGATGGGGAGCCTTTTCACATTCTGGAGCGGGAGACGGGGATCGAACCCGCAACCAACGGCTTGGGAAGCCGCTACTCTACCATTGAGCTACTCCCGCGGTGCAACTCAGATTATATACGCCGCTTGAGCCCGTCTCCATCCCATCTCGCCACAGAACTTGTCATCCTGAGCGGAGCACGCAGTGCGCAGTCGAAGGACCTGCATGCGAAAGCACCCATGCTGTATGGGTAGTTCCAGATACAGGTCCTTCGACTTCGCTACGCTCGCTCCGGATGACAGGCGTTCGCGGTAAAAGAAATAGCCTAATGCTTTGCCGAATCTTCAGCCTCGCTGGCCTGCGCCGTCTCCGTCACCCAGCTCACGATGCGCTTATCCGGCAGCAGCGCCTGCGTGGGCATCCTGTAGTCCAGCCCCTCGAGCCGCTTGCGCAGCCCATCCTCGATGCCGCCGTACGAGAGCAGCAGAGGCACAATCAGCGCCGTCTTCCCTGACTTGCTCACCGCCTCCACGCGTTCACGAAGCTGCTTCGTCGCCACATCGCGGACAGCATCGTCCGCGTCATCGCGCAGCGTAAGGCTCTCGATGTCCGCATAGTGCGTCTGGCTCCGCATCTGGTCCGCGAGCAGGCCCATGTCCTTCAGCCACAGCTTGTTCTCGTCCTCCGGCACCGGCCCGTGAGCCACAAGGATGACCACCTCATGCGCCGGGTCCTTGCTGATGGAAGCCGCCCGATCACGCAGGATGTCGGCCACAATCGCATGATGGTCCAGCGCCGAGGCCATGTGAATCGGCACCGGCGCATGAATAGGCTTCTCCGCCTCTGCCGCCGCGGCGTCATGCTTCATCGCACCATGGTCCATCGACATGCCGCCGCCATGATCCATCATGGCGAACATCTTCAGGTCCTCCGGCTCCTCTGCTCGCAGGCCAAGAAGATACGCGGTGCTGTCGATGACCGAGCTGTGCGAGCTGACAAACAGCGGCACTGCCACAATCTCCGTCACGCCGCGAGCCACCAGCCGGTCGATCGCCGCCTGCATGGTCGACTTCGTTGCCATGCCGAAGGCGATCTCCGTCGGCACCGTCAGGTCGGCCTGATCGGCTACGTGGCGCACCTCTTCGTTCCACTCCCGCGCACTGCCTCCGTGCGCCAGCAGAAGCACGCCCTCACGTGCGGGCTTCTGCTGGGGCTGCTGCGCGAAGACAGCGCTCGATAGACAGACAAAACAAGCTGCACTTGTGAAAACCTTCTTCATCCTTACTCCTCAACCTTAGTGCGTAAACTGACTTTGTTGTGGTGTCACTCTCTGCAACGCCTCCGGTTCGAGCTCGCCTGCTGCGGCGATGACCGCCAGCGACTCCATCGCATGCCGAATCATGCACGCGGCCTGCGCAAAAGCCTCCGGAGCAAGGGTCACTGTGATCGGGCCGATCTTGAGATGGATCGACTTGCACTCGCACAGCCGTACATTTCCCAATCCGGGATACTCCGCCAGCATCACATTATTCTGATCCATCGGCTCACCTCGAGCGAATCCATTGGGTTATTCGTGCGGGAAGGTGTACCGCAGGCCGATGCGGAAGGTTCTTCCATAATCGGTGCGGTCGTAGGTAGGCGGGTTCTGCGAGAGAAGACTGTCGCGGCTGTTGGCCAAGTTCGAGATGGAGAAATACTCCTGCAGCCCGTGAGCAATCTCGTTGAGGTCCTTCGACAGATAGAGATTCCAGAGAGCATAGGCCTTCTCATGATCTCCGTCGGGATTGATGAGCCATTTGCCGTAGAAGTTGCCGCGAATATTGGCCACCAGACCGAGCTTGTTCGAGACGTACTCGGCGCGCATATAACCCGAGTTGCGGCTGCGCTCCGTCAGCGTCTGCTTATCGGTGACGTTGTAAGGATCGAGGTACGCATAGAAGCCGTCGACCTTCAGGTTGTGATTGAGCAGCACGCTGCCCTTCAGGTTGATGCCCTGCGTATACGCCTGGTCGACGTTGACGTACACATACGTCGCCAGAAACGGAATCGCTCCGAACGAAGACGGAATGCCATACTGCGCCAGCAGCGCATCGAGCTGCGCCTGGTTCAGCGGGAAGCCCGCCTCAATGTAGTCGATGAGATGGTTCAGATTATTGCGGTACAGCGAGATGCCGAAGCTGTAGCGATTCGTCTGGAAGTCCGTACCCACCGAGTAGCTCTCGCTGCTCTCCGGACGCAGCGTCGGATTACCGATGACCTGGTAGAAGTACTCCGGGTGCAGCAGCAGGTAGTACAGCTCGCCCAGCGTCGGCGAACGGAAGCCCTTGCCATACGCGCCGCGCACGGTCCAGTGATCGTTCACCTTGTAAACGAGCCCGATCTTCGGCACCACGTGACTGCCGTAGAGCGAGTGATGGTTGTAGCGTCCGCCGAGGTTGATAGTCAGGTTCTTCCATGGCTGGATGCGATCCTGCAGCCATACATCGTTGGTCGTCACCTGCTGGCCGTGGTCGTCGCCCACGATGCGGTTCAGGCCGCGATACGAGTCCTGCGTCCACTCATCGCCACCCTGCAGAAACTGCCATGAACCAAGCTGCTGCGAGACGGTACCATCGGCCCGATGGTACCGCTCGTACAGGTTGCCGTAATCGAACTGATCGCCGCGGCTGCTATCCGCATTGATCGGCTGCGAGTACGAGTTGGAGTCGAAGCGCGCCTCGTAGAGACGCGCCTGGATGGCAGTGGTGCTGCTGGGGAGGAAGTCGCCGGTCAGCGCATGCGTCTGCGTGCTGTCATGGCTCGCGGAGTAGTCGTAGCCGGAGCTTGCTGTGCCGGTAATGTCGTCGTTCTTGCCGGTGGCCGTGTCATGGTACGCGGTACCGGTATAAGCAATCGAGGCCCGTGGCGTAAAGCTGTAGCGCAGCTTGAAGAGGCCGTCATATCGCTGGCTGTCCGCGCCGATGGTGCTCTCATCGCCGGGCAGCAGCGTGTACGGGTCGATGCGGTGCAGCTCAAGATCCGTGAAGGCGCTCAGCTTCTTCCACTGCGTGCCGAGATCGAGGTCGCCATCGAGCGCGCTCAGCGACCCACCCGACAACCGAAACCCACCCTCAAACGGATGCTTCGGATCATGCGTAATCATGTTGATGACGCCGCCGATGGCATCGGTTCCATAGAGCGAAGACGCCGCTCCGCGCACGACCTCCACGCGATCCAGACGGCCAATATTCTGCTGGTCCAGATCGATGATGCCGCTGTTGATGCCGCGAGCGCCCACTATCGGCAGACCATCCTGCAGCACAAGAATGTCCTGCGAGGCCACGCCGTCAATCTGCTCCTGCGACGAGCCGGAGTACGAGGCATTGTTGCGCGTCACCACGCCGGGCAGCTCGCTCAACACATCCGCGACGCTCTCAAAGCCCGTGCGCTCGATCCGCTGCTTCGTCACCACGTCCACCGGCAGCGGCGAGTCCTGCTGCAACTCCTCGACACGCGATGCCGAAACCACCGTGACGCTCTGCTCGGCCGTCGCCAGCGTGAGCGAAAGGTCGGCCTCCACTGCGGCGCTGTCGCCCTTCACCTGTACCGAGCGCGTGTTCGGAGCAAGTCCCGACGCCGCGGCGGTCAGCGTGTATTCGCCCGGAGCGATCTTCCCAAAGACATAGCTTCCGCCGTCCGTCGTCTGCGTCCGCTGCGCCGCGCCGCTCAGCGTGCTGCGCAGCGTCACCTCCGCGTGCACGATCGCCTTGCCCTGCGGATCGAAGATATGTCCCTCAACACTCCTGCTGCCGTTCTGAGCCCAGAGAGAGGCAGACATCACACACAACATACCTGCAAGTACAGTCCTTCGCATGGCCTCGCCTTTCGAGGTTGTGGCGGCGGCCCTTTCCTACAGACCGTCCGCTCTGTTGTCGATCTCCACTCCCCCGGGTGCTTCGCCAAAAGACTGCCCGGGAGGAGCGTCTGCTTGCGGAGTGTCGTTACACTCCGCGCTTTGCGTAATACTCCGCAACCTGCCTGGTGTTGAACTCGAAGGGCACATGCTCGGAGCCAGGAATTGAGAGCAGGACGCCGCGATCCGGCGTCTCCGGGCTCTGCTTTTGGAGGAACGACGGCAGAGGCAGGCGCGGCGAGGCCAGCGAGCTCTGCACGCTCTCCAACTGCGCCGCTTTCTCCGAAAGCCCAATCACCTGCCCCGGTCGCAGCACCATCGATCCGATGGTCTGCCGCTGGCCGTCGACCAGGATGTGTCCATGCAGGACGAGCTGCCGCGCCGCGGGAATGCTCCGCGCAAAGCCCAGCCGGAAAACGATGTTATCCAACCGCCGCTCCAGCAGCCCGATCAGGCTCTCCATCCAGTTGGAGGAGTTCAGTGTGCGCGCCTTACGCACGAAGCGCCGAAGCTGCTCCTCGCGCAGGTCGTAGTGAAAAAGCAGCTTCTGCTTCTCGCGCAGTTGCGTGCCGAACTGCGTCAGCTTGCGTCGCTGCTGTTGCCGTCCATGCTGGCCGGGGGGAAAGTTCCGCTTCTCCAATGCGCCGGGCTTTCCCAAACCCGGCAGCTCCAGACCCAGCGCCCGCTGGATCTTCCACTTCTTTCGCTCGCTCATGCGGCAGTGCCTCCACAGAAATACGAAGGCCGCCGCCTGCCGGAGCAGGCTATGCACAGCCTCGTAGTCAATCTCCAGAACCGCCGCGGCGCTTCGCCAAAAGACTTCACGAAGGTTCTGTTCTGAGATTGGAGACTATTTCAGTCCTATATTAAAGTCAACCCATGTTTCATCGAAGTGAGGGCTTTCGCGCTCGAACGGCAAAAAATCCGCCTTGGGCTGTAATCCGGGAGTCCAGACATACCCACCACGCTGTCATCCTGATCGAAGCACGTAGTGCGAAGTCGAAGGACCTGCATCTCGAGCTACCCATACAGCATGGGTGATTCAGCATGCAGGTCCTTCGACTCCGCTACGCTTCGCTCAGGATGACAGATGGGCGGAAACAGAGAATCAGCGCCGCACATACCGCCGTCCCACGATGGCGTATTCGCCCGAGAGTACTCGCGCAATCGCCTCCGGATAGGCCAGATGCTCCTGCTCCAGAATGCGCGCCGCCAGCGTGGCGGGCGTGTCCGCGTCCTCCACCGGAACCGCGCGTTGCGCGATGATGACCCCGTGATCGACCGCCTCATCGACAAAATGGACCGTGCACCCAGCGATCCTGACTCCGAACTCCAGCGCCTGCTTCTGCACGTCCAGCCCCGGAAACGACGGCAGCAGCGACGGATGGATATTCACGATGCGCTCGGCAAAGGCGGCCACAAATGCAGGCGAGATGATGCGCATGTACCCGGCAAGGCAGACGAGATCGACCTGAGCCGTCTTGAGCGCGGCGATCATGCGACGGTCATGCTCCTCCCGCGGTACGCCCTTCGACGGAATCGCCTGCGCCGTTAGCCCCAGCTCGCGCGCAGCCTCGAGCCCCGGAGCATCCTCCTTGTTCGAGAGCACCACGGCGATCTCGGCACCGGGCAGACGGCCCTGCCGGATCGCCTCGGCAATCGCCAGAAAGTTCGACCCACGGCCCGAGAGCAGAATCCCCAGACGCTTCATCCCCGATGACTCCCTTCGCTGGCGATCCGCTCCATGATCTCCACCAGCATCTCCGGAAAGATCTTCTCCGTGGTCGCCCGCAGCTCGTCCACGCTCCACCAGCGATGCTCGGCGATCACGCGGCGCTCCTCGTCGGTCATCAGGCTGTCGGAGAGTCCGCAGGAGCCGACACGGCCCAGAAAGAACCGCTCCTCCGCTCGCACCAGGTCCCCATCGAACAAGCGAAGCTCCACCTCATGCGTATGCACGCACTTATCAGCAGGCAGCTCAAGCCCTGTCTCCTCGCGCAGCTCGCGGCAGGCCGCCTCGGCGAAGCTCTCGCCCGGCTCGACCGCACCGCCCGGAGTCGCCCAGAAGCGAAATCCCACCAGCGGCCCCTCCTTCGCGTCAAAGCGAAACAGCAGCACGCGGTCCTGCGGGTCCAGTAGAATCCATCGGGCTGCGGGACGCTCACGCATCGCTAGACGTAGCTGACCTTGCGCTCGCCGCGCACGATGCGGCCGATCACAAAGTACCGCTCATTGGCGCGGTTCAGGATCGCCTTCACCCGCTTGACCTTCTCCGCCGGAATCACCGCAATCAGCCCGATGCCCATGTTGAAGGTCCGCAGCATCTCGTCCTGCTCCACGTTGCCGAGTTGCTGCAGGTGCTCGAAGAGCGGCGGCACCGTCCACGAGGCAAGGTCGATCTGCGCGCCCATGCCCTTCGGTAGGATGCGCGGCAGGTTCTCCGTAATGCCGCCGCCGGTGATGTGCGCCATGCCGCTGACTACGCCCGCGGCGGTGAGCTTCTTGATGACCCCGAGATAGCTGCGGTGCGTCCGCATTAGAGAGGCGCCGGTCTTGTCCTTCAACTCGTTGACGTACTGCTCCGGCCCGTACTTCGCCACCTCGAAGAGCAGCTTGCGGGCCAGTGAGTAGCCGTTCGTGTGCAGGCCGTTCGAGGGCAGACCGACGATCACGTCGCCCACCTCGATGCCGTCGCCGGTGATGATCTGGTCGCGGTTCACCGCTCCGACGATCGTCCCGGCAAGGTCGTACTCGCCCGCCTGATAGAAGCCCGGCATCTGCGCCGTCTCGCCGCCGATGAGCGCGCAGCCGTTGGCCCGGCAGGCCTCGCTGAGCCCGCGCACGACCGTCTCGACGACATCGCCTTCAAGCGCGCCCGTAGCCAGATAGTCGAGGAAAAACAGTGGCGTAGCGCCCTGCACCGCGATGTCGTTGACGCAATGGTTTACGAGGTCCGCACCGACCGTGTGGTGAATCCCCAGGTCGAAGGCGACCTTCAGCTTGGTGCCCACGCCGTCCGTGGACGAAACCAGCACCGGGTCGGGAAACTTCGCCAGATCGAGCGAGAACAGCCCGCCGAACCCGCCGATCTCCGACAACACATTCTTGTTGAAGGTCTTGCGCGCCAACATCTTGATGCGCTGCTTGGCCCGGTCCCCCGAGCTGATGTCTACGCCGGCGTCGGCGTAGCTGATCGAGGCGGCCTTGGCAGGCTTGCCAGTAGACTTCTTGCCGCGGGTTGAGAGGGTAGTCGAACCGGATTTAAGCACGAGATCGTCAGGCAAAACGTATAGGCTCCATCAGCAGTTGCAGAGAAGGTAGTTTATCAGCACCCTCGGAGAGGGCCGTTACACCCGCCGGAATGCGGCCATGGATCAGTTTAAATCCACAGGTTCCGGGTCGCCCCCTGATCCGGGATGCGGCAATGGGCAGATCACTTCCGCTATGCCGACTTCTCAGGACCAAGGCTTTTGTACTTGCTTTTCTTGTTGTCATTCCCGAAGGGAATCTGCGTCTCTACCGAGAAGCCGATTTCTCGGTAAGCGACACTCGCGTCGTGGAACATTACCGAGATGAGCGCCGTCCTTGGTTTTTTACTAAGCATTGGACCGGTTCGCGCAGATTTACCATGCCACAACGAGACGCGATCAGGGTTTATCTCGAACAAAACCTATAGGACGAGCCCGTTCAAAGATTCGCCCTGAGAAACGCCCATGGCGGAGGGGATGATCCTGAGTTCACAATAGGCACCCTGCGAAGAGACGCCGATTCCCTTCGGGAATGACAACAAACAAGAAAGGCAACGGGTGGCTAGGTTCTCCCTTATTCCTGTGAAACGCCGTTCTCGTCACCTAGCTCCCGGATCGGCAGCGATTCGGAGAGCTATAGGCTCAAACTGACCCAATACCCAGAATGCGGGCCCGCTCTGCCTCGGTCGGCATGGAACAGGCATCGTACTGGCCAAAGAGGCGATACCGGCTCCGCGCAACGACCCCGTATCCCCACTCCCGCAGCGGACGTGGACAGAGACGCAACAGCCTCCCGAGCAAACGCTGCCCGCCCCCAATGCGGACCAGCGTCTCACTCATAGCATCGGAGCGGCGATAGAGCCGCTCCTGCGCCGTCAGGATATCCGTCAGGAGCACGACGCCATCGTTTGTGTCCGGAGTCATAGAAAACCGCCCCAGCAGTTCCCTGCCCAGCGGGCTTTCCAACGGAACAAACCGCAGCCGTCCCTCCCGATCCGCCCGTAGCAGCCACAGCACCAACCGGTTGCACAGCCCGCAGACACCATCGAAGAGCAGCACCGTCCGCCCCTGAAGCGCGCCCTGTTCCGCAGCCGTCATCTGCCTTAGTGTAAGCGGCTTCTATACTTGAGGGATGACCCGCGTCCTCACCCGCTCCCGCCAGCTCCAGCAGCGCGCCGAAGCCCTTCTCCCCGGAGGCGTCGATTCCCCCGTCCGGGCCTTCCGCGCCGTCGGCGGCGACCCGCCCTTCGTCGAGCGCGCCGAGGGAGCCTACCTGTGGGACGCCGACGGCAACCGCTACCTCGACTTCTTCGGCTCCTGGGGACCCATGATCCTCGGCCACGCCTTCCCGCCCGCCGTCGAGGCCGTCCAGCGGGCAGCCGCAGGCAGCATGAGCTTCGGAGCCTCCGCCGCAGCCGAGGCCAACCTCGCCGAGCTGGTCACGCGCTGCTTTCCCTCCATCGAGCGGCTGCGCTTCGTCAGCTCCGGCACCGAGGCCTGCATGTCCGCCGTCCGCCTCGCCCGCGGATTCACCGGACGCAACTTCGTCATCAAGTTCGAGGGCTGCTACCACGGCCACTCCGACGCCATGTTGGTCAAGGCGGGCAGCGGCGTGGCCACCTTCGGCATTCCCGGCTCAGCGGGCGTACCGGCGGAAACCGCGATGCACACCCTCGCGCTGCCCTTCAACAATCTCCCCGCGGTCGAGAGCGCCTTCGCCAGCCACCCGGAGCAGATCGCCTGCATCATCGTGGAGCCGGTCGTCGGCAACGCGGGCACCATCCCTCCCGGCCCCGGCTACCTGCAAGGGCTGCGCGAGATCACCAGACGCCACGGCGCTCTGCTCATCTTCGACGAGGTAATGACCGGCTTCCGTCTCGCGCTCGGCGGAGCGCAGGAGCTGTACGGCATCCAGCCCGACCTGACCACCCTCGGCAAGATCATCGGCGGCGGCCTGCCCTGCGGAGCCTTCGGCGGCCGCGCCGACATTATGGCCTTCCTCGCACCACTCGGCCCGGTCTACCAGGCCGGCACGCTCAGCGGCAATCCGCTGGCAATGGCCGCAGGCATCGCCACGGTCGGCTATCTCGCCGAGCACCCTGAACTCTACTCTCAACTTGAATCCACAACCGCCGCCATCGCCGAGGGCGTTCTCACGCTCGCGCAGGAGGCAGGCGTACCCATGACCATGAACCGCGTCGGCTCCATGTTCACCTGGTTCTTCACCGACCGCCCCGTCCACAACTTCGACGACGCAGCCACCTCCGACACCGCCGCCTTCGCCCGCTTCCACCGCGCCATGCTCGACGCCGGCATCTGGCTGCCTCCCAGCCAGTACGAGGCCGCCTTCGTCGGCATGCTGCACGGGCAGGCCGAGATTGACGCTACGCTGGCCGCCGCACAAACCGCCTTCATCGCCTGACCTTCAAGGAGTTCACCAGCAATGCCCGAAACACCAAGCCCCTACGCCCACTGGATGCTGCGCGAGATCTACGAGCAGCCCGAGACGCTGGCCGCCACGCTCAAGCAATACGTCGCCGACGGAGCCTTCCGCGACGACACCTGCGCCCCCGCCCGCCAGTGGCTTGCCTCAACCGAGGCCGAGATCGTCATCGCCGCCAGTGGCTCCAGCCGCCACGCAGGCATGGTAGCCGAGTTATTAATCGAGGACCGCAGCGGCATCCCCGTCGATGTCGAGTACGCCAGCGAGTACAGCTACCGCCCCGAGCGCGCACTGAAGAAAGCTTCAGTGCTTGTCGTCTCCCAGTCCGGCGAGACGGCCGACACGCTCTCGGCGCTGCGCCGCGCCAACGCCGCAGGCCGCCCCACGCTGGCCGTGACCAACGTCCCCGGCTCCTCCATGGCGCGTGAGGCAACGGCCTCCTTCCCCACCGTTGCAGGCCGCGAGCGCGCAGTGCCCGCAACCAAGAGCTACACCGCGCAATTGCTCGTGCTCGATCTCCTCGCCCTGCTCGCCGCCGAGTCCCGCGGCACGCTGACGCCCGAGGCCCTCGCCGCGTATCTCTACGAGCTTGAAGCTCTCCCCGGCCTCATCGCCGCGCAGCTTCCCGGCTGGGAGAGCGCCATCTCCTCCATCGCCGCGCAGTACAAGGACGCATCGAGCTTCCTCTTCCTCGGCCGCGGTGTGCACTACCCCATCGCACGCGAGGGCGCACTGAAGCTGAAGGAATCTTCCTATCTGCACGCCGAAGGCTACCCCAGCGGCGAGCTGAAGCACGGCCCCAACGCCCTCGTCAGCGAGGGTACGCCTCTCGTCATGCTGGCCACTGTCGACCGCGCCGACGCGGACTCGGTGCAGCGCTACGAGAAGGTCGTGCAGCTCATGCGCGACATGCGCGCCCAGGGCGCAAACATCCTCGCCATCGCCAACACCAGCGATGACGAGGTCGCCTCGCTCGCCACAGCCATCATCACCGTCGAGCCCGCACGCGAGTCGCTGCTGACCATCTGCGAGATCGTGCCGCTGCAGCTCTTCGCCTACTTCGTCGCCGTGCAGAACGGCATCGACGTTGACCACCCGCGCAACCTCGTCAAGGCCGTGGTGCAGGAGTAGTGATGGCTTTCTATCTGGCCGTGGACGCAGGCGGCACCAAGACCGACCTGCTGCTCGCCGACGAGTCGCAGGAGCTTGCCCGCGTCCGCACCGGCAGCATCAAGCGCCTGCGCGTAGACGCGGCAACGGCGCAGCAGAACCTCGACCGCGCATTTGAAGAACTTGCAACACGCACCGGCATCGCCCTGAGCACCATCGCATCGACCTGCGTCGGCACCTCGGGCGAGAGCGTCCCTCTCGTCGCCGACTGGATTCGTTCCGCATTCGCAGAACAAGTTGGCGGCAAACTTCTTCTACTCGGAGATGTAGAGATAGCCCTGGACGCAGCCTTCCCCGGCAAGCCCGGCGTGCTTGTTCTCGCAGGCACCGGCTCGAACGTCGCCGGACGCTTCGCCGACGGCCGCATCATCACCGCAGGCGGCTGGGGGCCGGCACTCGGCGATCAGGGCTCCGGCCATCGCATCGGCTCGGAGGCGCTGCGCGCACTCTTCCTCGCCATCGATGAAAAGCGTCCCACAACGCTGCTCGAGGCCATCCTCGCGCAATGGCAACTCGGCTCCATCAGCGATCTCGTAGGCTACGCCAACGCCACGCCTCCACCGGAGTTCGCGCAACTGGCCTCCACGGCACTCGCCTGCGCACAACAGGGCGATAAGGTTGCGCTCTCCGTTCTACAGCAGGAGGGCAAGGCACTCGCGCACCTCGCCAGCCTCGTCATCCGCCGCCTGCAAGCATCAACGCCGCTTCCACTGGCCTTCGCAGGCAGCATCCTCGCCGAGGTCACCCCGCTGCGCGAAGCCTTGATCTCCTCGCTCCAACAGGAGCACCCCAGCCTCATCATTCAGCCCGGTGTCGTAGATCCACTCGAAGGCGCACTCTGGCGAGCACGCACCGCTTCTAGTTAGAAGCTCCCCGCAAAGATAGCCTTTAGCTTCGCCCGCAGCCCCTGCTCCTCGCTGGCGCGGCGAATCTGCGTGCGATGCGTGTACAGCAGCATGCCGATGGCCGCCGCATACTCCGGCTGCACCAGCTCCTGCGGCATGCGCGAGAGCGGCACCGGAAATCCTACTCGCGCAGGTACACGCAGCAGGCTCTCGGCATTGTCCAGCAGGCCCGCCAGATGCGCTCCTCCGCCGGTCAGCACGCAGCCGGCACCCAGCGCCTCCAGCACGCCGCCATCACGCAGATTATTCCGCAGCATCGTGAACAGCTCCCGCGCACGCGGCTCCAGAATCTCCGCAAGAAACCGCTGACGC
The DNA here is from genome assembly GCA_036398595.1 of Granulicella sp. Taxonomy (GTDB): domain Bacteria; phylum Acidobacteriota; class Terriglobia; order Terriglobales; family Acidobacteriaceae; genus Edaphobacter. The sequence continues at coordinate 135,688 of DASWOV010000028.1, forward strand.
ACCAGGCGAGCAGGATGACCGCTCGTCACATCGCCGCCGATCTCGATCTCGTTCAACTGCGGCACCGAGGTCACAACGCAGTTACCGTAGGTGCGCTTCAACTGCTCGGCCTCCTGCACGCTCACATGCAGACCGACCGCGAGATCATTCGTAAAGTGATCGCCGCCAATGGGCAGCACCGCCGTATGTGCGATTGAGCCCTCGAAGAAGACCGCCAGCTCCGTCGTGCTCGCGCCGATGTCCATCACGCAGACGCCCAGCTCGCGCTCATCCGGCGACAGCACCGACTCCGCCGCGGCCAGCCCCTCATACACCGTATCCTCGACCTCAAGCCCCGCGCGATTCGCGCACGTAATCACTGACTGCGCCACGCCACCCGAGCACGTCGAAAGGTGCAGATTCACCTCAAGCTTGTTGCCGACCATCCCCATCGGATCATGAATCCCCGACTGGTCATCAAGGATGAACTCCTGCGGCAGCAGATGCAGCACCTCGCGGTCCGGCGGCAGCGCCACCGAGCGCGCACGGTCCACGGCCGCCTTGATCTCCTCGCGGCTGATCTCGCGCATACGGCTGCCCATACTGATGCCGCCGCGGCTGTTGACGCCGCGCACATGCGTTCCGCCGATGCCGACCACCGCCGTCTCGATGCTCTGCCGCACCATGCGCTCGGCCGTCAGCGCGGCGCGGTCGATGGCCGCCGCCGCCGGACCAAGCTCCGCAATCAGCCCCTTGCGCATGCCGAGCGACGGCTCGATGCCATGCCCGCGATAGCGCAGAACGCCATCCTGCAGCTCGGCAACCAGCACAACGCTCTTCTGGCTTCCGGCGTCGAGTACGGTGATCAGGTTGGTCTGTTTATGGTTCATCGTGAGGGCACCTGGGCGGGAGAGGATGAGGGATCAACCGGCTTGCCAGCCGAGGGCTTCGCATGGAAGCCGGAACGCGCCGCCGCGCTGGCCGAAGCGGCAGGCGGCGCAGAGGGCTTGGGCGAAGAGGGAGTCGGGGCAGCGGCAACCGGCTTTGCAGGAACAGGTGCAGCCTTCGCAACCGGCGCGGCGGGCTTGCGCGGCAGCGTCTTCGCAGAGGGCTTTGCCTTCACCGGGGGCTTCGCCTTCGCATCAGCCTTTGCGGGAGTAGCGTCCTTATGCGGCGCAGCCTTCGCGGGAGCAACCTTTACAGGAACAGCAGGCTTTGCCGCAGTCTCCTTCGCCGCAGGAACCGGAGCAACCGGCTTCGCAAGCGTGCTCGCGTCCGGAGCCTTTGCAGCAGGAGCAGCCCCATGCGGCGACACCATATCCAGCACCACCTCGCGCTCATACCGCATATCCACCGAGGCCAGATTCGGATACTGCGTCTGCCACGCGGCCAGATGCTCCTTGAAGCGCTGATACCGCTCGAGGAAGTGGTCTTCTCCAAAATGAACAAGAATGCTCGTCGAGTTCGACGGAATCAGCGCCTTCACATCCTCCGGGTTCGAGAGATCGACCTCGCTCAGCGTCTGCGAGATCTTCTCCTTACCCGAGTCCAGATCGACAACAAACCGGCTATAGATCCGCATGCGCGCTGACCGCGTCGAATCAGGATCAGCAGCCACGATGCCCGTCACCACCGGGAACGAATACTTGTGATCCGCAGCGCCGCTCATATCCAGCAGCACGCCGTTCTCATCCACCAGCCCGATGCGGCCACCCTGCCGCGCAAAGGCAATCGGCGTCCGCTCCGTCAGCGAGACGCGGATGCGATTCGGCAGCAGCCGCATGATCGTCGCATGCTCCACCCAGGGAAGCTGTTCCAGTTCGGCACGGCGGTCATCGAGCGAGATGCGGAAGATGTTGCGGCCAACATCTTCGCCAAAGATAGAAAGAAGCTGCGGGCGCGTCAGGTGTTGATTGCCCTGAATCTCAATCGAAGCCGGAGACGCAATCATGAAGCGCTGATCGTGCAGCAGAAAGTTCCGCACCAGCATCAGCAGGCCGACGCCCGCACCGGCAATGAACAGCAGCACTACGCCTGAGAAGATGCGTCCCGCAAGGCTCTTCGGAATGCCCATGCGCCACTTCAGCCGCAGGCCACCCTTGCGCTCGGAGCGCGGGCTTTCATAGGAGTCGGCAAAGTCCTCGCCGAAGTCGTTGCGCGACTTCGTAGCAGACCGCGAGCGGCGGGTCGCGGAGACGTACTCCTGCTCCGGTTCCTCGAGCAGAGCCGCGCCGCGCTTCGTATTGGAGGTAGTTGATCGCACGCCTGAGCAGGGCCAGCGAAGAATCGCCAACTCTGACTATAGCGTGCGAATAAGGCCTCGGCGCTCACTCAAACAGAGGGAGTATCGCCGAAGGAACTCGTTACGAATTTTCCAGTGCCGCAAGCAGTGCGCCGCCCGCGTGCGATACGCTTCCCGCGCCCAGCGTCACGATGACGTCGCCCTCCCGAGCCTCCTTCGCCAGCGCGGAGATAGCCTCGGCGAGGGTCGGAGCATAGAAGGCCTTTGTGCCGGTGCCCAGCGCATCAATCGCCCGCACCAGCGCCTGCGCATCCACGCCCGGAATCGGCTCCTCGCTTGCCGCATAGATGTCCAGCACCTCAAGCACATCGACCTCCTTGAAGGACAATGCGAACTCCTGCATCAGGTCCTGCGTGCGCGTGTAGCGATGCGGCTGGAAGAGCACATGGATGCGCCCGTAGCCGCTCTCTCGAGCCGCCTGCAGCATCGCCCTGATCTCCGTCGGATGATGGCTGTACTCATCGACGACGGTCACGCCGCGCACCTCGCCCTTCTTCTGAAAGCGGCGGTCCACACCGCGAAAGCTCTCAAGCCCCATAGCAATCTGGTCCGGCGACACGCCAAGCTGCACGCCGATGGCTACCGCAGCCGTCGCATTCAGCACATTATGATGACCCGGCACATGCAGATGGAACGGCCCCAGCACCAGCCCGCGATAGTTCACCTCAAAGCGCGCATAACTGTGCGCATCGCGCTCCAGCACCTGTAAGCGGAAGTCCGCTTCCTGCGCTGTGCCGTAGGTGTACACCTTGCGGCGAACACGCGGCAGAATATCGCGCAGCAGCGCATTGTCGATGCACGCCGTCGTCGCGCCATAGAACGGAACCTTGTCCATGAACTCGAGGAACGACGACTCCACATCGGCCATGTCCCGATAGCAGTCCATGTGCTCGCGGTCGACGTTCGTCACCACCGCGAGAATCGGCGAGAGCTTCAGGAACGAGCGGTCGCTCTCATCGGCCTCAGCCACCAGGTACTGCGAGTTGCCCAGCCGCGCATTCGACCCCAGCGCAGGCACGCGCCCGCCCACGATCACCGTCGGGTCCAGCCCGCCGCCCGCCAGCACCGCCGCAATCATCGACGTGGTCGTCGTCTTGCCGTGCATGCCCGCCACCGCGATGCCGTACTTCAGCCGCATCAGCTCGGACAGCATCTCCGCCCGTGGAATCACCGGAATCTTTCTCTTCCGCGCCTCCAGCACCTCGGGGTTCGTCGTAGCCACGGCCGAGCTGGTCACGACCACATCGCTCGCCGCGGCGTTCAGCGCCGCATGCCCCTCGAAGATGCGCGCGCCCATGCTCTCCAGCCGATCCGTCACCGGCGACCGCCGCAGGTCCGAGCCGGAGACCGGGTATCCCATCGTCAGCAGAATCTCCGCGATGCCGCTCATGCCGATGCCGCCGATCCCGATAAAGTGGATCCGCTCTGACGACGCCAAAAGAAAATGACCTGGAGAAAACATGCCTTGACTCTCTTCCCAAAACTCAATGCCCGCGCAGCGAAGCATCGTTCTTCACTGTATCAGCGCCGGCAAACGCAGAGCAGGCCGGACAACCATCGTCCGGCCTGCCGGTCTGCTCGTTTCCAGTCTATCGCTCGGAGTTCGGCCCGTGCGGCGGCACATCCAGCGGGGGCGTCGGCTCCTTCTTCTTCCGCTTCACCGGCGGCGCGGAGCTTGGCGGGCGATGCTTGCCGTTGCCGTTCTTCCGCTTGCCGTTCGTTTCGACGACGGCGCGCATCCAGTAGTTCCCGTCCGAGTCCACCTCGATGCCGTGCACCTCGCGCTCGAAGCCCGGAAACCGCTTACCGAAGTCCTCCATCGCAAGGATCAGCTTGATGACCGGGCTGTCCGGCCCGCCCAGCCGCTCGCCCGGCATCGACATCGGAATGCCCGGCGGATACGGCACCAGCATCACAGCGGCGATGCGGCCCGCCATCTCGGTAAAGCGGATGCGCTCCGTCTCGTTCCGCAGCAGCTTCTGATAGGTCTGCGCCGGAGTCAGCACCGGGTCGAAGTCCTCGTCGCAGGCATCGTTCACCAGCCCCGACAGATTCAGCTCCACCATCGCCGCGTGCATCTGGTCGGAAAGCTCGCGCAGCGTCACATTGCGATAGCGTTGCGGGAACCGCGACACCAGCTCCGGCATCGCCTCTTCGAGCGAGGCGTCCGAGTCGTACAGCCGCTTGAACTCGAAGAGATTCTCGAGCAGCGCGCCCCACTTGCCCTTCGACGTGCCCACCGAGAAGAGCACCAGCACCGTATAGTCGCCCGTACGCGCAATCTCCACGCGGCGGCCGTCGAGGAACTCCGTCAGGATCGCCGCCGGGATGCCTCCCTCGCTCACCACACCTTGCGCGTTCACGCCCGGCGTCAGGATCGTCACCTTGGTCGGGTCGAGCATGCAGTAGTCGTCGGCGATGTCCTCGTCCTGGAAGCCGTGCCAATCCTCGCCCGGCCGCAGCGTCCACGCGCTTGAGCGATTGGTCAGCAGCCCATCGGCTGCCTCTTCGAGCAAATACGTCTGCCCATCGAGCGGGTCGAAGACATGCTCCGGCTGATAGAGCCGAAAGAACCACCCCTGCCCCGCCGCTCGCAGCCTGTGCGCGATCGACGCCATTGCCTTGCGGAAGCTGATCGCATCCTGCAGCGTCTCGCTCATCAGCGTCGGCCCGGCAGGCTCGTCCATCATTGCCGCCGCTACGTCGAGCGAGGCGATCAGCGGATAGAACGGCGAGGTCGTGCCGTGCATCATGAACGATTCGTTGAACTGGTCGAAGTCCATCGGCGCACGCGGGCTCAGCTTCACATGGATCATCGAGCCCATCGAGAACGCCGTCAGCATCTTGTGCGTGGACTGCACCGCGAAGATCGCCGGACGGTCCGGCATATCATCGGGCACGCCCATCGCATAGCGTCCTTCATAAATCTCGTGGAACTTCGCATAGGCGTACCACGCCTCGTCGAAGTGAATCCGCGACACTGACTTCGCCAGCTCCGTCACCACGCGGTTCACGTCGTAGCAAAGACCGTCATAGGTCGAGTTCGTCACCACCGCATACGTCGGCGTCTTAGAGATCGCACCCACCGCCAGCGGGCTTTTGTTGATGAGTCCCTGAATAAAGTCCGGATGGAACCTCTTGATCGGCACCAGGCCGATCATGCCGTAGCCGTTACGCGTCGGCTTCATATAGACAGGCCGCGCCCCCGTCACCGTCAGCGCGTGGCAGATGGACTTGTGGCAGTTCGCGTCCGCCAGCACGATGTCGTCCTGCGCGATGATGCCATGACCGACGACCTGATTCGAGGTCGAGGAGCCGCCCAGCACATAGAACGTCCAGTCCGCGCCGAAGATGCGCGCCGCGTTCCGCTCCGACTCGCCCGGAGGCCCGATATGATCCAGCCACGAGCCAAGCTGCGAGGTCGAGATGCCGAGGTCCGAACGCATCAGGTTCTCGCCGAAGAACTTCATGAACTCCATGCCCACCGGATGCTTCAGGAAGGCCACGCCGCCCATGTGCCCCGGCGCATCCCACGAGTACGCGCCCTGATCGTTGTACTTCTTCAGCTCGCGGAAGTACGGCGGCAACAACTGCTCCTGATAGCGTTCCACGGCAAAGTCCACGCGGTTGGCGATGAACGCGGGCGTATCGCCGAACAGGTGGATGTACTCATGCACCTGCTTGACCACCTCCAGCGGAAGCTCGCTCACCAGCGTGCGGTCGGCGATGAGGAAGATCGGGACTTTTTTATTGCGGCGGCGCACCGAGCGCATGATGGCAAGCGCGGCGCCTTCGGCGAACTGATTCTCGCCTTCCAGATCCCAGTCCAGCAGGATCGCGCTGTACGACGGGTCCGACGTCACCAGCGACAAACCATCCTCCGGCGTCGAGGTGCGCACCACCTCGTACCCTTCCGCCGAGATCGCATCGACAAGCCGCTCCATCGCCCGATCCGAGACGGAGTCCGTACCGCCAACCTCGCTCGCAATCAACAGCACCCAACGCCCTTCGCTCATTCCACCTCTCACTTCGATGTCCTCTCCGATGGTAAAGGAGTTTGCCAAGAATATGTCCCCGATGTGACAGGGATGTTGACGGGCATTCCCACGAATTTCCTCCGACATCCCCACCCGCCTGTGCTATACAGCACCCATGCCCTTTCAATCTGGCCGTCTTCTCCTGCTTGCCGCAGCCCTTGCGCCGTTTGCCGCCCCATTTGCCGTCACGGCACAAACCACCCAGACTCTGCTTGCAACTCCCTCCACGGTCGCCTGGGGATACTACTCCGCCCGCGCCAAACCGGTGCTCACGGTCCACTCCGGAGACACCGTTGTCATGCAAACGCTCTCCACCTGCGGCTCGCCCGAGCGGATGCAGTCGCTCGGCGTCAGGCCCGAGGACATCCCGCCCTACACCGCCGCCATCTACGCGGGCGTGCCGCAGAGTGAGCGAGGCCCCGGCGGCCACATCCTCACCGGCCCGGTCGCCATCGCCGAGGCCGAACCCGGCGACGTGCTCGAGGTCCGCATCCAGAAGATCCAGATCGACGCGCCCTTTGCCTGCAACTCCTTCGGCACCGGCCGCGGCTTTATGCCCGACGACTTCCCCTACTCGCATGCACGCATCATTCCGCTCGACCGCACGGCGATGACCGGAACCTTCGCGCCCGGCATCACGATACCGCTGCATCCGTTCTTCGGCAGCATGGGCGTTGCGCCGCCCGAGTCGGCGGGCAAATACAACTCCGGTCCGCCGTGGATGCACGCGGGCAACATGGATAACCGCGAGCTTGTCGCCGGAACCACGCTCTTCATCCCGGTCCACGCCAAGGGCGCATTATTCGAGGCAGGTGACGGCCATGCCGGACAGGGCAACGGCGAGATCGACATCACCGCGCTCGAAACCTACCTCACCGGCACCTTCCAGTTCATCGTGCACAAGGGCGACCCGAAGGACCCTGACCATCGCCTGCTCTGGCCGCGCGCCGAAACGCCCACGCACTATATTTCGATGGGCTTCAGCGAAGACCTGAAGACCGCCACCGAGATGGCCATCCGCAACATGATCGTCTTCCTCACCGAGCAGCAGACCGACCATCCACGCATCACGCGCGACGATGCCTACGCGCTCATCTCCGTCGCCTGCGACGTCGATATCACCCAGCTTGTCGATACCAAGAGCGGCGTCCACGTCCTTTGTCCCAAGAACATCTTCACGGCCAAACCACTTCGCTAGGCAGTATCTACCCACTATGTTTTGAAAGGGCAGCGCTAAAGCGCTGCCCTTTCAAAACGAAATCCTTACACTCCCGTTACAGTGCAGAACTCGTAGAAACTCCCTCGCCGACGAAAAAAGACAGGGCAACAAACCGCCGGAACCTGTGTCTAATTTGACTGTGAGCAGTACGCACGACAAATGGAAGGGTAAGAACATGAACCTCTCACGCCGGATCAAACAATTGCTTGGAGCCACGGTACTTGCCGGAGCGTTGCTGACGGCAGCCCCGACAACGGCCAATGCCTCGGTCTTCATCTCCGTCGGCATCGCTCCTCCCGCGATCCCGGTCTATACGCAGCCCCTCTGCCCCGGCGACGGCTACATCTGGACCCCCGGCTACTGGGCCTGGAACGGTGACGGCTACGTCTGGGTCGATGGCTCGTGGGTAATCGCGCCCTATGCAGGCGCTCTCTGGACCCCCGGCTACTGGGGCTTCGGCAACGGCGCTTATCTATGGCACGCCGGTTACTGGGGACGCTCCATCGGCTACTACGGCGGCATCAACTACGGCTTCGGCTACTTCGGCACCGGCTTCTACGGCGGCTACTGGAACGGCGGGCACTTCTTCTATAACCGCGCTTACGGTCACTTCGGAAACGGCTTCCGCGGCAACTTCTATAACCGCCAGGTCGCCGGATTCCGAGACGGCCGTCCCGGCGGCGCAGCCTTCACCACGCACGCCAGCAGCTTCGCCAATCGCGGCAGCTTCAACGGCGGACGCGGTAGCTTCAACAACGCCAATCGCGGTGGATTCAACAACACAAACCGTGCAGGCGGATTCAACACTGCGAACCGCGGTGGAACCAACACGATGAATCGCGGCGGATCCAATACGGCAGGCACGCAGAACCGCCAGGCCTTCACAGGAGCAAATAACAACGTCAACCGCGGTGGATTCAATAATGCAACTACAGCCAACCGTGGAGGCTTCACGAACAACGCGGCTACGGCCAATCGTGGAGGTTTCGGCGGCGGCGCGACAACCCACACCGCCGCACCTTCTGGCGGAGGCTTCCACAGCAGCGCACCGGCGGGCGGCGGCTTCCGCGGCGGCAGCTCTGGTGGCGGATTCCACGGTGGTGGTGGTGGAGCACGCGGCGGCGGCCATCGCTAATCACAGCAGCACTGCAACGACGAAGGGCTGAGGATCTTTCCTCAGCCCTCTTTCTTTCATCGTGCCATCCGATTCCTTCGTTGATGAAGAAATGAATCACGAAACACTGTCATCCTGGACGAAGCGTAGCGCAGTCGAAGGACCCGCATCTCGAATCATCCATGCAGCATGGGGCATTGCCCACCATCCCTACCCCTGTCATTCCGTAGCGCAGCGGAGGAATCTGCTTTTCTACCCCGGCCCAAACTCCCCGGGTGCCCCATTCTTCGCAGCCTCACCGCGAAGAATGGGAACGCAAGCCACACCCCAACGCACTGTCATCCTCAGCGAGCAATCTTCAAAGCAATCGCAGCGATCGACTGCAGCGCATCCGGCTTACTCAACCCACGCGCCCGCGCCGACATCTCCTGCAATCGCGGCCTGTCTCCCAGCAGAGCGATCAGCCGCTCCAGCAGCCGTTCCGGCGTCATCTCCGACTCGCGCATCATCTCCGCAGCACCAGCCTTCGCAAAGATCTCCGCGTTCTTCGTCTGGTGATCGTCCGCCGCCTGCGGAAACGGCACCAGCAGCGAGGGCTTCCCCGCCGCTGCCAGCTCGGCCACCGAGCTTCCGCTACGGCACAGGATCAGGTCCGCATCCGCAAACCGTTGCGGCATATCGTCCAGAAACGCCGCAACCTTCCACCGAGCCGCATCCGCACCCGAGGCCACGTAGTCCGCCGTAGTCGTCTCCGCATGCCGCGCCCCGGCCTGATGCAAGACAGTTAGGCCCGGCACCGCCTCAAGCAGCCGCACAATGATCTTCGGCATAGCAAGATTCAGCGCCCGCGCTCCCTGACTGCCTCCAAAAATGAGCAGATGCGGCGGCGCATCGGCAGGCCGCTCCGGCAGCGCAAAGAACTCCCGCCGCACCGGCACACCCGTCACGGTCGCATTGCGAAAGTATTGTCGGCTCTCTTCAAAATTAATCGCCGCGGCGCTCACCATCCTGCCCACGACACGATTCGTAAACCCCGGCGCAGCATTCGGCTCATACACCAGCGTCGGATAACGCAGCAGCACCGCCGCCATCATCGCCGGTCCCGACGCATACCCCCCCACCCCAATCACCACCTGCGGCTTAAACCTCCGCAGCAACCCCATGCAATGCAGAATCCCGCGAGGCAGATCCGTCAGCGTCCGCAGCCGCGTCATCAGCGAGACATTCTTCAACATCCCGACCTGAATCAATTCAAGTTGAAAGCCCGCCTCCGGCACCAGCCGCGTCTCGATGCCCCGCGCCGTGCCCACAAAGCGCACCTCGGCTTTGACTGTATCCCGCAGCTCGCGCGCAATCGCAAGCGCCGGAATCACATGCCCGCCCGTTCCTCCACCTGCAATCAGAACGCGCAAGCTAATCGATCTCGCGGGTAATATTCAGCAGCACGCCCATGCTCGCCAGCATGATGACCACCGACGTTCCGCCATACGAGATAAACGGCAGCGTAATGCCCTTCGTCGGCACCAGCGCCAGCACGACGCTCATGTTGAAGAAGGCCTGGATCAGGACCGTAGTCGTGATGCCGAAGGCCAGAAAGCGTGCGAAGGGATCGCTGGAGAGAAACGCCGTTCGCAGCCCGCGATACCCCAAAGCGACAAAGAGCCCAACGATCATGACCGCGCCGATCAGCCCAAGCTCCTCGCACACATTGGCGAAGATAAAGTCCGTGTGCGGCTCCGGCAGATAGAAGAGCTTCTGCCGTCCCTCCATCAGGCCAAGCCCGTGGAAGCCTCCTGTGCCCACAGCGATCAGCGATTGCAGGATGTGAAAACCCGTGCCGCGCGGATCGGCCTCCGGGTCCACAAACGCCAGCATGCGCGCACGCCGGAAGGCAACATGGAAGAGCATGAAGTAGAGCACCGGCGCGGCCACCGCCGCTCCCATCGCAAAGTAGCGCGTCCGGGCGCCCGCGAGGTAGAGCATCAGTGCCATCACCGCTCCGCACACCATCGCCGTGCCAAGGTCCGGCTCCTTCAGGATCAGCGCGATAAAGAGCAGCGGCGGAGCCACCGCCCGCAGAATCGTTCCCTTCCAATCATCCATCTGGTGAATGCGGGTCTGCAGAAAGTAAGCCAGAAACAGCACCATCACCGGCTTCGCCAGCTCCGAAGGCTGCAGCGTCGCGCCTGCCAGTCGAATCCAGCGGTGCGCTCCGTTCATGCCCCCCATGGCAAAGACGCCGAGGAGCAGCAGCGTCGTCACCCCTATCGCCGGAAAGACCACGCGGGGGTTGTTATAGCGCCGATAGTCCACCTGCATCAGCGCGAACAGCGCGAACAGCCCCAGCACCACATAGCCCGTCTGCAGGATCACGAACTTATACGGCGAGCTGTATCGCTCCTGCGCCATCACGGCCGACGCCGAGAAGACCATCACCAGCCCAAACAGGACCAGCAGCAGCACCACTCCGAACAGCCATTTATCGACGCCCACCCGCTTTGCCATCTGCCCGCTTTCCTACCCCTTCAACTCCCGCACCAGCTCCCGGAAGACCCTGCCCCGATGCTCATAGTTCGCAAACTGGTCGAAGCTCGAGCAGGCCGGAGCCAGCAGCACCGTATCGCCCTTCTCCGCCGCCTGCGACGCGGCCTTCACCGCCGCATCCATCGTGCCCGCACTCACTATCTTCACGACTCCGTTAAGCTGCCGCTCAATCTTTTCCGACGCTGAACCAATCGTATAAACAGCCTTCACCCGCTCGCGCAGCAGCGGCGACAGCAGCGTGTAGTCGGAGTCCTTATCCTTGCCCCCAAGAATCAAATGCACGTCGCCCGCAAACGAGCCTACAGCCTTCATCGTCGCGTCCACGTTGGTCGCCTTCGAGTCGTTGTAGTACGCCACGCCGCCGACCTCGGACACAAACTCCAGCCGATGCTCCACAGCCTTGAACGCCGCCACCGCGCTGCGAATCGCCTCGGCAGGCACACCACCCACACGAGCCATCGCCACCGCCGCCAGCACGTTCTCCAGGTTGTGCACACCCTTCAGCGGAATCTCGCTCACCGGCATGATCGCCTCCGTCGCGCCGCCCTCCTTCGCAACGAAGGCCACCACGCCCTCGCGCACAAACGCGCCCTGCCGCACAATCTTCGTGCCGCTGAACCAGAACACCCGCGCCTTCGTCTTCGCCGCGCTCGCCTGCACCGCAGCATCGTCCGCGTTCAGCACCAGCGCATCGTCCGCCGTCTGCCGCGCAAAGATCTTTTCCTTCGCCGCCGCATACACGGTAAAGCTCCCATGCCGGTCCAGATGATCCGGCGTCAGGTTCAGGATCGCCGCAATCTGCGGATGAAACTCATCCACCGTCTCCAGTTGAAAGCTCGAAACTTCAAGCACGTTGGTCGTCTCGTCCGTGCTCTGCGCCACAAGATCGATCACCGGCAGACCAATATTGCCGCCCACTAGCGTCGGCACGCCCGCCTTCGCAAAGATCTCGCCCACCAGCGTCGTCGTCGTGGTCTTTCCGTTCGATCCCGTAATCGCAATCACCCGCCCATGCAGATACCGGCTGGCCAGCTCCAGCTCGCCGATCACCGGCATACCCAGCGCGATGACCTGCTTCACCTCGGGCGTATCCAGAGGCACTCCCGGCGAGATCACAATCAGGTCCTGCCGCCGAAAGGTCAGCAGCCCATGACCGCCGACCTCGACCATAATTCCTGCTTCAAGCAGCGCCGGAACATCCTTCGCCAGCGCCTGCGCGCTGCGCGAGTCGCTCACCGTCACACGAGCGCCCCGCTCCTTCAGAAACCGCGCCGCCGACAGACCCGACCGGCCCATGCCGACCACCAGAACACGCTTATTCTTCAGCTCCATCTCGTATGTTTCCTCTACCGAAGTTTAAGCGTCGTCAGTGCCAGCAGCGCAAATACCAGCGCCAGAATCCAGAACCGCGCAATCACCTTCGACTCCGACCACCCACCCAGCTCGAAGTGATGATGCAGTGGAGCCATGCGGAAGATGCGTTTCTTATTGCGGAACTTGTAGCTGCCCACCTGCAGCATCACGCTCACGGCTTCCAGAATGAACACGCCGCCGATGAACGGTAGCAGCAGCTCCTGCTTGATGATGACGGCAACCGTCCCAATCGCTCCGCCCAGCGCAAGGCTTCCCACGTCGCCCATAAAGACCTCCGCCGGATGCGCGTTGTACCAGAGGAAGCCGATGCTCGCGCCCACCATCGAGCCGCAGAAGATCGTCAGCTCGCTCACCAGAGGCATGCGCTGCAATTCAAGGTAGTCGGAGAAGACCACGTGCCCGCTCACATACGTCAGCACCGTCAGCGCACCTGCGGCAATGATCGTGCAGCCGATAGCCAGACCATCCAGACCATCCGTCAGGTTCACCGCGTTGCTCGAGAAGGTGATGACCAGCATCACGAAGATCACGAACGGAGCAAACACCAGCCAGTGCATGTGCGGGATATGCCCCAGCCACTGCCATACAAGATCGGGCCGTAAACGCTTAACGAACGGCACCACCAGCCGCGTCGAATACTCCCCGTGCGCATCCATCACCGCCAGCGCGATGCCAATCGCTCCGCTCGCCGCAAACTGCGCGACCAGCTTCTGCCGTGCCGTCAGGCCCTGATTGTCTTTCCGCACCGTCTTCGTATAATCATCGGCGAATCCGATCGCGCCAAAGGCCAGCGTGGACAACACCGCCAGCCACACAAACGGATTCGACAGGTCCGACCACAGCAGCGTCGGCACCAGGATCGCAATGCAGATCAGCACACCGCCCATCGTCGGCGTGCCGCCCTTCTTCTTGTGCGACTCAGGCCCCTCTTTGCGGATGTATTGCCCGATCTGGAACTCGCGCAGCCGCTCGATCACGAACGGCCCGATCAGCAGCCCGATCAGCAGCGCCGTCAGGCTCGCAAACGCCGTCCTGAAGGTCAGGTAGCGGAAGATGCGAAACAGCCGGAAGTAAGGGAAAAGCCTCTGGTACAACAGCCAATAGAGCAAAGTATCCGCCTCGCAGGCCCGCGGTTGACTCTGCATGCACCGCCAGCATCAGCGCTATCGTAGCAGCCGGATCACCTCTGCTCTCCGGCCTTCTTACCCAGGAATCAAACTACATTCCTACAGCCCGTTTTCGAGCGCAAAGCAGAGCGCATCGGCCGCCATCGCCAGCTCGAAGGCGAGCTGCGGGTCCTCCTGCTCCTCGGCCTGCAACAGAAGCTCCTCCGTCACCGGCCGCAGATCCTCGCCCTTGCTGCGCTCCTCCGCGGCCACATGCTCCAGACGATGATGCGCCTCATGCAGAAACTCCAGCAGCGACTCCGGCTTCGGCTCCTCAACCTTCTGCCGATACCGCCGCCGCGCCTCATACAGCCCCGCAAGCGACAGGTGCTCAGCCGCGCGCAGCACGCCAATCGCCTGAAGAACCGTCTGCAGTCCGCCCTTACCCGAGGCCGCCGTCTTATACAGAGCGATCCCCCGCGCCAGCAGAGCGCGCAGGTCCTCGCCCGTTCCCTTCTCCATCAGCGAGATCACCACCGAGGCCCGCTGCATGTGATGAAATGCCGTCCGCAGCCCTTCACGCTCCTCGGCAAGCGAGGCCGTCTTCTTCGCAGCGTGCCTCTTTGCAGCATGTTTTGTCGCTTGCTTGACTGCCTTCTTAGCATGCTTCTTCGCCGCCTTCTTCGCATGCTTCACTGGAGCTTTCAGTGCATGCTCCCCGCTCTTTTTCAACTCCGTCATCATGCCTCTCTTAGATGCCTCAACCACGCTCTCGCGTCACTGCGCCTCGTTCATCAACACGCCCAGCGCCCGCTCCAGCCGCACGCCGCGCGATCCCTTCACCAGCACCGCATCGCCCTCGCGCAGATGCTCGCGCATCCACGCACCCGCCTCCTCCGGCGTACCGAAGAAGATCGCACCTGAGCCAGCCGCCTCAACCAGAGCACTCGCCACACCACGCACACCAGCCACTACATCCACACCGCGCTCGGCCATCCTTCGCCCACTCGCCGCATGCAGCGCCGCAGCCCCGGGACCAAGCTCCAGCATCTCGCCCGCAACGACGATATGCCGCACCGCGGGCATCGCCAACAGAGCATCCACCATCGCATCCAGAGCCTTCGGGTTCGAGTTATAGCTGTCGTTGATGATCGTCGCGCCGCGCCACGCCAGCAGCTCGCCGCGCTTGTCGCCCGCCGTCAGCCTGCTCACGGCAGCGCAGCATTCTTCCAGGCTCATGCCGCTCTTCAAACCCACCGCAATCGCCGCCAGCGCGTTGTAGACGTTGTGCCGTCCCAGCAGCTTCAACTGCACGCTTGCGCGCTCACCATGAGCCTCGACGGTAAAGACCACGCCCTCCGCGCCGATCTCCGTCACCAGCACGGCGCGCACCGCCGCGCCTTCACCCAATCCATAAAAGACTGCCCGGTCCCCCATGCCGCGGCCGAAGCTCGCCACCCACTCATCGTCCGCATTCAGCACGGCGATGCCGTCCTTCGGCAGCGCCTGCACCAGCTCATACTTCGCCGCTGCGATGCCTGCAATGCCCTCGGCAAAGTGCTCCAGGTGCACCGGAGCCACGTTGCTCACCACGGCCCAGTCCGGCTCCGCAATCGCGGCCAGCGCGGCGATCTCGCCCGCATGATTCATCCCCATCTCGATGACGGCAACCTCATGCTCCGGCTCCAGCTTCAGCAGTTGCAACGGCAGGCCAAAGCCGTTGTTCAAATTCCCCTGCGACTTCAGCACACGATAGCGCGCGCTCAACACCTGAGCCACAGCCTCTTTGGTCGTCGTCTTACCAGCCGAGCCCGTCACGCCGATCACGCGTTTACCCCACATCTTCCGCACCGCATGCGCCAGCCGTTGCAGCGAGTGCAACACACCGTCCGTATCCTGATCCGGCACGCGCATCAGCTTCGTCGCATCCACATTCGGCGGAGCCAGCCAGCGCATGCTCACGACCGCAGCCACCGCGCCATCGGCAAGCGCAGCCTCGACGAAATCATGCCCATCCAGCCGATCACCCTTCACCGCAAAGAAGAGATCGCCCGCGCCAATCGTGCGCGAATCAATCGAATACCCAAGCGCCAATGCCGAGGTTGTAAAGTCTCCCTCCGCATGAATGAAATCCGCAATCTGTCCCAGCGTCAGTTGCATGTCGCGCTCTCCTGAAGCACCTTTGCCGCTACTGCCGCATCGTCAAAGGGCACCTTGCCCGTGCGCAGAATCTGCACCGTCTCATGCCCTTTGCCCGCCAGCAGAACAATATCACCGGCCCTCGCCGCTTCGATGGTAATCCTGATCGCCTTTGCCCGATCCTCTTCCACGATGCACTCGGTCCCTGTCTCGCGCACCCCTGTAAGCGCCTCAGCAATAATCGACCTCGGCTCCTCGCTGCGCGGATTGTCGCTCGTCAGCACCACAAGGTCGCTTCCCTCACCCGCAGCGCGCCCCATGCGTGGACGCTTCGTGCGATCCCGATCACCACCGCAGCCAAACAGCGTAATCACGCGCCCGCTATGCTCCTGCACTAGTTCCCGCGCCAGTTCGATCAGGTTGCGCAGCGCATCATCCGTATGCGCATAGTCCACCACGACGGTCACTCCATTCGTCGAAGGCACCACCTGAAACCGCCCCGGCACCTGCGAGGCACTCGCTGCACCCGTTGCAATCTGTTCCAGCGTCAATCCACGCGCATACGCCGCCGCGCTCGCCGCCAGCAGGTTGTAGATGTTGACGCGCCCCGTCAGCGGAGAACGCATCTCCACCGCACCCGCAGGCGTCTGCATCGTGAACCGCGTCTCACCCGCACGCATCGCAATCTGCTCAGCACGAAACTCCCCATGGCTTAAGCCATATCCAAACACCTGCTGCCCTTGCAGCATCGAGACGAGCCTCGCACCATATAGGTCTTCTACATTCACCACGGAGACTCGCGGCGGCAGCGCACCCACGCCTGCAAACAGCCGCGCCTTGGCCTGAAAGTACGCCTCCATCGTTCCATGAAAGTCCAGGTGATCCTGCGTCAGGTTTGTGAACACCGCCACATCCACCGGAATCCCCCACACGCGCTCCTGCTCGAGCGCATGGCTGGACATCTCCATCACTGCCTCGGTAGCACCTGCTTCTACACCATCGGCAAAAAGCCGCAACAGATCACTGCTCTCCGGCGTCGTATGCGGCGAGACGCGCACCTCATCGCCGATGCGATACGCAATCGTTCCCACCACCACGCACGTCCGTCCCACGCTGCGCAGCATCGACTCCAGCAGGTACGTCGTCGTGGTCTTCCCGTTCGTTCCCGTCACACCGCTGAAGGCCAGCTTCGTCTCCGGATGCCCATACAAATTCGCCGCAATCCCCGCCAGCGCGCGGCGTCCATGCTCCACCAGATACATCGGAACCTTGCCGTCCCACCGCTCCCACGCCTCGCGCGAGTCCGTCACGACCACACGCGCTCCACGCTCCAGCGCAGTCCCGATGTAGCGATTGCCGTCCGTCGTGCCGCCGCGCATCGCGACAAAGATATCGCCCGGCTCCACCTTGCGCGAGTCGTACTGCACGCCCGTCACCTGCACGGCCGAACTCGTGCGGTTCAGCGTCTCGACTCCTCGCAGCGCCTCATCGCTCAACATACGTGGGATTCTATGCCGCTCAGCGCCCAAACCGAACCACAACCTCGGACCCGGCAGGCACCATCGTTCCCTCCGCGGGCGTCTGGTCACGCGCCACGCCGCTGCCCTGCGGCTGCACATGCAGCCCCATGGACTCCGCCTGCACAATCGCAGCCCGCAGGCCGTCACCCGCAAACGAGGGTACGGCTACCTGCCTGCTCGCATCCACCACAACGCCGCCGTCCGTGCGCTGCACCGCCGTCACCAGCTTCGGAGCCTGCACCGGCTTCCCATCGTTCAGGATCGCATTCGACCCGCCGCCATCATGAAACGCCGCCAGAACCTTCGCCGGCAGCAGCCCGAGGCCGCTCTGCTTCTTCGTCTCCACCGCAACCATAGGAACCACAGGCGCAGCCGGAGCCTTCTTCTGATCATGCAGAGGATCATCCGCGGGCAGGCTATCCACATCCGCAACCATCGCGCCTACATCCGCGCCATCCTCATGCGGAGCGTCCTCACCGACGTCGCTCTTCTTGGCAATTTCCATCTCCTTCACCGAGCGCAGCGGACGATCATGCGGCACGCCGAGATACTCCAGCACCTGCTGCGCAACCTGAGCAAACACCGGTGCGCTCGCCGCGCCGCCATAGTGCATCGCCTCGCCGCCGGCCGTCGGCGTATCAATCACCACGGCCACCGAGATCGCCGGATTGCTCACCGGCGCAAACCCCGCAAAGCTCGCCACCAGCTTCGTGTGCGAGTAGGTATGCGTCACCAGGTCGACCTTCTGCGCCGTGCCCGTCTTACCTGCCGAGCTATAGCCGTTCAGCGCCGCCTGTTTGCCGGTGCCCTCGGTCACAATGCCCTGCATCATCATCCGCATCTTTGCCGAGGTCATCTCGCTGATCACGCGATGCGATCCATCCGGCAGCGGATCAGGCAACTGATTCGACGGACGAAACGCCGCAGGCTTCAGTCGTGGATCGCCCTTCACCTCATCCACGCTGTTCAGCAGCACGTGCGGCGGCATATACACGCCGCCATTTGCAATTGCGCTCACCATGGTTACAAGTTGTACCGGCGTAACACCAATCTCCTGCCCAATCGACAGCGAAAGGATGCTCGTCGCGCTCCACTTATGCGGATTACGCAGTAGACCACGCGTCTCGCTCGGCAGCTCAATACCCGAGCGGTCGCCAAAGCCAAAGCCACGCATGTACTGATAAAACTTATCCGATCCCACCTTCAGAGCCATCTTCGCCGCGCCTACGTCGCTCGAGTGCTCCAGCGCATACTGCACCGACACCACGCCGAAGTGGTCGCTCTTATCGTCATGCAGCGTGCGGCCATACATCGTCATCGCGCCGCCCTGGCAATCCACAAGGTCCGTCGGCTGCACACCAGCAGAGTCCAGCGCCGCCGAATACGTCACCAGCTTGAAGGTCGAGCCCGGCTCATATACATCGCTCACGGCAAGGTTCTCCAGCACGCTCGCATCCATGTGGTGCCGGTCGTTCGGATTGAACCGCGGCGAAACCGCCAGCGCAAGGATATGCCCCGTATGCGGGTCCTGCACGACGACCGTGCCATGCGCGGCCTTCGTCTTCTGCACCTGCTCATCCAGAGCGCGCTCGGCCATGTACTGAATGTTCGAGTCAATCGTGAGCACAAGGTTCTCACCCGGCATCGGCTGCGTCTCCACGCTGCCCAGCACGTGCCTGCGCGCATCGAGCGCCGTCAGCATGTGCCCCGGCGCGCCGTGCATCTCGTCATCGAACTGCCGCTCCAGCCCGCCCAGACCAATGTCATCCGTGCCGACATAGCCCAGCACCTGCGCCGCCAGATCGCCGTTCGGATAGAACCGCTTGAACTCCTTCTGGAAGTACACGCCCTTCAGGTTCAGCTCGCGCACACGCTGCGCCGTCTCCGTGCTGACCTTGCGCGCCACCCACGCAAACCCACGCGACGCATTGAACCGCGCCATCATCTGGTGCTCGGTCGTAAAGTTATCCAGCGGATCGTCATGCACGATTCGCGCCAGCAGCCCCGCCGTCTGCGCCCTGTTCTCACCCAACTCCGACGGCACCGCGTAGATGCTGTCCACCGAAACCGTCATCGCCAGCTCGCGCAGATTGCGGTCGTACAACACGCCGCGCCGCGGAGCCACCTCGAAGCCGCTCTGCTGCTGCATCGCCGCCGTGTGCGTGTAGTGACCATGGCGCACAATCTGCAGCCACACCAGCCGCAGCCCAATCACGCCCACCCACGCGCAGAAGAACAGCGCCACGTAGGCAAAGCGGACTCTCCGTATCGGAGCCGTCAGTGTCGTCCGTGGCGCTGCCTGTTTCATCTCGATGCTGCCTCGTGTTGCGAAAGCTCTCTAGTTCGCGTTCAGCGCAGGAGCCGCGGTCTGCGCGACCACCGCGCCATTCGTCTCAATCGCATCCGGACGAACCACCTGTCCCGGCTGCGGAATATCCAGACCCATCTGCTTCGCCATGTGGTCGATCCGGCCCGGGTCAGTGAGCTGCGCCTCCGTCAGCCGAAGCTCGCGGTTCTTCTCACGAAGCTGCTCTACCTGCACCTTCTGCGACTCCACGTGATAGCCCACCTCGATCGAGGCGAAGTGCTGCCACACATACACCATCACCAGCAGGCACATCACGCTCATCACCGCGGTAAAGCCGCGCATCTCGCGCTGACGCTCCGGGTCGTCCGCCTTCACCAGGCGGCTATTGTCGAGGTGCTTGGCAAAGAAGACCTCCATCGCCGGTCCACGGCGCGCCTTGCGCTGCTCCTCGAACAGGCGGTGATTCCGCTCCGCCAGCGTCTCCGTGCGGGTCCGCGAAGACCGCGCTCCTTGAGCCCGACCTGCTGCCATTCCCGTCGCTACCGCCATCGTCGCCATCGCCGTTCTCCTTGACCACCTTGCCCCTTCATGGCAACCGGACCGGGGTTGCTACTTGAGGAAGGGACTTTGCGCTGCTGGTTGTCTTTCGCCTGAAAGCACGGTGGGACAACCCCGGTCCGATCTTGTAACTAAGCCTGCTACAAATCTCTCTTACTGCTCTTTACAAACTTCTGAACCTTCTCAGCCGCTCGCATCTTTGCGCTGCGCGAGCGCGGATTCCGCCACTCTTCGTCCTCGCCGGCCACAACCGGCTTCTTCGTCAGCACTTCAAACTTTTTGTCCCGGCCCCATTCACGGAACGCATCCTTCACCAGCCGGTCCTCCAGGGAATGGAAGCTGATCAGCACCAACCTTCCTCCCGGCTTCAGCAGAGCAGGAGCGGCAGACAGCAGCCGTTTGATCTCTCCCAGCTCATCGTTCACATGAATCCGAAGCGCCTGAAAGGTCCGCGTAGCCGGATGAATCTTGTCGCCTTTCATTGTTGGGGCCGCGGCCGCTACGATTCGAGCCAGTTCTGCTGTCGTCGTAATCGGCCGGGCCCTCACAATGGCTCTGGCGATTCTCCGCGATCTCCTTTCGTCTCCGAATTCGTAAATCAGGTTGGCGAGCTCGTTTTCGTTCTCCTGATTTACCACTTGCTCGGCCGTCAACCCGCTCCGCGTATCCATCCGCATGTCGAGCGGTCCATCCGACCGAAAACTAAATCCTCTGTGCGCCTCGTCAAGCTGCAGGCTGCTTACGCCAAAGTCGGCGAGCAATCCATCAAGGCTCCCGGGCGCGATCACACTCGCCGCCTCGGAGAACACCTTCGGCACATACTCAACCTCCGGCATCGCCTCGCCCAGCTCGGCTCTCACTGCGTCGAGCCTTGCCTTCGCCAGTTCCATCGCCTGCGGGTCGCGGTCGAAGGCGATCAGCTTGCCCTTCGCGCCCAGCCTCCTCGCAATCGCCGAGGAGTGCCCCGCAAGCCCCAGCGTCGCGTCAACCACCACGCCGCCCGGCCGCACATTCAGAAACTCCAGTGCATCTTCTAAAAGAACCGGCACATGCTTTTCGTTCCGCATGTGTTCTCCCTGGGGAGAGTCCATCTACAGTCCAAACTCGGAGAGCGCCATCTGTTCCGTCTCCGACAGCGGAGCCAGCTCCGCCTTGAATCCTTCGTGGTTGGCGACCTCGAGGTACGTCAGCATCCCGAAGACCACCACCTCGCCCGTCACCTTCGCCGACTCCCGCAGCAGCGGATGAATCAGCAGCCGTCCCTGGTCGTCCATCGCCGCCGCCTGACCCCAGTAGCTGGTCAGCTCCAGCAGGCGCTTCCGCAGCGGGTTCATCGAGGGGATCGCCATAATCTTGGCTTCCTGCTTCTCCCACTCGGCCAGCGGATAGATCTCCGCGCGCTTGCCGTCCTTGCTGGTGATGTAGAAGTCCTTCGACTGGTAGAACTCATCCACCCGATGACGATAGGCAGCCGGGAGCTTTAACCGGCCCTTTTCGTCTACGCGCGTCGGATGATTTCCACGAAACATTGCCAACCTCGGTACTCGGTCCGGCTCGGTGACTCCCCAATCTGCCTATCCGCGGTACACTTAGGCAGGTTTTTCGAGGCTTTCAGTCCCTTTCAGGCCACTTTAGACCACCACGAGTTCAAGACTGCCTGAGTGCCCGGACCATGTAAAGAAAAAAATGGCCTGTTTTCGCACGATTTCAGATTGGGAATGTGTAAAAAACCACTGCTAGCGAGTGCACTTCCTCACCCACAACAGGTTGTGTTTATTTCGTGGGTTCTCCCACTTGCTGTGATTGGGCAACCTCTGGTAAAGCAAATAAAAAGCGAAACTGGTTGCGCGAAAATTTTTTGTTCCACGTGGAACATGGTTCATTCCATCCGTCAACCTGTTTTAAGGTTGAAACTTAACCGTCTTTTATTCGTCCGCCGAGGTCGCGCTCAGCAGCTTCTTCCGCTGCAGCAGCCAGACCAGGTAGCCAAGGACCGCCAGGTTAATCAACAACAGCCCCAGCCGGAACCAGTCGGGCCTGCGAAACAACTCGTAGATCTCCAGCGGAAGAAAACTGACCGTCAGGATCGTGGTCAGGTACTCCGCCCAGACCTTTTCCTTCATCAGCCCCCAGCCCTCAATCAGGGCCACCACCGAGTAAGCAAAGGTTGCGATGCTGATCTGTCGCAGCCGGTGCGTGTCGATCAGGTCCACCTTATCCAGCATCGCGGAGACGAGCCTACCTTCGGGGTCGAACTTCAGATCCGTCGCCAGCCGCAACACCGCATCGCCCAGATCCTTATGCAGAAAATGCAGCGCACCCATGCCCAGGCAGAAGAAAAAGAGCGACTTGCCCAGCTTGAACAGGCCGATCAGCAGAAGTCCGCGATCATGTGACCCCTTCGCCGGTCGTGCATCGGCTGGTTTCACTGTTCGTTCCGTTTCTTCAAGCAGACCGCCATTCATCCTCTACCAGTTGACGGTCTGGGGAACCAGATTGTCAACGTCTTCCCGGCCGGGCTATAAAAATTGGCGCACTGAGCGTCTCATCTGTACATCCAATGAACAATTGCGTACCTCTATGACACCGGGCATCGCGCAAAGGACGGGCTCTATCTCTATTAAGAAGATGCTGCTCCTTGCTGTCCTGAGCACCGCGCTCGCCCCTTCCTCGGGCGGAGCGCCCGCCCAGCGGGACCCTGTGGTGGGCGGCGCGGTCATGAGCGCCAGCAGGCCCCTGCTGGAGAACGCCGCTGCCGCCGCCAACCTCAGTACTCTGACCTCCACGGTCAAGACTGCGGGGCTGACCGATACGCTCAACGGCCCCGGCCCGTTCACCGTCTTCGAGCCGACGAACGAGGCCTTCGCCAAGCTGCCCTACGGCACGCTCGACAGGCTGGAGAAGGACGCCCTCGCCCGCATCCTCACTTATCATGTCGTTCCCGGTAAACTCTCCTCCCGCGACCTTGTGCGGATGATCCGGCGGACAAACGGCAAGGCTGTCTTAAAGACATTGCAGGGCGAGGAGATCACCGCCACCATGATGGGCGAACGGGTCGTCCTGACCGACGCCAAAGGCGGCATGGCGCTCATCACCACGCCGGACGTCTACCAGTCCAACGGCGTCGCGCATATCGTCGATACCGTGCTGCTGCCCTAAAGCGAAAAGCAGATCCCTTCGCTGCGCTACGGGATGACAGACCAATTCAGTTAGCGCACTGCCAGCCGACGGCTCTCGATCTCTGCCAGATACGGACGCGCCCTTTCGAGCGCGGCCTCGGCGGTCAGGCCATACTTAGCCTTCAATGCCTCCGGCTTGCCGTGCTCGATGAACTCGTCCGGCCAGCCGATGCGGACCACCGGCACCGGAATCTCCGCGTCGCTCAGCGTCTCGAGCACCGCCGAACCGAAGCCTCCGGCCAGCACATGGTCCTCCAGCGTAATCAGCAGGCCCGCGCTGCGGCCGAAGCGCTCGATGCACTCGCGGTCGACCGGCTTGGCGAAGCGCGCATTGATGACTGCGGCTTCGATGCCCTCGTGCTCCAGCATCTCCGCCAGCCGCCGAGCCTCGGGCAGCATTGCGCCCAGGCTGAAGATGGCGACCGCGGCGTGCGGTGGCTCGGAGAGCACCTCGGCCTTGCCGATCTCGAGAGCGACAGGCTTTGCCTTCACCGGAACCCCTGGCCCGGCTCCGCGTGGATAGCGCACCGCGCTGGGACCTTCGTGCAGCATGGCCGTGTACATCATGTCCGAAAGCTCGTCCTCGTCCTTCGGCACCATGTGAATGATGTTCGGCACGCTACGCAGGTAGCTGATGTCGAAGAGGCCGTGGTGCGTGGGGCCGTCGTCGCCGCTCAGGCCGCCGCGATCCATGCAGAAGACCACCGGCAGGTTTTGCAGGCAGACGTCGTGGATGATAGGGTCGAAGGCCCGTTGCAGGAAGGTGGAATAGATCGCCACGAACGGCTTGTAGCCCTTGGTCGCCAGACCGGCGGCGAAGATGACCGCGTGCTCCTCGGCGATGCCTACATCGAAGTAGCGGTTCGGGTGGTGAGGACGAAAGAGGTCGAGCGCCGTGCCGTTGGGCATAGCCGCCGTGATGGCGACAACTTTGTCGTTTCCGTTAGCCAGCTTCGTCAGCGACTCGGCGAAGACCTCGGAGTAGGTCTTCTGACCGGCGGGCTTGGTTTCGCCCGTCTCAGCGTCGTAGGGGCCGAGGCCGTGGAACTTCTTCTGCATCTTGACGGCGGGCAGGAAGCCTTTGCCCTTCTGCGTGATGGCATGCAGCACGACGGGCCTGTTCTGCTCCTTGAGGAAGCGGAAGGTTTCGATGAGCAGCGGCAGGTTGTGGCCGTCGATGGGGCCGAAGTAGCTGAGGCCGAACTCCTCGAAGAGCATGCCGGGACCGATGAGTCCCTTGGCGGCCTCTTCGGCCTTGCGCGCTACGTGCAGCGCGGTCTTGCCGCCGAAGCGCCCGAGCAAGCCGGTGGCTCGCTCGTGCAGACCGGCGAAGGTCGGGTTGGTGACGATCTTGTGAAAGTATTCCGCAATCGCGCCGACGTTCTTGTCGATGGACCAGGCGTTATCGTTGAGCACGATGATGAGCCGCTTCGTCTGCGCAGCGATATTGTTGAGCGCTTCGAACGAGATGCCGTTAGTGAAGGCCGCATCCCCGGCCAGCGCGACGACGTGCTCCTTGCCTCCGGACATATCGCGCGCCACGGCCATGCCGAGCGCCGCGCTGAGCGCCGTGCCCGCGTGGCCCGCGCCATAGCTGTCGTGCTCGCTTTCCGTGCGGAGCATGAAGCCGTTGAGCCCGCCCGGCTGGCGGATAGTGTGGAACTGGCTCTCGCGGCCGGTGAGCAGCTTATGCACGTAGGCCTGATGGCTGACGTCGAAGACGAGGCTGTCCTCGGGCGTATCGAAGACGTAGTGCATGGCGATCGTCAGCTCTACGACGCCGAGATTGGGTCCGATGTGTCCGCCTGTTTTGGAGACACCGACGATCAGCCGCTCGCGGATCTCCTCCGCGAGACTCTCCAGCTCTGCGAGCGAGAGCTTCTTAACATCCGCCGGAGAACGTATACCTTCAAGCAATTTGCTCATTCTGGCCTATAACGCCGCCTGCGTAGCCGGTACTGAATTGGATGCGCGTGCGGCCTGTACACAATCTTTAAGTATACCGGTCTATGTACTAAATAGTAATCAGCACTCGCCGGTTCTCTGGGATAGACGTTTTTTCGGCTGCGAGGTTATCCGGCGGGCTGGGGCGGCGGTACGGGGTTGCCAGCAATATCCAGACAGTACTTACATGCAGCGCTCCCTCCTGCCACTGAATCTTAAGGGATGCGGGTGGGGTACACTTAGCCCCACGAGAGGACATCCGCCTATGTTTGAGCTTGCCAAGGACATCGCACGGCCAGCCTCGCTGATGCTGTGCATCCTCTCTCTGTTTGCGTCCTTCCGCGCCGCCTTCCTAATCCCGACGACCGACCTGCGCACCAAGATTCATGACAGCTTTGCGCTGCTGCTGTTCTCGGCGGGGGTTTCGATCCTCGGCGGCCTGCTCTTCCGCGAGGCGACGCCGGGCAGACGCCGGAGCACGCTGCTGGGGACGCTACCGATGCAGCTCTTTCTGTGGGCGAGCACCATCATCGTGGTGATGTTTGCGTGCTCGTGGTATCTCGAAACCTACTATCTGCCGTGGAATAACCTGCGCTAGCTGGCCGACAGCATACAACCTTGCCCGGGTGTACGAGGCTACTCGGACATGCCCTCGACGACCGCCTCGCTGGGCGGCTCGGTGCCGAACTCTCCCTCCCAGCGGGCGACGACAGCGCTGGCGAGGCAGTTACCGACGACATTGGTTGCCGTCCGGCCCATGTCCATGATGGCGTCGACGCCAAGGATGACGAAGATGGGCTCGGGCGGCAGACGCAGCGAGCTGGCCGCGGCCATCAGCACCATGAGCGTGGCGCGGGGGACGCCGCTGACGCCTTTGCTGGCGAGCATGAGCAGCAGGACCATGCCGATCTGTTCACTGAGGGACGGGTGCATGCCTGCGGCCTGCGCCACGAACATGGCTGCGAGCGTCAGGTAGACCGCCGCGCCGTCCATGTTGAAGCTGTATCCGGCGGGGATGACGAAGGCCACGATCTTGCGCGGCACGCCGTACATCTCCATCGCCTCCATGGCGCGGGGCAGGGCGGCCTCGCTGGCGCTGGTGGCAAAGCCGATGGAGGCTGGTTCGGCCACGGCGCGGATGAAACCCATGACAGGTAGGCGGAAGAGCAGCATCACCGGCAGCAGCACCAGGACAGCCAGCGCGATCAGCGCACCGTAGTAGGTGACGACCAGCTTGCCGAGGTTGATCAGAACGCCTGTGCCCATCTGACCGACGGTGTAGGCCAGCGCCGCGCCGACGGCGAGCGGGGCGAGGTACATGACGATGTTGGTGAACTGGAACATCGCCTCGCTGATGCCTTCGGTCACGCGCAGCACGGGGAGGCGGCGCTCCTCGGGCAGCATGGCAAGGCCGATGCCGAAGAGCACCGCGAAGACGGAGACTTGCAGGATCTGTCCCTCGGCGATGGACTTGGCAAGATTTTCGGGGAAGACGTGAAGGACCATCTCCTGCCACGTCTGCGGCGGCGGAGCGGTCGCCGCAACGGCGTGCGTGGCTGCGCCGGTCATCTGGAGGCCGACACCGGCCTGCGCGATGTGGATCGCTACGAGGCCAATGACCAGAGCGAGCGTGGTGACGATCTCGAAGTAGACGATGCTCTTCCACGCGATGCGGCCGACGCTCTTCATGTCGCCGTGCCCGGCGATGCCGGTGACCAGCGTGGCGAGGATCAGCGGCGCGACGATGGCGTGGATGAGCCGCAGGAAGAGGTCGCTCAGGATGCGGAACTGGACGGCGATGTGCGGCGCGTCCGCACCAAGCTCCGCACCGGCGACCATGGCGACGACGATCCATGGGGCCAGCGAACGGCGGCCTGTTGCGTAGACTGCCAGCAGAGCTGCGGCCAGCCAGCGAGCGATTGATCCGAGCATCGGCTGCGAGGCCGCCGTCAGGCCAAGGCCCACCGCCAGCAGCACGATTGCCGCACCGATTAAGATTCGTTCCCGCATTAGCCTTCCGCGAAGAATATCAGCCTTGGACGCGTAGTGCCTCATGCGAGGACATCGTAGGGGCGCATCATGTCATTGGCTTCATGTTCAAGGATATGGCAGTGCCATAGATAACGGCCAGCGTAGCCTTCAAATGGGATGAGAATACGCGTCTCCATGCCGGGCGGACACTGCACGACGTCCTTCCATCCCATCTCGTGCGAGGCGGGCGGCTGCACGGCGTCTGTGTAGCGCAGGGGAAGCTCGTTGGTGGCGAGGTAGTCGTCAACGGAGAAGCTGCGGCGGTCGAGTACCTGGAAGCGGACCATGTGGAGATGGATCGGGTGCGTGTCCTCGGTGAGGTTGGCGAGACTCCAGATCTCGACCGAGTTGAGCTTGACCTGCTCGGTGACGGGATCGGCCCAGTGACTGCGGTTCAACAGCATGGTCATGGGCATGCCGTTGTCCTCGTCGAACTGGTTGAGCGTCATGAAGCGCGTGCGGCGGGCTCGCTGCTCGGGGATGCGCTCGATGGAGCGCAGGTTTTTGGGAAGCCGGCTTGGGTCGTCCACGCGCTCGCTGCTAACGCGGAACTGCATGAGGTCGAGGCCGTCGCTGGTGAGCACGATGCGCTCGCCGCGGGAATGACTGAAGTCCATGATGAGATCAGCGCGCTCGGCGGGCGCGAGGACAAGGCGCGTGCTTTCGACGGGCGCGGCGAGCAGGCCTTGGTCGGAGCCGATGAGGTGGAAGCTCTGCCCATTCGAGAGGGAGAGTGAGAAGAAGCGCGAGTTGGCGGTGTTGGCGATGCGGAGGCGATAGCGGCGCGGCTCGACCTCGTGGTACGGGCGCACCTTGCCGTTGACCAGCATGGCGTCGCCGAGGAAGTCCTCGGACCATGTGCCCTCTTCGGGAGGGTTGGGGTAGTACAACTGGCCACCGGGCGTGAAGCTGCGGTCGTAGAGCAGCAGCGGAAGCTCGTACCTGCCTGAGGGGAGGTTAAGCGACCGCTCGGTCGCATCACGGAGGAGATACCAGCCCATGAGCCCGGCGAAGATGTTGAAGCGGTTCGTGCCCATGGCGTGATCGTGCATCCAGAGAGCGGCGGCGTCCTGCTGATTGGGGTAGTAGCAGAGCCTGTTTTTGCCGGGAGCGAACCAGTCCTCGGGGTAGCCGTCGCTGAGGGCTGGCACGCGAGCGCCATGCAGATGCGTGACGGTGCGCGTGGCGGGCGCGGACTCCATGCCGTGCATGGGTGGGTCAAGCGGAAGGAAGTGTTGTGCAGGAAGATCGTTGATCCAGTCGATGAGCACGCCCTCGTGGCTCTGCGCCTCGAAGAGCACCGGGGCGGCGGTTGCGCCGTAGCTCCAGAGGCGCGTGGGAGGCAGGTCGCGGTGCAGCTTGTCTTCGATGGCGCGGATGCGGATGGGGTAGTAGGGCGCGTTTGTTGTTCCGTGGATGATAGAAGAGCGACGGCCTTGTGGCTGCTGTACTACAGGCAGTGGTAAGGGATCGACGAACGAGGCCAGCTTTGCGGCATCGAGCGTCTTTGCGTGTGGGCGCTG
Organism: Granulicella sp.; assembly: GCA_036398595.1. Taxonomy (GTDB): domain Bacteria; phylum Acidobacteriota; class Terriglobia; order Terriglobales; family Acidobacteriaceae; genus Edaphobacter. The sequence continues at coordinate 164,565 of DASWOV010000028.1, forward strand.
CGCGAATGCAGAGTTACGCTGCAACAGGCTGGCGGCCATGGTCAGGCCTCCCTGTTGCAGCAATCGTCTGCGCGTCCATCGATTCACTGCGGTTCCCTACTTTGCTGCCTGGACCACTCCTGTCTCGGGATCGAGGAGCAGCGTCTTCGTGTTCTTCGGCTTGCTCTTGCTGAAGTCGAACATGCCGAGCAGCGAGCCGGACTGCGCGTCGAACGAGCCCTGGCCGATGCGCTGACCGTTCAGGTACAGGTCTTCGATGAAGCGAAGGAGAGAGGTCTGGTCGGTCATGGTGTGGTCGACGTAGTTGGCCTTTGCCCACGGCGAGATGAGCAGCAGCGGAAGCCGAGGTCCGGGGCCGCAACGGCCCTGCGCGTGCTTCGTCGCAGGGTCGACTCCGGGGAGAGCGGTCGTGCCATCGCCGCACTTGCCGGGGCCGTCGAGCGCGTCCTTTGCGGTAGCGGAGCCGTTCGTGGTCTTCGCCATCAGGTGGTCATACCAACCGTCGGAGTCGTCGTAGGCGATGAAGACGGCCGTATGCTGCCAGTCGGGCTGCTGCTCGAGGAAGTTGATCGTATTGACGATCCAGACCTGCTCGTCGAGCGGGCTGGAGTTGCCGGCATGGCCGTTCTGATAGGACGGAGCCTTGATGTAGCTTACTGCGGGAAAGTTCCCTGCTTTTACGGCGTCGAAGAAGTCGTGCGCGTCGTACTGGTGGTTCGCGCCGCCATCCTGATTGGTGCCGACGACCTTGGGCGATGCGGGGCGCGTGTGCTGCGGGTTCGCTGTCGATTTGTAGTACTGGAAGGGCTCGTGGTGCGGGACGTAGTCGCGCTGGGTGGCCTTGGTCCAGGGCGAGGTGGAGTTCCGGCTGCAGTCGGTGCTGCCGTTCGCATTGACCACGGTGCGATCGAAGCCACCCTGGAAGAAGCCCCACGAGACATTGGCCGCCGTGAGCAGATCGCCGATGTTGCGGCCTGTCATGTGGACCAGCGCGCCCGAGGTGCTGGAGCAGGCATCGCCTACCGGGTTAGGGTCGGCGATCATGGTGAAACCGCCGTTGCCGTCTGGCAGCATACCGCCGCTGGCGTTCTGATCGTCGACGACGCCGTTCGTCTGGCCGGAGACGAGGTTGATGGCACCCGGCGTCGATGGCCCGAAGATGACATCGAAGTGGTTGTCGCTCATGGCGTAGTGCTGCGCGTAGTTCCAGTAGGCCGTGACGGTGTTTCCGTCGAAGTACCCCATGGTCAGGCCGCTGGTGGCGAGAACGCCGGGATGTTCGCCCGGCGTGCGAGGGCCGTCAGGATGGCCGACCGAGGCGGGAAAGAGGTCCATTTTGCCGCCGTTGAAGGCCTGCTGTTCCGCGCCATAGCTGTGATCCTGATCGGCGGTGGCGGCCTGGCTGCGGCTCAGGCGGAAGGGATTGGCGCGGCCCGCGCCATTCTGCGGATTGAGGAAGTTGGGATTACGCTCGAGCAGATCGGGTGTGTAGCCCTCGATCTTCGGCGTGCCTGGGAGCGCCGTAAATGCCGGCTCGCCTGCGGGGTTGAGAGCGTGGGGATAGGTGCCGAAGTAGTGATCGAAGGAGACGTTCTCCTGAAAGAGAATGACTACGTGGCGGATCTGCTTCTTCGCCGCGTCGATCTCCGCTGCATGTGCTGTCACCATCAACGATCCGGCGATAAGAATGCCCGCACTCCGGCTAAGCCACTTCCAATCCATTGCCTTGTACCCCTTCTACCCGGTTTTACTTCGTGCGCCCACTCATCATGCAGGGGATGCGGGGAGACACGGTGTGGATACAAGTGTACTTGCGGCTGTGCAACTTGTCGTTTCTATGAGGATTAACGCGCGTTTTTATAGATGATCTCGAGCAGCTCGTCGTACATCGCCTGCCGCTCGTCTGCGGAGCCGGTGCGGATGGCGTGCGTCGCGCAATGGGTCAGGTGATTACGCATGAGAGAGCGGGCGACGGAGCGGAGCGCCTCCTGCGCGGAGGAGATCTGCATGAGGATGTCGGCGCAGTAGCGGTCCTCCTCTACCATGCGATGAATGCCGCGGAGCTGGCCTTCGATGCGGTTCAGGCGACGCAGATTAGCGCTCTTGATCTCGTCGTCGACGGCTATGGCCTTGCGCGGCTGCGTGCTGGTTTTAGGTGTGGCGGTGCGCTTTGTGGTCATTGCTTGGTTCATGTCTCCTTAGCTGAGCTTCTTCGTTCGCAGGCGCAGGCTGTTGCTGACGACGCTGAACGAGCTGAGCGCCATTGCCGCGCTGGCCATGACCGGACTCAACAACAGACCGAAGACCGGGTAGAGCGCGCCGGCTGCGACCGGGATACCGATGACGTTGTAGAGGAACGCCCAGAAGAGGTTCTGCCGCATGATCGACATCGTGGTGCGCGAGAGCGCGATGGCCGCGGCGACGCCGGTGAGATCGCTGCGCATGAGGGTTACGTCTCCGGCCTCGATGGCGATGTCGGAGCCGGTGGCCATCGTCAGGCCAACGTCGGCCTGCGCCAGCGCGGGCGCGTCGTTGACGCCGTCGCCGACCATGGCGACGACGTGGTGATCGGCCTGCAGGGAGCGGATTGTCTCCACCTTGCCTGCGGGCAGCAGGCCGGAGAAGACCTGGTCGATGCCGACCTTGCGCGCGATGGCCTGCGCGGTACGCTCGTGGTCGCCGGTGAGCATGATGACGCGGAGGCCTTCGGCGTGCAGCCTTTGGATCGCCTCGATGGAGGTGGGCTTGACCGTGTCGGCTACGGCGATGATGGCGGCTAGTGCGCCGTCGGCCACGATCCAGAGAGGGGTCTTCCCTTCTTCGGCGTATTGTGTGGCGGCTGTTTGTAATGGCTCGGTTGCGATGACGTGCTGCTGCAAGAGTGCTTGATTGCCGACGATCAGGGCGTGGCCGTCGACGGTGCCTGTGACACCGAGGCCGGTGTGCGATTCGAACTCCTGCGGGCGGGAGAGGGTGAGGTGATGCTCTTCGGCGTAGGTGACGAGGGCTTCGGCTAGTGGATGCTCGCTGGCCTGCTCGAGCGCGGCGGCCATGCGCACGATCTCCTGCTCGGAGGCCTGCGATGCGGCGAGCGCGACGTCGGTGACGCGTGGACGTCCTGCGGTGATGGTGCCAGTCTTGTCGAGCACGATGGTGTCGATCTTCTCGAGCCGCTGCAACGCCTCGCCTCCCTTGATGAGGATGCCGAGGCTTGCGCCGCGTCCGGTTGCGACCATCACCGCTGTGGGCACGGCGAGGCCCATCGCGCAGGGGCAGGCGATGACCAGCACCGTTGCGGCTGCGGCGAAGGCGTGCATGATGCCCATGTGCGAGGCGAATACTCTCCAAAGTATGAAGGTGATGACCGCGATGCCGAGCACGGAGGGCACGAAGATGGCGCTGACGCGGTCGGCGATGCGCTGGATGGGAGCGCGCGTGGACTGCGCCTCGCGCAACAGACGCACAATCTGCGAGAGCGTGCTGCCCGCGCCGGGCGTGTTGGAGCGGTATTGGAACGATCCGCGCTGGTTGAGCGTGCCACCCATAACGCGATCCTTCGGGGACTTTTCGATGGGCAGCGACTCGCCGGTAAGCATGGATTCATCGATGCTGCTCTTGCCGGAGATGACCTCGCCGTCGGTGGGGATACGCTCGCCGGGACGGACGAGGATGATGTCTCCGTTCTGGATAGCGTCGAGGGGGAGTTGCTTCTCGACTCCGTTGCGCAGCACCGTTGCGGTCTTTGGCTGCAGCTCGATGAGCCTGCGGAGTGCGACTGCTGTCTGGGCCTTGGCACGGGCTTCGAGCGCGTTGCCTGTAAGCACAAGAGCGACGATGAGAACGGCCGCCTCAAAGTACACATCCGGCGCGACGCCGTGCGCGAGGAACCAGCGCGGGGCCAGCGTGCTTGCAGCCGAGTAGAGAAAGGCCGAGCCGGTGCCCAGGGCGACTAGCGTGTTCATGTCCGCCGTGCGATGCAGGAAGGCAGACCACGCCTTGATGTAGAAACGACGTCCGGCCCAGCCGAGCACCAGAGTTGCCAGTGCGAAGAGTGCCCAGCGCAGCGTATCTCCGCCGAGGCTGTACAGCCATGGCAGGATGCGTTGCAGGGCAGGGTCGAGCACGCGCATGTTCCACGCCATCAGCGGGTCCTGCATGTGCTCCATGCCAGGCATGGCGTTCTGGCTCATCAGCGGCATGGAGATCACCATGCTCACGATGCCTGCCAAAAGGCTTATCGCGGCCTTCAGGCGCAGCTCTTTGTACTCGTTCAACTGCTGTTGATCGAGCTTCTCCTGCTCCTCAAGCGCCGAGGCATCAGCTGATGGCTCCTCTGCTCCGTAGCCTGTTTTACGAATGCTCTCGACCAGTGTCTTGACGGTGGTCATCTCCGGGTCGAAGATCACGGCCGCGTTGTTCAGCATCAGGCTGACCGAGGCGTTCCGCACGCCGGGCTGCTCCGCCAGTGTGTGCTCGATAAAGGACTGGCACGCGGCGCAGGTCATGCCCGTGACCGGAATCGTAACCTGCTCGGCGTGAACTGCTGCACCGTTTGCTTCAGAGACTGCCGACTTTGGCGCGTTCGACATGGCTGCCCTCCACCGCAAGGAACGAACTACCGGACTATAGCCTGAAATCCGATACGGTTGACTGCAGATACGATCTCTTCCGGGGTGGCCTGCTGCGGATCATAGGTTAGCTTTGCCGAACCGACCTCCACCGATGCGGGCTCTACGCCGGAGACGCCCTGTAGCGCGTTCGTCACGCGGCGGACACAGGCCGCGCAGTGCATGCCTTCAATGGATAACGCGAGTGGATTCTTCATGACGATCTTCCCCTTCTGTCACCCACAGTATACCCCTACCCCCTATTCCTATCAACCAGTTTAGAAGGAGTAGCGTAATCCCACGGTAACGGCCCGGGAGGTCAGGAAGTGCGTTCCGGAGAAGGTGGAGAGGAAGTTATAGAGCGCCCGCGTGTTATTGAGGTTGACCACCTCGGCGTGAATGCCGAGACTATGCTGCGCGTGGTGGATCAGATTGTCCTCTCCTACGGAGAGATCCACGGTATTGCGCACGGCGATGCGCGGCGGGTTGCGGTCGTCGTTCTCCGTGCCCGGTGGAGGGATGCGGATGCGCGATGCGCGGATGGGACCGGAGCACGAGCGCAGAGGGGCGGAGACAGTTGCGGCCACCGAGCCGCAGGAGAGCCCCATCTGCTGCTGCTCGTCTCCGGTAAGTTGCAGCGCGGTTGCTATGTTCGGTACGGCGACCGCCACCAGACCTCCATCGTAGCGGTACGAGCTGTTGATCCATGGGCCTCGATGGCCAAACTGGTAGCGAAGGTTCAGGTTCATTGCCAGACCCTCATCATGATCGGGGCGGGCTACGCCGCTATACGGCGCGCTGAAGCTGATGCCGCCAAGCTCCGGGCCAAAGAGGCGCGAGCGTACATGGCTGAGGGTGAAGAAACCATTGAAGCCGTGTGTGGGATTGAGGGCGAGACGCACGAGCCCACCGTCGATCTTCGACTTACGAAACTGCGTGGGGAAGGTCAGTGGACTGTTTAGAAGAACATCGAAGTCATACGCTCCGTAGGTGAACTTCCAGAGATACTCGCCGCTGAGTGAGATGTGGCTCAGAGTAGTCTCGAAACCGATGTTGAACTGGTTGCGATGTCCTGTGTCGAGGACGTTGGAACTGGTAGCTCCAAGCGCGGCAGAGATCGAGCCCGGACCTGCGGAGCTAGCTACGATCAGGTTTTCGTTATAAGGCGTGAGGAAGACTCTCGAGTAGTTGAGATGAAGGCTGGTTCGCAGAGGAGAGGCGTTATAGATAAGCCCGACCCGCGGCTGTACCCCATGATTGCGCGCCAGGCCGTTGTACTTGTCGTAACGCAAGCCAAGATTCAGGGTAAACTCACCGGCCTTGCTAAGGTCCTGACCGAAGAGAGCGAACTGTTTGATGTCGGTCGAACCTTGGAATCCATAGATGCTTCCGCCGCGGGTCAGATCGATCCCAAGCAGGCCGGGGAGAAAGGAGTTGTCGGGCATGAGTCCTGCGGCGGAGCATCCTGCCGGGCTGCTTATCGTCGTGTTCGCGGATGGCGTTCCATCGGCGCCGAGGCATGGGCTGTTGAAGGTGGGATCGGTGAGCCCGGTGGCGAACTGCTCGGACAGAAAGGTGTGCTTGAACTCCACGCCGCCGACAGCGTTGTGCCGTCCTCTGCTGTAGGTCAGCTCGTCGCGCAGGCCCGCGTTGGTCAGGCGGCGCGCCTGCTGAAGATAGGCGGGCGTATCGGAAAAGATGTCGCTTGAAGGGCGATAGCGTACCTTGTCCTGCCGCACCCAGAGGTTTGCCTGATTGAAGGCGTGGCTGTTGAAGGTGTGGAGCACCTGCGGAGCTACGTTGAAACTGATGATGGTCTGGCGCTGGTTCTGCCCGAGCGCATCCTGATCGAAGGTGTTCGGCGTCTGGAACCATGAGCGGCTTAGGCTGGCGTTGAGCTGCAGGGTGGTCTTCTCGGTGGCCCGGGCATCGACGCGCTCGATGAGGTTCTCCGCGTTGCCGTTCGCGTGAAGCGCGGTGAGCTCAGATGTATCGAGGAAGCGAGCACTGTTCAGCGCGTCCAGTGCGGTGAAGGAGCCGAATCGTGCGGTTCCGAAGCCGAGGCTTGCGCTGCCTGTGCTCGCTGCATAAGAGGCTCTGCTGAAGGCGATGGTGCCGTGCGGGTTGCGTTGAGCGAGGCCGGATTTTGTTTGCGCCACGATGACCATGCTGGTCTTGTCGCCTACATCTGCTCCGGGCGCGCCCTCGCGCACCTCGATGGACTGCAGAGCGTTGAGCGAAACCTGCGTGGAAAAGGTGCGGCTCTGCTGGTCGGCGATCGGCTGCCCGTCCACGACAAACGATGCCTCCGCGTGATCGCCGAGAGGATGGAAGGAACCGTTGGAGTCGGCGGATACGCCGGGGGTGGTCATCGTCACCAGGGAGCTGAGGGGCGAGCTGACGCTCTGGCTCGGCATGCGCTCGATCTGCTCCGACGTGATGTCAACGTGTGCGGGCTCGGCGGGATCGCTGTTTGTTGCGGACACATTTACCTCCGAGTGCGAGGCGGCCATCGATAAGGCTAGATGCAGATGGATGAGAACGCCGACGTAGGTGATCGTGCGCACATCGGGAGCGAAGCCCGGCGCATCGACAGCAAGCGTGTACTCGCCCGCGCTGAGCCGAAGGAAGAGAAACGCGCCTTCAGGGTCGGTCCTGACGATGCGCTGAGCGCCACTTATTTTGTAGGTGAGGGTGATGATTGCCTGCGGGATGACTGCGCCGCTGGTGTCCTCCACGGTTCCGGCGAGAGAGGCCGTTGCACCGCTCTGCGCGTGGCTCGGGATACGCGCATAAAAAGCTAATAGAAAATAAATAGCAACAATCCGAGACACTTGTAGGTTGAGCTTCATGCTTCACCTCTCTGCAGGAACGGTGGTCGGGTTTAGTGGCCGCGGAATGTCTGGACGAGAAGCCAGATGTTCAAGACGGCGATCAGATATGCCACCACATAGCTCAGGTACTTGAGCCATGCGCGGTTGACAAACTCTCCCATGCGCGCGGGATCGCTGGTAAAGGCGACCAGCGGAAATACGGCGAAGCTTAACTGCATACTGAGGATGACCTGGCTTAGGAGCAGCAGCTTTGCTGTTCCCTGCTCTCCGTAGAGCATCGCCACGATGATGGTGGGGATGATCGCCAGCAGCCGGGTGATCAGCCTGCGCAGCCATGGTTTGAGACGGATGTGCAGGAAGCCCTCCATCACAATCTGACCGGCCAGCGTGCCGGTGATGGTGGAGTTCTGGCCGGAGGCCAGCAGGGCTACCGCAAACATCGTGCTGGCTGCGCCGACGCCGAGCATCGGCGACAACAGCTTGTAGGCGTCGCCGATTTCGGCAACCTCGTAGTGGCCTCCGCGATGGAAGACAGAAGCCGCAACGATCAGGATGGCTGCGTTGACGAGCAGCGCGAACATCAGCGCGATGGCCGAATCGATATTGGCGAAGAGGATCGCCTCGCGCTTGCCCTTCGAGGTACGGGCATAGTCGCGCTTCTGCACGATGGAGGAGTGCAGGTAGAGGTTGTGCGGCATCACGGTTGCGCCGAGGATGCCAATGGCGATGTAGAGCATGTCCCCATTGGTGGCGATCGACGGGTTCGGGATGAACAGGTTGTGGAGGATCGCTCCCCACTCGGGCCGCGAGAGAACGATCTCGATGCCGAAGAGTGTGGCGATGGTGGCGATCAGGACCATCACCAGCGCCTCCAGCCTGCGGAAGCCGCGGTTCTGCAGGAGCAGAAGCAGGAGGACATCGGCGCTCGTCAGCAGTACGCCGAGAACCAGGGGAACGTGAAAGAGCAGTTGGAGAGCAATTGCCGAGCCAAGTACCTCGGCGAGATCGCAGGCGGCGATGGCGATCTCGGCAAAGATCCAGAGGAAGACCGTGGCGCGGCGGCCGTAGGTTTCGCGGCAGGCCTGCGCGAGATCGCGCTCGGAGGCGATGCCCAGTTTCAGGGCAAGGCTCTGGAGAAGAATCGCCATCAGGTTCGACAGCATGATGACGAACAGGAGCGTGTAGCCGTACTTCGATCCACCGGCGATGTCGGTGGCCCAGTTACCGGGGTCCATATAGCCGACGGCAACCAGAAAGCCAGGCCCGAGAAAGCCGAGGACGCGCCGCCACGCGACAGGCGAGGCAGAGACGCGGACCAGCGCGTCGGGCGAGGACGCCTGGAATGATTCGGATTCGCGCAACACAGGCATGGGCGCAGGCCCCCTTTCGCGGTTGCCTCCATTATGCCATGTTTAGTTAACCATGGATAACTTGCTATGTGAAATGTTAGTTCTTCCGCTTAGGGGACGCCGGTTTCACCCAAACCCGGGAGGCGGCCGACAGCCCTATAGTGACGGGCCCCTTCCCCAAGTCGAGCAGGAGCGTATCGTCGTAGTTTCGTTCGACCAGTTGCAGGGTGACATCGGGACCGATGCCGAGTTTGTGGAAGAACTCCAGCAGCTTTGCATCGCGCTCGTAGAGACGCGACACGGTATAGGAGCGCCCCTCCTGCGCCTCCGAGAGCGAGACGAGTCCGCGGCGCTTGATCTGCGTGGGAGTCTCCGGAAGGATGCCGTTTCCGTGGGGGCAATCGCCCTCCGCACCGAGCTTTTCGATGAGCTTCTGCTCGAACTCGGCGGAGATGACGTGCTCCAGTCGCTCCGCCTCGGCGTGCACCTGATGCCACTCCATGCCGAAGATCTCCGACAACATGCGTTCTACAAGATGATGGCGAAACGCCGTGCGGTGAGCGATCTGCCGCCCCTTCGGCGTGAGGGAGAGTGCGCCCTCCGGGCGGGACTCGACGAAGCCGTCCTCACGCAGGCGGCGAATGGCCTTGGTCACGGCCGGAGGCGACACCTCGAGCCAGTGCGACAGTAGCACAGGAACAACGGTGTGGCCTTCGCTCTCGGCCTCGATGATTGCCTTCAGGTAGTTTTCGCGGGATACGGTCAGTTCGGTTTCCATCGCCATCCAGTTAACCACGGTTTATTATAAGCCGCTACCGGAAGTGAGGGTAGCGGCTTCCTCAAGCGCCACTACTCGGCCCATCAAAAAGGAAAGCAGCGCCATGCAATTTCTGCATGGCGCTGCTTACGGGTTTCACGAACGAGGGACCCTCTTTCGCATCAGGGGCGCTCGGATGGATAGTTCACCCGAACGGTCTGTATCTCGAAAGGAGTTACAGGGACAGCGACGGCATTGCCGGAGACGGGGATCGTCTCTTCCGTAGGCTTCTCCATCAGGTTGACCATGATTGCGCTGCTCGCCCCGGGTGGAACGTTCAGAGTTACCGTTGCCGCCTTACCTGCCCACTCATAGAAACGGAAGATCAGACCGTTGCCGTCCTCTGCTTTTTTCATGGCAGTCAGAACTACATTCGGATCGGAGATGCCGGCGAAGGAGTGCTCTGCCGGGAGCGAGCCTTCGTGCGCCTCTGCCTGCGCGGCCTTCAGCGTGTAGTTGAACTCATAGCCATGCCGCACAGTAAGAGCCTGACGCCAGTTTCCTCCATGTGGATAGAGTCCATAGATGAAGTGATGCGGTCCGCGGTCCGCGTCGGGGTCGGGAGAGACAGGAGAACGTAAGAGGGTCAGGCGTAACTGATTCCCTACTGCGTCATATCCATACTTGGAGTTATTCAGCAGGCTGAAGCCGTGAGCTTCGTTGCCGAGATCAGCCCAGCGTAGTGCGGGCACCTCGAACATTGCCTTCTCGAAGCTATTGTTGCGTGTGGTCGGGCGCTCGATAGTCCCATAAGGAATCTCGTAGGTTGCCCGATCGCTACCCGCTGCTAGCGGAAAGGAGGCCTTGAGAAGCATGTGCGTCTCATGCCAGTCGAAGTCGTTGCTGACTACCGCATGATCCTCGCCGGTGTAGAGAGCGATCTCCTGCACGAACTTCGAATTCTTCCATGTGCGCTCGATTCGTATAGATGTGCGAAGCGGCTCCTGAACCAGCTTGACGGACGCTACCTGATGCAGAAGCTCCGGGGCTACGTCCAGCGTGCCGGGGTCGATGTTCCATGCGTCGTATCGCTTCGGGTTATCAGGGAACGCCTGCAGCTCGTTGCCGCATCCGCCTTTTGCGATCGTCTCGAACTGGTTCTTCTTATCGAAGAGTGAGGTGATACATCCTGTCTGCGGATCGACGGCGATGCGCAGGAATGTGTTTTCGATGGTCGTTCCTGAGCTCTTCAGGTCCGTAGCAAATGCGCGCTTACCCGGAACGGCGTGAAGCACGGTGTATCCGAGCGAAGGAGTCTGCTGCAGATGGAGCATCACCTCGTAGGTGTTGGTCTTTGCATCGTGCTTCAGCACCTGCGATGGAACTACCTGCCCCTTTGCATCCAGCAGCGTGATTCCCTCTGCGGTGGAGCTGCCCGGTAGCTGGATGGATGCCTCCGCGATGCCTCCCCGCTGCCATGCCAGAGAGTTGAAGACAAGTACGGGAGTGCCATTGCCGGATTGGGTATTGACCTGGGCGCTGAGAGCGGCAAGCGAGTTCTTAGAGATCTCGTTCGTCGCCCAGCGGACCTGGTCATAGTCCTTCTGCGCGTCCTTGTAGATGATGCCTATGCCGGAGCCTGCCGCGAGGTCGTGGAACTGGTTGAAGAGCGTCAGTTTCCATGCTTCAGTAAGCTCGTTCTGCGGGTAGGACTTATTTCCCAACCATGCGAGTGAGGCATACTTCTCTGCGTCCAGCAGCCACTCCTCGCTATCGCGCATATTCTTCTTATGCTGCGCCTGGGTGGTAAATACTCCACGGTGATACTCGAGATACAACTCATCCTTCCAGGTGGGAATGCTGATCTCCCCGGTCGCTGGTGTTGGCAGCGACGTATCTCCCTTTGCCATGGTTTGATAGTTCCACATAGGAGATGCTGCACCTAATTTCTTTTCGATGGAGGTAAAGTATCCCTGTGCTGTGCCGAACTCCTCGTGCGCCATGACCTTGTCGGGCTGCATCCAGTGCTGCCCTTCATCGAGCATGCCTCTCGTGGGGCCGCCGCCATGGTCGCCGACGCCGTAGAGATCCATCATCTGTGTCATCCCCGGCGAGAAGCGTGTGGCGCTGGCGAAGTCCTTCGACAGACGCACTGGATCAAGGTTGCGATTTGCATAGCTATGCGGGAAGTAGGTCAGTACCTTGCTGCCATCCGGCGACTCCCACCAGAAGAGCTTCAGCGGCAGCTTATTGGTGTCGTTCCAGTCCATCTTCTGCGTGACAAAGTAGTCGATGCCGGAACGCTTGTAGATTTGCGGTAGCTGCCAGTTATACCCGAACGAGTCCGGATTCCAGCCAATCCTTGTTGTCTTTCCATAGAGCTTGTTGAAGGTCGCCTGACCGACGAGTAACTGGCGCACCAGAGATTCTCCGTCCGGCATATTCAGGTCGGGCTCCAGCCACATGCCGCCGACAAGCTCCCATCGACCTTCCTGAATCCGCTGGCGAATCTGATCGTTCAACTGCGGATATTTTTCTGCCATCCACTGGCTATATACGGCGGCAGATTGCGTGTAGGTGTAGTTGGGATACTCGCTCATCAACTGCGCCGCGGTGCCGAAGGTTCGCTTGACTGCATCCACAGTCTCCGTCCAGGGCCATAGCCAAGCTGCGTCGATGTGCGAGTTTCCAGCGAGAAGGAATGTTGCCTGCTGAAAGAGAGGACGCAGCGACGAGAGGGTCGTCTCCGACTGACGAAGCGACTTATCGAAGGCGACCTGATCTGCCTGCTCAAGCGCGTGAAGGTCTACCTCTCCAAGAGCCTGCTTCAGGACCTTCTCATCGCCGCCCTTGGGGTCCAATGCAGGCAATAGAGAGGCCGCGGAGAGGAGCTCCTTCTGAAGATCGCGTGGATTGGGCCGATTCGCGGCAAAGGTGATCGGCATGTCGACATGATCGAAGGTCTTCTCGTCGACCGTGGGAAGCAGCTTGACCGCAACCAGAATCTTATCGCCGGGTTTGGCGTCATTGAATAGCTGCACAGACTCGAGGTCTTCTCCGAGAGCTACGCGCCGTCCATTGAAGTAGAGAATCTCGGTAACGGAGTTACCCGCGGAGAAGCGAAAGTCGATCTGCGCTCCGGTGAGATCGTACCCCTGCAGGGTCTTCGGAACCTCGATCACTCTTCTGAACCAGACAGCACCCTTATCCGCCTTGAACTTACCGGAAACCTGCTGCCATGAGGAGTCATCCAGAGAGGGCAGCTCTCCGTGCGGCATATCGCCCGCATGGTAACGCCATGCGCCATCGGGAAGCATTGCCAGAGAATCGAGCTTGTCGAGTACCTTGTTCTCGTCCGGCGTGAACTGCACTGCGCTGCCTGCGTTCTGCGGCGACTGCGTGCGCTGGCCATGCAGAGGGCATGACATGAGAAACGAGATCAAGACGAGAGGGACGGTGGAGAAAAAGTACGGTGCGCGCAATCTCTGCTCCTGCGATGACAAGGATGGAATGTATAACGTCTCAAGTTGTTGTGACAAGGCGGTTCCGGACATCGGCCCGGAACCGCCCATGTGTTTAGAAGTGAAGCTTCAGTGCAATCTGGATGTTGCGTGGAATATTCGACTGGGCAAAGTTCGTCAGTTGACCGAACGTTGCACTGTTGACCCCGGTATCCGGACCTCCGAACTGAGGCGTGTTCGTCAGGTTGAACGCCTCCGCGCGGAACTGGAGGTTGATGCTGTCATGGATCGGGAAGGTCTTGAAGATGGAGAAGTTGACGGACGTCGGAATCGAGGAACGGAACTCCGCAAAGTAGGGATTCAGCAGGTTGAGCGTAAAGGGCTTGTTGATGGACCATGCAGGCTGCGACTCATTGGCGCAGTTCTGCAATGTGCCACTGGTTGTGATCGTGCAGGTATTGAAGGTGTGCGTGCGCGTGGGGTTTTGAATACGCGGATTGAGGCCGGTCGCCTGCACACCGCCCGGAACGCCGTAGACTTTTCCAGACATGGCGGTCAGGACGAGATTGGTGGCCCATCCGCCCAGCGTCTGCCGCACAAGGCGATGCTCCGTGTGGGCAAAGAAGGGCAGTTGATAGCCAGCGGAGATTGTCAGTACATGCGGGATGCCCAGCGGATCGATCCAGTTCCAGAGCCCCGTGTCCTGATCGTTCAGGTAGCCCTGAATCATGTTCTTGGACCAGGTATACCCGACCTGAAACTGGAGTCCGTCGGAGATGCGCTTTTCGAGCCGCACCTGCAGGCCGTTGTACTTGCTGACACCGTTCGCAACGAGCTTGGAGAAGCTTGTGTACTGCGGATACGGCAGAAGGCTCTGCTGGAGCGTCATGGTTGCCGAGTTCAGCGAGGTTCCCGGCAGAAGCCCGGCAAACGGATTGGCGACCTGCGTGTTCAGGGCGTTTCCAAGAGCCAGATTGGTCAGCGAGGTAAAGTTCTGGTTCCTGCTGTTCTGAAGATTGCGGGTGATCTGCCCGACGTAGTGCATATCGAAGACCGTCCGGTGCGGCAGTTGCATCTCGAAGCCCATCGAGTACTGCTGGGTCTGAGGAATCTTCCAGCTATTCTTATCCCAGTAATTCCATCCGCCCTGACCATTCAGATTGCTCGAGGCTCCAGCGGGGGAGACAAACCCGGATGGATACGGATTGGATAAGCTGACAGGTAATGCAGGGGTCAGAAGGTTGTTGTTGGAAGCAATGTACGAGGTAGACGCTGTGAAGCCCGTCGAGCTTGGCGGATCGAAGATCGGCGAGTAGAGAACGCCATAACCACCGCGCACTACGAACGACGAGGAAGGCCTGTAGGCAAATCCCACGCGCGGGCCGAAGTTGTTGAAGTCGTAGTTATAGGGGTTGTGGTTTCCGTTGAACTGCACCTGCCCCTTGAGAGCGATTCCGGCGAAGCTGTAGGCTGCGTTCGGATCGAACCCTGTATTCTGCTGGCCCTTTGCATCGCGCAGAGGAGTCTCTGTATCCCAGCGCAGTCCAAGCGTGAGCGTAAGGCGATCATTGATGCGCCAGCTATCCTGAACAAACGCTGCATAGTAGACATCCCGATAAGCGAAGCGCGGAGACTGCGACATGGAGCCGCCATCGGCGTAGCCAAGCAGGAAGCTTGCGAAGCCGCTTCCCGATACCGCATCTCCGGACAGCGGATTGGCCTGCGTGAAATCACGACCGAACGAGAAGGATGAGTTTCCCGCAGCAAGGCTCCTGTTGTCGCGCATCTGGCGGACCTCGCCGCCGAAGTTGAGATTGTGCCTCCGGAAGGTCTTAATCAGGGTTTCTCTGAGGTCATAGGTATCGCTTGTATTGAACGATCCCGTGCCAGAGTTTGCATTTCCAAACGATGAGTAGCCGGAGATATTCAGTCGAGGAAATAAGTTGGGAGCGGGCGAGTTGGCAAAATAGGACGGGAAGCCGAGCGAGGACAGATCGTAGTCCTCCTGCTGATTCATGAGGGCGAACCGATGCTCGTTCCATCCGATGCCGAAGCTGGAGATCAGGCTCGGCGTCATGATCCAGTTCCAGGTAACATGAGCGCCGTAGTTGATGCGGTAGTGTTCGTAGTCGGGCGTGATCGCCTTCGGGAATCCGCTTCCGCCGCGCGTCTCATGGCGATCGCTGTAAAGATAGACGAAGGAGAGGCGATGGGCTGGGTTGACGCTGTGGTCGACGCGATAGGCGAAGGCATCATAGGCGTCGCCGTCGTTGTTCGGACCTGCAAACAGGTTGTTGCTATTGCCTGCGCCGGGCACATTCGGAGCAGGAAGCAGAGAGATAATCTTCGCTGCAATCGGATTGATGCGATTGGCAGGAATCACGCTGTTCTGGAACGCCGTTCGTGAGTAGCCGCTTCCATTGGGCACCGTGGTCAGCGGATCATAGATCGCCGCGGGCTTGCCGCCTGCGAGGCTCTGGGAAAAATCACCAGCCCGCTCCAGCGCCGTCGGAACTGTGGAATAAACAGGGTTCGGCGTCGTGGTGCGAACCTCTTCCCAGCCGAACATGAAGAAGGTCCGGTTGCGGCCATCGTAGAGCTTCGGGATGTACACGGGACCATCGATCTCGAGGCCGGGCTGACTCCAGTGGAAGCTCGCCTTCTTATGACCGGCCCGATTGTCTGCATAGTCGTTTGCGTTCAGCGCGCTGTTACGGATGTAGTCGTAGAGCACGCCATGGAACTGGTTCGTACCGCTCTTCAGGTTCATCGAGATGATGCCGCCACCCGTGCGCCCGTACTGCGCGTCATACACGGACGACTGCACACGGAACTCCGAGGTCATATCCGGCGCCGGAACAAAGTTGACGTTGGAGATCTGGGTCACGGAGGCTTGCTCGTCCGCCGTATTGGCCAGGCCATCGATGGTCACCTCGGCGGTGAACGGACGGCCGCCGTTGACGGTGAGGTAATCATACCCGCCGTTGTCAAAGGGCCTCTGCGAGACGTTCGCCGGCTGCCCCTGCTGCACCGTGACGCCGGGAGTCAGCGTCGCCAGGGCAAAGGTGTTTCGGCCCAGCGTCGGGAGGTCGTGAACCTGCTCCGCGCTCACGGTCAATCCGGAGTCGCCTGTCGTGGTTTCCAACTGGGGAATCTCGGATTGCACGTTAACCGTTGTTCCCTCGCTGCCGGGATGAAGCGCGGCATCGACCTGCAGATGGTCATTACCGTGCAGCTCAAAGTGCTGCAACTGCTTCTCAAAGCCGCTCGCCTCGATGCTCAGATCATAGCTGCCGATCGGCAGAAGCTGGATCGAGTAGAGGCCGTCCGTATTAGTCGTCGATGTAAAGACCACGCGAGTCTGGGTGTTGGTTGCTGTTACCGAGGCACTGCGGAGGATCGCCCCGCTTGAGTCTTTCACGGTTCCGGTTACAGAACCTTCAAACTGCTGCGCGCTCAGATGAAAGGACGCGATACAAAGCGCGAACAAAAACACCCATATTCGCACTAGACGACATCTTCCCGCAGAAAGCCGGGCATGCAAGAGATTCACGTAAAGCCTCCAAAGAATTGCGTCTGACCTACCTTGGTCTTTGTAGAGGCCCTGTACCGCCCCCTTCTAGTCAATTCACGCAGTGAAACCTGTCTCACGCAGTTGGATACCTGCCGCAACCACACAGATAAAAAAGGACTTACGCAATCTCCGTTCACGTCGGCTTCACGGCCTTTTCAAGATGCGGCAACAGTGGACCCGCTCTTCGCAATCTGTATCGAATACGGTTACAAACATCAAACGGCTCCTTCCCTTCAGCTTGCTCATGCAGGAAAGCACCTCGCATCCACAGGAGCGCCTCCTGCGTTCATGGACATGTAATAAGAATCCTGTCTAATGGCTTTTGCGGAGACTTCCAAGAAAATGCAAGCTTTCATGGAGCATGCGGCGGACGAAGCTGCATCTTTTGGGGATGCGCTTAAGGAGGATGCTCGCTGGCAACTGGTCCTGCGAGTCTCTGCATCCCGCGTGTTCTCGCGGTCGCCGCGTCTGGCCCACCTGCTTCAGTTCCTTTGCGAACAGGCCATTCTCGACCGCACACATCTGCTCACCGAACAGAATATCGCCAGCAAGGTCTTCGACCGCAAGGCGAACTTCGACCCGGTAGCGGACACCATCGTCCGTTCGCAGATGCTGCGTCTCCGTCAACGATTAGAGGCTTACTTCCGCGAAGAAGGCATCGCCGAACCGCTCTCGATCTCGATCCCCAAGGGCGGATATACGCCCCTGTTTCAGGAGACTCCTGTCGCTCCAGTCGTGACCGAGGTTGAGCCGACCGTCTCCGTTGAGCCAGAGCCTGTTCTCGAAGAGCCTAAGCCTGGACCCACCGCCACCAGCGACCGCTGGCCGGCGATCACTCGTTGGCTTGCCATTGTCTGCCTCATCCTGAGTGTGTTCAGCGTGTTTGCAGGCATTCTGCTCTTCGGCAAAAGGAGCTCCCGGCCATCTGAGGAGGTTCTCCGGAGCCCCTCCAGGCACAGGCTCTGGCGAAGCCTGTTCGGAGAGCATGAGAGAACGCTGATCGTCGCCGCTGACAGCGGGCTTGTCATGCTCCACGGAGCGACGCGGCAAAACACCAGCCTGTCCGAGTACCTGTCGCGGGACTTCAGCAGGGAGTTGGAGGCAGTTCCGGAGGAGCGCCGGGGCGAGGTGCTGGCCTACGCCAAACGCCGCTATACATCGTTTGTGGATCTGGAACTGATCGACCGCCTGACGCATCTTCCCGAGGCCGTGCGCGGCGATTACAGCATACGATTTGCGCGCGATATCAGCGTCAATGACCTGAAGAATGTCAACGTGATCTTATCCGGCTCGCAGGACGCGAATCCCTGGCTCGAGCTCTTCGAGCCGCAGATGAACTTTGTCCTTCAGGATGACCTGTCCCATGGCGTACGAGCCTTTTTCAACCGCACTCCGCGGCAGGGAGAAGAGAATCTTTACAGGGTCAGCCAGGATGAGTATGGGGTTCTGGCCTTTCTTCCCAACCTGAGTGGAACGGGGAGCGTGCTGATTATCGAAGGCACATCGGTTGCTGGAACCCAAGCAATCAGCGACTTCCTGTTCATGGACAGCGAACTGGGCCCCTTTCTCGAAAAGATCACGAGAAAGGACGGAACCATTCCCAAGTTTGAGATTCTGCTGGGATCACGATCGCTGGCAGGAAGCGCGGGGCATCCACGCATCCTTGCCTATCGAACGGATTAGCTTTCTCGGTTCGACAATCCTCTATCGAAATACGGAACACATCAGGTCCGCTCATTGGTGCCGGGAGGGGGGTCGAACCCCCACGAGGTTGCCCTCGGCGGATTTTGAGACCGTAGAAGCCTCAAGCTCACCCGCCCAGAATCATATGCATACAGCAACTTACGAAACGTCATCGTTCGGTTCCGTAAGGTTTTTTGAGGGTCTATGAGTTCGATTTGGACAAAGTTTAGACCAAGTCCCTCCTCGAACCATTTCTCCTCGCTTTCAATATATCAAGCAGATCGCAATACAGCATAACGGCCACGCTTGTTCCTCGCCTCTTCTCACTGAATTCAGTAAACACAAGCCGACTCGTCGTTACTAATTTACTCATCAGGAGGAAGGAAAAATATCTGAAGCACTGTTCTCTAAGCCAAGCATATGGAAAATCGCTGTCGAAGCGTGGGTGCCAGACCATCGAGTACCGTATCGGCGGGATCTCTTTCGGCGCTTTCAGGCGTGGCAGGTCAAGAAGGTCACCACCGGCTCAGCTATGCGAGCGGGCACTAGAGAGCGAACCCATTGATCCGCGGGCTGTAAATTTGAGCAAGCGCTCAATCTGGGGGTGATGCTTTTCACCTTTGGGAGTGAGGGGCATTGTTTTGCCTAGGGCGTTGTCGTCTGGTGATGAACGTTAGATCTTCGTCGGGATCTTCCCGTTCTCTAGTTCTGAAATAAGCAACCAGCAACGCACGAGGGGAATGGCTCCGAAGATGCCGAAGCTACAATCAATGAATCGCCAAGGGAGCGGAATGCCACGGATATGACCCGCTATGAGAGCGAGCGGGATCACTCCTCCGCAGGCAATCAAACCAAACGTGATGATCCACTTGTTGCGTATAGGATCGCTGTATGGTCCGATGAACAAAACAGCGAGTACAAGGTGGGCAAAAGCCAACCAGTCCGTCCCATATGCGAGGAATGGATACTGCGCATTTGTTTCGGATAGCGCATGGTGCACACGCGCTATCCATGGCAACAGATGGGTGGTTTCAGCGATTCGTCGTACCGGCGGGGTCTCGAGAATAGACAACAACC
>DASWOV010000029.1:0-1672 GCA_036398595.1 Granulicella sp.
GCGGTGCCTGCATGTCTGAAGTTTTGAACGTCAGTGAGGAGAGCTCAAGCGTCACGGTAGTCAAATTCGGAACCGATGGCTGGCGCGGCATCATCGCGGACGATTTCACCTACGCGAACGTACGTGTCGCCGCCGCCGCCATCGCCAACTACGTCCTCGTCCACGAAGACCCCACCGCTGGCGTCGCCATTGCCTACGACACCCGCTTCGGCTCCCGCGCCTTCGCCGGCGTCGTCGCGCAGGTCCTCAGTGCCGCAGGCATACCCGTCTCGCTCGCAGACGCCATCACGCCCACACCGGCACTCTCCTTCGCCGTTCGCGAGCGCAAACACGCTGGCGGCGTCATGATCACCTCGAGCCACAATCCGCCCGAGTGGAACGGCGTTAAGTACAAGGCCAGCTACGGTGGATCGGGCAAGCCCTCCATCATCAGCTCCATCGAGAGCTATCTGCAGAAGCCTCTGCCGCGTGCCGCTTCGCCGGCGCCCGTCACCGAGACCGACTTCAACACCGACTACATCCGCGCTATCGAGCGCTTCGTCGATCTCGACTCCATCCGCGCCTCCGGCTATCGCTTCCTCATCGACTGCATGTACGGCGCCGGCCGAGGCGTTCTCGCCGGCATCTTCACCCGCGCCGGCATCCCCTTCGTCGAGATGCGCGCCGAGATCAACCCCGCCTTCCCCGGTATCAACCCCGAGCCCATCCTCCCTCACATCGCCGAGACTCAGAAGCGCGTCGTCTCCGAGCACTGCGACGCCGGCTTCATCACCGATGGCGACGCCGACCGCATCGGTTCAGTCGACGAGCATGGCAACGTCGTCGACGCGCACAAGATCTTCGCCATCATCCTCGAGTGGCTGCTCAAGCACAAAGGCTGGCCCGGTGACGTGACCCGTGCCTTCAACACCACCAAGATGCTAGACCGCATCGCCATCAAATACGGCCGCCGGCTGCACGAGCACGGTATCGGCTTCAAGTACGTCTGCGATCTCATGCTCGAGCAGGACATCCTCGTCGGCGGTGAGGAGTCAGGCGGCATCGGCATCAGCCGCCATCTCCCGGAGCGTGACGGTCTGCTCAACTCACTGCTGCTCGCGCAGGTAATGACCGACGAGAAGAAGACGCTCGGCCAGCTCGTCGCCTCCCTCCAGGCCGAGTACGGCGAGCACCAGTACGGCCGCATCGACATGCACATCACCGAGGAGCTCAAGCAGTCCGCCATCTCCCGCGCCCGCGCTGGCCTTCCCGAAATCGCCGGCCTCCGCGTTCTGCGCCAGGAAACCCTCGACGGTATCAAGTTCTATCTCGACAATCCCGAATGCACCGTGAAACCCAACGCCGCGGAGACCTGGCTGCTGCTGCGTGCCTCCGGAACCGAGCCTCTCCTGCGCGTCTACTGCGAAAGCTGCTCGGTCTCCGCAGTCAACACCATCCTTGAGGCCGCGCGTACCTTTGTCCTCAATGGGTGACAATAGGCTATGAGCGAAAACATCACCGTCACGACGCAAGGCATCCTCTTCGACATGGACGGCGTGCTCGTCAGCTCCATCGGCTCCGTGAATAGCTGCTGGCGTCTCTGGGCCGCGCACTACGACGTCCCTAACGCTGCCAGCTTCGATGTTCCGCATGGTCGTCGGGCCATCGAGATCGTCAAGATGCTTCGCCCAGA
>DASWOV010000030.1:0-1691 GCA_036398595.1 Granulicella sp.
CTCCAGCACCAGCGGCCCCACGGCCTTATGCCCGCCCAGAGCGAAGTAGTCCTCCTGCTCCACCATCAGGAACTGGCCGTTCGCCGCGGCCACGCGATTGGCCGGATCGTTCACCTTCTTCGGCGGATACGAGATCGCCAGCTCGGAGAAGATCAGCGGCATCAGCGCCCGCTGCCAGAAGCCCTCCGTCAACTGCCGCGGCGAATACGAGAGCAGTTCCGCCCCATACTTCTCCATCTCCCGCCGCGCCCGCGAGAGGCTTCCCTGCTCGTGGATCGTATCGGCGTCGGTAAAGAGCAGCAGCCTGCCCTGCGCCTGCTGCGCTCCGGTCCAGCAGGCATTGTTCTTGCCGGTCATGCCGCCGCGGCTCTGGTCGAGCACCGGAGCCGCCAGCAGCGTCACCCCATCCCGCTGGCTCGCACATTGGGCCGCAATCCGGCCCGTCCCGTCGGTCGAGTGGTCGTCCACGACGATCAGCTCCCAGTCCCGCCCCAGCTCAAAGCCCGTCTCCGACTGCGCCAGCAGCGAGTCCAGGCACGCAGCCAGCGAAGCCTGTTCATTTCGAGCCGGCACAATCACCGTCAACGCCAGCTTCGGCTCGCCCTCAGCCTCTTCTTGTTCCACCGTAAAAATCTCTTCGCTCACGACTTCGTATTATAGGAAGCAGGTGCCTCTCGTGCGCAAAGCATCCTCATTCCCGGTCTTAGCAACCCTTCTGGCGATCTGCCTCACCGGCATCGGCTGCGACCGCGGCCAGCACCCCGGCAACATCGGCAAACCCGCGCCCCAGTTCGTCATGAGCGACGGCGTCACCACCGTCGATCTGAGCAAGCTGCGCGGCAAGATCGTCGTGCTGAACCTGTGGGCCACCTGGTGCGCCCCCTGCGTCGAAGAGCTGCCCAGCCTGCTCGCCCTGCAACAGCGCAACCCGCAGATCGTGGTCGTCGCCGTCAGCACCGACCAGGACGATGCCGTCTACCGCCACTTCCTGGTGCAGCACCACGTCAACGTCCTCACCGTCCGCGACTCGAGCATGAAGGTCAACCAGATGTACGGCACGGCGCTGATCCCGGAGACCTACATCATCGACCGCAACGGCATCATCCGGCGCAAGTTCGTCAGCGCTCAGGACTGGACCGGCTCCGAGATATCGGACTATCTTCACAAGCTGTAAGTACTGGTAAAATCCCCCTATGACTCAAGTTGAAGTCCTGTACCGCTACGGAGCCACACCGTCCGAGTCCGCCGCCTTGGCCATCGCCAACATCCGCGAGGTCTACGGCGTGCGCAAGATCGTGTTCCACGAAGCCGAGAAGACCGTCCGCGTCGAATACGATTCGACCCGCCTGACCGAGCCTGTCATCCACCAGCTGCTCCGCCGCGCCGGTCTCGACGTGGTGGAAAAAGTGCAGCTCTATACGCTTCCCGAGCCCGTGGAACCTGCTCCTGCGGCGTAACTTGCCTAACCGGGCTATCTCTTGTATTCTTAGAAAGTTGGGTTCGCGGTCACGGTCGCTTGAGCCATACAACGAAACGTGCGCCCGTAGCTCAGCTGGATAGAGCATTTGGCTACGAACCAAAGGGTCGGAGGTTCGAATCCTTCCGGGCGCACCACAGTTCAAAGATCCTCTCCCGCTAGTCGATAGTAAACATCCCTGTTTCTGATTAGCGGGAGGATCTTCTCCTCAACT
>DASWOV010000031.1:0-2607 GCA_036398595.1 Granulicella sp.
GCATCTTCGAAGGTGAGGATGGGGATGTTGAACGCATTGCAAAGACGCACAAACCGCGCGCCCTTGGCCGCTGCATCGCCATCCAACGCACCCTCTAGACATAGCGGCTGATTGGCCACGATCCCGACCGCACGCCCTTCCATTCGTGCGAAGCCGACGATCAGGTTGCGGGCGTGGTGCTCCTGCACCTGTAGCAGTGAGTCCGTATCCACAATCTTCGCGATCACCTCGGCCATGTCATACGGCTCATCCTCAATCTCGGGGACGTTCGCATCCTGCCCCACATAGGCGCTCATCGGAGATACATCGCGATAGCTCGAAGGTAGAAAGCTGAGCAACTCACGCACTGCTCTTAGACAAGCCTCGTCATCGGCTGCAAGAAGGTGTGCAACATTTGAAACACTTTCTGTTACATTTTTTCGGGTCACGATAAAGTCCGCAATTGACGCGGCGAGCAGCGTTCCCTCCGTGGCTGGCCCCAGCAGCACCGCAAGCTGCGGTACCACTCCTCTGGCCTTAGCACCGCTCAGCAGAACCTGCTGCATCCCGGCCAGCGCGGAGACGCCATCCTCGATTCGGATACCGTGCGAATCGTACAGCCCGATGATGGGAGCGCCCACGCTTATCGCACGGTCCATCGTCGCGACGATCTTCGCGGCATTGGCCTCGGAGAGCGTTCCGCCAAAGACCGAGGCATCCTGCGCGAAGACGAAGGCCACCCTGCCTTGCACCTTGCCGTAGCCCGTGATGCAACCGTCACCCGGGACACGCATCTCCTGCATCCCGAACTCGACGGCACGGTGAGTCACCAACTTGCCCATCTCGACGAAGGTTCCCTCGTCCAGTAGATGAGCGATCCGCTCCCGAGCTGAAAGCCTGCCCGCACCGTGCGCAGGACCACCAATGCCCTGTTCGGCGAAGCGATTACGAATCTCCAGCTCGGCGAGACGAGCCTCTTGCGGTGTAGGTTTGGGCGGCTTGGAAGAAGACGGCATAGGCGGCGATTTTATCAGCCGGTCCACTATAGTTCTCCCGCGAGAAACATCCGGATGGCCGCGACGCCCGCAGCACCCGCATCGAGACAGCTCTGCACCCGCTCCGGAGTCACACCACCCAGCGCAAGCACGGGCATCGCGCCAGCTTCCAGACAAGCCGCCCGCAGAGCCTCCAGACCCACCGGCGCAACCACCTGCTCGCCGTCCAGAGTCTTGCCGAAGACCGGTCCGAACAACACCGCCGACGCCTTCATCTCTCGCGCTCGCCGCACCTCATCGAGACTGTGGCAGGAGACGCTCACGAACGGCTCCGGCAGCCCGGCGCGGCGATACTCCAGTCGAATCTCCTCGGGCGAAGCCTGTCCCGGCGCGGAGCTAAGGTGAACCCCATCCGCGCCGATAGAGAGGGCAAGGTCCACACGGCTGTTGAGCAGAACCCGAGTAGGACCGCCCACGGCCCGAACCGCCGCCAGCAGCCGCCGCGAAAGCTCGGCCAGATCCTCAGGAGGCAGATCTTTCTCACGCACCTGCAACAGATCCACGCCACTCTGCGCCAGCTGGACGCATCGCGCGATCAACGCCCCAAACCTGGTCTCCGGACCCGCCTCCGAACCCGCCGCAAACACGCTTCGATCGGTAATGGCGTAGCGCAGCACGCTAACAGTGTAAAGTCCTGCGACGTTTATAGGTCCGTATATCCGAATGTGGTAGCTTCTAGGACAGCGAGTGTCCGGCAACGCTTCTCAAAAGCTGACCTCGGTTCGCTGGAACTGGTACTCGAGTCGCCTGGCGCACAACGGCGCGGGCTAAGGGTCCACTAACTGCAACTGGCCCTCCAGCTGCATGAAGGAAGAGTCCGACCGCGCATGAGCACAGTCTACGATCTGATCGTCATCGGGTCCGGCCCGGCAGGACAGAGAGCCGCTATCTACGCTTCCAAACTGGGCAAAAAAGTAGCCCTGGTTGAGATGCGCGAGGTCGTCGGCGGAGCCTGTATCTCCACCGGCACCATCCCCTCCAAGACCATGCGCGAGGCGGTGCTTCACCTCTCCGGCTACAACTACAAGTCCATCTATGGCATGAACTACCGGGTGAAGGAACGCATCACCATGGCGGACCTCGCCTTCCGGGTGCAGCACGTCATCAAGACCGAGATCGACGTCACCGAGGCGCAGCTCTCGCGCAACAACATCGAGATGCTGACCGGCATCGCCAGCTTCGAGGACACCACCCACGTCAAGGTGACCAACTCCCGCGGGTCCACGGTGTACGAGGCGAAGAACATCCTGATCGCCACCGGCACCAAGCCCGCCTCCTCCGCCAAGGTGCCGATCAACGGCCACTCCATCATCAACTCCGACCTCGTCCTCGACCTGGTTAACCTGCCCAAGACCATGATCGTGGTCGGCGGCGGCGTCATCGGCGTGGAGTACACCTGCATGTTCGCCGCGCTCGGCGTCCGCGTCACGCTCATCGAGCGCCGCCCGCGCCTACTCGAGTTCGCCGACCAGGAGATCATCGAGGCGCTCAGCTATCACCTGCGCGACTCGCGCGTGACCATGCGGCTGAACGAAGAGGTAGAGAGCGTCGAAGAGATGCCGGACGGCACCGT
>DASWOV010000032.1:0-1518 GCA_036398595.1 Granulicella sp.
CCATGACGAAGACCGTCCAACTCGATCGCCGCACCCTGCTGAAGGGAGCGCTGTGCCTCGCAGGCGCCGCGCTCTCCACACAGCAAGGCTTCGCCTCGTTCCTTGAGGCCGACGGCATCGGCTCTCCCCTCGCCGCACGCCGCGAGGGAGAGATGGACATCCACCACATCGACACCGGACGCGGCAACAGCACGCTCGTCGTCGCTCCCGACGGCACCACCCTCATGATCGACGCGGGCGCAGGCACCGGCCCTGCCGGAACCATGTCCGCAGCTCGCCCCGACGAAAGCCGCCGCCCCGGTGAGTGGCAGGCCCGCTACGCCCTGCGCCACTCCGGCAGCACGGCACTCGATTACATGGTCGTCACGCACCTCCACACCGACCACCTCGGCGACGTCAACGACCGCACACCTCTCGCGCACGACGGCACCTATCGCCTCACCGGAGTCAGCGACGTCGATGCGCTGATGCCCATCGGCACCCTGATCGACCGCGCCTGGCCCGACTACGGCAACACCCTGCCGCCCTCCGCGCCGTATCTCACGAACTACCTCGGCTATCTCAAGAGCCGCGCCGCTGCAGGCCGCACGGTGCAGAAGGCCGACGTCGGCTCCGACCAGCAGCTTGCTCTCAAGAAGCACGCCACGCAGTACCCCACATTCAAGAGCCGCATCCTCGCCGCCAGCGGCGTCGTGTGGACAGGCCAGGGCCACGAGACGCAGCGCATCGTCCCTGAGAATCCTCCGTTCAAGGCCTACGAGAACGTCTACTCCATCGGCCTGCGTCTCAGCTACGGACGCTTCAGCTACTACGCCGGGGGCGATCTCTCCGCCGACACCTCCGACGGCCGATACCCTTGGATGGACACCGAATCCCCTGTCGCCCGCGTCGCCGGACGCACCGAGGTCGCCGCCGCCAATCATCACGGCTACTTCGACGCCTGCGGTCCTGAGTTCGTCCGCGACCTCGACGCGCAGGTCTACATCATCCAGTCGTGGGACATCGGCCACCCCGGCCCCGCGCAGATGCAACGCATGATGGGCGCATGGCAGAACAAGGCCACCCGCGACGTCTTCGCCACCGGACTTCACCCGCAGAACGCGCTGATGAACCGCCGCTTCTCCGGCCAGCTCAAATCGCAGCAGGGACACGTCGTTGTCCGGGTCGCTCCCGGCGGCGACAGCTACCGCATCCTCGTTCTCGACAGCAGCGACGAACGCAACTTAATTACAGGAACCTTCGGCCCTTATCGCTCACGCGGATAGAGGCCACCGAAACAGGCAACGCACTTCAAGCAAAGAGAAACAAGCAACGTACTTCAAGAAAAGATAAGGACGAGATGAGCCAGACACCGATCGATCCCGCGAAGAAGAACTCCATAGTCGTCACCGAAGGCCCCAGCCGCGCCGCCGCCCGCAGCTACCTGCGCGGCGTCGGTTTCAGCAAAGAGGACCTGCACAAGCCCATCATCGGCATCGCCAACACCTGGACCGAGATCGGCCCCTGCAACTTCCACCT
>DASWOV010000033.1:0-38585 GCA_036398595.1 Granulicella sp.
AACCTGAACACGGTTAAGGTGGACGAGATCCTCGAAACCTACCGCAACGGGCAGGGAAAGGATGTGAAGTAGATGCCAACCCTTGTCTCCCACCCCGATGAGGTCAAGGTCGTCTCCCGCCGTTTCGGGCAGGGCGCGGCCAACATCGACAAGTACCTCGAGCTGGACGGCTACAAAGCCGTGCAGATGGCCATCGAGAACGGCCCCGACTGGATCATCAATGTGATGAAGGCCAGCGGTCTTCGCGGACGCGGCGGTGCGGGCTTCCCGACGGGCATGAAGTGGAGCTTTGTCCCCAAGCAGTCGGCCAAGCCGAAGTACGTGCTCGTCAATGGCGACGAGTCCGAGCCGGGCACCTGCAAGGACCACGTGATCTTCCTGCACGATCCGCACTCGATCATCGAGGGCACCATGATCGCCGGGCTCGCCATTGGCGCGAAGATGGGCTTCATCTACCTGCGCGGCGAGTACCGCTACCTGCTGAAGATCGTCGAGAAGGCCGTGGCCGATGCCTATGCGAAGGGCTTCCTCGGCAAGAACATCTTCGGCAAGGAGGGTGTGGACTTCGATATTGTGACGCAGACTGGCGCGGGCGCCTACGAGGTCGGCGAGGAGTCGGCCCTGATGGAATCGCTCGAGGGTAAGCGCGGTGTGCCGCGCATCAAGCCGCCGTTCCCGGCGGTCGTCGGCCTCTATGGCGGCCCCACGGTTATCAATAATGCTGAGACGATTGCCAACGCGCCACATATCCTGCTGATGGGCGGCGAGGAGTACGCCAAGCTCGGCTCGGAACGCAATGGCGGCACGCGCCTCTTCGGCATCAGCGGCCATGTGGAGCGCCCCGGCGTCTACGAGCTGCCAATGGGCTACTCGCTGCGCAAGGCCATCTACGATGTGGCGGGCGGCGTCAAGGGCGGCAAGAAGCTCAAGGCGGTCGTCCCCGGCGGAAGCTCCTGCCCGGTACTGACGGCGGACGAGATCGATGTGGGCCTCGACTTCGACCAGATGGGCAAGGCGGGCACCATGCTCGGCTCGGGCGGCATCGTGGTGCTCGACGAGTCTGTCTCCATCGTCGAATTCGCGCTGCGCACCATCAGCTTCTACCAGCACGAGAGCTGCGGTTGGTGCATCCCCTGCCGCGAAGGTACGGACTGGATCAAGAAGACCCTCACCCGTGTTCATGCGGGTGGCGGCAGCAAAAAGGACATCGACAATGTGCAGTACCTGGCCGAGAACATGATGGGCCGCACCTTCTGCCCGCTCGGCGATGCTGCGGCGATGCCCACGCTCGGCTTCGTCAAGAAGTTCCGCAAGGAGTTCGAGGAGTACATCGACGGCAAGCGCGTCGAGCACCCTCTGATCGAGATCAAACCAGTTGGTTCGCCGGAGCTGATAGGAGCGGCCCACTAATGGCAGACGTAACCCTTACCGTAGACGGAAAAAGAATCACCGCACCCGCGGGCACCCTGCTCATCGACGCCTGCAAGTCCGCAGGCATTGAGATTCCGGCCTTCTGCTACTATCCCGGACTCTCGCTGCAGGCTGCGTGCCGCATGTGCGTCGTCCGCATCGAGAAGATGCCCAAGCTGCAGACCGCCTGCACCACGCCGGTCGCCGAGGGCATGGTCGTTTCGACAGAAACACCTGAAATTGTTCAGGCAAGGAAGGCGACCCTGCAGCTTCTGCTCGGCAACCACCCGCTCGACTGCCCGGTCTGCGATGCGGGCGGCGAGTGCGAGCTGCAGGACATGACCTTCAAATACGGTGCGGCGGAGAGCTTCTACGCCGAACCGAAGAACCACCGCGAGGAGCAGCAGTGGTCGCCGGTCGTCTACTTCGACCGCCCGCGCTGCATCCTCTGCTACCGCTGCGTGCGCATGTGCGGCGAGGGTATGGACGTCTTCTCCCTCGGCATTCAGAATCGCGGCAGTTCGGCCGTCATCGCGCCGAATATCCCCGCCGAGCAGTCGCCCGACCATCTGGCGCATCTCGACTGCGAGCAGTGCGGCATGTGCATCGATGCTTGCCCGGTGGGCGCGCTTACCTCGGGCACGTATCGCTACAAGACCCGTCCGTGGGAGATGAATCACGTCTCCACCGTCTGCACGCACTGCGGCGACGGTTGCAAGACCACCCTCGGCGTGCGCTCCACCTCGAGCGGCAGCGAGATCGTGCGCGGCGACAACCGCGACAAGAGCGGCATCAACGGCGACTTCCTCTGCAATAAGGGCCGCTACGCCTTCGACTTCGCCAACAATCAGGAGCGCATCACCCAGCCGCTCGTGCGGCAGGCTAACGGCGAGTTCAAGGCGGTAAGCTGGGAGGCGGCCTTCGATCACGTCGGCGGCAAGCTGAAGAACCTGCGCGACACGCGCGGCGGCGGCAGCATCGGCGTTATCGGCGGCAACCGCCTGACGAACGAGGAGGCTTACCTCCTGCAGAAGTTCGCCCGCACCGTGCTCGGCACCAACAACATCGACCACCACCGCACGGCGGACTATGTAACCTTCGCCGCAGCGCTCGCCGGAACCACCGATCGCACGGCCTCGCTTAACGAGACGTTGACCGCCCCAGCGGTCCTGCTCATCGGCGGCGACCCCACACAGCAGGCTCCGGCGACTGCGTGGAACCTGCGCACCAACGTCCGCAACCACGGCGGTAAGCTCTTCGTCGCCAACACCGCCGAGATCAAGCTCCGCCGCCGCGCCCGCGCCTTCGCCAAGATCGCGTCCTTCGGCTACGGCGATCTGGCTGCATACCTCTCGGGCAATGATGCTGCTGCGTCTACCGCTTCGGCGGACACCGAGAACCTTGCAAAGTTCCGCGAGGCCGTGAAGGCTGAAGAGAAGCTCCTTATTCTGATCGGGCCGGAGATTCACGGCGCTGAGCTGAAGGCTGTGCTTAACTTCGGCCTCTCGATCCCCGGCGCGAAGTTCGCCCTGCTTGGTGACTACGCCAACTCCCGCGGCGCGGCCGATATGGGCCTGCTGCCCGATCTGCTGCCCGGCTACACCTCGGTCGGCACGCCCGGCGCTATTGCCGAGGAGTACGCTGCGCCCGGCGATCCGGGCCTCGACCTGCTCCAGATCTTCGATGCCGCGGCCGCCGGTAAGCTCTCGGCGCTCTATGTCGTCGGCGCGAACCCTGTCGCTCGTTACTCGGTCGATCCCGCCGCGCTCAAGGACACTTTTGTTGTGGTGCAGGAGATGTTTATGACGGAGACGGCGAAGCTCGCCGATGTCATTCTCCCCGCCGCGAACCTGTATGAGAAGTCCGGCTCGGTCACGAACAGCTACGGCGACCTGCAGCTCGTCCGCAAGGCGGGCGACCACGCCGGTGTCCGCACGGACTTCGAGATGATCGTCCGCATCGCCGACAAGATGGGCGCGAACATGAAGGTGCTCGTTCCGTTCGGCAAGGGCCGCGCCGCCGGAACGCTGGGCGACATGGGCCAGAGCCGCGGCGCGCAGTCCGGCGAGGCCGACCGCCACGCCGTCTGGCTCGTCGCCAACAACCTTGAGCCGCGCCTTAGCCCGTTCGATCCGTTCGCCATCCTCGACGAGATCCAGCGGCTCGTCCCCGGCTACAACCTGCTCCGCCTGCAACTGCTCTCGGGCAACGATCAGCACCTCTCGCCTGCAGCCGGTGCCGGTTTGGTCAACATCATTACGAACCGCCGCGACCTCACCATGCCCGCGAGCGATTCGCTCTTCACCTCCGGAACCCTGGGCCGCTACTCCGCCATGCTCAACGACCTTCAACAGTACGAGGCGCGCAAGCTGCCCGTGCTCGACACCACCGCTGCTGATTAGGAGCCGAGAGAGAACCGCGTGAGCAACCTGAGCCCTTTTCTGACGTTTCTGCTGATCAGCATTGCGAAGATCGTTGTCGTGCTTGTCATCACGCTGACGGCAGTCGCCTATACGGTGCTGCTCGAGCGCAAGCTCCTCGGCATCATCCAGAACCGCTGGGGACCCTCCCGCGTGGGTCCCTTCGGCCTGTTGCAGCCGCTGACCGACGGCATCAAGCTCTTCCTCAAGGAAGACCTGACGCCGATCGCCATCGAGAAGCCGCTCTTCCTGCTCGCGCCCATCATCGCGCTCGGATGCGCGCTCATCTCCATCTCGGTGGTGCCCTTCGGCGCGGTGACCCGCGTGGCGGGGGTCGATCTCTTCCAGATCGCCGACGTCAACATCGGCCTGCTGGTCATCCTGGGCATCACGTCCATCGGCGTCTACGGTATCGCGCTCTCAGGCTGGTCGTCGAACAACAAATATTCGCTGCTCGGCAGCCTGCGCGCCACCTCGCAGATGATCAGCTATGAGCTGGCCCTCGGCCTCTCGCTGGTCGGCGTGGTGCTGCGCGCCCAGTCTCTTTCGCTGCGCGATATCGTCAACAGCCAGTCGGCTCACGGACTGCTGAGCTGGAACTTCTTCGGCGGCTTCCAGTTCGTCGCCTTCTTCATCTACCTGATGGCCGCCTACGCCGAAACCAACCGCGCTCCCTTCGATCTTCCCGAGGCCGAGAGCGAGCTGGCCGCCGGCTATCACACCGAGTATTCCTCGATGAAGTTTGCCATGTTCTTCATGGCCGAGTACGCGAACATGATTACGGTAAGCTGCGTGGCCACGCTGCTGTTCTTCGGCGGAGCCTCCAGCCCCTTCGGCACGCTTTTCAGCGGGTTTCTCGATACGCCGTTCTTCAACGCGGTCTTTCCGATCTTCTGGTTTGTCGCCAAGGTCTTCGGCTTCCTGTTCCTCTATATCTGGGTCCGCTCGACGCTGCCCCGTTTCCGGTATGACCAGCTCATGGCCTTCGGGTGGAAGTTTCTGCTGCCCGTGGCCATGGCCAACATCCTCGTTACCTCGCTCGCCATGGCGCTGCACGGATAACGCAACCACGCTGTTTTACAATCAGCGGTAAGCCTTTCCTTTCCGCTGCGTTACAAGGACCTTCGACGGACGAACCATGGATCTCGCACTCTTCCTCATCTTCGGCGGACTGGCGGTAGCGGCGGCGCTCAATCTGTTGCTGCAGCGGCATCCCATCAACTCCGCGCTGTCGCTCGTGGTGGTGATGATGTCGCTCGCTGTCCTGTACTGGTCGCTCGGGGCCGAGTTCCTCGCCGCGGCGCAGGTGATCGTCTACTCCGGCGCCATCATGGTGCTCTTTGTCTTTACCATCATGCTGCTCAACGCCGGGGAAGAGGAGCGAACGCATGGCAGTCGAGCCGCGTACATCGTCGGATTTCCGGGCGCGGCGGCGATCTTTTGCCTGCTCAGCTTCGTCTTCCTGACGGAGGGCAAGGCGCTGGGCACGGTCAGCCTCGGCGGCTATCTCGACAATGCGGCCAACAATATTGCCGAGATCAGCCACGTTCTCTTCACCAGTCTCCTGCTGCCCTTCGAGGTCACCAGCGTGTTGATCCTCGTGGCCATTCTCGGAGCCGTCGTGCTCGCACGGAAGGAGCAGTAGCCATGGTGCCGATCTCCTACTACCTGATCCTCGCCGCCGTGCTCTTTTCGGTCGGCGTCGCCAGCTTCCTCATCAAGCGCAACATCATCACCATCTTCATGTCGATTGAGCTGATGCTCAACGCCGTCAACCTCACCTTCGTCGCCTTCGCGCACATGTGGCACCAGGTGCAGGGACAGATCTTTGTCTTCTTCGTGATGGTCGTCGCCGCGGCAGAGGCCGCCGTGGGCCTGGCCATCATTATCGCCATCTTCCGCACACGCCAGACGCTGAACGTCGACCAGATCAACCTGATGAAACTGTGAGCGCCGAGAAACGAAATGCCTGAAACCTGTCTCTGGTTGATTCCGATCCTGCCCTTCACCGGCTTCCTGCTCAACGGGACGCTCGGCCGCAGGTTGCCCCGCGCTGCCGTCACCGGCATTGCGTGGCTCTTCACGCTGCTGCCCGCTCTGCTGGTCGCCTATCTCTGGACCGTGATGACCGGCGCCGGTGCACCCGAGGTCATCCGCGCTGTCGGCGGGCCGTGGATCGCCGTTACCGGTTTTGCCGTCAACTTTGCCTTCACCGTCGATCACCTGACGCTGATCATGCTCTCGGTTGTTACCGGCGTCGGCTTCCTCATCCATATCTACTCAGCCGGATACATGGCACACGAGGAAGGGTACTGGCGCTTTTTCGCCTACCTCAACCTCTTCATGTTCTTCATGCTGGTCCTTGTACTGGCTGAGAGCTTCCTTCTGCTCTTCGTCGGTTGGGAGGGCGTCGGTCTTGCCTCGTACCTGCTGATCGGCTTCTACTTCAAGAAGGACTCGGCCGCCAACGCGGGCAAGAAGGCCTTCATCGTCAACCGCATTGGCGACTTCGGCTTCCTGCTGGCGATGTTCCTTACCGTTGCCCACTTCGGCACGCTGAACTTCACCGAGGTCTTTGCCTCCATCTCGCAGCATCCGGAGTGGCAGGGAGGCTTCCTCACCGCTATCGCTCTGCTGCTTGTGCTCGGAGCCACCGGCAAGTCCGCTCAGATTCCGCTGTACGTCTGGCTGCCGGACGCCATGGAAGGCCCCACGCCGGTTTCGGCCCTTATCCACGCCGCCACCATGGTCACGGCGGGTATCTACATGGTGGCCCGCTGCCATACGCTCTTCGACCGCAGCCCCGAGGCGCTCGGTGTCGTCGCCATCATCGGCGCAGCGACGGCGATCTTCGCCGCCTGCATCGGCATGGTGCAGCAGGATATCAAGCGCGTGCTCGCTTACTCGACCGTCTCGCAGCTCGGCTACATGTTCCTGGCCTGCGGCGTCGGCGCATACACGGCTGGCATCTTCCACCTGATGACCCACGCTTTCTTCAAGGCGCTGCTCTTCCTCAGCGCGGGCTCGGTGATTCACGCCCTCTCGGGCGAGCAGGACATGCGGAAGATGGGCGGCCTGCGTAAGCGCATTCCCGTTACCTTCTGGACCATGACGATGGGCGTCATCGCCATCGCGGGCATTCCGCCATGGGCAGGCTTCTTCTCGAAGGACGAGATCCTCTACCGCACCTTCACCTCGGATAACCCCATCGGCAAGCTGCTCTGGCTGGTTGGCCTTGTTACGGCGGGTATGACCTCCTTCTACATGTTCCGCCTCTGGTTCAAGACCTTCTTCGGCCAGGAGCGGTTTGAGGAGCATGCGGATGCTCATGGCCACGATGCGCATCACGACAGCCACGCGCATGGAGTCCATGAATCTCCGGTCATCATGACCCTGCCGCTCGCCGTTCTCGCGCTGCTCTCGATTGGCGGCGGCTGGCTGCCGGTCGAGCGCTTCCTCGAGCCGGTCTTTGCCACGGCGGGCCATGCGGCCGAGGCAGGGAACTCCGGCATGGAGATTACCCTCGCCGTCGTCTCGGTCGTCGTCGCGCTGATTGGTCTTCTGACCGCCTACGTCCTCTACGTCAAGAACCCCGGTAGCTCGACCGCGCTGGCAGAGAAGTTCAAGCCGGTTCACAGGCTGCTCGAGAACAAGTTCTATATCGACGAGCTGTACCACACCGTCATAGTGCTGCCGCTTGTTGTGCTCACGCGCATCTTCCTGCAGGGGCTGGTTGACTTTGGCCTCGTCGACGGCTCGGGCAAACTCGCTGGTGCTACCGCGCGCGGACTCAGCACGCTCACGCGCCGTATTCAGTCCGGAAACATTCGCTCCTACGCAGGCTGGCTCGCGCTTGGCGCCGCCGCTGTGCTCATCGTCATGATCTTCGGCCACTAACGGGATAAGCAGACGCCAATGAATCTCGATCAATCCATCCTGACGCTGATCACCTTCCTCCCGCTCGTGGGCGCGGTGGTGCTCGCGCTGCTGCCGGACCGGGGCAGGATCATGCAGTGGGCCGCGCTGGCCATTACGCTCGTGACCTTCCTGCTCACGCTGCACCTGCCGGCGCACTTCGATTACGCCGCGACTGCGGGCAGCTTCCAGTTCGTCGCCGACCACGCGTGGATTCCTATCCCGCCGATTCGCTACCATGTCGGCATCGACGGCCTGGCGATGTGGCTCATCGTGTTGACCGGCCTGCTCGCCCCGCTCGGCGTGCTGATGAGCTGGAACGCCATCGGCGAGCGCAAGAAGCTCTTCTACATCCTGCTTCTGCTGCAGCAGGTGGCGATGTACGGCATCTTCATCTCGCTCGACCTGTTCCTCTACTATGCCTTCTGGGAGCTTTCGCTGGTTCCCATGACGATCCTGATCGCTACCTTCGGCCGCACCAAGGACCGCCGCCGCGCCGCGATCAAGTACTTCCTCTACGCCTTCATCCCGTCGGCGCTGCTGCTGGTCGCCATGATCTGGGTCTACTTCCACACGGGCACCTTCGACCTGCCGCGCATCACCGAGATCGTCGCCACCCGCGGCATTTCGCCAAATTCCGCCGCTGTGTGGCTCGCCTCGCTCGCCTTCCTCGCGGCCTTCGCGGTCAAGATTCCCATCTTCCCGCTGCATGGCTGGCTCTCGGACGCGATCTTCGAGGCTCCCACCGCCGCGGTGATGGTGCTGGCCGGTAAGACCGGACTCTACTCCATCCTGCGCTTCTCCTTCTCACTGTTCCCGGCGGAGTCGCACCGCATCGCGCCGCTGATGATAGCCCTCGGTGCTATCGGCATCGTCTACGGCGCCCTCATCGCATTGGTGCAGAACGACCTCAAGCGGCTGGCCGCTTATGCGACGCTCGGCCACCTGGGCTTCATCGTCCTCGGCATCTTCACCTTCACTATCTCCGGCATGGACGGCGGCATCTACCAGATCCTCAATGAGAGTCTCGGTGGCGCGGCGCTCTTTATGCTGATGGGCCTCCTCTACGAGCGTTACCAGACCTACGACATGCGCCAGTACGGCGGCCTCGCCGCGCAGCTTCCGTGGGTAGTGACGATGTACGTCATCACGACGCTCTCGGTCATCGGCCTGCCCATGCTGAACAGCTTCGTCGGCGAGTTCCTCATCCTCACCGGCTCCATGCAATCGACGGTCAACAATCATGTGCTCTGGACCGTGCTGGCGACCACCGGCGTCATCTTCAGCGCGGCCTATATGCTGGTGCTCATCCAGCGCGTCTTTTACGGCGAGCTTGGACGCGCACCCCGCTCCGTGCAGGGATGGGATCTCGATCTGCGCGAGCATCTTGCGCTCTGGCCGATGGTGATCCTCTTCCTCGTGATGGGCGTAGCCTCGCCGTTCTGGATGCGGGCTATCGACACCGCCGGTCCCGGCATCGTCTCGCGTATCACCCAGTCCGCGCCCAATGTGACCCAAAACAATGGGTATGGCGCCGGTGCCCAGGCCAACCACAACATGCAGCCCAATGTTCCTACGTGGCTGCGGAACGGGACCAGCCGATGAACTCCATGTCTCCCAATCTCTACGCGCTGCTGCCCGAGTACATCCTTACCCTGACCGGGGTGCTCGTGATGCTGCTTGAGCCGGTGCTGCCGGCCAGCTCCAGCCGCAAGTCGCTCGGCTGGCTCGCCATCGTGGGCACGCTGCTCTCGGCCGGCGCTTCGCTCTTTCAGCTCGGCCTCGGCTCCATCGTTGCCTTTTCGGGCAACATCCTGGTGGATAGGTTCAGCATCTTCTTCCATCTGCTGATCGCCGCTGTCGTGCTGGTTACGCTGCTCGGGTCGCTCGACTACTTCCATGGCCACGCCTCGCATGCGGGCGAGTACTTCGCGCTGGCGCTCTTCGGCGCGGTCGGTATGATGCTGATGACCTGCTCGGTCGAGTTGCTGATGGTCTTCGTCGGACTGGAGATCTCGTCGATCTCGACCTACATCATGGCGGGCTTCCGCAAGGGACAGGCCACCGGCTCCGAGGCCTCCATCAAGTACTTCCTGCTCGGATCGTTTGCCACGGCCTTTTTCCTCTATGGCATCGCGCTGGCCTTTGGAGCTACCGGTTCCACCTCGATCGCCTCGATCGCCGCTGGGCTGGCGACGACCACCACGCCCACGCTGGCCATTACGGCGCTGGCGCTGATGATTATCGGCCTCGGCTTCAAGGTGTCGGCTGCTCCATTCCATGTCTGGACGCCCGACGTCTACCAGGGTGCTCCGGCTCCTATCGTGGGCCTGATGTCCACCGCGCCCAAGGCTGCGGCCTTCGCCGTCCTGCTGCGGATTACCTTCTCCGGCTTCCCCGGTATGCAGAGCCGCTGGAACGTCCTCCTCTGGGGACTCGCCGCGCTCTCGATGTGTATCGGCAACATCGGCGCCCTGCTGCAGCGCGACGTCAAGCGCATGCTGGCCTACTCCTCCATCGCGCATGCTGGCTATCTGCTGGCGGCGTTCACGGCGGTTCCGGGTGACGGCATCGCTACCGCCTGCTTCTATACCGCGACCTACGCGGCGATGAACGTCGGAGCCTTCGCCATCATCACGCAGATCGCCGGATACAGCGAGAACGTCCGCACCATCGACGACTATACCGGCCTCGCGCAGCGCCGCCCGGTACTCTCCGCTCTGCTGGCGTTCTTCCTGCTCTCCTTGATCGGCATCCCGTTCACCGGCGGCTTTTTCGGTAAGTTTCTGGTCTTCTCCGCGGCGCTGCATGCGGGGAATGTCTGGCTGGCGGTCATCGGTCTGCTGAACAGCGGCGTCGCCTGCTTCTACTACCTCCGCCTGCTCGCCGCGCTCTACACGCGCACGGCTCCTGACGAGGTGCCTGAGACGCCCGCGACCGTCAGCGCGCCTGCTGGTCTTGGGCTGGCGATTGCGGCGCTGGCTACGCTGCTGCTGGGGATTCTGCCTGGGCCGGTGCTCAATCTCGTCCATGGGGCGGCCTTCGATTCACTGGTGACGGCCCGCCGCGTTCCGGTGGCCCCGGCGGCGCGGCCTGTTCCTCTCAGCGATTCGGCTATTCGCTAGTCGTATTCAATCCTGAAGCCGCTGCCGATTGGCAGCGGCTTTTTCTGTGTCTCTGGTGAGGGCGGAGCCTCTGCAAAGAAAGCAGATTCCTCCGCTACGCTGCGGAATGACAGAGGGAGAGTGTGGCTCGGAAGAGGGGAAGATAGAGAAGGGAAGAAGAGTGGCTATCTTTTTAGCCTCATGAAGCAGAAGAGCCTCCGCATCGCGGAGGCTCTTCTGCTTGAAGCAAACTTGCCGAACGGCTTACTGAACCTTCAGGAAGATGATGACGAACGTGAACAGCGCGAGCGACTCGATGAAGGCCAGACCCAGAATCAGGAAGATGAAGATTCCAGGGCGGGCTCCCGGGTTGCGGGCCAGCGCTTCGGTGGCGGAGGCGGTTGCCTTGCCCTGAGCCAGACCGCAGAGGCCAGCCGCGAGGGCCATGCCAAGACCGGCGGCCAGCGGAACCCACTGGCTGCCCGAGCCGGTGCCCTGCGCAAAGGCCGGCGTTGCGAGCAGCATCGCGGCCAACGACATAAAGAGATATTGCAGCTTCTTCATAGGTACTCCAGCTCCCGTCAGAATCGCCGCCAGTGGGTGGTTGATGCTCACCGTGCTGGCACCCTCACGCTTGCGGCGGTCGTGCTTGCCGCGGAGAGGGAGCGCCCCGCCGCGGCAAATTTCAAAGCTCTAGTGGTCGTGCGCCACGGCCAGCGACAGGTAGATCGTCGCCAGCAGGAAGAACACATACGCCTGCACCATGGCCACGCCAAGGTGTAGCGAAAGGAAGACCAGCGGAACGCCGACCGGGACCAGCGAGAAGAAGGCCAGCGTCACCAGATCGCCCGCGAACATGTTCGCGTACAGACGAACCGTCAGTGAGAGCACGCGCGCGAAGTGCGAGATGATCTCGATGGGGAACATCAGCGGATACAGCCACCACACCGGCCCGAGGAACTGCTTAATGTAAGCCGGTCCATTGGCGCGGATGCCGTGGTAGTGGTAGTAGAGGAAGGTGACGAGCGCGAAGCCCAATGGCACGACCACATCGGCGGTCGGCGACTCCAGCCCCGGAATCAGGCCGATCAGGTTGGCCAGCAGGATGAACAGGAACAGCGCCGTCAGGTAGCTCGTGAACTTTTCGTGGCCGTGGCCGATGATGGACTCGCCCTGCTCGTTGACGAACTCGTGCGTCATCTCGGCCAGGTGCTGAAAGCCGTTCGGCGTCTCCACACTCAGTGTGGACCGTACCAGGATGAAGTAGACGACGAGCACCAGGAACACCAGCAGCTCCATGGCGAAGGCGTTCGAGATCGGCGCGTTCGGGTAGGCCGGCTGAATCCCCAGACCCCGCAGCATGGCGGTGACGGGCGAGGCGAAGGCGTGGTTCAGGGCCTGCGTAAAGAGAAGCTGAGTGGGCATATTGAAAAATGAGCCAGATCTTTAAGTTTTCGCTCTAGACGGTCCACGCATTCAGCATGCGGAGCCCTTCGATTGTCAGGCAAACTACACCCAGCACCAGACCGGCAGCAAGGGCGTAGACCGAACCATCCAGATACTTAAGGCTAACATACAGAAGCACGATAGCGATCCCCAGTCGGACGAAGAATCCGATAAGAACACCGGCCACGGGCGTGCCTTTGCCGCCACCGTCCATGCTCAGCATGACGGTGCTCATCAGCCGCAGCCACTCCCACAGGCCGGTGCCGGAGATGGCCGCGCCCAGCAGCAGCAGGGCCGCGCTGGCCCATCCGCCCTTCCACCACACCAGCGGCGTCGCCACGACGGTCACGATCACCACCAGCCGGATCGCCCGCCACACCGTCTGCTTGAAGTCCTCGTCGCTATACCCTTCGAGCATCATCGTCCGTTTTTCAGATACCTCTGTGCTGTCGTATAGATCTGCACGAACCCGGCCACCGCGCCCAGCGCGATGCCCGCGACGCCGATCCAGCCCTGATGAAAGTGCCGGTCCGCCCAGCTTCCGGCCAGCCAGCCGATCACGCAGCCGGCGGGCAGGGCAATGGCGAGCTGAATCATCGATTCGGCCTTGACTACCTCGCCCAGCGCGCCCTTCTTCTTTGGCTCATCTGCCATAACAAGTCATTACATCATGGCGTGGCCGTCTATGGGGCACGCGACCGATATACTGAGGTGTCAACCCAAGCTCAAAGGAACACTCGTGTACGAGTCCGAATTCGAAGAAAATCTTTACAATCTGCGCCGCGAGAAGCGCAGGCAGATCGAGGGCCTCGGCCAGCAGGCCTACCCCAACAGCTTTGCGTTTACGCATACCATTCCAGCCATTCGCGCCGAGTTCGACGCCCGCACTGGCGAGGAGCTGGAGGCGAACCGCTCCACCGTCGCCATCGCTGGACGCATCATGGCCATCCGCCTCCAGGGCAAAGCAGGTTTTGCGCAGCTTCAGCAGGGCGGCCAGCGTTTGCAGATTTATGTCCGCAAGGACGACGTGGGCGAGGAGCAGTTCGCGCTCTACAAGTTACTCGACC
Source organism: Granulicella sp. (assembly GCA_036398595.1). Classification (GTDB taxonomy): domain Bacteria; phylum Acidobacteriota; class Terriglobia; order Terriglobales; family Acidobacteriaceae; genus Edaphobacter. The sequence goes on from DASWOV010000033.1 coordinate 13,363, forward strand.
TTGGTGACCACATCGGCGTCCGCGGCTTCCTGATGCGCACGCGCACCGGAGAGCTTACGGTGCACGCTGCGCCGCAGGAGGGCCAGCCTGCGATCACCTTCCTAGCCAAGGCCATGCTGGCGCTGCCGGATAAGTACCACGGGCTTGAGGACACGGAGATTCGCTACCGCCAGCGGTATGTCGATCTCTTTATGAACACCGGCAACGCCGCGAAGCCGCAGAGCGACCCGGCACAAAAGCCTGTCATCCTGAGCGAAGGCGAAGCCGCAGTCGAAGGACCTGCTTCCGGAACTCCCCATACAGTCAGTAGTTCCGCTGCTGAAGAAGAGGTTGGGGACGTCCGCGAGGTTTTCGTGAAGCGTGCGGCTGTGCTGCGGGCGCTGCGCAAGTTCTTCGATGCCCGCGGGTATCTTGAGGTCGAGACGCCGATGCTTCATACCGTTGCCGGAGGAGCCGCGGCGCGTCCGTTCGAGACGCATCATAATGCGCTTGGGATGGGGCTTTATCTCCGCATCGCTCCGGAGTTGTTTTTGAAGCGGCTGGTTGTTGGTGGGCTTGATCGTGTGTATGAGATTAACCGCAACTTCCGCAATGAGGGCGTCAGCACGCGCCACAATCCTGAGTTCACGATGCTGGAGTTCTATCAGGCCTATGCCAACTACCACGATCTGATGAACCTGACCGAAGAACTCATCCAGTTTGTGGCGATGGAGGTAAATGGCAGCCTGATTTGTCACTTCAATGGGAGCGAAATTGATTTAGGTAAGTGGACTAGGCTCTCAATGAAACAAGCCATTATTCGGTTTTGGTATGAAGGAATGCCTTTGAAACCGAGCTTGGAGAGTTTCCAAAATGTTTCTACTTTTAGGCATTTTCTTGAAGTAAATAGTTCTGTAGGATCAAGGATTCCTCAAAGCGGAGATAAGGAAGAGAACCTTACCTTCTATCTCGGAGCTTGGTGCGAGGCCGCTGTGAAAAGGCTGGATAAAGGGGAGCCTTGGGGCAAAATATTTGCAGAGCTATTCGAGATTCTTTCGGATGAGCGCCTTACAGAGGCAACCATCATCTACGATTTCCCACTGGCCGTCTCGCCGCTCTCGAAGCAGAAGCCCGACGAGCCAGAGTGGGTGGAGCGGTTCGAGTTCTACATCGGTGGCTTCGAGGTGGGCAATGCTTTCTCCGAGCTGAACGATCCCGACGAGCAGTACAAGCGTTTCGCCGATCAGCTCAAGGAGCGCGACCGCGGCGACGACGAGGCGCACCAGATGGACGAGGACTACGTCCGCGCCCTTGGCTACGGCCTGCCGCCCACCGGCGGCGAGGGCATCGGCATCGACCGGCTGACGATGGTCCTTACCGGAGCGAAGTCCATCCGCGACGTCATCCTCTTCCCGCTCATGCGGCCGCTCAACAAGCCGCAGCAGCCGGAGGAGCCGCACGCGATCCCGCAGGATAAGCCACTCAAATAGCTACAGCACAGGCCGGTTCTTCAGAGCCGGCCTGTCGTCCTTCGTCATCGCCATCGGTAGCAGAAGGACGATCAGCCCGGCGATCGGCAGGTAGGAGCACAGGCGGAACATCTCATTCGCACTCGTTACGTGAATCGCGCCCATCACCAGCGTTCCCAGCACCGAGCACACGCCGAAGAAGAGGCCCGCCATCAGCCCTGGTAGTGTCGGCGCGAGGTATTGCATGGCTGTCAGGATGGGCGCCATGCCCAGTCCAAGCAGAAAGTAGGCCGCTGCGAACACCGGAGGCACCATCTCCGGTGGTACGTGTGTCATCGCCGCAGCGGCAATGGCTGTGGTCACCGCCGAGCCGATGATGAGGGCTCGCTGGCCCACCCAGTCGCTCGCTACACCGCCAATCAGTGCCCCCAGTGCCAGCAGGCCCGACTGCACGGCCAGCCGCATGCCAAACTCTGTCGGCGACGTGTGCAGATGCTCCTGCAGGTAGATGATCATGGCATTGGCGGCCACGGTCAGGAAGGTGTACTTCGTCACCGCCGCCGCCATCAGGATAAGAATCCCGCTCGCCTTCGCGCCGGTTGAGAACGGCTGCGCCTCCTCCGGCTGTGGATAACCCGGTACAAATCCCGTCGGAGGCATGTAGCCGTATCCCGCAGCCATCGGCTGAGCCTTCCTCCACCGCTTTGCTGCTACCTGCTTTGCATGCCAGCCAGCCACCCAGATCAGCAGTGCAATCGCAGGCAGTGCCGCCAGCATAACGACGAACGCCGCCCGCTGACCCATGGCCCCGACGGCTACTCCAAGCAGCGGCCCCGCAACCACCGCCGCGCCCGATGCAGCCATGTAGACGCCCATCGCCGATCCATGCCAGCCGCTGTCTGCCAGCCGAACAACGCGTGCCGCCTCCGGCCGGAAGAACCCTTGCCCAATGCCGACGAGCACCATTGCCGCGGCGGCCATCGTTAGCGTGGAGGCTATCCCGATCACGCCGAAGGCCGCAGCATGCAGAGCCAGCCCCAGCGGCAGCAGCGCAGGCGCCGGAAGCTGGTCGCAGAGCACGCCGACCACCGGCTGCATGAAAAACTGAATGACGATTGGAACCGAGAGCAGCATGGCCATCGTCGAGGCGCTCATGGAGGTCGAGGCGCGCAGGGCCATGTGCATGAAGGGCATCGCCGCGGACAGCATCGCCATGGTGGCATGGGCCAGAATGAGCACGGCCAGCACCGCGATCGAGCTGCTGTTCTCCTGCCGGGCCGAAGGATAGGGAGGGTAGGGAGGCGGCTGAAGGGTAGAGGGATGCAGGGGCGTCGGCGGCGGAGTCGTCATCGGCAGATCTCCTCGCGCCTATCCTACGTCGGAGACGCTGCGGCAGTTTGTTACCGCAGCGTCAATCTTCTACATCACGACCGCTTTGACCGTTTGACGACCTGCGCCAGGGAGGTTTCGTTCATGGCTGCCACGGCAGCCGAGCGCACCTTCTTGAGCAGCGGTTCCACAGCCGTGTCCTCGGCCGAGAGCCACTCGCCGCTGGCGGCGAGAAACAGGTCTCCCATGCCGATCTGTTTCGCCGGAGCCTTCAATCTCGCCCCTCCGTTCGGGCCTTTGCGCTGCATCAGCCAACCGGCCTTGTGCAGCAGTAAAAAGGTGCGGCGGACCATGACCGGGCTCTCACCCAGTTGCTCCGCAATCTCCGTAGAAGTGAGCATCTCTGTCGGCTTTCCAGCCAGCAGAGTGAGCACTTTTAGACTCAACGCAAAACGAGCGCTCTGTGCCATGCACGCCAAAGTAACACAGCTTGTATGCGTGCTAGTATCTCGAAGTGAAGATTCTCTTTGTGGGCGATATCTTCGGCTCTTCGGGCCGTCATATCGTCCGGGAACATCTGCCCCATCTCCTTGAGAGCCATCAGGTCGATCTGCTCGTCATCAACGGCGAAAACGCCGCAGGCGGCTTCGGCATTACCCCCGGTCTGGCCGAGGAGATCTTCGATCTCGGCGCGCATGTCATCACGACCGGCAACCACATCTGGGACAAGCGCGAGATCTTCGACTACATGAGCGTACCGGCCGACTCGCATGAGCGTGGCCGCCGCATCCTGCGCCCTGCCAACTATGCCGTCAACACGCCGGGCTTCGGCTACTACCAGGGCTCGCTGACGGATGGACAGAGCTACGCCGTCATCAACCTGCAGGGGCGCGTCTTTATGTCCTCCTGTGACGATCCCTTTCGCAAGGCCGACGAGCTGCTTTCGAAGATCACGGCCAAGGTCATCCTCGTCGATCTGCACGCCGAGGCCACCAGCGAGAAGGTCGCCTTCGGCTGGTATCTCGATGGCCGAGTGACCGCCGTCCTCGGCACGCACACGCACATCCCCACCGCCGACGAGCGCGTTCTGCCGCAGGGCACCGCCTACCAGACCGACGTAGGCATGTCCGGCCCCTATGACTCGGTCATCGGCGTCGAGACGGACCTTGTTCTTCACCGCTTCCTTACGGGCATGCCCGGCAAGTTCGAGGCTGCCAAGGGCAACCCCAAGCTCTGCGCCGCGCTCATCACCTGCGACGGAGCGACCGGCCGCGCCAGCCACATCCAGCGGCTCATGCTCGGCGAGTAGAGGCTTCGCGCAACTCCAAAACAGAAGAGGCAGCCCGAAGGGCTGCCTCTTTGCTTGCCCGCAAGGGCAGGTAGCTACTTGTGACGGGCCGGAGCTGCGCGGTGGACCGGAGCTGCAGGAGCCTTCTTCGGCGTGATCGACGCGTTGACCATGTTGATCACCAGAGGGTTCTGCGTGAAGGAGTCGTAGGTGCCGGCGATAGTGATCTTGTCGCCAGCAGCCGGAACCGCCTTCGCAGGCTCCTTCAGCGTGAAGGTGAAGTCAGCGGCCTTCGTCTGCACCGCGTCATCCGAGACGGCAACCTTCACGACGCTGTCGGTCGCCTCGATGACGGTGGCGTCCGGAATTGAGACGTCCTTGCCCTTCACCGAGTCGAAGACCTTCTGCGCATCCTCAGGCGTGCCGTTCTGCAGGATGAACTCCTTGTCGCTCAGCGCCAGCGTCGCCAGGTCGGAGGTGCTGGTCACGGTCTGGTGAGCGATGTCGGAGGCCTTCGGAGCCGGGGTCACGGAGGTGGCGAAGTCGGCGGGTGGGTTCAGGCTGGCCGTCGCGGCAGTCTGAACCGCGTCGAAGCCGTCATCCTTGCCGTGGTACTTGCGATAGCAGTACTTGGCGGTCGGAGCCATCTGCGACTTGTACGGCTCCGGAGCGTAGGCCACAAAGCGGGCCACGTAGAAGGCGCAGTTGAGCAGGTCCGGCGGATTCATCTGCATGTACGCCGTGCCGAGGTAGTAGGTGTCCTGCAGCAAGGGACCGGGCTTGGTTGTCTGGTCCACGGGAACCGAGGCCAGCTCCTTCTTGTAGTTGTCGATCGCGGTGGCCGCGTCCTTCTTGCCCAGGGCGTCGGCGGCGATGGCGCTGTAGAAGTACTGGAACGAGCCGTCCTGTAACTGCTTGAAGTCAGCGTCGGCCATGCCCTCGGGCTTGGTCGCGGCCAGACCCTTCTGGGCAAACTCGGCGGCCTTGTCGAGAGCGGCCTCCTTGGCAGCCGGGTCGGTGAGCTGGTCAGCGCCGGACTTGCGGAAGTACACCTCGAAGGTCAGGGCGCGCAGGTTATTTGGGTCGACGGCCACCAGGCGATCGGCCGCATCCAGCGTCTTGGCGGGGTCGAACTGGCTGTACGCCAGCATCAACTGCTGCAGGGTGTCGGCCTTCACCGCGGACTGCGGATACGCCGTCAGGTATGCCTCGAGAGCCGAGGCCTTCGCCTTGGGGTCCGTCTGGCCGACCGCATCCTGATACACCTTGTACTCGGCTGCAGACATCTGAACGCCGCCGCCCGCTGCCGCCTGCAGAACAAACGGATTACCCATCGGCTCGGCAAACAGCGTCTGCGCAGCAGGTACGATACCCGCGACGGCCAGGAGAGATGCAACAACTACCTTCTTCATGCCACGCTCCTCGATATGTACTTCATCAAGATCAAATTACCGCCGCTTGCGACGGGTAGATATCCAGCCTAACTCATCGTTCGGTCGATCTGGCCGGAATCCGCCCTGAGATACGTCCTTACGCTGATCGAAGTCAGATGATGCGGATTATAAAAAGCGAAAACGGCAATGGCAAATACATAGTACGATCCGCGGAATTTCTTCCGATTGCCGGGTGCGGCTATTTTATCTGGATCGCGCTCCCACGACGACCAATCCGGCGCCTGCAACCAGGGAGATACCGCTCAGGATCGGCGAGATCGGGACCGTCTCCTTCTTCTCATGCCCGATCTGTACGGGTCCCAGATCGACATCCTTCTTTTCATGGGTAAAGGTAAAGCCGCCAAGGGCGAATCCGATGACGCCCAGGATAATTAACAGAATGCCAACGATGGTTGCGGGTTTCATGATCATGCCTCCAGGACCGTGCATTAACTCCGGAACTGCTGGCGGTTGGATGTAACCTCCGTGAAACAAAGATGTATGGGGTGCGCTTATGGCTCCGGCTTGCGCCGCCGCCCGGCTATGCGCTACAGTCTCCTCACACGGGAAAGGAGGATGGTCCAGCCTATGAAAATTGACAGCAACAGTTGCAGTACCGCACGTGAGGTGACTGAGGCTTAGAGCGTCCAGCTCTAGTCCCAGCGGTTTTACCAACAAAACCACCCGCAGCGGCCCATGTACGAGCAATGGACGCCTTAGTCAATCCCACCAGTTCACCGGCAGGCCCGCCTCTACCCGAGCGCGGGCCTTCTGCTTTCTGGCCCGTTCTCATGCCCTCAACGAAAGCCTCTAAAATATCCCTATGGAACCCCTCGTTATTGCAGGAAGAGCCTTTCAGTCGCGCCTCATCGTAGGCACCGGCAAGTACAAAGACGGCCCGGAGACGCAGGCCGCGATCGAGGCCTCCGGCGCCGAGATGGTCACAGTCGCCGTGCGCCGCGTCAATCTCGACCGCTCCCGCGAGTCGCTGCTCGACTACATCGACCCGCAGCACTACTTCCTGCTGCCCAATACCGCGGGCTGCTATACCGCCGACGAGGCCATTCGCGCCGCCCGGCTGGGCCGCGAGGTCGGGCTCTCCGACTGGGTGAAGATCGAAGTTATTGGCGACCAGTCGACGCTCTATCCCGACGTGCAGGCCACGCTTGAGGCTACGCAGGTGCTTGTGAAGGAAGGCTTCACCGTTCTGCCGTATACGACGGATGACATTGTCTTTGCCAAGCGCCTCATCGACGCCGGAGCCGCCGCCGTCATGCCTCTGGCCGCGCCCATCGGCAGCGGTCTGGGCATCTCAAACATCTACAACCTGCGCATCCTGCGCGAGCTGATTACCGAGGTTCCGCTCGTGGTCGACGCCGGGCTTGGCACCGCCTCGGATGCCGCGCTGGCGATGGAGCTGGGCTTCGACGCGGTGCTGCTCAACACGGCCATTGCCGGGGCGCGCGACCCCATCCTGATGGCCGAGTCCATGCAGCACGCCGTGCTGGCCGGACGCCAGTCGTACCTTGCGGGCCGCATGCCGCGCAAGCTCTATGCCACGGCCAGCAGCCCGCTTGAGGGCATCAGCAGGTAGCTGCTACGCGCAGGGCTTCTCCCACTCCATGATTAGGAAGAGGGGGACCCTGCGGTGAAGGTCGTCCTTCGCCGGATCGCCGCTCGTCGACTCCGGCTCGCTGAAGTGGCGCAGCTCCAGTCCCTGCCCGAGCAGGAGCTGCATGTACCGGCTCAGCGGGCGGTGCCAGTTTCGGATGCGGATTCCGTGCCACTCGGCCCAGGAGGCGCGCTCGTCCATGTAGTGATCGATACAGAAGCGGCGCTCGCCGTTCGGCTCGCGGAGCCATCCTCCGTTGGGTGCGGTTGAGGCGGTGTTGAGGCCGGTCAGGTTGGCGATCAGCAGCCGTCCGCCCGGCGCGAGCACGCGAGTCATTTCGGCGATGGCTGCCGCCAGATCGGGCATGTCGATCAGCGTCAGGTAGCAGACCGCAAGGTCAAAGGAGCTGTCAGGGAAGTCGAGCTGCTCGGCCCGTCCGATCCGGTAATCTCCCTTTGGATCGAGTCGCCGCGCCTCCGCGATCAGGGCCTCGGTCGGGTCGATGCCGACGATAGGAACTCCGGCCTCCTGCATCATGCGGCAGAATCGTCCCTCGCCGCAGCCCACATCGAGGGCGCGGGTACATTTTCTGGCGCGCACACGCTCCATCATGGGTGCATCGAGCACATACCTGCGACTGAAGTCGCCGCCATTCTGCTGGTCGGCGATCCACGCCTCCGCCGACTCGTTCCAACCGTCCGACATCGCTCTCTCCTTTGCAAAAGAGTCAGACTACCGCCGATGTATGAATGCCAGTTTGCAAGCTGTTCATGTCGCGGTGGTTATCGAGAAATATAGCCTCTTCGGGGACGAGGTACCCATCGCGCCACGTTCTTCCTCCCCAGCCGGTACGATACACTTCGCCCATGCGTGTCTTCGGAATCGACTGTGGCACCGAGTTCACCGGCTACGGTGTGGTCGAGTTCGACTGTGACGCCCGCAACCCTCGCCTGGAGCACTGCGCCGCCGGGACCATCCGCCTCAGTAAAAAGGAGAAGTCCCCGCAAAGGCTCGCGCAGGTCTATGCCGAGCTGACTGCGCTGATGGCGCTGCACGAGCCCGAGGTCGTCGCCATCGAGGAGGTCTTCTTCTCTGCCAATGCCAAGTCCGCGCTCAAGCTCGGGCAGGTGCGTGGCGTAGCGATGCTGGCCGCCGCTACCAGTGGTCTGCCTGTGGTTGAGTACGCTCCGCTGTCGATCAAGAGCGCGGTTGTTGGCTATGGTTTGGCGCAGAAGGAGCAGGTGCAGTTCATGGTTGCGCGGTTGCTCGACCTGACTGGACCTTTTGATTCGCCGGATGCGGCTGATGCGCTTGCCATTGCCATCTGCCATATCCATACGGCGCAGACGCTGCAAGGGCAGGCACGGTGATTGGTCCGCTGCTGCTTGTTGTGGCACTGCTTGCGCCTGAGGCGCAGCCCACGGTTAGCTTCCGCTTTGACCGTCCCATCAAGGGCGTTGTTGTTCCGCATTACACCATCGAATTGCACGCTGATGGCACTGGGCAATACCACGCGGAGCTTGCCTCCGGGCAGGCCGTCGACCGGGAGTTGACCGTGACCTCCACGACGATGAACACCCTTCTGGAGGACCTTCGGCAGCTTCGCTCCTCCGGGGGCGACTGCAATCTGAAGGCGAAGAACATCGCCGATACTGGGACTAAAGTCATCATGTTGACCGATCCGGAGGGTAACTTTGGCTGCACATGGAACTCGCCCGCCAGTAAAATAGTTGAGCAGCTCAACTATCTACTGTTTGGTTTAGAGACGACGCTGGAGGCGGGCCGGTCGCTCGAGTTCAAGCATCGCTTCGATCACCTCGGGCTCGACGCCGAGATGCAGAATCTCTCCGATGCCGTCAAGGATGGCCGAGCCATCGAGCTGGGTAATATCGCCTCGACGCTCAGCTCCATCGCCCGGGATACGGAGCTGATCCAGCGCGTCCGCACCCGGGCCTCCAGCCTGCTGGCTGCTGCGCAGGGACACTGAGAGCGATCGCCGCATCACCCGCCGGAAAATCGCGTCTAATTCTTTGAGAGGAGGCTGCTATGTACACGAAACATCTGATCCGCAGCCTTCTGATGATCGTCGTTTCTGCCGCTGCGATTGCGCAGGCGCCCCCGCGTATTGTGCGGCTGACTGCCGCCGAGGGCTCCGTTCATATCGACCAGCATGACAACGGTGCGGGCGATCCCGCGCAGGTCAATATGCCGCTGGTCGAAGGGCAGAGCGTTGTGACCGGCGGCGACGGGCAGGCCGAGATGGAGTTCGAGGACGGCAGCCTTGCCCGCATTGCGCCGAACAGCTCCGTGACGCTGAGCCACCTCGGTATCAACTCCTCCGGCAATGCCAGCACGGAGCTGACGCTCGGCAAGGGGCTTGCCTACTTCACGCTGCGTGCCGCCGAGCAGTTCACCTATCAGGTGGTGGCCGGTCAGGATCGAATTACGCCGATCGAGAACGCGACCGTGCGCGTTGCCAATGACCAGCCTCCGGCGGTCATTGCGGCGCTTGACGGCAACATCCACGTGGAGCACGACGGCAGCTACTCGCTCGACCTGCCGGCCGGGCAGACCCTGCGCGCCGATGCCTCCGGCGGAGGGCAGTATCAGCTTACGCAGCACATCGACCCCGACTCGTGGGATCAGTGGAACGAGGACCGCGATCGGGCCGCTGCGGACGCCGCATCGACGCAGACCGCCGCCCGCAACGACTACGCGGGCGATCAGGGCTATGGATGGTCCGACCTCGACACCAACGGCACCTGGTACGACATGCCCGGACAGGGGAATGTCTGGCAGCCGAACGGCGGCGACGCCGAGGACTTCGATCCCTACGGCAATGGAAGCTGGGTGTGGAACAACGGCGGCGGCTACCTGTGGGCCTCGTCGTATTCGTGGGGCTGGACGCCCTTCCGCTGCGGCGGCTGGTCGTACTGGGATGACTTCGGCTGGGGCTGGCAACCGAACTCCGCCTGCGGAGCCTTCGGCTTCGCGGGATATACGGGGTATGGGTTTGGCGGCGGTATCGGCGGATTCGTCAACGTCGTCCGGCCGCCGCAGCACTACGTGATGCGCCACCTGACGAGCGAGGGATACCATGGCGGGCCGGGGGCGCATCCGATTCTGCGCGTTCACCACTCGCCCATGACGCCTGCCGGGCCGCATCCGGATGGCCCGCGCCGCATCGCCGGGGTGGAGGTGCTGCCGCTGGGTCGCATCGCTCCGGCTTCTCCGGTCAATGGAGTGCGCCCCGGGGCCATCGGCTCGACGCTGCGCCGGGACTTTCCGGTGGACCGCTCGAGCCACACGCCGGTCCTTGGGGTGCAGCCCAGCCGTCCGCCCGCGGCCTCGGGGCTGACGCATATGCCTCCGGTTGGGGGAGTGCCGCATCCGATAGCACGGCCCGCCCCGCCGCTGCCTGCAAACGCTGCACAGCCTCCGCGGATCGCTCGGCCTGCCCCGATGGCTCCCCGTCCCATGCCCGCTGCGCCGCGGCCTATGCCTGCACCGATGGCGCGTCCGGCTGCCCCGCCACCGCCTGCGGCGCATCCGGCGGGTGGAGTGCACCGCTAGCCTATATCGACATATGTCGCGTTTTGAAGGGGCGGGGCTTCAGCCCCGCCATCTTAACGCGATTACCTCACTCTTTTTTCCGTTGGCCTCTCGGACAACGGGAAAAAGAAGAAGAGTTGAGCGGGGGCTTCTTCGGCAGCGCTTTAACGCTGCCTTTTCAATGCAAAGCTGGTAGTGGGTTCGTTTGGCCTCAAACATTCCCTAAGGGGCTAAAGCCCCGTGCCAGGTAAGCCATTTTATGTACGGGCTAAAGCCCATACCCTTCAAACTGACCCATTGTCGCAAAGCTCTTGCGCTTCTGTTACAGCGCGGTTTGTGGATACGCTGCTAACCGGCGGTCAGCGCACGGTAGAACGCGGCCATCGCCTCCAGACCGATGGACTCTGACCGGGCCTGTGCGGGAATCGCTTCCGGCCAGCTTTGCGTTAGTTGCTCTGGGGTATATCCGGCGGCGCGGAGGTTGTTGGCCAACGTCTTCCGCTTCTGCGCGAAGCTCTGCTTCAGGAAGGCGTCGAACCCTGCCGCATCCACGCCCAGTTCCTCGAAGCGCGGGCGGAAGTGCAGTCGCAGTACGGTCGAGAAGACCTCCGGCGGTGGTGAGAATGAGCCAGGCGGCAGAGTGAACAGATTTTCTACTTCGGCGTACATCTGCGCGGTTGCGGAGAGCACGCCGTACTCGCGCCCGCCCGGCTCGGCGGCGACGCGCTCGGCCACCTCGCGCTGCATCATGACGACGGCGCGCCGCAGACGGCCTGCTGTGGCGAAGAGGTGCAGCAGGATGTCCGAGGTGATGTAGTAGGGCAGGTTGCCGATGACGTCGGCGGTGTCGCCTTCAGGGATCAGCGTGAGCAGATCGGTGCGGAGGATGTCGGCCTGGACGATCTCTACCTGCGGCTGACCGGCGAAGCGTTCGCGCAGCTCCGCGGCCAGCTTTGCATCAAATTCGACGGCGATCAGGCGGCCGCATCGGGTGGCCAGAATGTCGGTGATGGCTCCGTGGCCGGGGCCGATCTCGATGACGGTGCGATCGTGTACATCTCCCAGCGCCTCGGCGATGGCGTGGCGGGCACGCTCGTCGATGAGGAAGTTCTGTCCCAGCTTCGATTTCTGCTTCATCTCTACAGGGTAACGGGTCAGTTGTAGAGCTTTCTCTTTGTCCAGTCCATTGGGGTGCGGCGTTCGCGCACGAGGTAGATGTTGTGGCGCTCGAAGGGCATGGCGTAGGGATTCTCCATGCGGCCTGCGATCTGCACCGACTTGTATGTCTTGCTCAACTCCTCGGGTGTCGCGCTGCTTACGAGGATCATGACCTCGCCGCTCACGCCGCGTGGTCCCCAGAGCCAGTAATTGTTATGGCCGCTGACGACGGGCGGCAGATTGTGGCCGAGGAACTCCAGAGCGCCAGCCTCGCCGTAGTTTCCGCAGGAGATGCCGACGATGCGCTTGTCGGCCTCGGGCAGGCTTTGGTAGATGCTCGTGACCGCATCGACCTCCTCCTGCCAGCCGAAGCGGTCCGCGAAGAACTGCGGCAGCACGCCGCTGCTCATGCTCTCCTGATTGGCCATCTGGCTGTAGAGGTGCGTCGCTTTCGTGTAGCGCAGCCATTCTTCGACAGGCAGCACGGGAAGGACCAGCGGCAGGGTAAAGAGCGACAGGGCAATCGTGCAGCCTTCCAGGATCGGCAACGTACCTGCGCGATTCCTGCGCCGGGTCAGGTGTTCCCACGCGATGCCGCCTGCTGCGAAGAGCACCGGGTAGACCGGGGCCACGTAGTAGTCCTTTGCATGCAGAGCGAACATGGCTGCGAAGAAGAGCAGGAACATCCAGCCGAGCCAGCGCCATTGCGATTGCCGCAAAAGCCAGATCAGTCCGGCCACCCAGACCAGAAGGCCAAGGAAGCCAAGACCGCGAATCTGCGCTGCGAGAAACGCGATGGGCCCGAGGCTCAGGTTCTTTCCTGTGGCTCGGCCGTTGGCGAGGAACCCCAGCGTGGGCCAGTGGTTCTGGACCTGCCAGATGAGGTTGGGCAGGGCTATGAGCAGAAGAAGGCCGACGCCCAGAGCGGCCCATCGGCTGGCCAGCAACCTGCGCTGTGGGGTGAGGAGCAGGGCCGCAAGCAGTGCCAGCAGGAAGAAGGTCATCGAGTGCTTGTTGAGCAGGCCCAGACCTGCCGCGATGCCGAAGACAATCCACCAGCGTGGATCGCCGCCGCGCAACATCCGGATGAGCGCCAGCAGGCAGAGCATCCAGAAGAGCGACTCGGCGGAGTTCATGGAGAGGAAGCTGTCGAGCGCGAGATAGATTGGTGCGGCGATGACTCCGATCATGGCCAGCGCCTGCGCCGCACGTTTGCCGCCGAGCGACCATGCCAGCATGCCGGTCAGGAAGACTCGCGCCGCGCCCGCAAGTGCGGACAACATGCGGATGCCTGCCAGCGATTTGCCGAAGAGTGCCAGCGACAGCCGCGCCTGCACAGCGACCAGTGGGCCGTGATCGACGTATCCCCATGCCAGATGGCGGCCGCAGGCGATGTAGTAGAACTCGTCGCGGAAGTAGCCCCATCCGAGGTGCGCCTGATAGAGGTTTACCGCGATGTGCAGCGCTAGCTTGATCGCCGCAAACAGAAGCGCCAAACGCACGGCTGCCTGTAGCTCCGGGTCCTGCGGACGGACGACGGTTGTCCTCATGCAGGCAGCATACGTCAGGAAAGGATAGGGAGTTCCGTTGCGGCGGAGGTTTCGTCTCCGGCAAAATGGCTGCGGATTTTTTCCGCGGTCGCTGCGCTGACTACGGCGGTGAGTGCCTCGGGCGTTGCCTGCCGGATGCCGCGTACGCTGCCGAAGTGTTGCAGCAGGCGCTGGCGGGTCTTCGGGCCTACGCCGGGAATCTCTTCCAGTTCGCTCTCGCGGTCGCGCATCTCGCGGCGCTTGCGGTGGTAGGTTACGGCGAAGCGGTGGCTCTCGTCGCGGATCATCTGGATGAGGTGCAGCACCGGCGAGCGGCGATCGAGCACCACTGGCTCGTCCTCCTGCCCGTGGACGTAGACGATCTCCTCGCGCTTGGCGATGGAGGCCAGCGGCTGCAGTGTGACGCCGATCTCTTCGAGCGCGGCGGCTGCGGAGCTGAGCTGGCCGAGGCCGCCGTCGATCAGGATGAGCGAAGGGAAGGGACGCTTCTCTTCGAGCAGGCGCTTGTAGCGGCGCTGCACGACCTCGCGCATGCTGGCGAAATCGTCCACGCCGCTGACGGTCTTCACCTGGAACTTGCGGTAGTCGGACTTCTTCATGGCACCGTCCTCCCAGACGACCATGGAGGCGACCGTCTCCGCTCCCTGAATGTGTGAGATGTCGAAGCATTCGATACGCTTGGGCAATTCTTCGAGCATGAGGGCGTCGCGCAGGGCCTCCTGAATGGCGATCATGCCCGGCTTCATCACGCGGAAACGCTGCTCGTAGGACTGCTTGGCGTTCTGGCAGACGAGGTCCACCAGCGAGCGTTTTTCGCCGCGTTGCGGGGCGGCCAGCTCGACCTTGTGGCCTACGCGCTCGGCCAGTGCTTCGGCGAGAATGGGACGGTCGGGGAAGTCGACCGGCACGAGGATGGAGCGGGGGACGTAGGTCTGGTCGAGGTAGAACTGCTTGAGCAGGGCAGAGAAGAAGAGCGGCGCGCTGAAGCTGCCGTTCAGTTCGGTCAGGCTGGAGCGCTGCATCTCGGCGCGGCCTTCGCGGACCTCGGGGGCCGAGTGCGACGGGTCGGGTTCGAGGCGTGGGGTGCTCTCCTCCGGCTCATGTGCGGTTTCGGTCAGCGTCTCCGGCAGGTCCTCCCAGAAGAGGTCGCGCCGGTCGACGATCTTGCCGCCGCGCATGTGGAAGAGGTTGACGGCCAGCATCTCGTTCTCGAAGTGGAAGCCGAAGACGTCGGCGTCCTCGTTATCGGTGGTGGCCATGCGCTGCTTGTCCTGCATCTGGTGGACGGTCACGAGCTGATCGCGCAGACGGGCGGCCAGCTCGTACTGCTCGTTTCCGGCGGCCTCGGACATGCGCTCGGTCAGTCCCTTCTCCAGCTCGTCGGCCTTGCCGTTCAGGAAGAGCTGCACGTCGCGGACGGTCTGCTTATATGTCTCCGGCGTGGTCAGGCCCTCGACGCAGGGGCCGAGGCAGCGTTTGATGTAGAACTGCAGGCAGGCGCGCTGGTGGTAGCGCGACAGGTCCACCTTGCAGCTTGGGATCAGGAAGCTCCGGTGGATCAGGTCCACCAGCCGATGGGCGAGATTGCCCGGAAAATACGGCCCGAAGTACAGGCCGCCGTCCTTGCGCAGCTTGCGCGTGACGAAGACCTTCGGGTAGCGGTCGCCCATGGTCAGCTTGATGTAGGGGTAGGTCTTGTCGTCGCGCAGCAGGATGTTGAAGCGTGGCTTGCGCTGCTTGATGAGGTTATTCTCGAGCGCAAGGGCCTCGTGCTCGTTGGCGACGGTGATGTACTCCACGTCCACGGCCTCGCGCATCAGCGAGCCGGTCTTGGCGTTGGCCTGCGAGGCGTCGAGGAGGTACGAGCGCACCCGCGACCGCAGGTTCTTCGCCTTGCCGACGTAGATGACCTCGCCCTCGGCGTTCTTGTAGAGGTAGCATCCCGGGGAGGTCGGCAGTGTCCGGATTTTTTCTTCGAGATCCATACGCGGCGCGGAGGCCCTTATGCTTCAGTGTAGATGCCCAGGCAACCCGGAGGCCATCTGCGGCTCCCCGGTAAATTTGACTTGAATCGGCAGCAGATTTTTCGGGTTTTGTTTGCTGTGGATGAGTGAAGTAGTACCTGCGATATATTTTGTAATCATATGATACTAAGCGTGTTGACCGATGATATGACTTTGGCAGTCAACGTGCACTCGCTGTTTCCCGGTAGAGGTTGCTGTACCTGTTTCATCCAGGAGAACGTATACATGACGAATCCGATGCAGAAGACAAGTTACGCCAGACTCCCCATGCAGGCTGTTGTTCTTGGAACTGCCGCGTTGTTTGTAATGACCGGCTGCAGCAGCAAAAAGTATGTTCGCTCGCAGGCGGCCCCGCTGATCCAGCAGACCAATGAGCTGGATGCAAAGACGGCTAGCGATCATCGGGCGATCGTCGATACAGATGAGCGCGCCCAGAAGGGTATCGCCGGGGCGATGGACGCCGCCAGCACCGCCGACCAGCATGCGCAGACTGCGGGCCAGTCCGCCACGACCGCTCACCAGTCGGCGCAGGATGCCGTCAATCGCGTCGACAGCCTCTCCGGCGTTGTAGCTAACCTCGACAACTACAAGGAGTTATCGAACGTCAGCGTGACCTTTGGCTTCGACAAGGCGGTTCTGACGAAGACCGACAAGGACGAGCTCGATCAATTGGCCTCGACATTAACCACTGCGAAGGGCTATATTCTTGAAGTCACTGGCGGGACCGATTCCACCGGAGACGCGCAATACAACTATCAGCTCAGTGAACGACGGGCTGATGCAGTGGTTACCTACTTGTCCGGAAAGTTCAACATCCCACCGCATAGGTTTTATCTGGTGGGCATTGGAAAGGACCAGGAGGTAGCCAGCAACAGCACCTCCGCAGGACGCGCGAAGAATCGTCGCGTTCAGGTCAGGCTGATGTCTAATATGAGTTCGTCCTAGCCTGCTCTGCCGGCAAGGCCGGCAGGCAGTGTAGTGGGACACCAATCTTCGCTCCACTATCCGCAGTTGCAGTACCAGCCTTTAACGCTATTGTCTTCGATTCATGCAGTAGAACGTAGCACCCTTCACCAAAGCAGGCGGGAGCATGAGCTTTATCCCGCCTGCCCTCCCCTCCTCCTCAAAGCTCGTGTGCCGCTACCTCCCCAGCTTGCGGTAGACGAATCCCATGATCAGGGAAGCCAGGATCACCCAGGCGAACTGGTACCAGTAGAAGAACGGAAATCCCCATAGCGCAGGCGTCTCGCGGGCGTACAGCGACGGGAAGCACAGACCCATGTAGGGCAGCAGCAACAGCAGCGCCCAGGGCGTCATGTGCTTCTGGCGCATCCTCTTCAGGCTCTTGTCCAGCTTGGGGTCCGAGTGCATTTCCCACCAGCATACTGGAGGCGGGAAGAGCCGCGCATCCGGTAGAGTAGAGGCATGGCTCCGGAATCTCCTGCGGCACCGGGCGCTGTCGGTCCGACTGTGGACCCGACGGACGCTCGCCTTGATCCTATCGTCCGCGCCATTGCCATTATGGCTCGGCTGCGTGCGCCGGACGGCTGTCCGTGGGACCGCGAGCAGACCTTCGACACCATCAAGCGCCATACGCTCGAGGAAACCTACGAGGTCTTCGACGCCATCGAGCGCCGGGCGTGGCCCGAGTTGCGCGATGAACTGGGCGATCTGCTGTTGCAGGTGCTCTTTTACTCCCAGATGGCTGCGGAGGAGGGGTATTTCACCATTGATGACGTTGCCCGTGGGCTGACGGAGAAGCTCATCCGGCGGCATCCGCATGTCTTCGGCGATACCGAGGCCGCGGACTCCGATGCGGTGCTGCGGAACTGGGAGCAGATTAAGCAGGCCGAGAAGGCTGCTGCTCCCCAGAGGCCGGAGTCGCTGCTGGGGGATATTCCGCGCTCTATGCCAGCGATGCTTGAGGCGGCGAAGATCGGCTCCCGCGCCGCGAAGGTCGGCTTCGACTGGCCCGATCCGGCGGGGCTGTTCGACAAGCTGCAGGAGGAGATCGCCGAGCTGCACGCGGAGCTGGCTCCCGGTCCGGAGCGATCGCACGCCGCGGTCGAGGAGGAGTTGGGCGACCTGCTGTTTACCGCCGTCAACCTTGCCCGTCATCTGCGCGTGGACCCCGAGATGGCCCTGCGCTCGACCAATGCCAAGTTCCGCGCCCGCTTTGTGGAGATGGAGCGGCTCGCAGGCAGCTCCGATGCCCTGAAGGTGCTCTCGCCGGAGCGGCTTGAGGAGCTGTGGGCCTCCGCCAAGGCCGGGCTCAAGGCGGGCTCCTGAGGACGTATGACCGCTGAGCTGCACATTCTCTCGTTGAAGACGCTCGAGCAGTTCGACCGCTGCGTCGAGATGCAGGTTTCGACGTGGGGCTACAGCCCGGGCGAGGTCATTCCGCGGCGCGCCTACCTGCTGTCCAGCCGGATCGGCGGGCAGGTTCTCGGAGCCTTCGACGGCGACCGGATGATCGGCTTCGCCATGGCTCTACCCGGCTACCGCGATGGCATGCCCTACCTGCACTCCCACCAGCTTGCCGTGCTGCCGGAGTACCGCAATACCGGCATCGGCCGCGGCCTGAAGCTTGCCCAGCGAGACGACGCGATTGCCCGAGGCTTTGAGCTGATGGAGTGGACCTTCGATCCGCTCGAGATCAAGAACGCTTACTTCAACCTGCATCGGCTGGGGGCGATTGCCCGCCGGTATGCCGCCGATTTCTATGGACCATCCTCTTCGCCGCTCCAGGGTGGATTGCCTACGGACCGCCTCTATGCCGAGTGGTGGCTGCGCTCGCCGCGTGTGCTCGGAGTGCTTGGCGGAGAGGCGCAGACGACACCGATCTCCACAAGAATCAGCGTTCCTGCGGAGATTTCTCTCTGGAAACAGGACCCGGGGCAGCGTATTCTGGCCGCCGAACTCCAAAGTCGAAACCGTCAGGCGCTCGAGAACGCCTTCGCACAGGGTCTTGCCGTCGTAGACTACGAACGGGACGCTGAAGGCAATGGAGCCTATCTCCTGGGTCTATACGCTGCACCACTCGCTGCCGCCAGCGCCGCACCAAGGACAGGAAGCCGATGATCAGAATTGACGCCATCCACCTTCGAGAGATCAACATGCCTCTCGCGCACCCGTTTGAAACCAGCTTCGGCCGCACCACGGCGCGGCGCATCCTGCTCGTCGAGATCGAATCCGACGGGCTGACCGCCTGGGGCGAGTGTGTCGCCGGGGAGCACCCCTACTTTTCCGACGAGACGGTCGATACGGCATGGATGATCGCCGAAACCGAGCTGGCTCCGCTCCTGCTCGACGCCGTCGGCCTGACCAGCGGCGGCCAATGCCCGGATCTCTTCAAGCAGATCCGCGGCCATCGCATGGCCAAGGCAGCGCTCGAGAACGCCATCTGGGACCTCGACGCGCAGCGGCAGGGCGTCTCGCTGGCTCATTTGCTCGGCGGAACCCGCACCACGATCCCCTGTGGGGTTTCCATTGGGATTCAGTCTTCGATTCCTGCATTGATTGATGTCATCACGAAGGAGCTGGCCGCTGGATATCAGCGCATCAAGCTCAAGTGCAAGCATGGATGGGATACCCGCGTCTTTGAGGCCGTCCGCGAACGCTGGCCCGACATCATGCTCTCCTGCGATGCGAACTCCGCCTATCGGATGCGCGACTTCGATACCATCGCCCACTGGGACCGCTTCGACCTGCTCATGATCGAGCAGCCGCTCTGGTACGACGACTTCTACTTCCACTCCATGCTGCAGAAGCAGATCAACACCGCTATCTGCCTCGACGAGTCCATCCGCAACCGGCGCGACGCGCTGGCCGCCATCGATATGGAGTCCTGCCGCATCATCAATATCAAGGTCGGTCGGGTCGGCGGCTTTTCGGAGGCAATCGGCGTCCACAACGCTGCCTCCGAGCGGGGCATCCCTGTTTGGTGCGGCGGCATGCTCGAGAGCGGCATTGGACGCGTGCACAATATTGCGCTCTCGTCGCTGCCCAACTTCTCGCTGCCGGGCGATGTCTCCGCCTCGGCGCGGTATTGGGAAGAGGACATCATCGAGCCGGAGGTGACGGTATCCGCCGCGGGCGAGATTACCGTGCCCACCGCGCCGGGCAGTGGCTACACGGTGCGGCGCGACCGCATCGAGGCGCTTACCGTGCGCCGCCAGACGCTCCGCGCCCGCGCTCTCGTTACGGCGTAGCCAGAAGCTGCCGGATCGCCTCCTGATAGGTCAGCGCCTCCGGCAGCACGGCGAACTCCGAGGCGTCGATCTGCGTGTGCAGGTTCAGCATCTTCACCATCAGGGCGCGGACGGTGATCTGTTCTGTGAAATGTAGGTAAATCCATCGGTTGCCGGTGATGTGCGTCTGCTCGAGCGCAAGCTGCCCGCCCGGATAAATGTGCGCCAGCATGCCCCAGCCGAAGTTCACCCCTTTGAAGATGTGTCCCTGCATGCGCACCATGGTGTGCGTCTTCGCGTCGATCCAGACGCGCCCCTCGAGTCCCGTCAGGGCCTCGGAGAGCGTTGAGGGCGGCGACCACTTCGGGTTCGGATGGTAGTCCATGACCACGACGCCCTCGCCCTCGCCCGGGCCCGCGTCCGGCTGGCCCGGCGTGTAGGTGTAGATCATCGCATCCGGCATCAGCTTGATCATGTCGACCGCCATCTTGCGGCTGGAGGCGTCGTTTTTCGCATGCTTCTCGTAGTCCTGCGGGGAGTTCATCAGGCTGGTCAGCCGGTCGCGCTCTCCCTTCGACTCCTCGGCGGTCAGCGGCTTGTCGCCACGAGCCAGCACGCGGGCGACGGTGCCGTCCTTCGTCTCGATGACGTCGCGCAGCTGCTCGCCGCGCTGATCGACTACGTGCATGCGGTAGCGCAGGTGGACGGGGTTGTCCTTCAGGATGGCGATCTCGTTGTTGGCGGCGTCTACGATCCAGTCCCGCGGCGCGCGCGCGAGCAGGGAATTATTCTGTGCGGGGCTCTGCGCGCAGGCCATCAGCGGCATCGAAGCCACAAGACACAACAGCCTGAAGAATGTACCAAGGCGGGAACGCATGCTCGTTGATAAGACGTTTCTGGGTGGGGCAAAGTTTTACGCGGTTTGCTCTCGCTGCCCGGCTTGGGTATAGTTCGGGCAAGACGCTCGAATTGAGTCCACGAACGAACCATACTCCCAAGGAGCCTACAAACGCATGAAACCAGCAGAAGGGTCCACCGTGATCGGTAAGTCCGTCATCATCAAAGGAGAGCTCAGCGGCAGCGAGGATCTCTTCATGGACGGACAGATCGAAGGCACCATCACGCTGACCAGCAGCCGCCTGACCATCGGTCCGAACGCCACTGTTCACGCAGACATCAACGTTCCGGACGTCGTCATCTTCGGCAAGGTGGAAGGGAACATCAAGGCGACCGGAGCTATCGATCTTCGCCAGTCCGCCGTTGTCACCGGCGACATCCTTGCCGGGCGTCTCGCCATCGAAGAGAGCGCCATCATCAAGGGCCGCGTGGAGCTTAACCCTACCGGAAAGTAAGACCGGCAGGGTAGTTCAAGGGATGTCTCTCACCTGCGTTCTCTGAGGAAAGGTTTCACGGTTGTATGCGCCGTCTCTTCGGCAATAACGATAAGTCGGGAAGCGCGGGATCGACTGCGCGCACACCGCGCCACTCCAGCGGATGGGCGCAGATGATGACGCATCTCAAGTCGACGGACTCGCTGCGCGTCCTCGACATCGGCCCTACCTCGTCGGGAAATATCAACTACATCACCAGCCTCGGCCACAGCATCTACATGGCGAATCTTGCCGAGGAGGCTGCGCGGCCAGAGTGGATCGTGACCGATGCGGCCGGCGAGAAGAGCTATAACATCGAGGGCTTCGTCGCCGCGAACCTTAATTTCTCGGGACGCATCTTTGATGTCATCATCCTGTGGGATGCTCTGGACTATCTGCCCGAGCCTCTGCTGGTGCCGGTGATGGAGCGGCTGCACGAGGTCCTTCAACCCGGAGGGCAGATGCTTGCCTTCTTCCACTCCAAGAAGGATGGCCCGGAGGTCGCCTTCCGGCGCTATCACCTTACCGATACGCCGAACGTCGAGATGCAGCTTGCCGGTAGCCAGCCGCTGTTGCATGCCCTTAACAATCGCCAGATCGAGAAACTGCTTGAACAGTTTTCGAGCACGAAGTTCTTTCTGGCTAAAGATAGTCTGCGCGAGGTTGTGGTGACGCGCTAGAGCAGGGAAGAGCAGAAGTAAAAAGAGCGAACGAAGCAGATGCTTCGTTCGCTCTTTTTATATGGGTTGGAACTCGATGAACTTACTTGGCGGCAGCTTTGGCAGGAGCTTTAGCCGAGGTCTTGCGGCGCTCAGCCCAGCGGCGCTTCATTGCTTCGGCGATGCGCTTGCGTCCCTCGGGGCTCAGCTTACGGCGAGCCGCGGGAGTAGCCACCACTTTGACAGCGGCCGTCTTGCTTCCCTTGGGACGTCCGCGGACACCCTTCACAGCCTGTGGGGCCGACACACTCTCAAGAATCTTACGTGCTTCCTGGAGCTTCTGGATCTGCGCATCGATTCCCGCAATGATCACATTCACTTCCATGCAATTCCTCCTGTTATAGGTCCAGGTGGATGATCGATATCTCATCGAAACCACAAGCTAGACTCTCTAACCATACATAACCAGGGAAATGAATAGCAAACATACAAGGAAAAAACTTTATGCAGTATGTACCAGAAAGTTACTCAATACTAGACTGCCTGAGCCGCAGGGCATGCAGGTACAGGGAATTGTTTATGCGGGGAAGAAGCGCGATCTTAGCTTGATCCATGTCGTCAAAAACATTTTTCGTTGATAGGCGGATGTTAGACTTCGCTCAGGCATGCGACATATACCGCTGAAGCTCTGGCTCCTTATCCTGCTCTCTGCCGTCCTTCAGACTCTCCCCTATCCGATAGCTGGTCCTATTCCCGCATGGCGCGCGGTCTTTGCATGGATCGCGCTGAGTCCGTGGCTATTCTCATTACTGGATACAGACCATCGCGGCTACTCGATTACGCGCGTGCAGGCTACAGCGCTGAGTTATCTGTGTGGCATCCTCTGGTATCTCGGGGACTGCTACTGGATCTATCAGACGATGTATATCTATGGTGGGCTTGCCAAGCCGATCGCGGCAGGCATCTTACTTCTCTTCAGCCTGTATCTTGGCCTCTATCATGCGCTGTTCGGTTTCCTGATTGCATCGCTGCGAAACTCCCGTATCGGCAGGCAGAGAGCTTTGCTGCTCTCTCCCTTTGTGTGGGTCGCCGTGGAGTTAGCCCGCGCCCGCATTACCAGCTTTCCGTGGGATTTTCTGGGAATCACCCAGATCGACAACCCTGTGTTGATGCACCTTGCCCCGATAACGGGAGCTTATGGGATCTCCTTTGTGGTGGCGGCTGTCAATGCGCTTTGGCTGATGCGAATTCATGTCCGTGATCGCCGCCATACGCGCATGGCACTTAGCCTTGCGGGCGTTGCTCTCGTTCTTGTTTCTGTGCTGTCGGTTCGCATGCTGCATACCCCGTCGCGCGTAGCTACGCATGCTACGGCTACGCTGGTGCAGGAGAATCTTGGCGTAGGTGCGGAGTCTCGCGGTAATAGTGAGACTACAAGGCAGTTACTCGATTCCTTTACGCAACTTAGTCTCTCTCCGCCTGCAGACCGATGCTTTGGTATCCCCGAATTAGCATCTACGCGCTGCATTCATTTTGAGGGGATAGAGACGCGTGTTATTCCTGCGGGGCTGATTGCCTGGCCCGAATCGCCTGCGGGTTTTCGCACTGACGATCCTGTATTTCAGGCGCGTCTCTCCGCGCTGGCCCGCACGGCGAATGCGCCGCTGGTGATCGGGAGTCTCGGTGTTGTTCCGGACCGCACCGCGCCTCGCGGTGTGCGTGTCTATGACTCCGCCGCGCTTATCCATGCTGACGGCAGTGCTGCTGGACGCTATGACAAGATTCACCTTGTTCCATTTGGGGAATATGTTCCCTTCAAAGAGCTGTTTTTCTTCGCGGACAGGCTTACTGCGGGCTCGGGAGATATGGACCGTGGCACTGATCGCACCGTGATGCATGTGGATGGTCATGCGGTGGGTGTCTTTATCTGCTATGAATCCATCTTTGGAGATGAGGTTCGCCGCTTCGTGCAGAACGGGGCCGAGGTGCTGGTCAATATCTCCGACGACGGATGGTACGGCGATACCAGCGCCGCGTGGCAGCACCTCAACATGGTACGTATGCGCGCTATCGAGAATCGTCGCTGGATTCTTCGTTCTACCAACACTGGAGTTACTGCGGCGGTCGATCCTTATGGGCATGTTACGGCCTCGGTGGCGCGGCACATTCGCACCGCGCTGCACGCAGGCTTCAACTATGAGAGCGAGCTTACCTTCTACACGCTGCACGGTGATCTTTTTGCCTATGCCTGCTCGCTGATTACAGTGGTTGCGCTGGCTTATGGGCTCAGGCAAAAAATCAGCTAAACTAAACAAATGCTTGACGACTTAGAATTCCGTTACTCCCCGGTCCGCGATAAGGTGCGCGAGCTGCGGGAGTATCTTTGACTCGCCCCGCCTTCGTAAAGAACTAGCCTCCCTCGAAGAGAAGATCGCCGACCCCGCTCTCTGGGCCGATGCTGCCCGCTCGCAGCCGCTGATGCGCGAGCGCAAGCGCCTCGAAACCCTGCTGGCCGATGACGCCGAGCTGGGCCGCCGCTCCGATGACATCGAGGCCTACTTCGAGCTTGCCCGTGAAGGCGAGGCCACCGAGCCGGACCTCGAGCGGGAGATTCCCGCGCTGGTCGCCTTTGCCGATGCGCTTGAGTCGAAGACCATGCTCTCGGGTGAAACCGATTCGCTGAACGCGATCCTCACGGTGCATCCCGGCGCGGGCGGCACCGAGTCGCAGGACTGGGCCGAGATGCTCATGCGCATGTACATTCGCTGGGGCGAGCGGCAGGGCTTCAAGGTCGAGATCAACGAGATTCAGGACGGCGATGAAGCGGGCATCAAGTCCGCGACCTTCACCATCTCGGGGGAGTTTGCCTTTGGGCTGCTTTCGGGGGAGACGGGCGTGCATCGGCTGGTGCGTATCTCGCCCTTTGATTCGGCCAAGCGCCGCCATACGAGCTTTGCCTCGGTCTTTGTCAGCCCGGAGATCGACGACACCATCGTCATCGACATCAAGACGGAAGACCTGCGCATCGATACCTATCGCTCCGGTGGCAAGGGTGGCCAGCATGTGAATACGACCGACTCGGCTGTGCGCATCACGCATATTCCTACCGGTCTTGTCACCGGCTGCCAGAACGAACGCTCGCAGCACAAGAACAAGGAGCGCGCCATGAAGATGATGCGTTCCAAGCTCTACGAGTACGAGCTGGACAAGAAGAAGGCCACCGCGCGCAAGCTTGAGGACTCGAAGCTCGACATCAAGTTCGGCTCGCAGATTCGCAGCTACGTGTTGCAGCCGTATCGCATGGCTAAGGATCTTCGCACGAGGGTCGAGGTAGGCGATGTGGACCGCGTGCTCGACGGCGATCTTGAGCCGTTTATCCGTGGCTATCTTCGCATGCGCCGCGAGGGTACGCTGCCCGCCGAGGCCGCAGCCGACGACGATCTCTAGCGCATAGTGCGGCCCTCTCCGCGAGGAATTTATCCGGGGAGAGGGCCGCGCCTTTGCTACCATGTGCGCAATGGTTAGACCCGACTACGGTATCGACGCGCCCGGTGTGCTGCGTAATCTCTTTCTTGGCGGGTTTGCCTTCCTTGCCGTGGCGATTTTCGCG
>DASWOV010000034.1:0-166224 GCA_036398595.1 Granulicella sp.
CGCATACGAGCCGTAACTTCGTGGCCTATGCGGAGCGACATGCGCTGCCTTTTTTGTGCGTGCGGGCCGGTGGGCGGGCCTCTGCGCTGGAGCAGAACGGCAACCTGTGGACGCTGGAACTGGGACGCAGCCGGGCCTCGGTACGGATGGAAAAAGACCTCGAGTTCGACGCGCTCTTCTGGCGGCACTGGGCGGCAATCGAGGCGGCTCTCAAGCAGTTCAAACCGGACATCATCCACATTACCGGCCCGAGCGAGCTGGGCATCTTCGGCGCGTACTTTGCGTGGAAGCTCGGCGTTCCGCTGGCCGCGAGCTGGCACACCAACGTGCACGAGTACTTGGCGCGTCGGACGGCCTACATGACCAAGCGGCTGCGCGAGACGCATGCAGCGGCGGTCGATAGCGCCATCGAGAACTCCACGCTGAAGGCGACGACGCAGTTCTACCGGCTGGCCGGGGTGCTCTTTGCCCCAAACGCCGAGCTATGCGCGATGCTGGAAGCTGCAGCCGAGCGGCCCTGCCACCTGATGCAGCGCGGCGTGGACACGACGCTCTTTACGCCGACGCGGCGCACGCGTCTACTGGATGGGGAGACGCTGCGGCTGGGCTACGTGGGGCGGCTCTCGGTGGAGAAGAACATCAGCCTTCTGCCTCTGGTCGAGCGGGAGCTGAAGGCGGCGGGCGTGAGCAACATCGAGTTTTACATCGTGGGCCAGGGCGGCGACGAGGAGTTGATGCGCCGCGAGCTGCCGGGCGCGCACTTTGCCGGGGTGCTGCGCGGCGAGGCGCTGGCGGCGGCCTACGCCGATATGGACCTGCTCGTCTTCCCGTCGCACACGGACACCTTCGGCAACGTGGTGCTGGAGGCACTGGCAAGCGGGGTTCCCGCCGTGGTGACGCCGGACGGCGGGCCGAAGTACATCGTGCAGGACGGCGTGACCGGCTTTGTGGTGCCCGACGAGGGCTTTACCGAGGCCGTGAAGACGCTGGCGCTCGACCGGGCGCGGCTCGCACAAATGCGGGAGGAGGCCCGAGCCTACGCGCTGACGTGTAGCTGGGATGCGGTCTTCGACAAGGTGTACCACACGTATGAGACGCTGCTGCGGCCGGGCAGTGCGCTGGCGCACGCGGGCTAGTAGAGCAGTTCCCCTATATACACACCGTAGGGCTGGAGCGTGATGACGTTGATCTCCATGCCGCCCATGCCGTTATCCGACCGCAGCACCGTGCGCAGGAAGTTGCCGCGCAGGTGCATGCGCTTGACGTCGTCGGTCAGCGAGAGCGTCAGCGGCTTGTTCGAGAGATTGCAAATAGTGATAACCGCCGGGTTGTTGAAGCTGGCGACACCGCGTCGACTCATCCAGACGAGGGCGTTCTGTTCGTCGTGGTTGAGGATGTCGACCGAACCGGCGTGCAGGGTGCCGTTGCTGTGGTGGATATCGACGAGGCGACGGTACCAGTTAAGCACCGAGTCGTCGCCAATCTCCTCATAGGCGACGTCAGGACCGGCTGGCTTCGGCGCGGGCTTTTTGGCCTCCGGGTCTACAGGTTTCCCCCAAGGCATGAGGGTCGCATTCGCGCCGAGGCCGATCTCCTGCCCGGCGAGGATCTGCGCGTTGGCCTGCGTGGCCAGCAGCAGCGCGGCCAAAGGCTTGGCAGCCTCGGGAGCGGTCGCGTCGGCATAGCGGCTGGCGCTGCGGACCAGCTCGGGGAGGTCGGTCGCAGCCAGCGAGCGGCCTGACTTCGCAGCGGCGATGGTGCGCTCGAGGGCGGGGTGCAGCGCAGCGGCGCTATAGGACGCCGCTCCCGAGAGAGCTGGGTTGAGCGTGAGATCGGCATCCGGGTGGGTGGAGCTATCAGGAGACTCGTCGATCAGGATGCGGGTGCCGTGAACGGACTTGAGCGCGGCGCGCAGGGCGCGGAGCTGGTCCGGTGTAGGCGCGGCGGATGGGCTGGAACGGAGGACGATGCCTCCCGCGCCGCGTCCGAGCCAGAAGCGGGCGACGCTGGCCAGCGTGGAGGGGTCGGAGAGCTGCTGCGGGTCCAGCTCGACGAGCAGGCGCAGACTGTTGCGGCTGGTTTCGTGGATGAGGTCTTCCATGTCCTCGAGGGTGCCGAGGGAGGGATCGATGGACTGGAAGCGGGCTGCGGGCTCGCCCTGCGCGGGGGCGAAGTGCGTGAGCGTGACGGCGTCGACGCCGAGGGAGCGGATGTAGTCGAGCTTGCCGGTGACGCCCTTCAGGTCGCCCTTGCCGTCGCCATCGGTGTCGGCGAAGGTGTGCGGGTCAAGCTGGTAGAAGACGGAGTGCCGCCACCAGATGTCGATGGTCATGCCGGAGCCGGCCCAGCCGGGGCGGGCGAGCATCTGGGCGGAGGCCGGGACGGTCAGAAGCGCGGCGAGCAGGGCGAGGCGGGGGAGGCTCATGCGGGGCACCTTTGTCCCTTATTGTAGGGCGGTTCCGGGGCAGATGGCAGTGCAGGAACAGCCACTCCCTCAGGGCCTGAAACCCCATGGATCGAGTTGGGCCGTGATGTACGGATAAAGTCCGTATCTTTCAAAACCTTATCCTGCCGCATCTCCCCACCCGCCCTGTGTCCCAATTTGGGACAGAGATAACCCAATTAAATTCAATCACATAAGAAAAATATGAGCTTCCGGTTTCTTCAGGATGCTCTTCCTGAAGGCCGCCCTGCCGATAGGAGAGGCAAGGGTAACGTTATGCTTCGATGGATTCTTTCGGCCGTGGCCTTCTGGGCGCTGGCGCACGTCTGCCCGGCGCAGGCGCGGTATGCGGGTACGGGGCCGGGGTCGCTGGTCACGGTGGGCGGGACCGTCAGCGGCTTCCAGACGGACTACGACCACCGCCGGATGGGCGGCTATGGCGGCTACGTGGACGCCAACCTGACCTGGAGGCTCGGGCTCGAGGGCGAGATGCGGTTTCTGCGCGAGTACCGGCAGATGCACAGCTCTACCTACCTGATCGGCCCACGCATCTCCTTCGGCACGGGGCGGCTGAATCCCTACGCCAAGGTGCTGGTGGGGCTGGGGCACTTTACGTATCCGTACGACCTCTTCCATGGGAGCTATTTCGTGGAGTCGGTGGGCGGCGGGGTCGATCTGCGGCTGGGCAGGCGGCTGCGCTGGCGGGTTGCCGACTTCGAGTACCAGCGATGGCCGCAGTTCACCTTCGGCGCTATCAGCCCGTATGGGGTCAGTACGGGGATCAGCTATGTCGTGTTGCGATCAGGCAGCCGGATGACGCAGTAGAGCGCCCGCTCTACTCGCCGCTGCCGGAGTCCGCAGTGGAGGACGAGGCAGCGTCCATGGAGGACATCTCGCTGGCGGCCTGCTGCTTGGTGAGCACCTTCAGACGAACGCTGGCAACGCCCTTGCTGCGGATACCCAGCCGCTCGGCGGCGGCGCGGGAGAGGTCGATGACACGGTCGGCGAAGAGCACGCCACGGTCGTTAATGCGGACGATGACCGACTTGCCGGTGTGCGTGTCCGTGACCTTGACCATCGTGCCGAAGGGCAGCGTGCGGTGGCAGGCGGTCATCTGATTCATATCGAAGGTTTCGCCGCTGGCGGTCTTATGGCCGTGAAGCACAGCGCCGTACCAGCTTGCGATGCCGCTCATGGTGGGCAGCGGATGGTTCCGGATGAGGGAGCCGAAGAGGCTCTTTCTGGCCTTGGGAGTTACAGGGGCCGGAGGCGGGGCCAGCGTCGCGGGAGGCTCAAGTGCGGAGGCGGGAAGCTCGTTGGTGGGAGCATAGACCAGGCCCGGAACGGACATCGACATCAGGACCAGGGCAACGATGGAACAGCTCGCCAGGCGCATCTCGTTGGTAAAGAACAAATAGTCTCCTTAGCCGAAATAGCTTTCCGACCCTTAAAGTGTACCCTCCGGGCTGCGGATCGCCAAGTTTTGCAGGATGTTTATCTCAAGCCCATGCAATGAGTTGCGAAAGTATGAGAAGGACTCTGGAAGGTTATCGACGGAGATCGGCTCCGCAGCTACGCTGGGGGCTGTGGCCGATCACCGGCCGTGGACGGGCTTTTCGATGCAGCTAAGCACACCTGCTTTCTTCATCTTTTTTCTGGCAGTCTGGCTGCTCTACTGGGCAACGGCGCGGCTGCGTGGAGCGCGGCTGGCAGTGTTGCTGGCGGCCGATGGATTCTTTCTAGCGAAGTTCGGGCTGTTGTATTTGGCGCTGCCGGTGGCGGCGGTGGTGGACTTCCTGATCGGACGGGGGCTGACTCGGACGGCCTCGGAGGCCGGACGAAGGCTGCTGGTGGTCGCCTCGCTGGTGCTGAACCTGGGGCTGATCCTGACGCCGAAGCTCCTCGGGCTGTGGACGGGCGACCGCTACTCGTGGCTGCTGACGCTGAGCCTGTCGTTTTACGGGTTCCAGTCGCTGACGTACACGATCGACCTGTACCGGCGCGACAGCGAGGCCGGGGAGGCGCGCAGTCTGGCCGAATACCTTGCCGCGGCGCTGTTCTTCCCGGTGCTGGTGGCCGGGCCGATCCTGCGGCTGCACAAGTTTTTAAAGCAGTTGCAACGACCGGCAGAGCTGACGCCGGAGCAGGCCGGGCGGGCGCTGCTGCTGATCGGCGTCGGGCTGGTGAAAAAGCTGCTGATCGCCGACTATCTCGGCCAGAACCTCGTCGCGCGAGTCTTCGATACGCCCTCGCTCTACAGCGGCGGCGAGGCACTGGCGGGCGTTTATGGGTATGCGCTGCAGCTCTTCTTTGATTTTTCCGGCTACACCGATCTGGCGATGGGCGTGGGCCTGCTGCTCGGCCTCGAGCTGCCGGAGAACTTCCGCCAGCCATATCTCTCGGTGAACCTGATGGAGTTCTGGCGGCGGTGGCACATCAGCTTCTCGGAGTGGCTGCGGGATTACCTGATGGACTCTCTGCCGCAGCGACGGAGGCAATGGCCGCTGCTCTCGTACTGCTACAGCGTCATCGTGACGATGATGCTCGGCGGCCTGTGGCACGGGCTGAGCTGGACCTTTCTGACGTGGGGCGCTCTGCATGGCGTGGCGCTGGCCTGCGTCCGGCTGTGGAAGCAGATGCGCAAGGGCAAGCAGCCGATTCCCGGCGGCAAGGTGCTGGCGACGCTCGGGACCTTCCACTTCGTATGCTTTACGTGGATCTTCTTTAACGCCTCGTCGATGGCGAATGCGTGGGAGGTCCTTGGGCGGATCGGCTCAAATACTTGGTCGGTCGAGAACCTGACGCTGCCGGTGATCGGCATGCTGATGCTGGCGGCTGTGGCGCACTGTTTGCCGCTGAAATGGCTGGAGAACAGCGCGATGCTGATGGGCCGGGTACCGTTCTGGGTGCAGGGCGCAGCTCTGGCGGCGCTGGTGCTGCTGATCCAGACGGTTTCGGGCAAGGGCGCGGCTCCGTTTGTGTATGGGAACTTCTGACGATGCAGAGAGCGGTTCTTAAAACGGCGCTGGCGGTGGCGACCTGCATGGGGTCGCTGGCGGTGTGGCGCGCGGGTGTGGACCACGAAAAAGGGATCGCCCCGGCGATCTTCGCCGAGGCGTGGGGGTTGCGCCTGTGGCGGACGCCTCCTGCTCCGGCCGTTCCCTTGACGGAGCCGGAACAGCCTACGGTCGCTGCGAATCCTGAACCGGCGATGCAGCCCTCGTCTCCGGCCACGGCGGCGAAGCCGGTTATCAGACCGTCCGGGCCTCGTCCGGCGCTCTCGACCTACCTCTTCGATGACGGCGGGGCGCTCGACTCGTTCTTTGACGATCTGCAACAGCTGGAGACGCCGGGCGATGCGCCGGAGCGCGTGGCGATTCTGCACTATGGCGACTCGCCGACTACCGCCGACCTAATCACGGGCGACGTGCGAGCGATGCTGCAACAGAGGTTTGGCGATGCGGGTCACGGATACCTGCTCGTCGACAAGCCGTGGGCATGGTACGGGCACCGGGACACGGACCTGAAGGGCGATGGGTGGACCATCGGCAACGCTGTGGGCAAGATGCGGGCCGACACCTACGGGCTGGGCGGGGCGAGCTTTCAGGGGAACGAGGGAGCGTCGAGCCGCATCACGCTGAAGGACGGCGCGCAGACGGCGATGGTGCTGGAGTACCTCGCGCAGCCAAACGGTGGTACGGTGACGGTGAGCGGCAACGGGCAGGAGCTGGCGGCGGTCGATACGGAGGCCGGGACGCGGACTCCGGCGTGGAAGACGATTCCGCTGCCCACCGGGACGAGGACGGTGGACCTGAAGGTCAGCTCTGGGCATGTGGAGCTGTTCGGGGAGGAGTTCCGGCGGCTGCCGCGCGGGGTGGTCTACGACAGCCTTGGGCTGAATGGAGCCTCGACGACGGTGCTCTCGCGCGGGCTGAACGGGGAGGTCTGGTCGGCAGAGCTGCGGCATGAGGCTCCGGCGCTGGTCATCATCAACTACGGCACCAACGAGAGCAGCTTCGGCGCGTTCGTGGACAAGCAGTACGAGGGCGAGCTGCGGCTGGCCATCGGGCGGATACGAAACGCGCTGCCGGACGTCTCTATCCTGATCATGAGCCCCATGGACCGCGGCGAGCGCAGCGGCATCGACCAGATCAGTACGATGGCGACCATTCCGAGGATCGTCGCCCTGCAAAAACAGGTGGCCGCCGACACACACTGCGCGTTTTTCGATACCTTTGATGCAATGGGTGGTGACGGGACGATGTCGCGCTGGTACACGGGCAAACCCCGTCTGGTGTCGGCCGACCTGATTCATCCCACGCCGCAGGGAGCGGCGATGGTGGCGCAGATCTTCGTGAAAAACCTGATGCAGGGATACGACATCTATAAGAAAACACACACGCAACCGGTGCGGACGGAGACTACTACAGGGCAGGTCGCGCAACCATGATGCAACGACCGGGCCCCTCTCTCCGATGGTCTGTGCTGGCGGTGCTGGCGTGCGTGTGCTCCATCCCGGCAATAGCGGCACCGGCAAAGAAAAAATCCGCGAAGGCGGTCGCGCACAGCACGAAGACTGCGGCAAAGTCCGGCAGCAAGGGCAAGAAGACCGCCGTCGCGAAGGGGAAGCGGGTTCCGCGCACACTGCGTACGGTTCACGTCAACCCGGCGATACGCGAAAATGCCGTGATGCGGGTGGAGGACTACCTGACCGAGACGGCCAGCTCGCCGTTTCTGTATCCGCAGCAGATGCAGGGCTTCTTTCAGGCGCTGAGCGCCGAGCAGGCCGAGCGAAAGGCCGGAGGGACGCCAGCCGGGACGGTACGCATCCTGCAGTTCGGAGACTCGCACACGGCGGCGGACATCTTTACCGGCCAGATGCGCGAGAACATCCAGCAGCAGTTCGGCGACGGCGGTCTGGGCTTCCAATTTGCGGGGCATCCGTTTGCGGGCTACAAGCTGGCCGGGTCGCTGCGGTCGCAGACAGCGGGCTGGTTTACCGAGGGCAACAAGTTCAACTCTCTGGGCGACGGCGACCTTGGGCTGGGCGGACTGAGCATCTCGACCAACCGGCCGGGTGAGTCGATCACGCTGGAAACGAGCTGCTCGAAGCTGGAGCTGCACTACCTGCAACAGGCTGGCGGCGGACGCATCACCTTCTACGACAACGGCGACGAGATCTCGACGATTGCCACGGCGACCGAGGTGGAGGGCGACCCGAACGCGGCCGGAACCTTCAGCTATGCCTGCTCGCCGGGGCAGCATGATTTTCAGTTCACGACCGACGATCAGGCTCCGGTGAAGCTGCTGGGCGTTGTGACCGAGCAGCCGGGCGTGACCTACGAGTGTCTGGGCATCAACGGCGCGTCGGCTCCGCTGATGCTGCGCTGGAACCAGCAGCTCTTTACCGACTATCTGAAGCGGCGCGCGCCGAATTTAATCGTGCTGGCGTATGGTACGAACGAGTCTTCGATCTCGTCGGAGGACCGTCTGGAAACCTACCAGCAGGACTTCGAGCGGATTCTCGATACGCTGCACCGCGTGGCGCCGGAGGCTTCGGTGCTGGTGCTCGGCCCGGCGGACCGCGGCATGGCCGTGCGGCGGGCGTGGAAGCCGTTTGCGGGCACGGCGCGGATCATCGAGATGCAGAAGGAAGCGTGCCGCACGCACGGCTGCGCCTACTGGGACACGCGGCGTCGGATGGGCGGCTTCGGCTCCATGGCGCAGTGGGTCACCGCCGGATGGGCGCAGCCCGACCGGACTCACCTGACCGGCACCGGCTACCGGGCGCTGGCTGATGCACTCTATGCCGACCTGATACACGCGTATAACCTCTATCAGCAGCATCCCGAGATTCAGGAGAGCAGAAATGGACAAGCGCCCCGGCATCCTTAAAGTCCTGCACGCAGTCACCGACCAGACCACGGCTCCCAAAGAGGACGAGTCGCTGTTCAGCTCGGGGCTGCTGGACTCGTTCGCGCTGACGGACTTCATCGTCGGACTGGAGAAGGAGTTCAAGATCACGATTCCCGACAGCGACATGACCGCGCGGAAGTTCGACACCCTTCAGAAGGTGGAAGAGTACCTGACCTCGAAGGGTGTCTAAGATGGCCTTCCTGCGCGGATTCGGCAAGGCGCTGCCCGAGCGGGTCGTGACCAACGCGGAGCTTGCTCCGCAGCTTGGTGCAGAGCCGGAGTGGATCGCCAGCGTCTCGGGTATTGAGACGCGACGCTATGCGGCCGAGGGTGAAACCGTAGCCAGCCTTGGCGTGCTGGCGGCGAAGGATTGCCTGGGGCAGTGCGGCGTGGCGGCCAGCGACCTTGGCATGATTCTGGTTTCGAGTGGATCGAGCGAGCGGTTCTGCCCCGGACCGGCGAGCCTTGTCGCTGCTGGATTGGGGTTGGACGCGACTCCGGCGCTCGATCTGCCGATTGCCAGCGCGGGCTCGTTTGCCGGGCTGACGCTGGCGGCGAAGCTGGCGGCCTCGACTGGACACATTCTTGTCGTCGGGTCGGAGATTATGTCGCGGCGCGTGCAGCACACGCCGGAGGGTAAGGATACGGCGATCCTCTTCGGGGATGGCGCGGGAGCCTGCCTCGTGAGTCCCAATGAGGGCTTTGCGGAGATCGTAGACTCTTGCCTGTTCACCGACGGCAATATGGCCGAGGCGTTGGTGATCGAGAACGAGCTGATCCGCATGGACGGCGCGGCGATCATCCGGCACGTCTCGCGCAAGCTGCCGCAGGCGATTGCGGCGGTGCTTGAGCGCAACGCGGTCGCTGCGGGAGATGTGGGCGTCTTTTTGCTGCATCAGGCGAACCTGAACGTGATTACGCGTATCGCCAAGTCACTGGATGCTCCGGTGGAGCGGTTCTTTGCCAACATCCAGAGATATGGGAATACCTCGTCGGCCTCGCTGCTGATTGCGGCGGCGGAGTGGAGGGAGCAGAACGCCGGTCCGCTGGCACAGCCGCTCGTGCTGGGAGCCTTCGGCGTCGGGCTGAACTGGGGCGCGATGCTGGCTTTGCCACTGCACTAATTTTTCTCCCGGCGTCTACGAAGGCATCACATGCGGATGCTTGTATCGGCGCAGCAATCACCCAAGGAGATTTCATGAGCACTCTTACAACGAAAGACGGCACGCAGATCTACTACAAGGACTGGGGCACCGGCCCGGTCGCCACGTTCTCGCACGGTTGGCCGCTGAATGCCGATGCGTGGGATGCGCAGATGCTCTTTCTTGCCCAGAAGGGCTATCGCGTTATCGCGCATGACCGCCGCGGGCATGGCCGCTCCTCGCAGCCATGGAACGGCAATGACATGGACACCTACGCCGACGATCTGGCCGAGCTGCTCGATGAGCTCGACGTCACGGAGATCACCATGGTCGGCCACTCCACCGGCGGCGGCGAGGTAGCCCGCTACATCGGCCGTCATGGAACGAAGCGCGTGGCGAAGGCGGTGCTGATCGGGGCTGTGCCTCCGATCATGCTGAAGACAGAGAAGAATCCGGGCGGGCTGCAGCTCTCTGTCTTCGATGGGATTCGCGCCGGTGTACTCGCGGATCGCTCCCAGTTCTTCAAAGACCTGAGCCTGCCGTTCTACGGCTACAACAAGCCAGGGGCCAAGGTATCGGAGGGTGTGCGCGAGAACTTCTGGTACCAGGGCATGCAGTCCTCCATCGTAGCCTCGTACGACTGCGTGAAGCAGTTCTCCGAGACGGACTTTACCGAGGATCTGAAGAAGATGGCCGTTCCGACGCTGGTGCTGCATGGCGATGCGGATCAGATCGTTCCCTTCGAGGACGCGGGCGCGCTCTCAGTGAAGATCGTCCCCAATGGCACGCTGAAGGTCATCCCCGGCGCGCCGCATGGCATGTGCACCACGCTGGCCGATGAGATCAATGCCATCCTGCTCGATTTTCTGAAGTCTTAAGACCATCCCTCGGCAGAGAAGGGCTGGCCCTCTCTGCCGAGGCCGTTCAATTCGACTGAATCCAGCTCTCTAGCTGCTGCGCGGGCATAGCCCGGGCGAAGAAGAAGCCCTGCGCGATCTGGCAGCCGAGGTCAATCAGAAGCTGCGCCTGCCGCTCCGTCTCCACACCCTCGGAGACGACCGTCATCCCGAGGTTCCGGCCGATGGCGATCACCGCCGTGGCGACCGCGTAGGCGCTGGCATCGCTTTCGAGCCGCTGGATGAAGCTGCGGTCGAGCTTCAACTCCTTGAGCGGAAGCTGCGTGAGCCGCGCGAGGCTCGAGAAGCCGGTGCCAAAGTCGTCGATGGAGAGCGCCACGCCGATCGCGTGCAGGTCGGTCGCCGTCTCGAGGCAGGTCGTGTTCTTGCTCGCCATGATGCTCTCGGTGATCTCGATGGTGAGGCACTCCGCCGGGAGCTGAAACTCCCGCAGAAGGTCCGCGACAAAGGCGGGCAGGTTGCGGTTGAGAAAGTGGACCGGCGCGAGGTTGACCGAGACGCTGGGGACCGGCACCCCTGCGCTGCGCCACTCCGCCATCTGGCGGCAGGCCTCGCGCAGGCTCCAGATGCCGATGACCTCGATCTGGCTGATCTCCTCGGCCAGAGGGATGAACTTCTCCGGCGAAATCTCGCCGAAGCGGTCGTCGGTCCAGCGGCTCAGGGCCTCGACGCCCGTAAGCCGGAGCGTCCGCAGGTCGACCTTCGGCTGGTACTCCAGACGCAGCGAGCGGCTGGAGAGCGCAAGGCGCAGCGCCGTGCCGAGGATCAGGCGATCCTGCGCGGGCAGGTTCATCTCCGGATGGTAGAAGTGGAAACAGGCGCGGCCGGCCGACTTGGCCTGACGCATGGCCATGCGCGCCTGCTCGGCTAGGACCTGCGCTGTCTCTCCGGGGTCGGCGCTGCCCTG
This sequence comes from Granulicella sp., assembly GCA_036398595.1. Classification (GTDB taxonomy): domain Bacteria; phylum Acidobacteriota; class Terriglobia; order Terriglobales; family Acidobacteriaceae; genus Edaphobacter. The sequence continues at coordinate 11,326 of DASWOV010000034.1, forward strand.
AGTGATGCAGATGCCGATGCTGGCCGTGATCGACAGGGAGAAGCCGAGAATCTCTACCGGAGCGCACAGTGCCTCGAGCATGCGTCCGGCAAGCGCCGAGGCGCGGGCGATGCTGCAATGGGGAGCCACGATCACGAAGGAGTCGCCCGTATCGCGGCTGGCGATGCCCTGGGGCTGCGCCAGCTCCTGCAGGCGATAGCCCATCTCCGTCAGCACGCGGTCGCCGACGGCGTGCCCCAGCGTGTTGTTGATGTCCTTGAAGTAGTCCAGATCAATGCAGAAGAAACCCACATCCCGGCCATAATTAGCGGTGAGCAGAAGACCGGCCTGCTCATAGAGCGAGGTGCGGTTCAACAAGCCGGTCAGGGGATCGAACTGGGAGAGCCGGACGATCTTCTGCCGGGCCTCGTCGCTCTCGATGGCCAGCATGCAGAGATGGAGGCAGGCGAAGGCCAGCTCCTTGTGCAACGGGCTGGGGGTGCGCTTCTCCGTGAAGTAGAAGGCGAAGGTGCCTGCGATGCGCCCGCTGCGCAGGCGGATGGGCAGCGACCAGCAGGCCTGCAGGCCGAAGGGAAGCGCAATCGACTTATACCGCTCCCAGAGGGGATCGGTGCTGATGTCGGTGACACAGACTGCCTCGCCGCGGAAGGCGGCGGTGCCGCAGGAGCCTGCGTTCTCTCCGATGGGCAGGCCCTCGAGCGCCGCAGCGTACTCCGGTGGCAGGCGGGGACCGGCGAGCGGATGGATGAGCCCCTCGCCATCCACCAGCACCATCGACGAGATGACCTCCGGGGTGATGGCGTCGACGCAGTCGCAGAGCAGGCTGGCGACCTCGGCCAGCGGCATGCCTCCGGCGACGGCCTCGAGCACGGTGCGCTGCAGGCGCTGGATCTGCTTGGTTTCGGTGACGTCGACGAGCACGATCAGGAGGCTGCCGTGGTCCTCCTTCATGGGGCTGACGCTAGCCGAAACCCAGACCTCGCGGCCGGACTTGTCGTAGAGCAGCGTCTCCTCCTGGAAGGCGCGGTTCTCGCTGGCGGCCTGCGACAGGCTCTGCATCATGGCCGAGCCGAGATGGAGCCGGGAGAAGAGCCGCGTGGGCAGGCTGCCGATCAGGTCTTCGAGCGTATAGCCGAAGAGGTCCGTAAACGCCCGGTTCAGATGAACGATGTTCTGCTGGCGGTCGAGGATCAGGATCGCAGTGTCGATCGCGTCGACGGCAGGCATCAGCGGATGCGGCTCGCGGCCGAACTCCCGGGTCACATCCGAGGCGCCGTGTGGAAGATCCATCATGCTGCCCTCACTGCCGCTCTCGAGGCGAGAGAGCCGGCACTCATGCTCGACACAAACGCTGCACTCAGGTGATGGGCCCTTTTCATCCTCTGAGGAGAGCATCGTAGCATTGGTTGCCAAAAACTATGGTAATATTGCGCGCTTCAGGTGGTAACCCGCATGTGGCGACAGGTCCGATTCGGGAATAGAACCGAGGAAAAGCCCCATAAAGGGAGAGAATTCGCGGTTGACCTATTTGACAGGTTTACGCTCCTTTGCGCTTCAGGAAGCACCCGTCAGGGGCGGTCGGCGACCAGGCAGTCGTTCGGGGCCGGGCCTCCGGCGAAGCGATTGCCGATCCAGGCGACTGCCGCACCCGCTGCGTCGCGGGCGATGAAGCGGTGATCGACCCCCTGCAGCGTCACCCTGTGCACCGTGTCTCCGGCGCGGCAGAGGCGCCGCATGTAGAGCTCGGTCAACTGCGGCGGAATCGTGGTGTCGTCGGTTCCCTGCGCCAGAAAGACGGGAACCTCCGGCGGCAGCGCGCCCGGCGTATTGCTCACGAACAGCGAGCGCCACGGCTCCGCGGCGGAAAGATCGCTCGTCAGCCGGTAGCTCGCGGCGGGGACCGGCTCATCCTTCGGCTGAACGCGACCGGCGTACGGAGGATCGAAGCAGACACTGGAGAGCAGTTTGACGGCGGGGATGTCCTTCGGATCGACTACCTTCTCAAGCGGCGTGTTGTAGACGCGGGACCAGGACCAGAGCAGCATAGCTCCCATGAGCTGGCTGTCGGGCGTAGCGCCAAGCCCCTTCGACATCGTGGAGAGGTCCGTGGCCGGAGCGGCGACGGCGATGCCGAGCAGGCGCAGTTCCGGCGCGTAGGTGCGTGCCAGGATTGCGGCGTTCAGCGAGGCGTGCGCCCTGCGAGTGTCCCCAGAGCACGAACCGCTCGCCCGCGTGGGCCTCGGGCAGGCTATGCGCGGCGCGGACGGCATCGAGCACGGCGCGGCCCTCGCTTTCGCCGACGAGGTACGGGTGTGGACCGGCGGTGCCGAGGCCGGCGTAGTCGGTTGCCACCACGACATAGCCGCGCTCGAGCATGCGGGGCAGACCCTGGATCATCTGCAGCACGGAGGGAGAGAGCGAGGGAGCGCAGGGCTGGTCGACGCCGCTGGTGGGATGCTGCCAGGCGACGATGGGGCGGCCCTCGGCGGGCGGAGCTCCCGGCGGAATCACCAGCACCGCCGAGACGGCGATGGGCTCGCCGTGCAGGCCGGTGGAGCGATAGAGAATGCGGTAGGCGGAGGCTCCGGACGGGACTGGCCCCGGAAGGGTTTCCTTGCGAAGAATGGCCCCGGGGTTATCGGCAGCCAGCTCCTGCTTCGTTGCCGTGTAAAAAGATGGGTTGGTCTGGGCCGGGGCGACTCCCGTTGCAAGTACCGAGCACAGAATAGCGAACGGGAACCCACGCATTGCACGACCTCCGCGCCTGCAGCTCAAGGCAGCTCGAGACTCATCCTAAGAGCGAGGCTCATCAAAATCACGCGAAATCCCTTTGCCTTCATCAATTTTGCGGCGCAGGCGTACTAATGTAGAGGGGAAGCAGTCCCGGTCATTCCGCGAGAAGCCTCGATCCACAGACGTAGCCTCGAAACCTCAGCGCCGCACGAACCCTGACGTATTAAGGACAGAGCGATGGAGAGAAAAGACTTCCAGATCTCGGCAAGCGATCTGCGCAACGGATTCGTTGGTCATGTTGTGCACACCATGGGCAAGCCCCTTGAGTACTCCTCGACCATGGAGCGGTATCACGCTCTGTCGCACGCGGTCCGCGACCAGTTGATGGAGAAGTGGATCGACACGATTGAGGGTTATCTGGACCGCAGCATCCGCGTGGTCTGCTACCTGTCGGCGGAGTACCTGCCCGGTCCGCACCTAATGAACGCCCTGCAGAGCCTGGGGGCCATCGAAACCTGCCGCGAGGCGCTGGACGAGTTGGGGATCGACCTGGATGAGATCGCAGTGCTGGAGCCGGAGCCCGGCCTCGGCAACGGCGGCCTCGGACGGCTGGCCGCGTGCTTCATGGACTCTCTGGCGACGCTCGGCGTGACGACGATTGGCTACGGCCTGCGGTACGAGTTCGGCATCTTCCGGCAGGAAATCCGCGACGGCTGGCAGGTCGAGCTCTCCGACCGCTGGCTGCAGTACGGCAATCCATGGGAGATTGCGATCAAGGATACGAGCTTCGAGGTCGGCTTCGGCGGGCATACCGAGGAGTACATCGAGGCGGGTCTGCAGAAGTGGCGCTGGGTTCCCGGGTCGAAGGTGCGCGGCGTCCCCTACGACACGCCCATCCCCGGTTACGAGAACGGTTTCGTGAACCGGCTGCGGCTGTGGAGCGCGGTGGCGATGGACTCCTTCGATCTCTCGGAGTTCAACGCGGGGCACTACACGGAGGCCGTTCGCCAGAAGGTCGAGTCGGAGACTATCTCGAAGATTCTCTATCCGCCGGACGACGACGACGCGGGCAAGCGCCTGCGGCTGGAGCAGCAGTACTTCTTCACCTCCTGCTCGCTGCAGGACATGATCCGGCTGCATAAGCTGCAGGGCAAGTCGCTCTCGGACTTCCATCAGAAGTGGACGGCGCAACTGAACGACACGCATCCCTCCATCGGCATCGCCGAGCTGATGCGCCTGCTGATGGACGGGGAGGGCATGGGCTGGGACGAGGCGTGGACGATCACGCAGGCGACCTTCGGATACACCAACCACACGCTGCTGCCGGAGGCGCTGGAGAAATGGTCACTGCCGCTCTTCTCTGCCCTGCTGCCGCGCCATATGCAGATCATCTACGAGATCAACGAGCACTTCCTCGACCAGATGAGGGAGCAATTCCCCGGCGATACGGACAGGATTCGCAGGATGTCGCTGATCGGCGAAGAGGGCGACCGGACGGTGCGGATGGCGCACTTGGCCGTGGTCGGCAGCAAGGCCGTCAACGGCGTGGCCGAGCTGCACTCGGAGCTGCTGAAGGAGAGCACGCTGCGCGACTTCTACGAGGCGTATCCGCAGCGCTTCAGCAACAAGACGAACGGCGTGACTCCGCGCCGGTGGATGCTGCTGGCCGCGCCGAAGCTGCGCGATCTGATCGACGAAACCATCGGCACCGCATGGCACACCGACCTGTTCGAGCTGCGGGGGCTGGAGCGGTTTGCGGACGACCCGACCTTCCAGAAGAGCTGGCGAGCGAGCAAGGAGCTGACCAAGGAGAATCTCTCGAAGTATATCGAGGCGACTCAAGGCATCAGCACCGATCCGCAGTCGATCTTCGATATCCAGGTCAAGCGCATCCACGAGTACAAGCGGCAGCATCTGAACGCGCTGCATATCCTTGCGCTGTACTGCCAGATCAAGGCCAACCCGAACATCGAGATGCCTTCGCGGACCTTCCTCTTCGGCGGCAAGGCTGCGCCGTCGTATGTAATGGCAAAGCTGATGATCAAGCTCGTCTGCACGGTGGGCGATCTGGTCAACAACGATCCGGACGTGAAGGGACGGCTGAAGGTAGTCTTCCTGCCGAACTACAACGTCACGCTGGGCCACCGGATCTATACCTCCGCCGACCTATCGGAGCAGATCTCGATGGCTGGTAAAGAGGCCTCCGGCACGGGCTGTATGAAGTTCCAGATGAACGGCGGGGTCACGATCGGCACCTTCGATGGAGCGAACGTCGAGATTCGCAAGGAGGTCGGCGAGGAGAACTTCTTCCTCTTCGGGCTGACCGTGCAGGAGATCGAGAAGCTCACCGAAGAGGGATATCATCCGCATAACTTCTACGAGAAGAGCTCTCTGCTGCGCGAGGTGATCGACGGCCTCGCTGACGGGCGGTTCAGCAACGGGGACCGCGAGCTGTTCCGGCCGCTGCTGACGGAGCTGATGGGATCGGACCGCTACTTCCTGCTCGCGGACTTCGACGCCTACGTGGCCTCGCAGCGTGCAGCCGGAGAGGCCTACACCGATCTGGCGCGCTGGAGCCGCATGTCGATCCTCAACACGGCCCGCTCGGGCAAGTTCTCCTCGGACCGGACGATCCGGGAGTACTGCAACGAGATCTGGAAGGTACCCGTGTCGGCTCTCACGGGGCTGAAGAGCTAGCCGCTTTCCTCCTTACGGATGGTCCCGGAGCCGTCGCGCAACTCTGCCGCGGCGGCTCCGGACCTCCGGTTTCCCTCCGAAAATATTGCATTTTCATGAACTTCCGGCAGTTCGGTCGAGAGAGCGTCCCGTCCCTCGACCGAACTGGACTGGTCCGTCTTGCCCGGTCTGCTTCCGAACAGTAGTGTGCAAGGTGCCGATGCTCCCGCGTTCTGGCGGGCGCATCCCCATCGATACATTTCCGGAGGTTCACGCATGGCACGCTTCACCAACGAACAGGAGATCGACACAGTACAGCCGCAGGAGCAGCGCCCGTTCCGGGAGGACACCTGGCGGACCGTGCAGCAGATGACCGACGCCGGTGCCTATGCCATCGGCCTTCCCAACGATCTGCAGGTCACGCGGCACTCCAGTCGCGCCGCCGGTACGGTGCTAGTTCCTTTCTGCAAGGCGGTGGAACGGTTGCAGGCGATCCATCACGCCGCTAATGAAGTCAGCGACCCTCCGACCGTCATCGCCTGCACGCATGCGCGGGACACGCACTATCTCGCCTCCAAAGAAGACCGGCGCGACCAACGCTATCTGAGCGACGACCGGCTCGCCGAAGGGCCGTACGTCTACTGCGGCGGCATCGAGGGAGCCATTCAGCGCGGGCTGGAGTACGCCCGTTATGCGGATGTCATCTGCTACTACTCCTCGCGGCTGAACCTCGATGAGGCGGAGCAGTTTGCAACGGCGATCCGTTCCTCCTTCCCGCACAAGCGGCTGGGGCTTGGGTTTCCGTGGGAGAAGAAGGGGTGGCACACCGAGCATCCGAACCACGGCAAGCTGCTGCGCCGCATGGGCTACGAGTACCGCTTCGTGATGCACCGGGGATCGATTCTCTTTTCCTCGTCTCCTCAGCCGTCCTCGTGGGTCTTCTTCGACGACGCGACGGAAGCCGAGCATCACCTCAACGACGCGCTGGCGAGCCTGCTGACGCCGCTGGAGCAGCGCAGGCAGATGGAGAGCCTGCACCTCTCCGCCTGATAAACGATCTTCGCAGTCAACGAAAACTTCCCTCTCGACTACGGAGCTCGTTCCTCCGAAGGACGAGCTATTGCCGAAAGTGAGTGAACCTATGAGCTGGATCAATGAGTATGTTTATCGTTTTGGAAACGGTGTCGTGGATGGCAACGGCTCCATGCACTCCGAACTGGGCGGCAAGGGCGCCGGGCTGGCCGAGATGTCGCTGCTCCACGTACCGGTGCCTCCGGGGCTGACGATCTCCACCGAGGCCTGCCGGTACTACCTGCATCATGGCTCGTCGCCGGAGGGGTTGGAGGCCGAGTTGCAGCACAGCCTGGCATGGCTGGAGGAGGCGCATGGGCGGCGGTTCGACGACCGGGAGAATCCTCTGCTGGTGAGCGTGCGCTCGGGAGCGGCTGTCTCGATGCCGGGCATGATGGACACGATCCTTAACGTGGGCCTAAACGGGGCAAACCTTGAAGGGCTGGCGAGGCAGAACGGCTCCATGCGCTTTGCGCTCGATTCGTATCGGCGGCTGTTACAGATGTTCGGCGCGGTGGTGCTGGAGGTTCCGAAGAAGCTGTTCGACGCCTGCATGGAGGAGATCAAGACGCAGGAACAGGTGGCTGCGGACTCAGAGCTTTCAGAGGATGCGCTGCAGAGCATCGTGCAGGGTTATCAACAAATCATCCTCAGCTATACGGGCAAGCCGTTTCCCGAGAACCCACGAGTGCAGCTTGCGCTGGCGATTCAGGCGGTCTTCGACTCGTGGAAGAACGAGCGGGCGCGGCACTATCGGCGGCTCAACCACATCCCCGACGACTGGGGCACGGCAGTCACCGTGCAGGCGATGGCCTTCGGCAATCGCGGCGAGGACAGCGGCACCGGCGTCGGCTTTACGCGCAATCCTTCGACCGGAGCGCACGAAATCTTCGGCGAGTTTCTGACCAACGCGCAGGGCGAGGACATCGTCGCGGGCATACGGACACCGATGCCGATTGTCGATCTGGCTCAGAGGATGCCGCATGTCTACGAGGAGTTGGCAGCGATCACTCAGCGGCTGGAGCGGCACTTCCGCGATGCGCAGGACTTCGAGTTCACGGTCGAACATGGCAGGCTGTTCCTGCTCCAGACGCGCTCGGCCAAGCGCAGCGCGATTGCCGCAGTGCGGATTGCGGTCGAGATGGCCGAGGAGGGTTTGATCTCGCGCAAAGAGGCGGTGGACCGGGTGAAGACCTCGAGCATCGCCGAGATTCTCTCGCCGCAGATCGACTTCTCGCAGGGCGTGCCGGAGGTGCTGGCACAGGGGCTTGCGGCCTCGCCCGGAGCGGCGGTTGGAAGGATTGCACTCTCTTCGTACGAGGCTGTCGAGGCTGCTGGAAAGAATGGCGAGAACCCCGTCATCCTCGTCACGCAGGAGACTACTGCTGACGACATTCATGGCATGGCTGCGGCGGTCGGCTTCCTCACAGCGCAGGGCGGAGCGACGAGTCACGCCGCCGTGGTCGCACGCGGCATGGGCAAGTGCTGCATTACGGGGGCGCGGGGCATCACCGTGGATGAGGACGCGGGCGTGATCCGCGTCGGCAGCACGGTGCTGCGTGCGGGAGACTGGCTTTCGCTTGATGGCTCCACGGGGCGCGTTTTCGCGGGTAAACTGCCGATGCGTACTCCGGAGGCCGATAACGCAGAGCTGGAGACGCTACTGGAGTGGGCGCGCGAGCTGAGCTCGACTGCCGTGCGCGCCAACGCCGATACGCCGCAGGACGCGGTCGCAGCGCGCAAGGCCGGAGCGCAGGGCATCGGCCTGTGCCGCACGGAGCACATGTTCTTTGCTGCCGACAGGCTGCCGCATGTGCGGGCGATGATTCTTGCTTCGACGCTGGACGACCGCAAGCGGGCGCTCGACAAGCTGTCGCCGATGCAGCGGGAGGACTTCATCGAGCTGTTCCGCTCTATGTCTCCGCTGCCGGTGACGATTCGCCTGCTCGATCCTCCGCTGCACGAGTTTCTGCCGAGCGTCGAGGAGGTGCACGACGAGCTGCGCGAGGCGAAGGGCCGGAACGATACGGCGAAGATTGCGGAGCTGGAGAAGCTGCGTCAGCGCGTCGAGCTGCTGGCCGAGCACAACCCGATGATGGGCCATCGCGGCTGCCGCCTCTGCATCACCTATCCCGAGATCCTGGTGATGCAGGTGACGGCGATCCTCGAGGCGGCGCTTGCGGTGCGCGACGAGGGTGTGGAGGTCGTGCCCGAGATCATGGTTCCGCTGGTGGCGTGCGCGGAGGAGATTCGCTGGCTGCGGCACCTGATCGATGAGACGGCCATCGAGGTCTTCCGCATGACCGGCAGGAGCATCGAGTACCGCATCGGCACCATGATCGAGCTGCCTCGTGCGGCGGTGTGTGCGGCGACCTTTGCCAATGAGGTGGACTTCGTTTCGTTTGGCACAAATGACCTGACACAGATGACCTATGGCTTCTCGCGGGACGATGCGCGCAAGTATCTCGACAGCTATATCGAGCAGGGGATTCTACAGGCCGATCCGTTCATGACCGTCGATCAGGAGGGTGTCGGCGCGCTGATGGAGACGGCGATTCACCAGCTTCGGGCAAAGCATCCGAAGATCAAGATCGGCGTGTGCGGTGAGCATGGCGGCGACCCGGTTTCGATTGCCTTCTTCAAGTCGCTTGGGGTGGACTATGTCTCGTGCTCTTCGGCGCGGCTACCGGTGGCGCAGTTAGCTTCGGCGCAGGCGGAGCCTGCGATGAAGGCGGAGCCGATCGTCGAGGTGAAGATTCTCTCCGTCGTGTAAGCCCACCACGTTCTGTCATCCTGAGCGAGCTACGCTCGCTCAGGATGACAGAACGTGGTAACTTCAGGAATACAAGAGCCTAGTCGAGCAGGTGCGCGTTGCGAAGGATTCTGCGAACCTTCTTGGGCGAGATGGCCAGCTTATTGACGACGTTCGAGATCTTGCGGTCCTCGCGCAGCCATACCTTCGGGATGACGATCTCGGCGAACTCCTCGATGATCTGCTGAAAGCTCTTGTCGCCGGTCAGGCCGTCGGACCAGGTGCGCAGCGTCTGGTCGATGCCGATGGCGCGCAGGATGCGCGACTTCAGGATGACCAGCTCCTTCGAGAGATGGTCGCGGTCGTCCGGGTTCAGCAGTTCGCTGGCCAGTGTGACGTACTGCTTGGCAACCTCCCAGTCCTCGAAGAAATCATTCGTCGCGGTCGAGCCGCGGGCGACGTAGGCTCCGGCCAGCAGACGCTTGTTCTGCGTCTGCTTCGCCAGCGCAATCGCCTCCTCGGAGTACTGCACGGCGAGGTTTGCGTGCGTGGCAAGGTCCTCGGCCTCACCCATCTGCTCGTCGACGCGCATGTTCTCGATGGCCGCCTGAAGGATACGCGCGCGAGCCATGAGGATGAGGTCCTGCGTCTCCTCGCCCAGCCGGTAGGCCTCGGTCGTCTCCCGGGCCGCGCTCTCGATGTCCCCGCGATCCAGATACAGATGCCCGGCGTTGACCAGCACCGAGCCGGTGCCGCTGCGATGCTTATGCAGCGTGTAGATCGACCGCGCCTGCTCGAGCAGGTCGAGTGCCTCCCTGCCGATCTTCAGATAGCGGTCGTGCTGCACGCCGCGGGCGCGGCCTTCCCTTGCCTGCTGGCTCAGGTCGAGCGCCATAAGCCGCTTGACGTACGCCGCGTTCACCAGGGCGCGGGCGAGGTTGGGATGCTGCGGAAAGCTCTTCGCGTAGATGTCGATGGCGTGCTGGAAGTGGTGCATCGCCTTGACGTACTCGCCCGAGCGGCGGACGAAGCGGCCCCGCGCCGACTGGATGTTGCCTAGCGAGAGAGCGTGGCCGGTGTCCTTCATCGCCTCCTCGGACTCGTCCAGCAGGCGCATCGCCTCGCGCCGCTGGCCGGACTGGAAGAGCAGCCAGCTCTCGTGGATCTGGACGACCGCGACCAGCCGCGGGGCGCGCATCTTCTGTGCCAGCTCGCGGGCTTCGACGATGTGCTGAACCGCCAGCTTGTACTCGCCTTTATGCCGGTGCGCCCGCCCCTTCCAGTAGTGCGCCATCTGCATGAGGTGCAGATCGCCTACGACGGGCAGAACGCCCAGCAGGTTCTCGAAGATGCCCGTGGCGACGGCCGCTTCCTCCAGCGTGAAGGCGAGGAAGCCCTCGGTCATGCGGAGCTGGAGATAGTCGATCAGCCGCATCTCGGAGCGAGAGATGCCTGCGAACCGCAGCAGCAGCTCTTCGATAAGATGATGGTCCCGATAGCCGAGATCGACCCACTGCGCGACGTTGAGCAGCCAGGCGAAGGCCAGAGGGTCTTTGGGGTCCAAACGATCGATCTCCCCGGCGCTCTGCTCCAGCAGGGCGAACCCTTCACTGACCTGTCTGTCGAGAAGAGCCTTGTCGAGCCGGTCTAGCAGTTCGGAGGAGAGCGGCATGTGTTTATCTTGTTACCGTCCGGGTTAAAAAGCCAGAGCTCCCCGGCGAGGACGCCCGGGAGCCCCGATCGTACTTACAGGCTCATGCCGCCGTCGATCACCATGTTCGTGCCGGTCATGAACGTGGCCTCGTTCGAGGCGAGCAGCACGGCGAGTTCCGCGATTTCCTGCGGTGTACCGATGCGGCCCATCGGCTGGCGTGCGAGGAACGCCGCGCGCGCCTTCTCCACATCACCCTGCGCCGCCATGCGGTCGTGCAGCGAGGGAGTATCCACAGTGGCGGGGCAGATCGAGTTGCAGCGAATGCCCTCGGCGATGTAGTCGCGGGCGACCGACATGGTGAGGCCGACCACCGCTGCCTTCGTCGTGGCGTAGGCGAAGCGGTTGGGCGCGGCCATGATGGAGGAAACAACCGAGGCGATGTTGATGATTGCGCCATCCCTGCGCTCGCGCATCGCGGGCAGGAAGGCCTTGATGGTGTTCAGCATGGAGACGACGTTGATCTGGAAGCTGCGCTCAAGCTGCGCGACATCGCTCTCCAGAATGGTGCCGACCGCGACGAAACCGGCGCAGTTCACCAGCACGTTGACCTCGGGGAATGAGGCCGCAAGCGCGTTGACGGCGGCTGTATCCGTCACGTCGAGCCGGGCGACCTTCGACTGTGGATGCGTGAACTCGGCCTCGAGCTTCTCCAACTGAAGATCCGTTGCAATGACCTGTGCACCTTCGCGGAGGAAGGCGTCGCTGATGGATTTTCCAATGCCCTGTGCAGCGCCGGTCACGAGACAGATCTTTCCGGTAAGTCTTCCTGACATTCCACTCTCTCCAAGGTCGAGGCTAAGCCGCGAATAGTGTAGCGCCACCATCGACACGGAGAATCTGCCCGCTGACGAAGCTGCTGCTCTCGCTGGCGAGGAAGGCGACCGCGTTGGCGATCTCCGAAGGCATGGCGTAACGTTCCAGCGAGTATCCGGCGTTCATCATAGTGTCGTCAAGGGAGCGCGTCGCCAGAAAGCGGGCGCTCTTGGTGGGCCCGGGGCTGACCGCGTTGACGCGCACACCGTGCGGCCGCATCTCGAGCGCAAGGCAGCGCGTGTAGTGGACGATGGCCGCCTTGGCGCAGCCGTAGATGACCTCCGGCGAGACGCCCATGTGCGCGTTGAGCGAGGCGACGTTAATCACGACGCCCTTGTTCCTCTCTCGCATGCCGGGGCAGATGGCGCGGCACATCAGCAGCGTGCCGATGAAGTTACGCTGGAAGACCGCGTTCGCATCGTCGAGGGCGATGTCCAGTGCGCCGTTCGGATTGGGCTTCTGGCCCTTTGCGCCGATGTCGCCGCCGGCGCAGTTGACCAGGATCGAGATGGGGCCCAGCTCCTCCTCGGCGCGCTTGACCATCGCGGCAACGGTCGTTTCCTGCGTGATGTCGCCGGTAACGCCGATCACGCGCGAACCGCGAGTCGATAGCTGCGCTGCAACCGCGGTGAGATTCGGAGCCTCGCCGTATTGCGCCGGAGCATCCTCGGAGATGTCGTGGATCGCCACCTTGGCGCCCATGGCCTGCAACGTCTCCACGATCATGCGGCCCAGCCCACGCCCGGAGCCAGTGACCAGGGCGACCTCACCATCCAGCCGGCTATAACCTTGCAGCTTCTGTTCCAGTTCGGTTTCCATAGCGCACCTGCTCTTCTTTCAAGGAATGTGTTCCGTGTACTGCCGTACCGGGGCTACTTGGCGGTCCAGCCGCCGTCGATCAGGATGTCGGTTCCGGTGATGAAGCCCGCCAGGTCGGAGCAGAGATAGGTGGCCAGGCCGCCGATCTCCTCGACCTTGCCCCAGCGGCCAACCGGAAGGCTGGCGAGGAACTGCGCGTTCGCCTCCGGGTTGTGCATGACGGCATGGTTCAGCTCCGTACCGAAGGGGCCGGGGCTGATGCCGTTAACCGTGATGCCCTCGGGCGCAAGCTCCTGAGCCAGGGCGCGGGTCAGGCCGAGCAGAGCCGTCTTCGCCGAGGAGTAGGCCGAGCGGCCCGGCAGCGAGACGTGGCTCATGATGGAGGTCATGTTCAGGATGCGACCGTAGCCGGTGCCCTTCATGCCGGGGACGAAGGCGCGGCACATGAGAAAGGTCGAGATCAGGCTCGAATCGATCACGCTGCGGAACTCGTCCAGCGTGAACTCGACAAGGTTCTTGCGGATGTTCGTGCCCGCGTTGTTGATGAGGATCTGCGCGTGGCCGAAGCGCTCCTGCACCGCTGCGGCGACGGCGGCAACATCGGCCTCGCTGGTGACGTCGCCGGTAAACAGCTCGGCCGTGCCGCCCGCGGCCTGAATCGCCGCCCGCACTGTTTCGAGACGTCTCACATCCCGCGCGACCAGCGCGATCTGAGCACCCGAAGCTGCGAGCGCCAGCGACATCGCCTCACCCAGACCACGACTCGCACCCGTGATGACTGCTGTTTTCCCTGACAGATCAATCTTCATATATGTCCTCGACCACCTCAGGAGGCAATGCGCTCCTGCCTGTTTGAATTTCCTCGGAAGGAGACAGAACCTTCCCTGATGGAACTACCTACACGACTTGAACTGTATACTAAATACCAAAAACCTTGTCAATCAAAAGAACGGGCTAGCGGCTCAATTCACGAGAAATCAAAGATCGCCCGCAAGCACCTGCGAAATATGTACCGCTCGCCGGGGTGAGTTTTGCGCGATCTGCTCCCGGCAACTGAAGCCGTTGCTGATGAGGACGTCCTCCGGAGCCGCGCCGCGCACCGCAGGCAGCAGCACCCGTTCGCCCAGCGTCTGCGAAACCTCGTAGTTATGCTTCTCGAAGCCAAAGGGCCCGGCCATGCCGCAGCAGCCGGAGTCCAGCGAGTCCACGGTAGCCCCGGTGGCGCGCAGAAGGCTCAGCTCGTCCTTCATGCCGAGCTGCGACTTCTGGTGGCAGTGTCCGTGCACGACGAGCCTGCGGCCTTCGAGCTTCGGCGGCTGCCAGGAGCCTCCCTGCTCGGCCAGAAACTGGCTCACATCATCGTCTGTTTGCTGAGCAGGATAGCGCGCTCGTCGTTGGGGAAGAAGTTAATCAGCTCGTCCCGGAAGACCGTGGCGCAGCTCGGCTCGAGCATGACAACCGGAATCCCGGCGCGGATCTGCGGCTCGAACTGCGTGAGAATGTTCTTCAGGTACTCGCGGGCCTGATCGAGGAAGCCGAAGTCGTAGAGCGGTCGGCCGCAGCAGACGTGGCCCTGCGGAATCTGCACCGTGCGCCCGGCGGACTCGAGCACCTTGACCGCGGAGTCGAGCGCCGCGGGGTAGAAGTAGTTGTTCCACGTATCCGGCCAGAGCAGAACATCGCCCGTGGGCTTCTCCTTGCGCTTGAGGAACTGGCTGCGGAAGTTCTTCCCTGTGAACTGCGGCATCTCGCGTTGCGGTGCGATGCCGATGACAGACTTGGCGAGGTCGCTCAGCCCCGGCAGCTTCATGGGCAGGTTCGCCAGCGCAGGCGCGAACGAAGCGAGGTGCGCCCACTTGTCCATGAAGCCGAAGGCGTAGTGCGTCAGCGGATGCATCCGGCCCTCGTAGTGGTGCGCGAGGAACTCGGACTTCCACATCGCCATATCGACGTTGACCGGGCACTCGGTCTTGCAGGCCTTGCAGGAGAGACACAGATCGAGCGCCTCGCGGACCTCGACCGAGCGCCAGCCGTCCTTGATGACGTTGCCCTGCATCATCTCCCACAGCAGGTGGGCGCGGCCTCGGGTGGAGTGCTTCTCCTCGCGGGTGGCCATGTAGCTGGGGCACATGGTGCCGTGGTCCACCTTGCGGCAGGCTCCGACGCCGACGCAGCGCGTGGTCGCCTCGCTGAAGAGCCCCTGATCGCCGGGGTACTGGAACCAGGTCTTCGGTTTGGCCGGGGTGTAACCAGGACCGATGCGCAGGTTTTCGGTGGGGTCGTAAACCGCGATAGGGTCGATCAGCTTGCCGGGGTTCATGCGGTTGAGCGGGTCCCAGAGGCGCTTGAACTCGACCAGCGCCTCCATCAGCTCGGGGCCGAACATCTTGGGCAGCAGCGCGGCGCGGGCTTGTCCGTCGCCGTGCTCGCCGGAGAAGGAGCCTCCATATTTGAGGACGATGTCGGCGGCCTCGTCGAGAAACCTGCGGTAGCTCGCTACGCCTTCGGTGGTCTTCAGGTCGAAGGTGATGCGCAGATGCACGCAGCCCTGTCCGAAGTGCCCGTACATCGGCGTGCTGTAGCCGTAACGATCCAGCAGGGTGAAGAGGTCGCGCAGGTAGTTGCCAAGCTGTGCGGGTTGAACCGCAGAGTCCTCCCACCCCTCCCATCCGCTGGGCTTGCCTGGGACGAAGACCGAGGCTCCGAGGGCGGACTCGCGCACCTTCCAGACGCGGGCGGCCTCGGACGGCGAGTAGCGCGCCACGGTGGGCTTGCCGCCGAAGGAGGCCGTGGCCGCGACAAAGGTGTCAGTCGTGCGATCGACCTCCTCGGGCGAGTTCGCGCCAAACTCGCAGAGCAGGAAGCCGCGGCCGGCGGGCAGCAGTGCGATGTCGTCCACGACGAGATGTTTGAGCCGCATGTAATCGACGAGCAGGCCGTCGAAGCCCTCGAGGCCGATGGGGTTGAATGCGAGCACATCGGGCACGTGATCGGCAGCGATGAAGGGGTCTTCAAAGCCGAGCGCCACTAGGCGGCGATGCTGCGGGCTGGGCTTCAGCTCGCAGATGGCCTCGAGGATGGTGACGCAGGTGCCCTCGGAGCCGACCAGGGCGCGGGCGACATTAAAGCCATTCTCCGGTAGAAGCTGGTCGAGGTTGTAGCCGGAGACGCGCCGGGGGATGTCGGGGAAGCGCTCGCGCACGAGGGTCGCGTAGGTGTCGCGGAGACGCTTGAGGCCCGCGTAGATCTCGCCCTTGCGTCCACCAGCGGCGATGATCGCCTCCAGCTCCTCCTCGGTGGTGGGGCCGACGCGCATCCGCGTGCCGTCGTAGAGCAGGATTTCGAGCGCCTCGATATTGTCAACGGTCTTTCCGCCCATCAGCGCATGGACGCCGCAGGAGTTGTTGCCGATCATACCGCCGAGCGTGCAGCGGCTGTGCGTGGCGGGGTCGGGCGCGAAGGTCAGCTCGTGCCGCTCGGAGGCATCGCGCAGCGCATCGAGCACGATGCCGGGCTGCACGCGGGCGATCTTCGTCTCCGGGTTCAGCTCGAGGATGCCGTTCATGTACTTGGAGAAGTCGAGGATGACCGCAACGTTGCAGCACTGCCCCGCAAGGCTGGTGCCGCCGCCGCGCGAGAGCACCGGCGCGCCGAACTCGCGGCAGGCCGTGACCGTAGCGATGACGTCATCGACGTCCTTTGGAATCACCAGCCCAATAGGAACCTGCCGGTAGTTCGAGGCATCGGTGGCGTAGAGCGCCCGCGTGGCCTCGTCGAAGCGGACCTCGCCCTTGACCGTGGCGCGGAGCCGCGCAGCGAGAGCCTCGGCGGCGTTGAAGCTCTCATGCGGATGAGGATGCTGATGCAGAATAGGAAACGGCGAAGGGGTCATTCTCGTAAGCGCGGAAACACCAATCCAAAAAGATACTGCCTGAGCGGGTTCAGTATAGCGGGTAAGTTTGATTTCTGTATACAGTTTGCCGATCGACGGCCGGGATGGGCCTTCGCGCGTGAAATGCCGCCCGGCGGCCAGGGTGTTCCGTTGACACTCAAAATGTCAATTTGGTATACAGTGTGCGCATCGTACTTGCTGAATTGGCCGTATCCAAACTCGTTGTGATTGTCTGGATGCACTCGTAACCCTCGTATTCTCTCGATCTTCATCGCAATCTCTGCACTACCCTGCCCGTTGCGACGGAATATACCTTCATGGCCACGGCAGGCATATCGTGAGAAACGATCTTAGAAGGAACCGGATGCCGCGACCCGCCAGAACGCATTGCACCACTGCCAGCCTCTTCGCTCTCTCCTGCCTGGGACTCTCTCTTTCCCTGAACGCCCAGAACGCCAACCTGCCGGACGCAATGCACAACCCATTCGCCAACGACCCGAATGCGGTGGCCGCAGGCAAGACGCTCTACGAGCAGACCTGCCAGTCCTGCCACGGCGGCGAGGCGCGCGGCGACCGCGGACCGAACCTGACGAGCGGCAATCTGCAGCATGGCAACGCCGACACCGACATCTACCAGACGATCCGCACCGGCGTGCCCGGCACGCAGATGCCTGCCTTCTCCGGCCTGCCCACCGATAATGTGTGGCGCATCATCACCTACCTGCGCAGTTTGAGCACCACCCAGAGCGCCTCTGAGGAGAAGGTTCCAGGCGATCCCGCCGCAGGCGAGAAACTCTTTGGGGGCAAGGGGCGCTGCCTGGAGTGCCACGAGGTGAACGGGACCGGCGGCGTAATGGCCGGAGATCTCTCGGCGATTGGCGTGAACAGCGTGGACTTTCTGCGCACCTGGGTGCTGCATCCCGGCGCGCCAACACCTTCGCCTGCTCCTCCTGCTGGAGCTGCTCCGCGTCCGCCGAACCGTGGCGGCGGTGGTGGTGGCGGGGCTCCGCTGTCGGCGGCGACCATCACCGTAAAAACGAAAGACGGCAAGACCGTCGAGGGCGTTCGCGTGGCCGACGACAGCTTTACGCTGCTGCTGCGCGACCGCAGCGGAGCGGTGCGGCGCTTCGACTCGGGCGATCTGCTCGACAAGCATGTGGACGACAAGCCTCTGATGCCGACGGACTACGAGAAGGTCTTCTCCACGACAGAGTTGCAGGATCTGCTGGCGTATCTGAAGTCGCTGAAGGAGCGGGATTTCACGAAGACTGCGCAGGCCGACATCCCCGGCGGCGTGACGCAGGCGCAGCTTAACAACGCCGATGCGACTCCGCAGAACTGGCTCAGCTACTGGGGCGACTACAAAGGCCGCCACTTCACCGAGTTGACGCAGATCACACCTGCCAACATCAAGCGGCTGGCTCCGGCGTGGACGGTGCAGATGCCGGGGCAGTCGGTGCTGGAGACGACGCCGGTCGTCGTCGACGGCATCATGTACACCTCCGGCAATCCGGGCGAGGTGTATGCGCTCGACGCGAAGACGGGCGTGCAGATCTGGAAGTACGAGCGCCGCCAGAAGGTGACGAATCCGTATGAGACGAACCCCTTCAGCCGCGGTGTGGCCGTGCTGGGCAACCGGGTCTTCCTGGGAACGCTCGACGCCGCGCTGGTGGCGCTCGATGCGCGCACGGGACGCGTGCTGTGGGAGACGCAGGTCGCCGACACGATGAAGGGGTACACCATCACGGCAGCTCCGCTGGCGGTGAAGGATAAGATCATTGTCGGCGTGGCGGGAGGGGAGTTCGGGATTCGCGGGTTCCTCGACGCGTATGACGCGAAGACAGGTAAGCGGCTGTGGCGCTTCAACACGATCCCTGGCCCGGGTGAGCCCGGCAGCGAGACGTGGAGCGGCGATAGCTGGCAGCACGGCAGCGGCGGCACGTGGCTGACCGGCAGCTACGATCCGGAGCTGGACACGCTGTACTGGACGGTCGGCAACCCCGGCCCGAACCTGAACGGCGATCTTCGCAAGGGCGATGACCTCTTTACCTGCTCGGTGCTGGCGCTCGATCCGGAGACGGGCCAGCGCAAGTGGCATTATCAGTTCACGCCGAACGACACGCATGACTGGGACTCCAACGAGGACGTTGTCCTGGCCGATGTGACGGTCGGCGGCCAGCCGCGCAAGGTGCTGCTGCAGGCCAATCGCAATGGCATGTTCTATATGCTGGACCGCACGAACGGGAAGTTCATCTCCGCATTCCCGTATGTGAAGCAGACGTGGAACAAGGGCTTCGATGCGAATGGCAAGCCGATTCTTGCCGATGGCTGGCGGGCAAACGCGGAGGGCGTGGTCGTGTTTCCCAGCCTGATCGGCGGAGCGAACTGGCAGAATCCTTCCTTCGATCCGGCGAGCGCGACCATGTACCTGATCGCCTATGACGGCGCGGGAGCGTACCGCAGTGCACCGGTGAAGTACGAGGAGGGACGCCAGTATCAGGGCGGCGCTCCGGGTGGTTCGGGTGCTCGTCCCGCCCCGGGCGTGATTCAGGTGATGGCCATCGACGCGGTGAACAGCAAGGTCAAGTGGACCTATCCGCTAATCCGGCGGTCGTTTGCGATTGGCGTGCTGGGCACGCGTTCGGGGCTGGTGTTTGCGGCGACGGGCGAGAGCAACCTGATCGCGCTCGACAGCAAGACCGGCAAGCCGCTGTGGCGCTTCCTGACAGGCGGCACGATTGCGGCGGCTCCGATGAGCTACTCGGTGGATGGGAAGCAGTACATTGCGCTGGCGGCGGGGAATACGCTGTATACGTTTGCTCTGACGGAGTAAGTTGATCGAGCGAAAAGACTGGCCCTGCCGGAGGATGCGGCAGGGCTGGTTGGTTTAAGAGGGTGTGTTTATTGGAACCGACTTTGCTCCTTCCCCCGACTGTCATTCCGTAGCGCAGCGGAAGGACAGTCGGGGGAGGATGACTGTCGGGGTGAGACAGGAGCCTGATTGCAAGGCTCCCGCCTTACAGTGCGGAGGCCTCTGCGTCGAGCAGGCCGGTGTTGCTGGCGGCTGGCTTGGCGCCCTCTTTGCGGCCTGGGTCAAGGAAGATCCAGCAGCTTGCCGAGAGCGCCGCTGCGCCAGCCATCAGGTAGATAAGCGGGTTCCAGTCGCCGCCGGTCTTCTGCAGGATGAAGCCGCCGACCGTCGGCGCGATGAAGCCCGCGAGGTTGCCCAGCATATTCATCGTCGCGGCGACCGTGGCCGTGTAGGCACCACCGATCTCGACGCAGGCGTTCCAGGAGATGGGCATCGTGATATCGCTGAAGAAGCTGGCGAAGGCCAGGCAGATCATGGCCGGAACCACCTCATGGATCTGCGTGAACGCGAGCAAAAGGATGCAGGTGGCGGCAAACCCTACAAGCGCGATGATCCGGCGGGACCAGCCAATGGGCAGGAAGCCGCTGAGGAGCGATCCGAAGCCGCCCAGCAGCAGCGGCAACACCGAGAATGCTGCCGCGCGCGTAGCCGACTGGTGGCGCGCCTCACGGAGGTAGGTCGGCAGCCAGGTCACATAGAAGTACCAGACGAAGCAGAAGCAGAAGTATTGCAGGGTCAGGATCGCCACCTGCGGCGTCAGCAGGATGGCCCACCATGTGCGCTCGCCCTGCTCGTGGTGCACGGTCAGCACGCGGTTCTCTTCGATGAGCTTGAGCTCGGCCTCGTTGACGCTCTTATGATTTGCCGGGTCGTCGCGGAACCAGACCATGAAGACAACGCACCAGACCACGCCGAGGGCGGCGAAGACGACAAAGGCCCAGCGCCATCCGAAGAGCGAGATGCCCGCAAGCACCAGCGGCGGGGTCGCCGCGCCGCCCCAGCGCGTAAAGGCCCACAGCAGCGACTGTGCCGTGATGCGCTCCTTGCGCGGTAGCCAGACGCTCAGCATGCGGGTCAGGTTCGGGAAGCAGCCCGCCTCGCCCGCTCCGAAGAGAAAGCGGATAACCCACATGGAGCCGACGTTCCAGGCCACGCCGGTAAGCGCCGTGAAGACCGACCACGCCATGACAATCTGCAGCAGGATGCGGCGCGCTCCCAGTTTGTCTCCCAGCAGGCCCATGGGCAGCTCGAAGATGGCATACGAGAGGCCGAAGGCTCCGAAGACAAGGCCCATCTGCGCCTTGTTCAGGTTCAGGTCGTGGGAGATCGGTCCTGCCGCCTGCGAGATGGCAACGCGCTGCACATACGAGAGCACAGCCAGAACGATCGCCAGCGTAACGACCCCGTAGCGCGCGCGGGTGGGTTGCATGAAGGACCTCACAAAAGGTTGAACAGCGTTCGTAACATGCCGGGAGACTTCAGCATAGTAAACTGCATACTAAGTACGGGTTAAAAGTCTTGTCAATTTGAATCCAATCAAGCTTGATGTTGCATGAGAATGTTGTGCAGAAGATTTCGCAGGCGGTGCCTGATTGTGTAGTACGCTCAGCCCTTGGAAACATCGAGAGATCCGGTGCGCGCCGTATCGGTCGTTGACAGTGGTATCTGCATTTAGTATACAGATACACGCTTGGCCTCCGAGCCACGCCGTTTCTCGGCATGAAGCCAGAACAACCCATCACGGAAGACCCGCGCACCAGCGCTGCAACCGCCTCCGGAGAGTATGATGACACCCAAACGCCCCCTACGTTCCACTGCCTGGTTCGGTCCGCCCGATAAGGATGGTTTCATCCATCGGAGCTGGATGCGCGGCTACCCTGACGACGTCTTCGACGGCCGCCCCGTCATCGGCATCTGCAATACATGGTCGGAGTTGACCCCGTGCAACGCGCACTTCCGCGATCTGGCTGACCGCGTGAAGCGCGGCGTGTGGGAGGCGGGCGGCTTTCCGCTGGAGTTCCCCGTGACCTCGCTCGGCGAGACAAACATTCGCCCCACGGCGATGCTGCTGCGGAACCTCGTCAGCATGGACGTGGAAGAGTCGATCCGCGCCAATCCGCTGGACGGCGTGGTGCTGCTCTGCGGCTGCGACAAGACGGTGCCCTCGCTCATCATGGGCGCGGCGAGCGTCGACCTGCCGACCATCGTTCTCTCGGGCGGCCCTATGCTGAACGGCAAGTTCCGCGGCAAGGACATCGGCTCGGGCACGGACGTGTGGCGGTTCAGCGAAGAGGTGAAGGCAGGCACGATGAGCCTCGTGGAGTTCCGCGAGGCCGAAACCTGCATGTCACGCTCGGCGGGCCACTGCTCGACCATGGGCACCGCCTCGACGATGGCCTGCATGGTGGAGTCACTCGGACTGGGCATGCCACAGAACGCGGTGATTCCGGCCTCGGACTCGCGCCGCTGGGCAATGGCGCAGATGGTGGGCCGCAGGATCGTCGAGATGGTGCATGAGGACCTGCGTATCTCGAAGATTCTGACCAAAGAGGCCTTTGAGAATGCGGTACGCGTCAACGGGGCCATCGGCGGCTCGACCAATGCGGTGCTGCACTCGCTGGCTATCGCGGGACGTGTCGAGGTCGAGCTCTCGCTTGCGGACTGGGATGCCCTCGGCCGCGAGGTGAAGACCATCGTGAACCTGATGCCCTCCGGCCAGTACCTGATGGAGGACTTCTACTATGCGGGCGGTCTGCCCACGGTAATCCGGGCACTGGGCGAGCAGGGGCTTCTGCACAAGGACGCCTTGACCGTCAACGGAAAGACCATCTGGGAGAATACCCAGAATTCTCCCAACTGGAACGAGGACGTCATCCGCCCGGCATCGAACCCGATCACCGAGCATGGCGGCATCGCAGTGCTGCGGGGCAACCTCGCGCCGAACGGGGCGGTCATCAAGCCCTCGGCGGCATCGCCGCACCTGCTGAAGCATCGCGGACCCGCCGTCACCTTCGACAGCATCGAGGACTATCACGCGCGCATTGAGTCCCCGGAGCTGAACGCGGACGAGAACTCGATCCTCGTGCTGAAGAACTGCGGTCCCTGCGGCTACCCGGGCATGCCCGAGGTCGGCAACATGGGCCTGCCGCCCAAGGTGCTGAAGAAGGGCATCAAGGACATGGTCCGCATCTCGGATGCGCGCATGAGCGGCACGGCATATGGAACGGTCATTCTGCATGTGGCCCCAGAGGCCGCCATCGGCGGCACGCTGGCGCTGGTGCGCGATGGGGATATCATTGAGCTGGACGTCGAAGCGCGCACCCTGCACCTCGAGGTTTCGGACGAGGAGTTGGAAGAACGGCGTAGCCAGTGGACGCCTCCTGCGCCTACGATGAAGGGCGGCTACCAGGAGCTGTACCGCAAGCATGTGCTGCAGGCGGATAAGGGCGCCGACTTCGACTTCCTGCTGGGAACCCGCGGTTCGGCCGTTCCTCGTGAGTCTCACTAAAAGATCTACCAACACGCTGCACCAATAGACAGGAGAAGATCCTTGAAGCTGCTACGTTATGGAGCACTCGGCCAGGAGAAGCCCGGTATCCTGGATGCCAACGGAACGATTCGTGACCTTTCGCAGGTCATCCCCGATCTCAGCGGTGAGTATCTCAGCCCGCAGTCGCTCGCCAAGATTGCGGCGCTCAATCTGGAGGAACTGCCTGTCGTCGAGGGCACGCCTCGCTACGGATCGTGCGTGCCGAAGCCCGGCAAGTTCCTGTGCATCGGCCTGAACTACTCGGACCATGCGGCTGAGGCCGGCATGGCCGTTCCGAAGGAGCCGGTCCTCTTCATGAAGGCCAGCTCGGCGCTCTGCGGCCCGAACGATGACGTCATCCAGCCTCGCGGCTCGGAGAAGACCGACTGGGAGGTAGAGTTGGGCGTCGTGATCGGCACCGAGGCAAAGTATGTCTCGGAGGAGGATGCTCTCTCGTACGTGGCAGGCTACTGCCTCATCAACGATGTCTCCGAGCGCGCCTTCCAGATCGAGGGCACCGGACAGTGGGTGAAGGGCAAGAGCGCCGACACCTTCGGTCCCACCGGCCCGTGGCTGGTAACGGCCGATGAGGTCCCCGATCCGCAGAACCTGAACATGTGGCTCGAGGTGGATGGGCATCGCTATCAGCAGGGCACCACGAAGACGATGGTCTTCGGCGTGGCGCACCTGATCAGCTTCCTGAGCCGCTTTATGAGCCTGCAGCCGGGCGATATCATCACGACCGGCACGCCTCCGGGCGTCGGCATGGGCCAGAAGCCGCAGGTCTTCCTGAAGCCGGGCAACAAGATTCACCTCGGCATCGAGGGCCTCGGCGAGCAGCGGCAGACCGTAGTCGCCGAGCCGGGCGATCCGCGCTACAAGTAACTCCTCTTTCTCAGCAAAACGATGCGGCAGTCTCTTCGGGGACTGCCGCATTTGTTTTGCGCGAACGCAGACACAGAAACGCCCTCTCCGCCATGCAGCGGAGAGGGCGTTCTGGTGAAGGGACCTCGTTAGAAGACCAGCTTGAGAGCGAACTGGATCACGCGAGGAGCGTAGGAGGCCGACATGCTGGTGAGCTGGCCGAAGGTGGACGAACCAAGGGTCGCCGTGGGATTGGCAAAGTTCGCCGTATTGGTGATGTTGAACCCTTCAGCCCGGAACTCGAAGTGAGTGTCTTCGTGAATGGGAAAGTTCTTGATGAAGGAGAGATCCACGTGCCGGAAGTGCGGTCCATGGAGATCGTTCCTGTGTTCGAGGCCAAGCGTGCCCGGTGCCTGCGATGCGAAAGCAGCCGTGTTGAAGAACCTGGAGACTCCTGGATTGGAGATCTGCCAGGTTCCAACGCGATTGGCGCGATCGGTAGAACCGCCGGGATTTGTGTTTGAGACGTTGCCGGCATTGAAGACCGTGAACGGTTGTCCCGATCCCCATACGCCGATGCTGTTGATCTGCCATCCCTTGACCACAAGACCGGAGATTCCATGGAGATTGTTGCCAAACGGGAGTTGGTAGTTGACCGTAGCCGCGCCACGGCTGCGGAGATCGAGATCGCTGTTGCCGTAGTCGTAGGTGTTGGTGATGGAAGGCACGATGGCATAGCCACCCACGGTTTCATTGCTGAGGCCGGTGGCGTTATCGAGATCACGCGCGTAGGTGTAGTTGGCATTGAAGCTCAGGCCCTTCGTCAGGCGGCGCTGAAAGGACAACTGCAGCGAATGATAGCTGCCCGAACCGCCAGAAGCATACCAGCCGATCGTCGTAAGCCCTGGATACTTGGAGTATGTAGGACGTAGCTGATTGGGATTGCACTGATGCGGGTCCGTCGCTGCATTGCAGGCCACACCGTTGATGGTAAGACCTACCGTGTTCGGAGGAGGCGCGTTCAGATCGTTCATGGGCTGTGCAATGTGCTGCGTCAGCACACCGACATAGGCCACAGTGACGACATTGCCCGAAAAATCCTTCTGTACAGCAAGATTCATCTGGGTAGCCATGGCAGGCCGGAAGTTCGGGTCGACCGCAGCACTCATCGAGCCGGTAGGATTCGACGCGCTATTGACGGTAGCCGCAGGCGCACCATTGATAAATTTCGAGAATCCTGCCGGTGCCGTCGTCGAGCTGAAAGGACCATAGGTATTCAGGAAGGGTTGGTTCTTGAGAGAGACGTTCGAGGTAAGCGAGGTTGGGAAGAATGCAATACCAATACCCCCACGAACGACCAGGCCGGGACGAACCGTACTGGAGAAGCCGAAGCGAGGAGCCACGCTGCCGTAGAAGGTGCGTATGCCCGCCGTGGACGAGATTCCATTCTGTCCGGCAACCTGAATGCTCTCGGTCGCTGGGTTCCAGGTGGAGATAGCGTTGTTGACCTCGGTGTAGGGAGTGAAGACATCGTAGCGAAGGCCCAGGTTGAGGGTGGTATTAGCAGTGATGTGCCAGTCGTCCTGAAAATAGACACTGGGCTCCCAGAGACGATAGTGAGGGTTCGTCGTACTGTAGCTTCGGGTGGTCGAGATGTAGGTGCCCTGTTCAAACTGGGCCAGGTTGGTGAATGTCCAGTTCGGAAGCTGCTGGTGACTCTGCACGCTGAAGAGCTGGCGACGGATGAGGCTGGCGCCCATCTTGATGTTGTGCGCTCCACGGGTGTAGGTCACAGTGCCCTGATACTGGAAGGCGTTGGTCAGGTCCGTCAGAGGAGAAAAGGCTCCAGCTCCCAGGCCTGTGTAGCCACCCTGAATCGTGATGGGCGCCAGACCCGAGGTGAATCCACTGATGTTCACACCGGGCTGTCCATAGGCCGTATTGACCGCCGGTCCGACCTTGTTGCCGTTACCAAAGGGCGCAGGATAGGACTCGTTATCGACACGCAGGAAGCCCGCCTGCAACTGGAGCAACAGGTTCTGCGTGAAGGTATGGGTAAAGCTGAGCGAGACATTGTGATCGTTGCTCGGCGAGTAACCCGTGCCACTCGGCTGAATGTTGAGCCCGGCTACCGTCTTGACCGGGAAGGTGCTGGGCTGCCAGGTGACGTACTGGTTGTGGCTGTACCGGCCGAAGATCACATTGTGATCGTTGAAGGAATGGTCGAGCCGGACGTCAAAGTTGTTGCTGGACTGCGTCATGCGGGAGACACCGACGAAACGTCCCTGACCACCGACGTTGGGCAGATTGGGTGCCGGATAAAGCGCTAGGTAGTTGCGTGCAGCAGGGTCGATCTGGTCTTGAGGAATGATTCCGAGTCCAATATCCGTGAGGTTGCCGGGGTTCTGCTCCTCGAAGAGAGTTGGAACCGTTGAGATTGAAGGATTGGCATCGGAGACGAGCCGGAAACCCTCGTAATCGCCGAAGAAGAAGGTCTTGTTCTTGAAGATCGGACCACCGATGGAGGCTCCGAACTGGTTCTGCCGCAGACGCTGTTTGGCGTTATGGGCGCCAAACTGGAACGGATACGTGTTGAAGATGTCGTTGCGGAAGTACTCGTAGGCAGAGCCATGGAACTGGTTCGTTCCGGACTTGGTGATGACATTGACGGCCGCGCCCGCGGTTCTGCCGGTGTCGGCGGAGTAGACGTTCGTCTGCACGCGGATCTCGGAGACGGCCTCGACCGAAGGACGCACGCCGACGGTACCGATCAGGCCTTCATTGTTGTCCATGCCGTCGATCAATTGGTTATTGAGCAGATCGGACTGCCCATTGGCCGAGACGCTGGCCGCGCCGCGCTCGTCATCCTTGCCGTGACCCGCCGTAAGGCTGCTCGGCGGGCCCTCGTTGGCGCCCGGAGCAAGCTGGACGAGCTGCACGAAGTTGCGGCCGTTCAGCGGAAGATCCTGCACGGCAAGCTGGTTCACCGAGCTCTGCATGGTCGAGCTCTCGGACTGGAGCAGAGGAGAGGTCGCTTCGACCGAAACCGTCTCGTTCACGCCGCCGACGCTCATGCCGGCGTCGATGCGAGGCTGATCGCCTGCGGCCAGCGTGATGTTCGGCACCTCGTACCGCTTGAAGTTCGCCGACGTGACGCTGAGACGGTAGGTGCCCGGCTGCAGGAGGTTGAAGGTAAAGGCGCCGTTCTCGTTGCTCGTGGTCTTGCGGGACTCGTTGGTGCCCTTGTTCGTGATCGTCACCTCAGCGCCCGGAATGATGGAGCCCGTCTCGTCATGGACGCTGCCGAGGACCTCGGCCGTCGTTGACTGCGCGTAGGCCCGTCCGCCGGCGAGGGAGAAGGACAGCCAGAGGGCCAGCAGTCCAAAGCACAGAGCAGTCCATGGCCGAAATGCCCGGATATATTTTTTATTTGCGTGATCGCTGCATCCCAACTGCACACTTGCCTCCTGACGGCTTCACTGACTCCGAAGCCGGCTTTTCCAAATATTTCTTGCGTCGCTACGTTCTCAATTTCAGGTCCACCTGTCCTCTTCTCCTGTTCAGACCGCAAGGGAAGGACAGTTTTGGGCTGCGAAATCGTATACAGTATGTACTTAAGAACTGTCAACAACCCGGTTATAAATAATTGCAACCGAACAGTTACAAATCGCCGCAACCCGCTCCACGAGCGGCGTTTACAACATTCGCAGGCAAAAAGGAGCGCCCGTTTTACCGGGCGCTTGTCCGAGGAAGGTATAACGGAGGAACAACTTATTTGCCGGGAAGCGTGTAGGTGTACAAGGTGTCTCCGGCAGCAAAGACAAGCCACTGTTTGCCATCCATCATGTAGGTGATGGGACCGTTGGACTGGCTGGCGCCAAACTCCTGATGCCAGAGGATTTTGCCCTTGTCGGCGCTGTAAATGATGACATTCTTCTGGTCATCACCGGTCAGAAGAAGATTACCCGCGGTCGTCAGGATGCTTGCGCCGACCGTGCCCGGAGCATTGTTCATGTTGGGATAGACATGTTCCCATGCCGACTCGCCGGTCAGTGGATCGATCGCCTTGAGAATGCGCTTCGTTACGCCAATGCCCGCACCGGTGCCGCCATAGCCGGATGGGGTCGGGCTGGTATCGACGAGATAGTAGATCGACTTGCCTGCCGTGGCGTTGACGTAGAACAGGCCCGTCTGTCGGCTGTACGCCGGGGCCTCCCAGTTGGTGGCGTTGGTGATGTTGATGGAGCCGCCGATGCTGGGGTCCTTATCCGGAATCGGAATCGGCTCACCCTCCGGTGAGAGGCCGGAGGAGTAGTCCAGCGGCACGAAGGGCTTGGCGATGAGGTACTTGCCGTTGGTGCGGTCGAGCGTGGCGAAGAAGCCCGCACGCGAGGCCTGCGAGATCAGCTTGCGCGGCTTGCCGCTGACCGCCTTGTCGAAGAGGATCGGCGCGGTCGTGTTGTCGAAGTCGTGCGTGTCGTGCGGCGACATCTGGTAGTACCACTTGAGCTTGCCCGTCTCGGGATCGAGCGCCACGATGGCCTCGGTCCACAGGTTGGCTCCCGGTCTGCCCTGCCCCGCGAAGACGGGATTGGTGTTGCCCGTCGGCCAGTAGATCAGGTTGAGATCGGGGTCGTAGGTGCCCGGCATCCACGTCATGCCGCCACCGTGCTCGGAGGAAGACTCGTTGGGCCACGTCTTCAGCGCGGGATCGCCCTTGCGCGGCGTGGACCACCAGGTCCATTGCAGCTCGCCGGTCTGGGGATCGAAGGAGTCGAGGAAGCCCGGCATGTCCATTGCATCACCGCCCACGCCGACGATCACGTGATTCTTGATGACGACTGGGGCCGAGGTGGAGAAGTACTGCTTGCGGGCATCAGCAAAGTTCTTCTTCCACAGCTCCTTGCCGCTGTTTGCATCGAGTGCGACCAGCCAGTTGTCCGGCGTCTCGAAGAAGACGGTCGAGTTCCAGAGGGCGACACCGCGCTGGCCGACGAGGTGGCCGCCGTGGTCCTCCCAGTCGTAGTGCCAGATCTCCTTGCCGGTATGCGCGTCGAGCGCCCACACGTGGTCGGGGATAGTAATGAAGAGCACGCCGTTCACCATCAGCGGTGTGCACTTGATGACCGGCTCCGGTGCGCCGCGCTGCGCGCCCACGCTCGTCACCTTGTACTTCCACTGTGGCGCGATCGTGCCGACGTTGGTGTCGTTGATCTCCTTGAGCGTGCTGTACCGCTGGCCGGTGTAGTCGCCGTTGAAGGTGGTCCAGCTATCGACCGGCGTCTTGCCGATCGCCTTCGGATCGAGCGAAACCTGGGACATCAGCAGCGCAGGGCAGGTGAACACCGCGGCGGCGGCGGCCGCGCGCAAGATACGGGCAAACCTCATTTGAGCGTCTCCAGATAAGCAGTGACATTGTGCATGTCGTCGTTCTTGAGGGTCATCAGCAGCTTCTGGTGAGGATCAAGCGGGTCCTTCGTCTCTACCTCGACCCCGGGCTTGCGATCGATGACATGGCTTGCGCCACCCTGATCGACGATCGTGACGCGGAAGTCGCTGATCTGTGTGACGCGGCCGGTGAACGTGCCCTCCGGCGACTTCACCCTGGCGGTCACATCCAGCGAGTGGTCCGCGGGACGCGTCGGCCACACCCAGCCGCGCTGGAGCTGGTCCGGCGCGCGGAACTTGCCGGCAATGTGCTCGAAGGTTTCCGCCTTATGGCAGGACATGCAGTTCGCATCCACGTAGGCCTTACCCTTGGCGGCGTCGCCCACAAGGATGTTCGTGAGGTGATAGGTGCCGCGGTTGGCGACGTCCTCCACCTGCTGATGCAGAAACTCGGAGATGTCCTTGAGCTGGTCATCGGAGACGCTGGCAAAGGAGGGCATGCCCTTCTCCGGGCGGCCCTTCTTCAGGAAGGGTACGAGGTGCTCGCCGTGGTCATCGCCCAGCACCACATCGGAGACGATCAGGTTCGGTCCTTCCGCGCCGCGTGCCTGCGGTCCATGGCAGAACGCGCAGTTCTGCTGGAAGACGGGAGCGCCGCGCTCGGCGGCCGCCTTATCGGGGGCAACGCCGAGGCCGAGGAAGGCGCGGGTGGATGCACCCCTGTCCTGCGCTCCGGCACCGCCGCCACGGCCCGCCGGGGCCTCCTGACCTATGGCTGCGAATACAAAGATCGCCAGTCCTCCCACGAAGACCGCGCTGAGATATCGGTGACGCATCGTGCATCCTTCCGGGCTTCAAGAAGCCCTACAACAGTCGCCGGAAAACCTACCGGACCTCTCCCCCCCGCAATCGATGTCCGCCGATGGGTCGGCCTCAGGCGACAGGGAGCGGTGAATGTCTAAATTCACGTATACGGTATACATGTGGGGAGAGGTTTGGCAAGAGCGTTTTCGAGGCGGGAGAGGCCGCGTACAGAATGCGTCAGGGCGAGAGATTTCCTGCGTCTTTTCTGCGAGATGCTTCGTCTTATATGGTCTTCAGGGGTGCCTCGGTTACGGCGTTCGACAGGATGCGCCCGCCGTAACCGGGTCTTCTACGCGGACTTCTTCGCAGCCTTCTTCTTCGTGGTCCTGGGGGCGCTCGGTGCGCGCCTGGATGCGGTGGCAGGAGCCGCCGGTGCGCTCTCGCTCTCGGTCGGATACGCAGCCTGCAAATGAGTGAGCAGCGCCGAGCGGATATCCTTGTTCTGCGGGGCGAGGATGACGTCCAGCAGGGCGCGGTGGTGATTGAGACGCCAGTTCCGATGCGTCAGGCTGACGCGCTCCAGCAGGTTGTGTGCAAAGAGCAGCGTCGCCAGCGGATCGAGCACACGCTGCAGATACTCGTTGCCCGTGGCCGCCCAGATGGTGCGGTGAAACTCGAGGTCGATGGCCGCCGCGTCGAGCACGCTGGCGTTCGAGGACTCCATCTTGTCGACCAGCGCCTTGAGCTGGGCCGCGACCTTCGGCGTCATGCGCTGCCGAGCGAGCGAGAGCGCCTCAACCTCAAGGATGACGCGCACCGAGTTGATCTTCTGAATCTCGTCCTCGGAGAGCGAGGTGACGAACATGCCCCGGCGCTCCCGATTCATCACCAGGCCGGACTCGCGCAGCTCGAAGAGCGCCTCGCGTACGGGGATGCGGCTGATCTTGAACTCCCGGGCGATGGAGCTTTCGTTGAGGCGATCGCCGGGCTTGTACTTGCCCGCCAGAATATCTTTCCGCAACCGTTGGGCTACATGCGTTCTCAGCGTTGACGGAGGGGCTTCGGGCATAGGTTCTTTGGCTCCAGTGAGATGGATGTTGGCACCTGCTGTACCTTCACCCCATAGTAATTGCACCCCGAACGATACCAGCAAACCTTAAATCGTGTCTGCTCCGGGGCTGGGGACCTGCCAGTAACTAGGCCTTTGCGGCGTCCTTCGTGGTTAATTCTCCGGCGAAGCTCGAAAACTTCCCCGGCTCGTCGTAGCCGATCTTCAGATGCGCGAGGATTGCCTCCTCGGGCGTGCGATCCGACTTTCCCTCGATGACGTCCAGCAGCGAGCGATGGTCCCGCAGGTTCCAGCGCCGCCGCTCGTCGGTCATGCCGTCGAGCGCCCGGTGCGCGAACAGGATCGGAGCGAAGGAGTTCAGCGACTTGGCCAGATAGGTGTTGCCGCTGTAGACCCAGACGGCGCGATGGAACTGCAAGTCCAGCTCTGCCGATTCGAACTGCGAACCGGAGTCCCACTTCTCCATCTGCACCACCAGGCTCGCCAGGTGCTTCACCATCTGCTTATTCGCGCTGGTCTTGCACAGCCGCAGAGCCTCGGCCTCCAGAGGAATGCGGAGGCTGTTGATCTTCTGCGAGTCGACCTCGCTGAGGCTGTTGACGAACATGCCGCGCCGGGGATGGTTCATGACGAGTCCCTGAAGCTGGAGCTGCATCAGAGCCTCGCGCACGGCGACACGGCTTACGTTGTACCGCGAGGCAAGGTTCGTCTCGTTGAGACGCTCACCCGGCTCAAATTTGCGCGTGATGATCGCATCCCGCAGCTTTTCAACCAGGTACGCCTTCAGCACCGAAGACGGCATCTTGAGCGTGTCGATATCCAACATTATGTGTTAATATAACAACCCTTTCGCAGAAGTCCTTGAAAAAACAGGCCCGGCGCGCTTACTTGGCGGCGCGGGCCTTTACAGTCTTACTGAACTGATTACGGGTGTTCGTGACCTTGACCTCACCCTTCGGGGTGATGTCGAGGTCGATTGGATTCTCGCTGGGCTCGTCCTTCAGATTGGCAATATAGTTCGGGTCGCCGTTCAGGTCTGGGTAGCGGACGGTATAGTGCGTCTTCCAGAAGCCTCCCTGCGCCACACTCGGGAAGCTGCTGACCGTCTTCATCACGGCCTCGTCGCCTCCCTTGGTCGGACCGTTCTGCATGACAGCCACCAGAGGGTCGAGCGCCGCGGTCGGAGGGCTGCTCGAGAGGTCCATGCCGTGGCCGGTGACGAAGTAGACGTCGACCTTGCCGATCTTGTTGACCGGGCAAAGCAGCTCCAGCTCCTTGTTCCACGTCAGGTCACCGAGGTAGAGGATCTTCGTCTTGCCGAAGGTGATGACAGTACCCACGGAGCGTACATTTTCCTCGCCGCCGTCCTTGTCCTTCTGGGGCACACCGGAGCAGAGCGCCGCGTCGTCCTGACCGGCTCCCGACAGCGGCTTGTCGAGCACCTTGCCATCGCTGCTCACGAACTGAAGCTGCATGGAGCCGATGGCGAGCGTTTTTCCGACCTCGGCTGTAATGTGCTCATGCCCCTCGTAGGCCTTCTGCCACTTGGGATAGGAGGTCGAGGTGGCGAAGGCGAGCTGGCGCTCTGTAGCTCCCGCCGGGGGCTCCTCGCGGTTGGGGCCGTGGTCGATGAAGGCCCCTACCGGCAATTTAGCCAGCAGCGATTCGAGCCCGCCGATGTGGTCGATGTGGTAGTGCGTCATCAGCAGGTAGTCGATCTTCGTGACACCCAGCGAGGCAGCGGCGGCGGCGATCTTCTCGGCGCTCGAAGGCAGAGGCGGTGGCGGAGGAGCGCCGGGCGCGGGCCGGGGACCGCCCACTCCGGGAGGCCAGCCGGTGTCGATCAGCAGCGATTTACCTTCGGGCGTTACAAACAGCACCGCAGCGCCGCCTTCAACATCGACGGAGATCACCCGAAGATCCTTCGAGGCCTCCGCCTGTGCTTCCGCCCCTACCGCCAGCGATACCAGAATCGCCGTGGCCGCTATACTGCCCACAAGACGCCGTAACATACGCTTCCTCCGTGCTACCTGCAAAAGCATTCCTTTTAAGGCCACGTCCAAAGTAGACGCTACGACTGCATACAGTCAACAATGCCGAAGAAGATTTCTCCGAAGAACGGTATGGGCGAACGGGCAATATCTCTTTCCCGCGTTTGCCGGCCGTGCTAGAATAAATCCTCAGCAGGTTGCCTGTGGCGCGAGAGCGCGCGGCTCATAGATGTTCGAGCGTGCCACCGCCATTCAGGGCGCTATCACGCGTTGACTGACCTTCGGGTCAACCCTGCAAATCAGGTTTTGGAGACGGAACAATGGCAGCAACGTGCGATCTCTGCGGCAAGGGTCCGCAGTTCGGAAACAATATCTCTCACGCCCACAACACCACGCGGCGCCGCTGGAACGTGAACCTGCGCCCCGTGAAGGCAAAGGTCGGCCCCACGGCCAACAAGCGCATCCGCGTCTGCGCCAGCTGCATCAGGTCCGGCAAGATTGTGAAGGCGTAACTCTTTTATTTACTTTTAGATGCAAAGAAGCTCCGCCCAAGGGCGGAGCTTCTTCTTTAAGCCAGTTCCCTACTCCTTCTCAAAGGCCAGCGAGGCGCTGTTCATGCAGTAGCGCAGGCCGGTTGGGCGCGGCCCATCGGGGAAGACGTGCCCGAGGTGCGCGCCGCAGGTGGCACAGGCTACTTCCAGCCGGCGCATGCCGTGGCTGTTATCCTCGATCACCTCGACTGCCTCGGGAGTAACCGGCAGCCAGAAGCTCGGCCAGCCGCTGCCGGAGTCGAACTTCTTGTCCGAGGTGAAGAGCTCGGCATTGCAGGCGGCGCAGCGATAGATGCCGTCCGCGTGGTTGTCGTTAAACACGCCGGTGAAGGCCCGCTCGGTTCCCTTCTCCCGCATGATGTGAAACTGCTCCGGAGTAAGTAGCTCGCGCCACTCCTCGTCGGTCTTGATGACCTTCTTCCTCGGAGTCTCAGCCGGTGTCTCTGCCATCGCGTTCTCCTTCTCCAGATTGGATGCTGGCGATTCGCTCAGGCTTCCCGGGCGATGATCTCGATCTCGACCAGCGCATCCTTCGGCAGGGCAGCGACCGCAACGGTCGAGCGTGCCGGGGGAATGGCTCCGTCGGCTGCGAAAAACTTCCCGTAGATCTCGTTCACTGTGGCGAAGTCGCCCATGGATTTGAGGAAGATGGTCGTCTTGACGACACTGCCAGCCTCCAGCCCGGCTGCGGCGAGCACGGCCTTGATGTTCTCGAGCACGCGCTCGGTCTGCTCGGCGACACCGCCCGGGACGAGCTGCCCGGTGGCGGGGTCCAGCGCGATCTGGCCGGAGGCGTAGAGCGTATCGCCGACGCGGATGGCCTGCGAGTAGGGGCCGATGGCGGCAGGAGCTTCCTTGGTTGCAATCACTGTCTTGTTGGGAACGGTCATGGAGTGATTGTCCCCTGTTGCCTGTGACTTACGCAACCGGCCATCCCTAGGCGGGGATGATGAATTTTGAAAGAAAGTCTACGTTTCCACTTGAGGTTTGAGGTCTAATAGCTGCGGAGGATACGCCCATGGGATTACTCGACGAACTTGGATCGCTAGCCGGACAACTGAGCCAGAGCAGTGACGAAGCAAAGGTAGCCGGTGGCCTGGTACAGGCGCTGGAGCAGCACCCCGACGGCATTCAGGGTCTGATCAACAGCTTCACGCAGAACGGCATGGGCGACCACATCACCGCCCTCGCCAGCGGCGCGCAGCAGACGACCACCCCCGGCCAGGTGCAACAGGGCCTGCAGGGAAGTGGCCTCGTGGAGCAGGTGGCCGCGCACGCGGGCGTCTCGCCGGAGATCGTGCAGATGGCCATGACCACGGTTCTGCCGATGGTGATCCAGCACTTTGCCCCGAATGGACAGGCGACCAACCAGAGCGACTTCGGCAGCCTGGCGCAGCAGCTTCTCGGCAAGTTCCTCGCCTAGTTGCGCGGTTCCCTGAAATTCATTCCGCAAAGAGCGGATGCGCATGTACTATCCGGGCAAAGGATATCCAACCATGGACTACGCGAAGCATGGCGGTCCCTCCGGACCCGGACGGTAAACAACCTTTGACCTGCAGGAGAGGCACGTTGTGTCTCTCCTGCATCCCCCCTTTGCTGGAACGTTTGCGATGGATGCCAAGGAAGAGTTCGAGCTCAAGGACGTCTGGGCGCGCAAACGAGAGGTCACGGACAAGATCAGCACCCAGGTAAGAACCATCTCCGCAGGGATGGTTCTCTTCGCCTGGAGCGTCATGAGCGCCTCTGCCAACACGATGCTGGCGAAGATTGCAGACCGGGAGGGAAGCTGGGTTTCTCTGGTCGCCCTGTTTGCGATTTTTGCATTGGTATCGGACTACATTCAGTACGTTCTGGGGCTGCGCGTAACTGACATCACACTCGCTCATCCCAAGGACGCGGCCAAAACGAAGTATGAGTTCCCTGTCGAAAAGCCTGTGTATAAGGCTCAGTACGTCTTCTTCTGGGCCAAACAGATATTCTGCTTCGCCGCTGTCCTCGTTGTGATTGTGATCGTTCTTGTCGGCTGTTTTGTGCTGGCATAGATTCCAGAAGTAGCTCTTGCCGCCTTTCCGGGGAAACCGTGTCCATTGTCTATGCAGCTGAACCGGATCTGACCGCAGAAGAGTTTCAACAGGTTCTGGTGAGCTGTATGCCGCAGGATGCGTCTCCGGTGCTGCCGCTGGAGCGGCTCGGCCGGATGCTGCGCGGCTCGGACCTGATCGTTACGGCACGGGATGGCGATACGTTGGTGGGCGTCTCGCGGGCGCTCACGGACTTTGCTTACTGCTGCTACCTTGTCGATCTTGCTGTGGACATCTCGTATCAGCGGCAAGGCATTGGCAGAAGGCTGATTGCAGAGACACGAGCGCGCGCAGGCGAGGAGACGACCCTCATCCTCACCGCATCTCCGGCAGTCGAGGAGTTTTATCCCGCCGTCGGGATGAGCCGCGTGCCGAGCTGCTGGTCGATTCCGCGAGCCCGGTAGCCCGGCCTCTACCGGATCGCGTTCCAGGCGGCCTTCGCTTGCGAAAAGGTTCGTTGCCCCAACTCGCAGGTCAGCGTGTCGCCATCCATGCGCACGGGCTGGTTGGGCGCGCCGTCCTGCAGCCAGAGATCGGCGTAGCGGGAGATGGCGTCCACGTCGTTCTGATCGATCGCGTCCATATCGATGCGCGTCAGCGCCAGAAGCTGGCTCACGGTCATGGCGCCGGGAGGCATCCACTTGCCGGAGCTGCCGATGGGACTGAGCATCGGGCTCATGCGGACGATGCGGCTGTTCGACACAGCGGGGTCGATGCCCGTGCCGCTGCCGGTCATGACGTGCGCAATGAAGGTGGCCATGTCCGGTGGATCGTCCAGGATGACGGTCGACACGGCACGGAGATCGTTGACGAAGGACGAGGCCGCAGGCGTCTGCAAGAGGGGCGAGACGGGTTCTCCGGATTGCGGCCAGGGCGGGCAGGGCGACTGTGCCGGTGCCGAGGCTCAGCGCGACGATATCCGTGGGCACGGCCCGCTTGACGATGGCCTCCGTGACGGCGACAAGGATGGGGTTGTTGCAGCCGGTCATGGCGCCGTCCCAGTAGTTGCCGGGAGCGCCGGGACGGTCGGAGAAGGTGGCCGGGCCATCGAAGTAGTTCACCGGAGCGTTGGTGGAGGCGTGGATCGCCTCGGACAGTGTCACGTCGCCCGCGCTGCCGGTGCCCATCTGCGCGGCAGTGGCGTCCGAGGAGCGGAAGAACTGGGCGCGGCGGCGATCATAGTCGAAGGCGACGACCAGCAGGTGAAGATCCGCGTCCGCCCCGTCGCGGCGCAGACCGGCGACGGCCTTCGTCAGCGGCAGGTTGCCGGTCTTCTTCAGCACGGACTGCAACGCGGGCAGCTTGTCGTCGGCGCTGTACTTCGGGCCAAGGCCGGTGAGGTCGTGCAGAATGCGGTCGCCGAAGGAGCGGCTCTTGGCAAAGACCGAGGTGCGCGTGGCGGAGTCGTTGAAGAAGGCGAGAATCTCGCCGAGGGTCAGGTCTTCGACGAGGCAGCCCAGCACGATGCTGCCGCCGGAGTTGGCCGCGACGAGGTTGAAGTCCTGCAGGACCGTGCGCCCCGACGCTCCTGCGCCGTAGAGCGCAATCAACGCCTTGACCTGAATGAGAGCCCAGCTTCCGCCTCCGTCGAGCGAGAGGATTCGATAGCTCATACAGCCTCCGTGGAATCGTTTGATTGCCAGCGAAGTGTATAGGGAACGGCGAGCGGCCAATATAAAAATTCGTATACGCCCGCACGGGCGTAAGCACCGGCTCAGATCTTCTGGATACGGTGGACGTCGCGGACGCCGGGAACCTTGCGGAGGTTCTGGGTGAGCTTGTTAAGGTGCCGAACATCGACCGTCTCGATGACGAAGTCGACGATGGCATTGCCCTCGGGGGTGGGCTTGGAGTCGACGGAGCGGATGTTGGTGCCGTCCTCGGAGATGATGGCGGTGAACTCGCGCAGAAGGCCGGGGCGATCCTCGCAGAGGACGGTCAGACGGACGGGATAGGTAGTGGAGAGCCGGAGCGAGCCGGGCTCCGTCGGCAGAGGAGCCCACTCGACCTGGATGCGGCGGTCGGACTCGTAGAGGAGGTTCTGCACGTTCGGACAGCTTCGCGCATGGACCGCAACGCCCTTGCCGCGAGTGACGTAGCCGATGATCTCCTCGCCGCGGATCGGGTTACAACAGCGGGCGCGATAGACGAGCAGATCGTCCTGCCCTTCGACCTGCAGGCTCTCCGATCCTTTGCCGAAGTAGACGCGCTTGACCGCGTCCGACATCTGGCCGACGGTGTTGCCGACGCCCGCCTCCGGCGTGGCAGGCTCGGCGGCCAGCGTGGAGCCCGGCTCGAACTTGTTCAGCACCACGCGGGAGCTGTACTTGCCGAAGCCGACCCCGGCGAGCAGCTCGGCCTTGGTGCCGAGGCCGTAGTCGGCGGCCACGCGGAGAAAGTCCGCGTCGGCGAACTTCGTCATCGAGAGCTTGTACTTGCGCGCCTCGCGCTCGAGCAGCTTCTGGCCGATCTCGATGGCCCGTTCGCGTTGATGTTCGTTGAGCCAGTGCTTGATCTTGTTGCGGGCGCGGCTGGACTTGGTGAAGGAGAGCCAGTCGCGCGAGGGCGCGTGGCCGGTCTGCGTAATAATCTCGACGATGTCGCCGTTGCGCAGCTTGGTCCTGAGCGGCACGATGCGCCCGTTGACCTTGGAGCCCGTGGTCGCGTGGCCCACGTCGGTGTGGATGGCGTAGGCGAAGTCGATGGGGCTGGCGTCCTTGGGCAGAACGACCACCTTGCCCTTGGGGGTAAAGGTGTAGACCTCCTCCGGGTACAGGTCGATCTTGAGGGTCGACATGAACTCGTTGGGGTCGCTCATCTCGCGCTGCCACTCCATGAGCTGGCGCACCCAGGCGAGACGAGCCTCGTCCTTGGCGGTGACGTTGTCGGTGGCCTTGTACTTCCAGTGAGCGGCGATGCCCTCTTCGGCGACGCGGTGCATGTCCTCGGTGCGGATCTGCACCTCGAACTGGTGGCCCCCCTCGGCGACTAGCGTGGTGTGCAGCGACTGGTAGAGGTTGGGCCGCGGCATGGCGATGAAGTCCTTGATGCGGCCGGGCACGGGACGCCAGATGCTGTGCAGCAGGCCAAGCACGCTGTAGCAGTCGCCGACGGTCTGCGTGATGACGCGGATGGCGAGCAGATCGTAAACCTGATCGATGGGAATCTGGTTATCGGCCAGCTTCTGCTGGATGGAGTAGAGGCGCTTGAAGCGCGACTCTACTCGGCCCGGAATGTGATGCTCCTTCAGCTTTTGCTCGAGCGCGGTGACGATCTGGTTCAGGAAGGACTCGCCGCCAGCGCGCAGAGCCTCTACCTCGTCCGCAAGCTGCTGGTAGGCGATGGGGTCGGTGTAGCGAAAGGCAAGGTCTTCCAGCTCGCCGCGCAGCTTGCCCATGCCGAGGCGGTGCGCGAGCGGAGCGTAGATGTCCAGCGTCTCGCGGGCGATCTTCTGCTGCTTCTCGGGCTTCAGGTGCTCGAGCGTACGCATGTTGTGCAGGCGGTCGGCGAGCTTGATGATGACGACGCGGATGTCGGTGACCATGGCCAGCAGCATCTTGCGGATGTTCTCGGCCTGATGGTCCTCTCGGTTGGCGAACTTGATCTTGTCGAGCTTGGTGACGCCTTCGACGATGTGCGCGACCTGATCGCCGAAGCGTTTGGCGATCTCTGCCGTGGTGACGTCGGTATCCTCGACAGCATCGTGCAGCAGGCCCGCGGCGATGGCGGTCGAGTCCATGCGAAGATCGGCGAGCACCAGCCCGACCTCCAGCGGATGGATGATATACGGCTCGCCCGAGGCACGGCGCTGCGTCGCGTGCTGCGCCATGCAGAAGGCCCATGCCGAGCGGATGATGCCAAGATCGTCCGAGGGGCGGTTCGCATGGACGGTTTCGAGCAGCGTGACGAATTTTTTGTCGATAACAGGGTCGCCGCTGGAAGGGTTGCGGTCCTCCGGTGGCGGCGGCGGGACGAGCGTGCCCGCTGGCTCATCGAAGACGATGGCGGGAGCAGCAGTAATGATCGAGGGAATCGCGGCGGCTACCGGCGGAGCAGCTTCCAATTCGGTTCCGGTTTCCGTGACCTCCGGGTTCGCAAACTCATTCCCCAGCGGAGGATGCTCCGCCTTCGGGACCGGGTTTGCTGCTCGGATGGATGCCATAGTTCATTATAGGCCGTGACTGTCAAGCTGACTGGAAACAGGACAGTTAGCGTAGAAGACCGGGGGCGGGACGGCGGCCTGCATGAATCCACAGGACCAGCTCGTCGAAGGCCGCGCCGACCTCCTCCGCGCTGAAGGTGCAATGGCCGTCGCGGTGGACGTACTTCTGCACCAGATTGTCGCTGTAGCCCGCGTCGGCGACGATGTGGTCGTACAGCGTGAGTGTATTGCCGGGGATGAGCGGGTCATAGCTGGTGTGCAGGGCGAGCATCGGCTTCGTCAGATGGCCGTCGGGCGTGTAGTGATCGTTGAGGTAGCGACGGGCCGCGGGATCGGCAGCGTAGCGGCGCACCATGTCGTTCAGGCGATTGTCCTCCGCGGTGCTCGTCGTTCCGGCGCGGGTGTAGAGGAAGTTGCGGTTGTCGAAGGGATTGCCGCGGGCCTTGTGCTGCATGTCGGGGACGATAAAGGTGATGTAGCGGATGATGTGCGCGACATCGGAGTCCGTGTGCAGGCCCATCAGGTTGCGCAGGGCAAGCGCGGAGTCGGGATGTGTGTGCAGCGCGTCCATGATGCGGCGCAGCGTTGCCTCCGTCTCGGCCGGTGGCTCAGGATACCCGGACGAGGGCGGCGGCACAAGCGGAGGCAAAAGATCGGGGAAGTAGGCGTCGAAGGCGGCACGCCATGCGAAGCGGCGGTTGAAGGATTCGTAGGTAGGCCCGACGGCTCCGCAGAGATCGAGCGCGCCGACATAGAGCTTCGGGGTGCGCTCGATCGACATTGAGGCCAGCAGGCCGCCCATCGAGGAGCCGATGATGATGCTCTCCTTCGGCTGGCCGTATTTGCGGATGAAATATTTGCGCAGGCTTTCGGTTTCGGCGAGGGCCTCGTCGATGGCCCAGCCGGGCTGCGAGTAACCGCTCTCAATAACAGCGTAACCGCGCTCGAGCGCAGGGCGCACATGGTCGAGCAGAGGATGCGTGGGGTGATAGCTCCATGGGCCCTCGCTATAGCCGTGGTAGAAGACCACCAGCGAGCGATTCCAGCTGTGCGGCACGTCGATGCGGTAGGGAGCGTCGTCCAGATAGCCGGTTTCGACCTCGGCCGACGGCATGTGCGTCATCAGCGGAGGAGCGAAGGGCTTCTTCGGGAGCTTTTGCGCGGATAAGGAAGCGATCAGGCACAGGGCGACAGCAGCCAGCGTACCGAATCGTGGGATGGGGCGCATGGTGGACAGGATAGTGGAAAGGCGCGCCGCTGACGAGAGGGCGCGCCCTATGGGCTAATACTCGCCGTAGAGGATGACCGTAAGACGGCGTGGACCGTGCACGCCGCGGATGCGGTTCATCTCGATATCCGCCGTGGCCGACGGGCCGGAGATGCTGGTGATGGGCTGTTTGTGGAAGGGCGCGAGCGCGGCCAGTGCCTCCGGCACAAGCTCGTAGACCTGGTTGCGGCGCACGATGCAGATGTGGTGGTCCGGCAGCAGCGTGGGGGCGCGGCGGCCTTGTGCTCCTCCGTGCACCAGAAAGATGGTGCCAGTAGCGGCGACGGCGGCCTCGCAGGTGGTCAGCACGACCTGGGCGCGGTCGATCTCTTCGGTCGAGAGGTGTTCGTCGACGATCAGCTCGATGCCTCCCGGAATCCATTCGGGCGGTAGGCCGGGACCGATGATGAGGCGCTCCTCGCCCGTCTTGTGCAGCGAGTCAGCGACGCTCTGTGCGATGAGCGAGGGACCTTCGAGCTGGATGACGTCCGTGTCGTAGTCGACGAGCCGGTCGACAAAAAGCTCGAGCACAGCATGGCGGTCGAACGTGCCCTTGCGGAAGTAGTTGCGCTCGATCGCTGCGTGCGAGGCCTCGGGCGACGAGGGCTGACCGGGCAGAGCGGTGCGGATGCGCTGGAGAATCTCTTCACGCGCGGAGATGGACATCAGCGGGCCTCCTTTTTGGCGCGCGCCTTCCACCAGTCGCGGAAGGTGCTTGAAGGCAGCGGGCGCAGGTCGCGGTACTTGGTCCATCCGCCTGCAAGACCGGGCAGATTGACGAGCTGTCCGTTGCGCTCGAAGAGGACCTGGCCCATGCGGGCGAGCCGCTGGCCAGCCTCGTATCGCTTGTGATTGAGGAAGGCGTTCTTCGCTACCTGCATGGCGATGTTCTCGACGCCGAGCTTGCCGGTGAGAGTTTTCTGGTCCTCGCGCACGACGCGGCCGCGCAGGTGGATGAGCGTCTCAGGAATGTTGATCTTGACTGGGCAGACCTCGTAGCAGGCTCCGCAGAGGCTCGACGCATACGGCAGCGAACGCGAGTGCTCGAGCGACTGCAACTGCGGCGAAAGAATCGCGCCGATGGGGCCGGAGTAGATGCTGCCGTAGGCGTGGCCGCCGGTTTCACGGTAGACGGGGCAGGCGTTCAGGCAGGCGGCGCAGCGGATGCAGTTCAGCGTCTCGCGCTCGCGCTCGTCGGCTAGCTGGGCCGTGCGGCCGTTGTCGAGCAGGATGAGGTGGAAGTGCTTCGGGCCGTCACCTTCGTGGACGCCAGTCCAGAAGGAGTTGTAGGGGTTCATGCGCTCGCCGGTGGCTGAGCGCGGCAGAAGCTGCAGGAAGACCTCGAGGTCTTGCCATGTGGGCACGAGCTTTTCGACGCCCATCAGGCTGATGAGCACGTCGGGCATAGTGACGCACATGCGACCGTTACCCTCGGACTCGACGACGCAGATGGTGCCCGAGTCGGCGACACCGAAGTTCACGCCGCTGACGCCGATGCGGACCCGCAGGAACTTCTCGCGCAGATAATGACGCGCCGCGTCGGTCAGGTCCGTCGGCTGGTCGCCCAGGTCGGGCAGGTTCATCTTGTTCTTGAAGATCTCGCGGATCTCGAAGCGGTTCTTGTGCAGCGCGGGGACGACGATGTGCGAGGGTTCGTCGTTGCCCATCTGCACGATCATGTCGGCGAGGTCCGTCTCATACGGCGTGATGCCCACGGCCTCGAGCGCGTGGTTCATCTGGATCTCGTCGGAGGTCATGGTCTTGACCTTGATGACCTCGGCCTTCTTGCCCTCGCTGTACTTCTGGATCAGCTCGATGGCGATCTTGTTCGCCTCGGCTGCATCGCGTGCCCAGTGCACGACGCCGCCTGCTCGCTGCACGTTCTGCTCGAACTGCACGAGGTAGTGATCGAGGAAGGCGAGCGTGTGGTCCTTGATGTCGTTGCCTGCCTGGCGGAGCTGCTCCCAGTCAGGCATCTCCTGCACACGGATGGCGCGGCGAGCACGGATGATGCCGGTCGCGTTGTGCACGTTGCGGCGAAGCTGATCGTTCTTGAGCGCCTTCTTCGCGGCTATCGGAAAATCCGGCGCGGTTGCTGTTTTGCCGACGACGACCTTCATCGTGCGCCCTCCGTCGAGGCCAGAATCTCGGCCAGGTGCATGGTGCGCACGGACGAGCCCTGACGATGCAGGCCGCCGTAGATCTGCATCAGGCAGGAGTTGTCGAGCGCAGCTACGATCTCAGCACCAGTCTTCATGACCTCGTTCTCCTTCTCGCAGAGCATGGCGTTCGAAACGTCGGCGTTCTTGACGGCGAAGGTGCCGCCGAAGCCGCAGCACTGCTCCCGGTTCGGCAGCTCCACATAGTCGATCCCCTTGACGGCGCGCAGCAGGCGCTCCGGCGCGTCGCCGACGTGCAGCATGCGCAGCGAGTGGCAGGATGGATGATACGTGACGCGATGCGCGAAGTGCGCGCCGACATCTTCGACTCCGAGACGATGCACGAGCAGCTCAGAGAACTCGAAGACACGCGGCAGCAGCGAGCGAATCTCCGCAAGCAGAGCAGAGTCGTTCTCATGCTCGGCCATCAGCTCGTAGTGCTCGCGCATCATGGCCACGCAGGAAGCCGAAGGAACGCAGACAGCCTCGGAGTCGCGGAACATCTGGACGAAGCGGCGGACGAGCGGC
Source organism: Granulicella sp. (assembly GCA_036398595.1). GTDB lineage: Bacteria > Acidobacteriota > Terriglobia > Terriglobales > Acidobacteriaceae > Edaphobacter. The sequence goes on from DASWOV010000034.1 coordinate 55,061, forward strand.
ACGGCCTCGCGGTGGTAGCCCGTGTTGTAGTGCATCTGCCCGCAGCAGGTCTGCTCCAGCGGGAACTCGACGGTGTGTCCGAGCCGCTCGAGCACCTCGGTGACGGCGATTCCGGTGTTCGGGAAGAGGGTGTCGTTATAACAGGCGACGAAGAGGCTGATGCGCAACTGGATTTCTCCTTCGGCGGAAGAGCGGTGGAGGATGACTTCTCGCCGATTGAATCGTCTCAATCTATACCTGATGGTATGGTATTCGATTCTGCCTGACGAATAGCACAGGTGGCAATCGGGGAGGCGGCAAGACAATACCTGTCGGCTTTCTATACAATCCTCAGCACGGGCTTGAGCCACCGCTCCGGCCCGGCAGGTGTAGTCACCTCGACGATAGGAGAACTCAGCATGAAGAAGACCTGGATTCGCCCCACGTTCGTTGCCGTTTCGCTCGGCTGCGAGATCAATTGCTACGCCCCCGCGGAACTCTAAACAACCATGTTCCGATTCAAACTGCTGGGGACGGCCGCCGGCGGCGGCTGCCCTCAGTGGAACTGCTCCTGTGCCTTGTGTGAACTGAGCCGGAACTCTCCCGAGATTGCCCCCCTTCGCTTGCAGCTTCAGGCCGCCATGTCTACGGATGGCGATAACTGGTTTTTAATCAATGCTTCGCCGGATCTCCGCGCACAGATCGAGCAGAATGCCGAGCTTCAGCCGAGGCCGGGTAAGGGCAAGCGCAATACTCCTATTCAAGCGATCATTCTGACCAGCGCTGACCTCGATCAGGTGCTCGGGCTTCTTCTTCTGCGCGAGTTCCAGCCGCTGACCGTCTACGCCACGCGGCTGGTCCGGCAGGTGCTGGAGGCCAACAGCTTCTTCCGCATGCTCGAGCGCGTTCCCAACCAGTTGACGTGGAAGGAGATTCACCCCGGCCGCGCCTTCGAGGTGGAAGAGAGCGGCATCTTCTGCACACCGATTCCGCTGAAAGGCAGCCTGCCAACCTATGCGAAGGAGATGGACACGCAGGAGCCGGGGCAGTCGAGCCTTGGGCTGGTCGTTGCCTGCGAGGGCAGACGCATCGCCTATACGCCCGCGCTGCCCGAGGTGACGGACGATCTGCTGGCCGTCTATCGGAGCTGCGATACGGTGCTGGTCGATGGAACCTTCTGGAGCGACGCTGAGCTGACGAGCACGCACAGTGGAACTCCGGCTGCGCGTGACATTGGTCACATTCCCCTGTGCGGTGAGGACGGTACGATTGCCCTGCTGCGCAGTCTTACTGAACAGCGCAGGATCTTTGTTCACATTAACAACACCAACCCGGTGCTGGACCCGCGCAGCGCAGAACGCGCAGCGCTCGTCGAGGCGGGCTGGCAGTTAGGATATGACGGATGGCAACTAGCGTAGCAGTACAGGACACGACCAGCGAGGCGATGCTCTCGCCCAAAGAGCTGGAGACGCGGCTGCGTGCGGTGGGCGCGGCGCATTATCACCATCAGCACCCCTTTCACCTGCGCATGCACGAGGGCACGCTGACCCGCGGCCAGCTTCAGGCATGGACGCTGAACCGCTACTACTACCAGAGCCGCATCCCCATCAAGGACTCGCTGCTGCTGGCCAAGAGCGACGACCCGGCCTTCCGCCGCGCATGGCGCAAGCGCATCCTCGACCACGACGGCGACAAGGACGGCTACGGCGGCGTGGAGAAGTGGATTCAGCTTGCGGAGGCGAGCGGGCTGAAGCGCGAGCAGGTGATTCCCTGCACCGGCATTCTGCCGGGCGTGCGCTATGCGGTCGATGCGTATCTGGCGCTGGTGCGCGATTCGTCGCTGCTGGTGGCGGTGGCCTCGTCGCTGACGGAGCTTTTTTCGCGTGACCTCATCTCATTACGTATGGACCTGCTGAAGCAGCACTATCCTTACCTGACGCCCGGCCTTGCGTACTTTGTCGGGCGACTAACGCAGGCTCCCGAGGACGCTACGTTTGCGTTGCACTATGTCCAGACGCAGGCACGCAACCGCGAGGAGCAGGAGCAGGTCATTAACGCTCTGGAGCAGAAGTGCGCGATCCTGTGGGCGCAGCTCGATGCCATCGACTACGCCTACGTCACGCCGGGGAATATTCCTCCCGGCTGCTTTGTTCCCGACTGCGACTGAGAGAGCGAATGACGAACGAGTCCACACCACGCATTGCGCCCGGCTGCCGTCTGCATCCGACCGAAGAGGTGCTGCTGATCCCCGAAGGCGCGCTGGAGCTTGCCGGTCCGGCCCGGGAGATTCTGGAGCTGACGGACGGGCAGCGCACGGTCGCGGCAATCATTACTGAGCTAAGCGCGCAGTATCCGGATGCGGACGCGGCCGAGATCGGCGCCGATGTGCTGGAGATGCTGAACGGTATGGAAGAGCGGGGAGTCGTGCGGGCGTGACGACGGCGGCAACAGCGGTACAGGCAGCAGGCACACGGACGATGCGTGCGCCCTTCTCGCTCATCGCCGAGCTGACGCACCGCTGCCCGCTGCACTGCCTCTACTGCTCGAACCCGCTCGAGATGCAGCGCGTGCAGGATGAGCTTTCGACCGAGGACTGGAAGCGCGTCTTCGCGCAGGCCGCGGCGATGGGCGTCTTTCATCTGCATCTGACCGGGGGCGAGCCGCTAGCGCGGAAGGACCTGCCGGAGTTGATCGCCTCGGCTCGGGATGCGGGGCTGTACGTCAACATGATTACCTCGGGCGTGGGCCTGACCGAAGAGAAGCTGAAGACGCTGGTTGACGCAGGGCTCGAACATCTGCAACTGAGCTTTCAGGATCTTGACGAAGAGTCCGCGAATCATATCGCCGGTACGCGGGCGCATGCGATCAAGCTGGCGCTGGTGCCGGTGCTAAAGAAGTTCAAGCTGGCGTTCACGATCAATCTTGTCGTGCATCGCATGAACCTTGACCGACTCGATGAGTTCATCCAACTGGCCGAAGAGCTTGAGCCGGATCGTCTCGAGATCGCGCATGTGCAGTACTACGGCTGGGCGCTGAAGAACCGCTCGCTGCTGATGCCGACCGAAGAGCAGGTCATACGCTCGCTGCCTATCGTGGATGCAGCGCGGCAGCGGCTCAAGGGCAGGATTCATCTGGAGGCTGTCTTCCCCGACTACTACGGCAGCTTTCCGAAGGCCTGCGTCGGCGGATGGGGGCGGCAGACGATGCTCATCGACCCGGCAGGGCAGGCGCTGCCGTGTCACTCGGCTACGATCCTTCCCGGCATGAGCTTCGATAACGTGCGCGAGCGCGATCTGCGCTGGATCTGGGAATTTTCGTCGGCGTTCAATCGCTTTCGCGGCGATGCGTGGATGTCCGATACCTGCAAGAGCTGCGAGCGTAAGGAGAAGGACTTCGGCGGCTGCCGCTGCCAGGCCTTTATGCTGACGGGTGATGTCGATGCGATTGATCCGGTCTGCATGTACAGTCCACATCATGGCGATCTGGTCGCGCTGCGTGTCTCGAAGCCGGACCTGCTGCCGATCTATCGCGGTTAATGCGCGTATTCTTTCAGCCAGATGTTGCGGAATGAAATCTTCTGATGTCCGCTGCCTGCGGCCTGCAGGCCGATTAAGCCGTCGGCGCGGAAGTGTGCGGGGTCGTCGTCGATGAGGATCGCCATGACGTGGCCGTTGATGATCTGCGTGATCTGGCGGCCTCGAGCGATGATGTGGACCTCGTTCCAGTCGTCCTTGCGGAAGTAAGAGGCCAAGCTATCGAACGTGCCCATCTCGGCTACGACGCGCGGTGTAACGTGAGACTCGGCGCGAACCATTTGACCGAGGTTGGCAATGACGCCACGGCCATTGGGGCCCCCCTCGGCTAGACAGCCCGGCGGACAGGAGACGAAGTTGAAGTCGAACTGATAGCCGCCGAGGTTGAAGCGCGGATCGTGCTGCGGCGAGGGAGGTACGCCCGGACGGGGCGGGTTCGGCGGCGCGACGTAGCTGCGGTACTGGATGCCGCTGTCGGCGTCTTTGCCCTCTAATTTGATCTCGAGCTTCAGCTCGAAGTCGGCGGGCTTTGGGTCCTTGAGCACGAGGAAGGTCTGCCCGTTGCGCGTGCCTTCAGGGGTATTGAACTCGCCGATGATGGCTCCGTCCTGCACGCGCCAGACCTGCGGCTCGCCCTCCCAGCCGTTCAGCGTCTTGCCGTCGAAGAGCTGCTGCCAGCCCTCGTGCTCGCTGAAGTCGCGGGGTTGCGTCTTCGGCTGCTGCGCTGCGGCAGTAAGACTACCCGCAAGGATGAGAACAAGTGCATGCAGTAACTTCATCGCAAGCGATGGTAAGATGATTCGTCTCACGGAGACAAGCTTTTTCGGTACGGACATTTTGCAAAGGATCGCTCCGATGCGTCGCTGGCTGCTTACCTCGTTGTCGCTTCTTCCGCTTGGCGCGGCGGCTGTGTTCGCTGCCAGCCGTCCTGCCGATATAGCTTTTCAGACGCACATGATCGACCCCGGCTACAGTGAGACTGCGGCGGTCGCGGACCTGAACAACGACGGCAGGCCCGACATCATCTCGAGCGAGAGCTGGTACGAAGGGCCGCACTGGGTGAAGCATCCGCTGCGGCAGATCGACTATGCCAATGGATATATCGATAACTTCAGCGACATCCCTCTCGACGTGGACGGCGATGGCTGGATCGACGTCATCCAGTTCAGCTACTTCGCGCATAACATCGTGTGGCTGAAGAACCCCGGCAAACAGGGCGGCGCGTGGACCGTGACGCAGATCGACGACAGCGGACCGAGCGAGTTCGCCTTCCTGGTGGACCTGAACAACGACGGCAAGGTGCAGGAGCTGCTGCCGGAGTTCGACAGGCCGAACGTGCCTGCCGCGTGGTTCGAGCTGGTCAGCGGCAAGTGGGTCAAGCACGTCGTTGCAAAGCAGAGCTACGGGCATGGCATCGGCGCGGGAGACATGAACGGTGATGGTCGCAACGACATCCTGACGCCCGAGGGCTGGCTCGAGGCTCCCGCCGATGTTCATGCAGAGGGCGACTGGGTCTTTCATCCGATGGACTGGGCGAAGCATCCGATTCCTCCCTCGGGAAAGAACGATCCCTCCGTGGTGAATCCGGGGCGCGTTGCCTTTGGGTATATGTATCTGCTCGACATCAACGGCGACGGACGCAAGGACCTGCTGACCGGCATGGCGCACGACTACGGCCTTGCGTGGTATGAGCAGACCGCCGATGGGCAGTGGGTGCAGCACATCATCGACAACACGTGGTCGCAGGTGCATGCGGCTGCGCTGGTCGATATGAACGGCGATGGCCAGCCCGATTTTGTGACCGGTAAACGCTACTTTGCGCATAACGGCTCCGACCCCGGCGAGCGCGAGCCTATTGGCCTGTACTGGTATGAGTACCGCAAGATTCCTGCGACACAGGCTACGGCAAAGGGTCCGGGTAACGGTGGCGTGGAGTGGATTCGCCACATCGTGGACTACGGCGGACGCATGGGCGGCGGCGTGCAGCAGGTCGCTGCGGCCGATCTGGATGGCGATGGCGACCTCGACCTTGTGACTGGCGGCAAGGCCGGACTCTTCTGGGCGGAGAACCTGACGAAGTCTCCAAAGTCGAAGTAGTGCTCGTGGATCAGTCTGGCCGCATCTCCTCCCTCAGGGGCTAAAGCCCCTTGATGGGGCAGGCCATGATGTACGGGCTGAAGCCCGTACCCTTCAAAACTGCCCCACCGCCGAAGTAGCTCGCGGTATTCTGAACGCACCTCATGCGCTTCCGCCTTGAACGATACTTCGGCTTTGCCGCGCACGCGACGACGTGGCAGACAGAGATCCTTGCCGGATTTACGACCTTCGTCACGATGGCATACATCATCTTCGTGAACCCGGCGATCCTGTCGCAGACGGGCATGCCGGTCGATGCGGTGACGGAGGCGACCTGCCTGTGCGCGGCCTTCGGCAGCATCCTGATGGGCGCGCTGTCGAACTATCCGCTGGCTCTGGCGCCGGGCATGGGGCTGAATGCGTACTTCACTTACACGGTCGTCAAGGGCATGGGCGTGCCGTGGCAGACGGCTCTGGGCGCGGTCTTTCTCTCCGGAGTGATCTTTCTGGCATTGACCTATGCGGGCATCCGCCAGCGGCTGGTGGCGGCCATACCGCACGAGCTTCATGCTGCGGTCGGCGGCGGCATCGGGCTCTTCGTAGCGTTTGTGGGCTTTCATAATGCAGGCATCATCGTGCCGAACGAGGCGCATCTGCTGGCGCTTGGCAACCTGCATGCGCCGGAGACGGCGCTGGCGCTCTTCGGTCTGGTACTGATCGCTGTGCTGCAGGTGCTCCGCGTGCGGGCCTTCATGCTGATCGGTGTACTCGGCACCATGGTGGTTGGTCTGCTCTGCGGGCAGATGCACTGGCAGCCCTCGCATCCTTCGCTTAGCTCGCTTGGTGCTACGGCGCTGCATCTTGATATACGCGGCGCGCTGCATGCCGGAGCCTTCGAGATCATCTTCGTCTTTCTCTTTGTCGATCTCTTCGACAACATCGGGACGCTGGTCGCTGTCACCGAGCGCGCAGGCTTGATCGCGCCAGACCACAGCATTCCACGGCTGAATCGCATTTTCTTTGCGGATGCCTCGGCGACCATCGTCGGCTCGCTCATGGGCACGAGCACGGTCACGAGCTACATTGAATCCTCGGCCGGCGTCGAGGCGGGCGGGCGCACTGGCATTACGGCGATTGTCACGGGGCTATTGTTTCTGCTGTCGATGCCGCTTGTCTCGCTGATTGGCGCAATTCCAACCTATGCGACCTCGCCTGCGCTGATCCTCGTTGGCGCGCTCATGCTGACCAGCCTTGGCAAGATCGAGTGGAGTTCGCCGCACATTGCTATTCCCGCGTTCCTGACGCTGGCGATCATACCGCTGAGCTGGTCCATCGCCGACGGCCTCAGCTTCGGGCTGACCAGCTATGCGCTGATCCAGCTCCTCACGGGCCGTGCGCGGAGGCAGGACTGGATGCTGTATGTGCTCTGCGTGCTGTTCATCCTGCGATTTATCTATCTGGACAAATAAAACGGCCGCCCCTAAGGACGGCCGCTTATAGTTCAGCTTATTTTTCTTTACATGTTCTCGATCATGCGGGTGGCGAACTCGCTGGTCTTAGCCTTGGTCGCGCCCTCCATCTGCCGCTCGAAGTCGTAGGTCACGTACTTCTGCTGGATGGTCTTCTCGAGCGAGGACTCGATGAGGCGCGCAGCCTCCTTCCAGCCGATGAAGTCGAAGAGCATGACGCCCGACAGGATGACCGAGCCGGGGTTGATGACGTCGCGGTCGGCGTATTTGGGAGCCGTGCCGTGCGTCGCCTCGAAGACCGCGTAGCCGTCGCCGATGTTGCCGCCCGGCGCGATGCCGAGGCCGCCCACCTGCGCCGCTGCCGCGTCGGAGATGTAGTCGCCGTTGAGGTTCGTCGTCGCCAGCACGCTGTAGTCCGACGGACGGATGATGATCTGCTGGAAGATCGAGTCGGCGATGCGGTCGTTGACGAGGATCTTCTTCTTCCACTGGCCGTTGCCGTGCGATGCGCCGATCTTGGCGATGATGTCCTTGACCTCGGCGATGACCGACTCACCGAACTCCTTGGCCGCGAACTCGATGCCCGGCTCGATGAGGGCAGCGTTCTGCTCCGGCGTCAGGCTCGCGTCCGATTCGAGGTTGCCGAGAATCCAGCTCTCGCGCTCGGTCACAACGGCGTCGCGGAATTCCTCGGTGGCTACCTCGTAGCCCCACTCGCGGAAGGCGCCCTCGGTGAACTTCTGGATGTTGCCCTTGTGGACGATGGTGACGGTCTTGAGGTTGTTGTCGATGGCGTACTGGATGGCCGCACGCACGAGCCGCTTGGAGCCGGTGATCGAGATGGGCTTGATGCCGATGCCCGAGTCGAGGCGAATCTTCTTCTTGCTGTCCTTCAGCATCTCGTCGTTGAGGAAGGAGAGAACCTTCGCCACCTCAGGCGTTCCCTCGCGGAACTCGATGCCCGCGTAGATGTCCTCGGTGTTCTCACGGAAGAGCACGATGTCCAGCTTCTCGGGGTGCTTTACCGGGCTGGGCACACCGGCGTAGTACTTGACCGGGCGAACGCACTGGTACAGGTCCATCAACTGGCGGAGCGCCACGTTCAGTGACCGAATACCGCCCCCGACCGGGGTCGTCAGTGGTCCCTTGATGGAGACGCGGAAGTCCACGGTCGCCTTCACGGTATCGTCCGGAAGCCAGTTCTGCGTCTGCCGGTAGGACTTCTCGCCGGCCAGAACCTCGTACCACTTCACCGAACGCTTGCCGCCGTATGCCTTGGCGACGGCCGCATCGAACACGCGCTGCGAGGCCTTCCAGATGTCGCGTCCGGTGCCGTCGCCCTCGATGAAGGGGATGATCGGGTTATCCGGCACACTATACTTCCCGTCCGTGTACGTGATCGCTTGACCATCCTCAGGGACAGGAATTCCGTTGTAACTCTTCTGCATGACGTATTAGCTCCAGGGGGTATTCGATAAGTTCAGACCGGCAGCGTAAGGATACCACTCGGAAAAAACGAGGTGCAATGAAGCCCCGGGGCTCGCGCTAGGCTCCAAAGTGCCGTTCTGTGCTGTCCCAGACGGTGTCCATCGAGGCCAGTCCTCGGTGTCCGCTGAGCGCAAAGATCACGGCTGCGCCCCAGCCATCCACGAAGGCCGCCTTCGTGTCGCGGGCCACGGCGCCAAGGATCATCGAGAGTTTTGCCCGCTTCTCCATGAAGTTTTTATCCGTTGCAGGATTCTGTGACGGAGCCGATTCGAGCGCCGCCAGCGTCTCCGCCAGAGCAGGAGCGACCCTGTTGATCGAGGTCGCCCACCACCGGATGCTGGTCCAGTCCGCGCCCACGACAGGGATCGCCGTGCGGTCGATAATCGCCAACTCCGGAAGGTATGCGAACTTCGCAACGGCTCCGCAGTCGTCCATAGCCGACCATGCGGCATCGCTCTGGAGCACGCGGATGCGTGCCTGCGCCTGCTGCGTCTGGTCGGCGGGGTCGAGTAAAGCTGCCATCGTATCCCGGCCCAGCTTCTCCAGTTCCGCTATGGTGTGCGGGGTTCGGTTCTTCGGATCGGCGAAGAAGATGGAGTACACCTGCTCCGTTCCATAGCTGACCGTTGCACTCAGACGCACATGGCCGAACGCCGCACCCTGTCCGAGGAGTAGATCAATCGCTCCGGGTTGTAGGACGCCGAGCGCATAGCCGAGTAGCAGCTCCTCGCGCAGGCTCTGGCGATTCATCTTCGCCGCATAGCATAGATAATCCTGCATCAGCGTGAGCTCCAGATGCAGCTTCGCGCCGAGCAGCGCATAGCTGGCCGTTGCGATGAAGTCCTGCGCCAGCGCGGTACGCAGCTTGTCGGGGTCGGCAGCATAGGGCGTCGTGGTAGCACTGATGCGGCTCGCCTGCTGCTTGTCGATGATGGAAACCTGCCCCGTCTCATCGGTCAGAATCGTGCACTTGCCGACGTACTCAGTGAACGAGGCCGCGCTGTACAGGCCGAAGAGATTCAGCGAGAGCTTCTGCTTGCGATCCTTGGTGTCGACGAGGATATCGCGCAGGCGATGCGCGTTATCCAGCACGCCGAGCCGCGTCCAGTCACCGGCAAGTACGGCGTCGAGTGCCTCATCGGTCGCGGCGGCATCGCCCTGATCGAGATGTACCTCGTACAGCACCGCGGCCTCATGGGTCGTCGAGGCTGAACAGGCAGCATTCAATGAGATGGCGAGGCTCCGGTCCAGCGCATCGGCGATTACCTTGTTGAGCGCTCCTGCATCCCCAGCAGGAATGCCGCTCTTCTCCACATCGACGCCGGGGAGAGCAGCGTTCAGGATGGTCCCCAGAAGGTCTGTGCTGCCAGCATCGACCTCGACTCCGGCGCTTGCTGTCAGACTGGCCGTAAATGTTGTGCCCTTCTTCTTATAGACGCCGATGCGGAGCAGGTTCTCCGCAGCCCTATAGGAGCGCACCAGCAGCTCGCCGGTGATACATAGCGAGCCGGAGATCTTCGCCGTTGCTGCGGGAGCTACCTGAAGCTGCATGTTCAACGGCAGATCCGCGCTGGCCAGCGGGTTCAGGCTGAGCGGAACGCTGTAGGAGCCCGTCACCGTCACGCTTCCGGACAGATCGCGTACCTGCACGACTCCCACCGGCAGCCTGCGAAGCTGCGCCGCCGTGGTCGCAACCGAGAAGTCCTCGATCGCTTTGGTGAACGCATCCTTCAACACGGGCAACGGCGTGCCGTCGAAGAGCGTATAGACCGTGAGCACCAGCTCTGAGCCGATCTGCAACGACGCTCCGAAGCCTCCGGCCGATGCGCCGGATTTGCCGCTTACCGTGGTATCGAGTTCAAAGCCCACCCAGCACTGGCTCGCTGCAATCGGAATGACGGGAGAAAAAGTATCGGGAGCAAAGAGCGTCTTCTCCTCTGCAGTGACGATCATCAGGTCGCTGTTGACGCCGCCTTTGACCGTAAGGCTTGCGGGTCCGCTTACCAGCGATGACGGCGAGGAGAGCTGCGCCCCGAAGGTCGCCTGATCGATATCGGCCTGATCGACGGGCCGGGAGAACTCGTTTAGCAAATCCTTTGCGGTCGTAGTCAGGTTGGTAAGCTGCGCCTTTGCCAGCGGCGAGTCGTCGCTGATGTGAAGATCGGCGGTCGCGCCTACCATGTCGGTAATGCTGACTGTGCTCATCGGGTGATCCTCGAAGAAGATGGAAACGCGGCCCGGTGCTCTATCCCGAGAGATAGGAGTCACAGTTATATAGGAACCGGGCGCGTCCAGCCGATGAATAAATTTGCCGTGACGCTACGGTGAACATCTACGCGTACGAGGAGATGGCCTTCTCGTTCCGCGAGGCTCGTTCCTTCGCAATTCTTTCGACGTAGCCGCTTGCGCGCAGCTCGGCGAGCGGATCGGCGGCGAGGCCGCGAGCCTTGCGCCACTCCTGCACGACGGGCCGGACATCGGCCCAGAAGGCTCCGCGGAAGAGCTCTTCGCTCTCCACCAGCTTGCAGCCATCTTGCAACTCGGCAAGCTGCGCCTGATCGACGGCCGCCGCCTTCGCGTACAGCTCCTGCGCCGTGACGATCGTCTGCACCATCGCCTCCATCTTGCCCTTCAGGTTATGGCTCTGGTCGATCATGTAGGCTATGTCCGTTGTGCCGCCGAAGGACTCGTAGCTCAGAATCTCGTGGAAGATGCGGAAGACCTGGTATGGGTCGATGGAGCCGAGCGTGAGGTCGTCGTCGGCGTACTTGCGGTCGTTGAAGTGGAAGCCGCCCAGGCTGCGGAACTTCAGCAGCCATGCGACGATCTGCTCGATATTGGTGGATTGATAGTGATGGCCCGTATCCACGAGCACCACAGCCTGCGGGCCGGTGGCCTGCGCGAGCGCGTGAGCCATACCCCAGTCTGCGATATCGGTGTGATAGAAGGCAGGCTCGAAAGGCTTGTACTCGATCAGCAGACGCTGCTCCGGCGCTAGCTCTGCGTGCGTCTTCGCCAAGGCCTCCTCCAGCCAACCGATGCGCCGCGAGATGCTCTGCGAGCCGGGGTAGTTCGAGCCGTCCGACAACCACAGCGAGACATCGCGTGAGCCAAGCGCCTTCGCTATGCGCACGGAGTCGAGCATGTGCTGCGTGGCGCGCTCGCGCACCGCCGGGTCGGGGTTGCAGAGCGATCCGAACTTGTACTCCTGATCCTGAAAGAGATTGGGGTTGATGGAGCCGGACTTTACGCCGTGCTGCTTCTCGAGCTCACGGATCTCAGCGACGCTGCGCTCGCCCTCGGGAAGATCCCACAGCACATGCAAAGCCACCGTGGGCGCTACGCCGGTCAGACGATGCACCTCGCTCGCGTCGGCAAACTTCTCCGCGATGCTGGTCGCCGCCGCAGGCTGCACGAACTTGCCGAAGCGCGTCCCCGTGTTGGCAAAGCCCCACGAGGGCACCTCCATCCGAAACCCGTCCAGTGCCTTCCAGATCCGCTCCTGCACGTTTGCTGTCACCACGGCGCTCATCCTCTCCATCCAACTACCGCTACAGTAGCGGGCGGAAATCTCCAAGTCAAAGCGGGCCTATACAGACTCCTGAGCCGGACGCGCCTTGCCGCGGCCGTTCGCGGCGGCCTTGGGCTTCAGCTTGTTCGTCTTGCGGTAACGCTCGAGTCCGCCGTGCAGGTGCATGTACATTTCGGCACGCGCGCCGTCGGGATCGCGGCGGCGAATCTTTGCGACGATGCGCCCGTGGTCCTTCAACGCGACCGGCAGCGTGCTCGGGTGCATCAGCACGCGAGTAAGTCCCTTGGCTAGCTGTCCGCGGATCATCGAGATCAGGTCGAATACCAGCTCGTTGCCGGAGGACTTTGCAATGAGCAGATGGAACTCGAGGTCCAGCGCGAGGAACTGCTTCGAGTCCTCGGCAGCCAGAGCAGCGGACATCTTCGCCAGCATCTCCTCAAGCTGGTGGATGTCCTCCTCCGTTGCGTTGACGGCAAGGCTCTCGACGGCCAGGCCTTCAAGAGCGACGCGGACCTCCATCAGGTTCTCCACGTCCTGCTGCTCGGTGATCAGGCGCCACTTCATGATACGGCCCAGCACCTTGCCGCCATCGGCGCTGACCGAAGTGCCATCGCCCGCACGCGCATGCAGGACGCCGACGATCGCCAGGCAGCGCAGTGCTTCGCGCACCGACGAGCGGCTCGTGCCGAAGCGTGCGCACAGCTCGCGCTCCGGAGGAAGGCGCTGGCCGGGCTTCAGGTCGCCGCTCTCGATCAGGCCCATGATCTGATCGACAATCACGTCGCTGATGGAGACGCGAGCCACCGGCTGCATCTGCACCTCTGTCGTCTCCGTCACGCGGCCTCTCTTGACCTTCATCCATCTCCCTCAGAAGCGGCTTTGCACCTCGCGCATCAGCTCCTCCGCAGACAGGCCGCGAATGGAGGCATCCAACAGCTCCACCATATGGAAGGTCGGCATCGCCTCAAGCCCGCGCCGCCGCAGGCCATTCATCAGTTGTATCAGGCATCCGGGGTTGGCAGAGACAAGGGCTTCGGCCTTCGTTGCGAGCAGGCGGTCCACCTTGCGGTCGCCCAGTTCGTTGGCCGGGTCGGGATGCAGCAGGTTATAAACGCCCGCCGAGCCGCAGCAGAGCGTTGCTTCTTCCACATCGACGACATCCAGCGAGGGCACCGCCGAGAGCAGGGCACGCGGCTCCTCGAAGATGCTTTGCGCATGCCGCAGGTGGCAGGCATCGTGGTAGGCGACGCGCAACTTGATCTCGCTGCGCGGAGCTATCGGCGGCAACTCGGCGAGGATCTCGGAGATGTCCTTGCACTTGGCGCTGAAGGCGGCTGCACGCTCGGCCCATACGGGATCGGTGCGGAACAGGTGGCCATACTCCTTCATCGTGGAGCCGCAGCCAGCCGCGTTGATGACCACGCAGTCGACCTTCGCCTTCTCGAAGCTCTCGATCAGCGAGCGCGCCATGGCCATGGCGTCCTGCTCAAGCCCGGAGTGCACCATCAAAGCGCCGCAGCAGGATTGCTGCTGCGGGATCACGACCTCGCAGCCTTCAGCCGCGAGCACGCGCGCCGTCGCCTCGTTCACATGCTGGAAGAAGACCTGCTGCACGCATCCGGCAAGCATACCCACGCGCAGACGCGGCGCAGCGGGAGTGACCTTCTCCGGCAGCTTGCGGAAGATACGCTTCGGGACCGCAGGCAGCAGCGCCTCCATCGAGCGCAGGCGCTTGGGCAGAGCATTCAGCATGCCGGAGGAGCGCACCATCTTTTGCAGCCCGATCTTCTGATACAGCCGCATGGGCAGGGCGATCATGCGCAGGCGCGACGCATACGGGAACGTGGCGAACAGCATCTTGCGGAAGAGGCTGTCGTCGAGCGAACGCGGGATGTTGCGCTCCACCTGCGCCCGCGTGTCCTCGATGAGCTTGCTGTACTGCACGCCGGAGGGGCAGGCCGTCATGCAGGCCATGCAGCCGAGGCAGTTGTCCATGTGCGTCTGGAAGGTGGCGTCGAGCGGCACGAGGCCCTCACTCGCCTTCTTCATCATGTAGATGCGGCCGCGCGGCGAGTCCATCTCCTTGCCCCACAGCACATGCGTGGGACAGGCAGGCAGGCAGAAGCCACAGTGCACGCAGTCGGAGATTAACTCGCGCTCAGGCGGGTTATGCGCGTCAAAGTTCGACTTGACTGGCGTCTCGATTGTCGTCAGCACCTCCATCAAATACCTCCCAGAAAACGGCCAGGATTGAGTGTGATGCGCGGATCGAACTTCCGCTTGACCTCGCGCATCAGCGGCCAGCTATCCGGCAGCGTGCCCCAGCGGTCGAGCCCATCGACGACATCACCGTGCAGCAGCACCAGCGAGCCGCCCTGCGCCTCGCACCACGAGCGCAGACGCACAAGCTTGCCCGCGGACGTGCGCGGCACGCGTCCCGTCAGGATGCCCGTTGCCTGCGCGACCACCTTGCCGCCGGCATCTGCGATCTCCTGCACGGCTGCGGCGATGCCTGTCGGCAGCATCGTTGCCTTGACGATCAGCCAGCCGTCGCGGTCTGTAAACAGCGCCTCACGCGCAGCCCAGACGCTCTCTTCGGCAGGCTGCATCGAGGCGCCGAGCCCGCGCAACATCTCCTCCTGCTGCGCTGCGACCGAGGGCATCGCATTCAAACGCAGATCGAGCGCAAAACCCTGCGGCCCGCCCCGAAGCTGCATGGAGACTGTGCTGAAGTGCCGGTCGAGAACCTGCAACAGCAGCTTGCCCAGCGGCTCCGCATGCGAGGCACTCATCGACAGCGTCGTGATGTGCAGCGGCTTCGAGTGCAGACGGAAGGTCACGTCCGCAATGAAGGCCAGCGTGCCGAAGGAGCCGCACAACAACTTCGGCAGATCGTAGCCTGCCACGTTCTTCACTACCTTGCCGCCGCTGCGCGCTATGGTGCCATCGGCAAGAACAAGCGTCATGCCAATTACCAGATCGCGCAGAGCGCCGTAACGCAGGCGCAGAGCGCCGGAGTCGTTGGACGCTACTACTCCGCCCACAGTGGCATGATCGGCCCACAGCGGGTCCAGCGCGACGAACTGGCCCTGCTCTCCGAGGCGCGCTTGCAACGCGGACCATGTGCAACCAGCCTGCACCGTGCAGGTCATGTCCTGCCACGTATGCTCGAGCACGGCATTCATACGGCGTGTGCTCAGAGACATCGCCGCCGGAGCGCCACCGAGCCATTCCATCTTGGTGCCTGCGCCCGCAGGACAGATGCTGATGTCGTTGCTGTCGGCATAGTGCAGCAGCTCCGCGGCCTGTTGCGTGTCCGCTGGAGCGGCTGTGTTGTCCGGCCCTACGAACTCCGCGCCGCACACGCTTGCGGCGTGTGCGCGAAGAGCCTCTGGATCGATTGCAGTGGTAGAAGGCATGAAGGGTCCTGTCGGTCTGGGTGCTAAAAGAACTCGGCGACTCCGGCTATCTCGAGCGGATGCGGCGTGTACGATCCGGTCTTTTCGCCGCATAGCCTCGGCCGCGGAAACAGCTTGTCGGGATTAGAAAGATTCTGCGGATCGAAGGCGGTGCGCACGCGTTCCATCGTGGCAAGGTCCGGCTCGGCGTACATGTAGCCCATGGAGCACTGCTTCTCACGGCCTACGCCATGCTCTCCGGTGATGGAGCCGCCGAGATCGACGCACAACTCGAGGATGCGCAGCGAGAGGTCTGTTGCACGCTCCTCCTCGCCCGGATGTGATGCGTCGTACAGCACGATGGGATGCAGGTTTCCGTCACCCGCATGAAAGACGTTTGTCACGCGCAGGTTGGCTGCGTCGGACATACGGCGAATCGACTCCAGCACCTGCGGCAGCTTAGTGCGCGGAATCACGCCGTCCTGCACGATGTAGTTTGGCGCCAGCCGACCGGCTGCGGCGAACGCGGCCTTACGGCCCTTCCACACCAGCATGCGCTCCTTCGCCGTCTGCGCGAGGCGGTCCTCCCACGAGCCATTCCTGCGGCAGCACTCACGCACCTGCTCCATCTGCAGATGCACCTCTTCCGCAGGTCCATCCAACTCGATGAGGAGCAATGCCTCGCACTGCGGATAGTTCGGGTGCACGGCGGCCTCGGCCGAGACGACCGAAAGGCGATCCATGATCTCCATGGCCGCCGGAAGAATGGCCGCGGCGATGATATCGGAGACTGTCTGCGCCGCGCCTGCAATGGTATCGAAAGCCGCGAGCAGCACCTGCACCGTCTCCGGCCGCTTCACGATTCGCAGCGTCACCTCGGTCACGACGCCGAGCGTCCCCTCCGAACCGACGAAGACGCCTGTAAGGTCATAGCCCGGAGCATCGAGACAAGACGCGCCCAGATGCACCAGCTCGCCGGTCGAAAGAACGACCTCCAGCCCGAGCACGTGCGTCGTGGTGAAGCCGTACTTCAGGCAGTGCGCGCCGCCTGCGTTCTCGGCGACGTTGCCGCCAATGGTGCAGACGCTCTGCGACGAAGGATCGGGCGCATAGAAGTAACCCTTCGGAGAGACGCGATCCGTCAGGTGATTGTTGATGACGCCGGGCTGCGCCACCATGCGCTGGTTCTCGAAGTCCACCGACACGATGCGGTTCATGCGCGTGGAGGTGATCACCACGCCGCCGGACATCGGCATGGCTCCGCCGGAGAGGCCGGTGCCCGCGCCGCGCGGCACGAAGGGGATGTTGTGCTTCGCGCAGATGCGCACAATAGCCTGCGCCTGTGCGGTGTCCGTCGGCAGCAGCACTGCCGACGGAACCTCGCGGATTGCAGGCAGGCCGTCACACTCATACGTGCGAAGCTGGCTGTCCTCTACGATCAGGCCATCGCGGCCCAGCACCGCCTCGAACGCCCGCAGGGCCTCTGCGGGCAACGAGACAGGCGTTGATACGGTGGATGAAGCACTCATCTACGGTTGTTCCCTTCGTTACAGCGTCGACTCCGTCTGCAGCACGCGATCATAGGCAGGCACGGTGAGGAAGTCCTGGAACTTGTCACCGTCGATCAGCTCGCGCATCAGTACAGCGGCACGCTCATAGGCACTGTAGCGCTTGGCGTCCACCTTCTCCTTTGCGTCCGCCAGCTCCTTGGCGATGTACTCATCGCACAGAGCAGCCGTCACCTTGCGCCCATCCTCAAGCACAGCGCCATGATGCACCCACTGCCAGAGCTGAGCCCGGCTGATCTCGGCAGTTGCAGCGTCCTCCATCAGGTTGAAGAGCGGCACGCAGCCGATGCCGCGCAGCCATGCCTCCACGTAGCCTAGACCCACGGCGATGTTCTGCCGCAGACCTGCTTCCGTGATGGTGCCGGTGGGCACCTGCAACAGGTCTGCAGCGACCGGATTGTAGTCGGGGAGCTGCTTGTCGATCTGGTTCGGCTGCGGCATGATGCGGTTGAAGACCTCGAGAGCCACAGGCACCAGGCCGGGATGCGCGACCCACGTACCGTCGTGCCCATCGCTCGCCTCGCGCTCCTTGTCAGCCTTAACGCCCGCAATGGCGCGCTCGTTGGCCTCTGGGTCGGACTTGATTGGAATCAGCGCGCTCATGCCGCCCATCGCCCAGACCTTGCGCTTGTGGCAGGTCTTGATGCAGAGCAGGGAGTAGCTGCGCATGAAGTGCGTGGTCATCGTCACCTGCGAGCGGTCGGGCAGCAGGAGGCTCTTGTCGCCCGCAAACTTCTTGATATACGAGAAGATGTAGTCCCAGCGGCCGCAGTTCAGACCGGCCGAGTGATCGCGCAGCTCGTAGAGGATCTCGTCCATCTCGAAGGCCGCGAGAATCGTCTCGATCAGCACCGTTCCTTTGACCGAGCCTGCCGGTACGCCGAGGTCCGCCTCTGCCTTGACGAAGATGTCATTCCAGAGCCGCGCCTCGAGATGCGACTCCATCTTGGGCAGGTAGAAGTACGGGCCCGATCCGCGCGCCAGCAGCTCCTTCGCGTTATGGAAGAAGTACAGGGCGAAGTCGAAGATAGAGCCGCTCATCGGCTCGCCGTCGACGGTGATGTGCCGCTCCTCGAGATGCCAGCCGCGCGCCCGGACGAAGAGCACCGCGGGCTGATCGATCAGCTTATAGTGCTTGCCCGTCGTGGGATCGTCGAAGGTGATGGTGCGGCGGATCGCGTCGCGCAGGTTAAGCTGGCCCTCGACCACGTTGTTCCACGTAGGCGTGGTCGAGTCCTCGAAGTCGGCCATGAAGACCTTCGCGCCCGAGTTCAGCGCGTTGATGACCATCTTGCGCTCCACCGGCCCGGTGATCTCCACGCGACGGTCTGCCAGGTCCGCGGGCAGCGGAGCCACGGTCCAGTCGCCCTCGCGGATCGCCTTCGTCTCGGGCAGAAAGTCCGGCTTCTCGCCCGCATCCAGCCGCTCCTGCCGCTCCACACGCTTTGCCAGCAGCTCCTTGCGGCGGCCGTTGAACTGCCGCTGCAGCGACACCGCGAAGGCCACGGCCTCCGGCGTCAGAATCTCACGAAATCGCTCGGAAACCGGCGCACTGAATGTCACGCCCTCTGGAAACTCACTCATACTCTTCTCCCTTCGGATCGCTGGCTGGAGTCGAGTCTCGACTGTGCAGCGATTGTTCTGATTGTCAGACCAATTTGTTGTTCCCTTGGCACCGAGAGTAGGTGTATTGTTGTCCTCATGTCAACAACCGATCGTCTTTCGTGATCGGCTTCTGCTTCTGCAACCTGTTCGCACGAACATTTGCAAGCCGAATCCGACCGTATTGACTACTTGCGTCTACGGGAGTATCGCCGCCTCATGTGGAGTCAGAGCTACCAACTCTTCGGTCTTAATCTTGGGCTGTCTGCACTGATTGCAGCTGTTCCGATCATCGCGTTGCTTGTCCTACTCGGTGTTCTCCGCAAGCCGGCGTGGCTCGCCGGACTGGCCGGCCTCGCCATCACCTTTGTGCTCGCCATCGGCGGCTACGGCATGCCGGTCAAGCTCGCCATCTCCTCCGCGGCCAACGGCGCGGCCTTCGGCCTGTTTCCCATCTCGTGGATCGTCTTCTGGGCCATCGCGCTCTTCCGCATCACGCAGGAAACGGGCAAGTTCGAGATCATCAAGGACTCCGTAGGCCGGCTCACCGAGGACCAACGGCTGCAGGCCCTGCTGATCGCCTTCGGCTTCGGTGCCTTCGTCGAGGGAGCCGCGGGCTTTGGCACTCCTGTCGCCATCGCCGCATCCATGCTCGCCGGCCTGGGCTTCTCGCCCTTCCGCGCGGCGGCTATCTGCCTTCTGGCGAATACCGCTCCGGTCGCCTTCGGCTCCATCGGCATCCCGGTCATCACGCTGGCTGGAATCACCAATCTTCCTCTCGATAAACTCTCTGCCTTCGTCGGCCGTCTCTGCGCGCCGATCTCGCTCATCATTCCCATGTATCTCGTGCTCGCCGTCGGCGGGCCCGTGGCGCTGCGCGGAAGCCTCGTTCCGGCCCTTGCGGCCGGCATCTCCTTTGCCGGCACGCAGTTCTTCATCTCCAACTTCATCGGGCCGCAGCTTACGGATATCGGGGCTTCGCTCGTCGCCATGGCCACGCTGATCGTCGTCAGCCGCGTATGGAAGCCCAGCAAAAACGATGCCTATCGCAACACCGCGACCGAGGCCGCTGTAGAGCGTCATCCTTCGCCCTATACACCGGGCCAGATCGCCTATGCGTGGTCGCCGTATGTTCTTCTCGTCATCTGCGTTCTTCTCTGGGGATATAAGCCCTTCCAGGCCGTGCTGGATCAGTTCACAACCTCGCTGGAGTGGCCCGCGCTGCACGATCTCATCCTGCGCATGCCGCCCGTCACGAAGGCACCCTCGCCCTACCACGCGATCTACAGCATCGCCTGGTTTTCGGCCTCGGGCACCTCGTGCATGGTGGCAACGATTCTCTCCGCCATCGTCCTCCGCGTCAGCTTCGTGCGCTTCCTCCGCATGATCGTGGACACGGGCCGTCAACTCTTTCTGCCCATCCTCACCGTCGCTACGGTGCTTGCCATGGCCTTCCTGCTCAACTACTGTGGAGCCACCTCGACCTACGGCATCGCCTTTGCAGAGACAGGCACGCTCTTCCCCTTCTTCAGCGCCATCCTCGGGTGGATCGGCGTCTTCCTTACCGGCTCAGATACCTCAGCCAATGCGCTCTTCGGCAACCTGCAGGTGGTTACGGCCAACCGGCTGGGGCTCAGCCCCGAGTTGATGGCGGCGACGAACTCCGTCGGCGGCGTCATGGGCAAGATGATCAGCCTGCAAACCATCTCCATCGCCGCTGCCGCTACGGGCATGAGCACGGAGGACCAGTCGAAGCTTTTCCGCTTTACGCTGAAACACAGTACATTGCTGGCCTGCCTCGTCGGCATCCTGGCGATGCTCTATGCGTATGTCTTCCATTTCTAGGAAGATTCCAGCTAGGCGGACTTCAAGGCGGCAATTGCCTCGAGCCGGGCGGACTTCAGCGTAGCTGTGGGGTCGCCCGTCGACATGAACTCCATGCAGATGTAGCGGTCGTAGCGGAGCGCCGCCAGTTTGCGATAGATGTTGCCGTAGTTGACCTCGCCCGTACCCGGCTGGTGACGTCCTGGCACATCCGCAATGTGAACAAGTCCGACCTGATCGATGTTCTTCTCGAGCTTCTCGATCAGGTTTCCGGCCTGCCGTTGCTCGTGGTAGAAGTCGTAGAGCACCTTGATCCGCGGGCTTGCGACGGCTCGCGTAATCTCGAAGGCCTCAGCCACGCTGGTCACAGCCTCCTCCTTGTGCTCGAGCAGGTCGATCGGCTCCAGCACGATCTCGATCTCTTCCTTCTCAAGCAGGTCCGCCGCATACTTCAGCGAGTCGACAATGGCGGCGCGCTGCTCCTCCGGACTCTGCCCCGGCACGCGCTTGTACGCGGTATAAATGAACTGCTTACAGCCAAGCTCCTTCGCTCCGGGGATGGCCTTCAGCAGATCGTCGTGCAGCGCGGTACGCTTCGAGTGATCGGCCAGCGAGTTGCGTCCAGGCACGGCACTGTCGACGGCGATGCCGAGCGCCTGCTTCTTCGCAAGGTTTCGCGTCCACTCCTCCGGCGTCCATCGCTCGTACTCATTGCCTACTTCGACGCCATCGAACCCGGCTGCGGATGCGATCTCCAGCTGCTGCTCGAAGCTCAATCCCTTGGGAAGCGTCCACAACATGATCGAGAACTTGTGACCACCGTTATCGGAGGCGGCGAACGCACGCCCCTCGGGTAGCAGGGCGGCAAGCGAGGCAGCCATCGACAGCTTATGAAATTCACGGCGATTCATGGGATCTCCTGTATGGCGAATAAAGTATAAAGGTAAAGAATTACGAGCTTCACACCATGGATGCACGCCAATAAGGCGTAGAAGTGAATCAAGTGAAGAAGCGGCTCTTGCACATTGCGTATGCGGCATCCCTGCTATGCCTGGGAGCCCCCCTACACGCTCAGTTTCCCAAGTCGCCTGTCGATGCAGCCTCTGCCTCTGATGGCTCGAAGCTCTACGCCGCCAACTGCGCCCGCTGCCACGGTGAGGATGCCCGCGGCGCTGGGACCGCGCCCGACCTGCTGCGCTCGCTGGCCGTGCTGCACGACCGCCGCCAGATGCTCCACGGCAAGGAGCTTGAGCCTATCCTCTCGAAAGGACCTGACCACAACTTTTCCTTCACCGATAGCGAGCTTGCCGACGTTTCGCAGTTCCTTACCGCTTCCATCAACGGCATCCTCCGCAGCGGCTATAACGCGCAGCCTACGCATCTGCTGGACGGCGACGCAAAGGCTGGCGAGGCCTACTTCAACGGTGCCGGCGGATGCGGCAAGTGCCACTCCGTCACCGGCGATCTCGCTGGAGTCAATAAGCGGTACGCGCCCGCAGCACTGCAACAGAAATTTCTCTTCCCTAACTCCGGCCTTGGCGTAAAGAGCAAGGTACAAGTCACGGTGAAGCTGCCCTCCGGCAGCAGCTACACGGGCGATCTTGTCAACATGGATGACTTTACTGTGGCGCTCCACGAGGTTACCGGCAAGTATCGCTCCTTCAATCGCGTTGCGGGCGTCACGGTGACGACCGACGATCCCTTCGCCGCACACGCAGCCCTGCTGGACAAGTACACCGACGCCGACATTCACAACCTGACCACCTACCTGTCGACGCTGCCATGAAGAAGCTACTTATCGCATCGCTCCTGCTCTCTGCCGCTGCGCTGCACGCGCAGACGACGGCCGATCTCGCGCATCTGACCGCGAGCTGGCCCACCTACAACGGCGACTACACCGGCCGCCGCTACAGCCCGCTGACGAAGCTCAATACGGAAACGGTGAAGCAACTCTCCCCGGCGTGGAGCTTCCGCATCGACACCACCACGGGCGGCGGCAGGCGCATCTCGTCCACGCCGCTCGAGATTGATGGCATCCTCTACTTCACCGTGCCGAGCCATGTGTGGGCCGTCGATGCGCGCACCGGCAGGAAGCTGTGGCAATTCGACTGGGCCAGCAAGGGCGGCGAGACGATCGGCAACCGCGGCGCGGCTGTGCTGCGCAACACGCTCTACTTCGAGACGGAGGACTGCAACCTCGTCGCCATCGACATCGCCACGGGCAAGGAGAGGTGGCACGTCTCCATCGGCAACCCAGACCAGTTCTACTTCGGCAGCGTCGCGCCGGTCATCGTGAAGAATCATGTGATGGTCGGCCTCAGCGGCGATGACTTCGACATCCCCGGCTACATTGAGGCGCACGATCCCGAAACGGGCGCACTGCAATGGCGCTGGTACACGCATCCTGAACCCGGCACGCCCGAGGCAAAGACGTGGCCCAACGACGAGGCCATGCTGCACGGCGGCGGCATGACGTGGGTCGCGGGCACCTACGATCCTGAACTGAACCTCTACTACTTCGGCACCGGCAACGCGCAGCCGGTCATCAACGGACTTGCACGGCCCGGCGCGAACCTTTATACCTCCACCATCTGCGCGCTCAATCCCGATACCGGCAAGCTCGTCTGGTACTTCCAGCCGAATCCGCATGACACGCACGACTGGGATGCCGTGCAGACACCAGTACTGATCGAAGGCATAGTAGACGGTAAGCCGCGCAAGCTGCTGGCGCAGGCCAGCCGCAACGGATGGTATTTCCTGCTTGACCGCACCAACGGCAAAGCCCTATTGAGCACGCCCTTTGCGAAGCAAAACTGGACGCTGGGCCTCGACGCCAACGGCTCACCCATTCCTAACCCCGAGAAGATGGCGCATCCGAACGGCGCGCTGGTTGCGCCGAACCAGGCTGGTGCAGCGAACTGGTATCCGCCGAGTTTCAGCCCGTCTACCGGGCTCGTCTATGTCCCGGCCTATGATGCCTATAGCGTTTACTACATCTACGACAACAACAAGAAGCCCGAGGGCTGGGCTGGCAACGACCGCGGCGGATGGTCCCGCGCCTCGCTACGCGCGCTCGATTACAAGACTGGCAAGGTTCGCTGGAACCACGAGTGGGCCAGCCCCGGCGGACGCTCCGGCGTGCTCTCGACCGCGGGCAATCTCGTCTTTACTGGCGACACCGCATCGAACCTCGTGGCCTTCAATGCAGCTACAGGCGATGTGCTCTGGCATGCGGGCCTGAACGGCACGGTCAGTAACGGACCGATCACCTTCGAGCTGGATGGTCTGCAATATCTCGTCGCCGCGTCGGGCGACACGCTCTACGCCTTCGTGCTGCGTTAAGAAAAAATGGCGGAATCTCAGACCTGCTCCTGAGATCCCGCCTCCCGAATAACCACGTTGCTGGAAAATTCCCGGCGGATGTCTTCGCGCATCCGCCGGGAACGTCGTTGGACCCTACTTCAGGTCGCTGGGCGTTGCTCCGCCCAGGTAGACGCCGTTGAAGAGGAACTTGAAGGTGCCGTGCGGCTGGGCGCGGAAGGCAACCTCCGGCCCGAGCAGCATCACGCGGCCATTACCGACCGTCGAATCCACGATCGCCGTTCCTCCATCCAGATAGGTTTCGCCCCACGCCCAACCGCTGTGCAGTATCTCCGGCCCCTTGTACCAGGCCACGGAGTGAACATGCTGCGACTCGGCATCGGGAGACAGCTTGAAGACCGGGCTGTTGTCGTAAAGCACATCGGCCATCTCCGGCATGCCATAGGCAAGCGGATCGGTATTATCGATGTGCGTCTTTAGCAGCGAGCCGGGGATGTAGAACTGCTCTGCGCCCAGTGGATGCGGCTTCTCATCCTTGCCGACCGCCGTGAGGTAGCTCGACACCGGAACGCCCAGCATCTGCGCCATGCTCGTCGAGCTGCCGATGGTCACAACGCTTCCGCCTGCCGCAACGAACTGCTTGATCTGCGGAATCGTCTTGTCCTCCGTGATCGAGCCGAGCCAGCTCCGGTACTTCTCCGGGATCGTCTCCGGAGCAGGCTGACGCAGACCGCCACCGCCGCCGCGGCCGTTGTTCGCGCCAAAGCGGGCAGCACCATCGGTGAAGACCAGTACGTCGAAGCGGCCCTTCAGGTTGCCCGAGTCGAGCGCCTGCGGATAGACCACCTCGAACGGGAACTCGAACTGCTCGAGCAGCCAGCGGATCTGGCCCGAAGGCATCAGCCCGCCGTACTGGTCATACAGACCGATGCGGATCGGCTTCAGCTTCATCGCCTTGCCGCTGGGAGCGCTGGTCACGCCGTACGCGTTCAGACCAAGCTCCTTCGTGCTCGCGTCGAGGATCTTCTGCGCCGCGGGCGACGAGGGTATCCAGATCGTTCCCGTGCCGAGATCCTGACCCTGCTCCGTCACATCCTTGTCCAGCCAGTAGACATCGCAGTTGGCCTTCATCAGCCGATTGATGAGCGTGAAGGAGTCGTTGATGCGGTGGCTCACCAGCCAGCCGGCCGCGTTCGCAGCGCCCGTTACCTTGCCCGCAGGAGGAGTCTGTAGACCGGGAGACTCGACGAACGGACCGCCGAATCCATCAAGCACGCGGTCGAACTTCACGCCCATCTGGAAGGCCAGCGTGTAGCCGGTCATGTCATAGGGACGCTTCGGTGGGCCGCCCGGATACGCAAAGTCGTTCGGGTGATCCTGCGGCTCGAACATATCCAGAACGTGCGGACGATACGCCTGATCGGTCTTCACGATATATGAACCGGCAGGGTAGCTCTTGCCCGCAACCTGGAAGCTCGACGACGCCTTCAGCACCGTGACGCCGTTCTTCTCGAGCGTGTTGATGAACTTCACCGCGGTCGGGAAGTCGGCCTGATCGGAGGGGATGATGTATCCGCGCGCATCGCGGTGCGCCGGATCGTGCAGTACTTTGTCATACAGCTCGGTGGGAACCGTGCGGCTTGCACGCGCGCTGACCGCCTCGCCCGCCGCCACGGTGCCGGGACGCGCCGCGTGCGGATCGGCCTTCGCCGCCGCCTCGTTCAAAGCCTCGATGCGCTTCGGCGTAATGGTCCAATTGTCGTGACTACCCTTGTCGATCGACTCCCTGCCCATCTTGTAGATGTTGTAGAGCAGCGTCTCGCGCTGGCGCGAGGCATAGTCGAGGATGGCGCGGTTGTTCGACATCTCATACTCGATCGACTGGCGATAGTGCCACTCCTGCGGAGCGATCGGCAGCGGCCAGTCGCCGGAAGGAAGCTGCTTCTCCGGCACCAGCGGAATCTTCATCGGCGTCGGACCGCCGACGATCTCGGTCAGAATGCCGATGGAGTTGTGGAAATACATGATGGTGCGAAGACCGCCGTTCCACCACGTCGAGTAGTCCGCGCCGCTGCGCATCTCGGAGCCGCCGAGGCCGTGGGCTACGAGGCGTCCGTGCAGCGCAGCGCCCACCGCTTCCAGATCGACCGGGATCAGCGAGCTGAAGTTGTAGTTGAACGGATCGCGGAACGGAGGCATGAAGATCACGCCGCCCTCTGGGCCCGTCTGGTGATGGTTGTACATGATCTGCGGATACCACTGAAGGAAGAGGACGTTGGCCATATTGGTCGTCTCCTTCTGGTTATCCATGTAGAAGTCGCGGTTGTTATCGTGGCCGATGTAGTGCTGGAAGAGGCTCGGCAGCCCATCCATGCTGCGCTTGCTCTCATCCGGGTTCCGCATGTACCAGTTCGAGACGAGCTCCTGTCCATCGGGATTCGCCAGCACGCAGAGCGTGATGTCGTCGCTCAGGATGCGCATCATCTCCGGATCGGTCGCGCTCGTCATCTGGTAGACCTGCTCCATGATCTGCTGCGAGCCGACTGTCTCGGTCGCGTGCAGGCCGCCGTCGAGCCACACCACGGCCTTGCCCTCACGAGCCAGGTCATGCGCTTCGTCGTCGGTCAGGCCCTTTGCCAGAGCCAACTTGCGGGCGATCTCCTTGTAGTGATCGAGCTTCTTCATGTTCTCGGGCGAGGTGATGATCGCCATGTACTGATGGCGTCCCTCCGCCGTCGGTCCCATGTCCACCAGCTTCATGCGATCCGATTCGGTGGCCAGCTTCTTCCAGTACGCCTCGAGCTGGGTATAGCTCGCCATGTGGTAGTCATCGCCCAGGTTGAACCCCAGCGCCTCCTTCGGCGTGGTGATCTTCGAGAGCACCGGATACTTGGTGGTCACAGCCGCAGCCGTCGCCTGCGCGTTCGCAAGCACCGAACATGCACAGAGTGCGATCGCAGCCAGAGCGCGAGCGATCTGACCGGACCCTGCAATTCGTCTCTTCATATGTCCCCCATCCTTCAACGCAACATCGGTAACGAGTCATGGTTCGCGCTGAAGCAACCAGCGCAGCAGCTCAACAGCGTGTCCTGCTGCGAAGGCCGGGGCTTTCGCAGCAGGACGACAAAAGGGTTAGAACATCAGCCTAAGCGCAAACTCGATATTTCGAGGAGAATTTGCGCCGGTAATCGTTCCGAATGACGCCGATCCCGGATCGAGCGACGGATTCAGGAAGTTCGGATGGTTGAAGGCGTTGAACAGCTCGCCACGGAACTCCGCGTTTACCCGCTCCGGAATCACGGGGAACTTCTTGGCCGCCGCGAAGTCCACGTTCACCGAGCCGGGGCCGTAGATAGCGCCCGTGGACTCGTTGCCGAAGGTGCCGGAGGCCGGGCTGACGAACGCAGCGGTGTTGAACCACTCGTGAATCGTCTTGGGACCCGCGTTCGGGTTGTCGATCACGTTCGGACGATCCTCGTTGTTCAGCGTATTGCTGATGTTCGTCGTATAAATGGCCGTGACAGGATTGCCGCTCTGCAGCGCAACGATACCCGTTACCTGCCAGCCGCCTGCCAGGACCGCCGGGATGCCGTTCTGGAGCCACGGCTTGTCCTTGCCGAAGGGCAGCTCGTACACCGGGCTGAAGGTGAAGTTGTGCCGCACATCGAAGCTCGAGTTGCCGAGGTTCGAGGCGACGTTGTACATGTTCTGCACCGAGCCCGATACCGTATCGAGCGAGTGGCCATAGGTGTAGGCGCCGATAAACAGCAGGCCATGGCTGGCGCGCTTCTCCAGCTTCACCTGCAGCGAGTTGTAGCTCGACACGCCGTTGGTGTGCGTGTAGCTGATGTTGCTATATCCCTGGAACGGACGCCGTGCATTGATCTGCGCCGTTGAGATGGGGCTCGGTGCCGGAGCCGGCTGGTTGATGTTGTACACCGACGGCAGGTGAATGCCCTGCGCGCCGAAGTAGGCTACATCCAGCAGCATCGTCTCGCTCAACTGGCGTTGAACGCCGATGCTGTACTCCTGCAGATTCGCCGTCTTGAAGTCGCGGACGACGCCTGCGGGGGTCGATGAGCCTGCTGCCAGCGCCGTCGGGAACGGATTCGTCAGCGAGATCGGCGTCGCAATGCTGGCGTTGAAGGTTTCCGGATTGCGCATCGGAAAGTTGTTGAAGATGCTCAACACGCTGTTGCCCTTATCCGCGTTGTCGAAGAAGAATCCAGCGCCCGCGCGGACGACCGTGTTTTTGTTATTGAACGGCTGCCACGAGAAACCAACGCGCGGCGCGAAGTTCAGATGCTGCGTGTTGTAGATCTTATCGAGTCCACCCTGGCCGACCTTGAGCACGGCGCTGCTCGCCGGATCGAAGGTGGCGATGTTATGGTACTTCTCCGAGAGCACTCCGTTGTACTCGTAGCGAACGCCGATGTTCGCCGTGAAGCGCGGCGTGATCTTCCAGTCATCCTGCGCGTACACGCTCACTATATTTTCACGGGGATAGAACTTCGGCGCCTCTGGTGTGATGGAGGTCGAGGTCGGCACGCCCAGCAGAAGATCGGCACCCGTGTAGCCACTGGTCGGGGCCGTGCTCGAGCCGGTGAAGTTGAAGCTGCCGCGGCCGTTCGAGACGAAGTAGTCCGACACCATGAAGCGCAGGTAGCTGCCGCCTACGTTGATGGTGTGCGGTCCACGCAGGATGGTCAGGTTGTCCGTCGCGTAGTACGTGAGGTCGGTGCGGCTCTGGGGAAGGCTGCCACCGTCACCCAGCGTCGAGAAGCCCGTTACCGAGGTCTGCGGAACGCCGCCAATGTTCGGCAGGTCCGTCTGGGCCAGCGGAAAATTGAAGCGCTCATCGAAGTTGTTCGTCGGGTCCTGCTGTGTACGGGGCTGTGCGTACTGGTTCCAGTTGCCGCGCACAACGTTGATCACCGAGGGGCCGAACGTGTGCGTGTAGCTGAAGCCCGCAACGTAGCCCGTCACGCCGACGTTGCAGCCGAAGCCCGGAAGGACGCGGCTGCCGCAGGTACTATTGGAGGGCTCAAACGAAGGATCGCTGTAGCGGTTGAAGACCGCGTAGACCGAGTCCGACGGGCCGAAGGTATGGTCCACACGGATGCCGTACTCGTTCATCGTCTCTGTGCGGTTCTCATCGAAGTTGAAGTTGTTGCTCGGCAGCGAACCAGCCGGCGTGGCGACGGTCGGCGTGGGGTAGTACGCCTGCAGCGCCGCGCCCACCGCGTTCTCCATGCCCGCGATGTTGTTGTTCGGAATAATGGCTCCCGTCAGCGGGTTCTTGAGCTGGATACCATTCGGATTGGCCTTGCTGCGCACGGCCAGAAGCTCGCTAAAGTCGCCCTGCCGCATCTTGACCGTGGGCACGGTGGCCAGCGCGATGAACTCCTGTCGCAGACGCAGACCCTCATAGCTGAAGAAGAAGAAGGTCTTGTCCTTAACGATGGGACCACCGAGCGTGCCGCCAAACTGGTTGCGTTTGAAGCTCGGCTTCTTGCCCTCAGGCGTGAAGTAGTTCTCCGCGTCGAAGATCTGGTTGCGAAGATACTCGAACAGCGTTCCATGGAATCCATTCGTCCCGGACTTCGTCGTCACCAGGAGCTGGCCGCCCGAGTTGCGTCCGTACTGCGCGCTGTACACGCCGGTCAGCAGCTTGAACTCCTGGATCTGATCGACCGAAGGAAGATAGGTCGGCGTGTTGATCGAGAGGTCGTTGTTATCGAAACCGTCGAGCGTGTAGTTGTTCGAGGTGTCGCTCGAACCGGCGACGTTGAAGCCGCCGCGATAGCCCGTGCCCGAGTTCTGCGTCGGCTTGTAGGTGCCCGGTGTCAGATAGGCCAGCGAGTAGTACTGGCGGCCGTTCAGCGGCAGCTCCTGCACCTGCTTGTTCTCGATGACCGAGCCCTCGGAGGCGTCTTCCGTTTGCGTCAGCGGTGGCTCGCCCGTTACCTGCACGGTCTGCGTTACCTCGCCTAGCTCCGCCTTGAAGTCGAGGCGGGCCGTCTGCGCGACCTGCAGAGTAACGCCCGTCTGCACGATCTCCTTGAAGCCAGCAGCACTGACGAGAATCTTGTACTGTCCGGGCGGCAGCAGCGGAATCGTGTACTCGCCGCTATTGTTCGTCGCGCCCTGGGAAGAGACGTTCGTCGCTACGTTCGTGATCGTTATGTGAGCGCCCGGCACAATAGCACCGGAGGAATCCGTCACCACGCCGGTGACAGTTGCATTCGGACCTTGCGCCCAACCGGCACCACTCAGACAAAGCAGCACTACGATCGCTGCCAGCAACATTCGCATACATCGCATAGAAAGCCCCCTATCAGAGTCAGTGAATCGACATCGTTCTCTCCTGCGAAGGAGGCGCAGGACGAGCAAGCCTTGCTCCTCAATCTCCAGCGCTACTCGCGCATCCCTATAACCCACAAAGGCCCACGTCTGTCTTCATAGGAAGAAGTATTTATTGTTGATTTCGATCAATATACGCACGCCTGTATGCCTCGGTATCGGCCTTGGGACGAATCGTCAAACGAGCGAGACGATTCGTATTGCCGGCAGATTTCTGCAATCTTCCTAGTGCAGAGTGGATACAGGAACGGGGCGGTTGTGGGGCAGTCCGACCTGGAACATTCTCCTCAGTGGGCTAAAGCCCGTACTCTTCAAACGACCCCATTTCTAACGGGGTCGGCCCATTTTCCTGTACAGAACAATCGGAGATAATGCTTTAATACTTCGACAAATTCTGGTTCTCTTCGTTCGCTACGCAGCGTTATCGAACAGGCCGCAGGTCCACTCTCACCGGGAGACGAATACCGTATTGACACGGACTCCCGTGTAACTCCATAACTGCCTGAGCCCCTATGGCAACGCTCGCCCTGCAGAACCCGCAAACCCGCGACCGCTCCCGAATCTTCCGGAGCGTCAATCTCTGGATCATCTTCGTTCTGATCTGGACCTTCATCGCGGTTCTGCAGGCGGGGCAGTCCTACATACGCGAGATCATGTATGTCTCGCACGCTCCGGTGACGCGTCCCAGGATTCCAGTCAAGGATCTCTCGACCGCCAGCCTGAAGCCGATGGAGAGTCACTTCCGTTTCTTCGATCATCTCCGCTGGTCGATGGAGATCTGGTACACGCGCGCCGCCATCTCACCGCTTGCCGTCTGGCTTGCGCTTACCTTTCGCATTCGCAACAACAACAAATGGGCGGCGATCCCTCTTCATCTCTTCTTCAGCATTGCGGTCGATGGCCTGGTGCTGATCGAGCTGGCCACGGTGCGTCATCTTCTCGAGCCCGGCAGCCCGCCATTTGCCAACGAGCTCAAGTATGCCTTCTCCGACCACATTGCCTTCAACTTCCTCGTCTACTGGACGGTCGTCGGCCTGGCGCATGCGTGGCACTACTCCAACGACTCGCGCCGCGAGGAGCTGCACAACGCAAGGCTAAGCGAGGAGCTGGTGAAGTCGCGGCTTACCGCACTCAAGTCGCAGGTGCAGCCCCACTTTCTCTTCAACGCGCTCCACTCCATCGGCACGCTCGTTCACGAGGACCCTGACGCCGCCGAGAACATGATCCTTTCCCTGGGACAGCTTCTACGCGCCTCGCTCGAAGACACGGACTCCGTCGAGGTCGCTCTGCGCAAAGAGCTGGCCATCCTTGAGAACCATCTCTGTATCGAGCGGATTCGCTTCGGCGATCGCCTGACCGTCTACATTGATGTCGATCCGCTGGTACTGGACTGCGCCGTACCTCACCTGATCCTGCAGCCCCTTGTCGAAAACGCCATTCGCCACGGCATCGGCAGAAACCCCGGCCCCGACCGGGTGTGCATCTCCGCCCGCAGGGCAGGCGACTCACTCGAGCTTGAGGTCACGAACAGTAACAGCGAGCTGAGGCTTCCTCAGGATGACTCGCTTCATCAGGGCATCGGGCTCTCCAACAGCAGATCCCGCCTGCAGGAGCTTTACGATCAGCGATCCTCGCTCGTGCTCACCAGCCTGCAGCCGCGCGGCGTCTCGGTTTGCGTCACGATTCCCTATCGCCCGCTCCACGCGGGTATTGACGCGGCCTCGGAGCGACTCTCATGACGCTCAAGGCAGTCATCATCGACGATGAGCCGCTGCTGCGAAGAAGCATTCTGCGCTTCCTCAAGCCGCATCCCGAGGTGAAGGTCGTCGCCGAGTGCGGGGACGGTCCCTCCGCCATCGAGTCCATCGGACGGCATACGCCCGACGTCCTCTTCCTCGACGTCGAGATGCCCGGCTTCAACGGCTTCGACGTGCTCTCGCGCCTTGGCACGGGCGTAGTGCCTTACACGATCTTCATCACCGCCTACGCGCACTACGCCGTAAAGGCCTTCGAGGCGCGCGCCATCGATTATCTGCTCAAGCCCTTCGGCCAGCAGCGCTTCGACGAGGCGTTGAGCCGCATCGTCCAACGACAGATCCATCCCGGCAACGCCTCTGCCGACAACTGCCAGCAGGCCGCCTACCTCGAGCGCATCCCGATCCATCATCGCGGACGCATCGTCTTCGTCCGCGTCAGCAACGTCGACTGGATCGAGGCAGAGAAGAACCATGTTCTTCTGCATATGGGACAACAGGTTGCCGTGGTGCGACGCACGCTCTCTTCACTGGAGCAGCATCTCGACCCGAAGCAGTTCATCCGCATCCACCGCTCCACCATCATCAACCGCTCCAAGGTGCAGGAGATCCTTCCATGGGTTAACGGCTACCATGAGATCGTCCTCGAAAACGGCCAGAAGCTCCGCATGAGCCGCTATCAGCAGCGCAGCGTCCGCGACCTGCTGGGCAAGGAGTTCGCAGTTTAGAAACAGCTCGTCGAGAGTGCGCCAGTTTATTCGTGGAGAACGCCGATGGTATGGAGCCACGTCTCCACCAGCAGCGGCCATGCAGTCGCAGGATATTTCGTTCTGCGAAGGCCGAAGGCATGGCCTCCTTCTGCATAGGAGTGGAACTCCACCGGGACATGCGCCTTCAGGAGCGCGGCATAGTAGCTCACCGAGTCCCATATGGTGTCGACGTCATCGTTCTCGTTTTGCAGCAGGAATGTTGGCGGAGTCTGAGCCGTAATGTGGGTGGCAATGTCCGGGTTCAAAGTAAGCGTTCCTTCTTTCCGCGAGAGATGACCCGGATATAGTGCCACCGCAAAGTCGGGACGGCAGCTCTCCAGGTCAGCAGAATCGACCTCCTGATAGATCCTCTTGTCGAAGTGGACGCTGACCGCTGTTACCAGGTGACCACCGGCAGAAAATCCCAGGACGCCAATCCTGTGCGGGTCGATGTGCCACTCAGCGGCGCGTGAGCGGAGGAGGCTGATCGTCCTCTGTGCATCTTCCAGCGCGATGGGCGACTGAGGATACGCGCCCCAGTCCGGAGCCGAGCGAGGTGCAGGAACGCGGTACTTCAAAAGGACGCACGTCACCCCTTTTGTGGTGAGCCAGTCGCAGACCTCCGTACCCTCCAGGTCGATTGCAAGAATCTCGTAGCCGCCCCCCGGAAAGACGATGACGGCTGTTCCCGTATTCTTGCCTTGTGGGGAGTACACAGTCATGGTCGGCTGTCCAACATGCTCGACCGAGAGCCATGGTTTGCCTGCTACCAGTGACTTGGGTCCAGCGCTTTGCACGTTCTCCGGCCCCGTGGCCGGGCGTACATCGGGTATCGCTCCTGGCCAGATGGGGACCTGCGTGTGCCCCGGTGAAGGCTGCCACACATGCTGCGCGTGGAGAACACTTGACGCCAACAGGACGAGCGCTATCGCCAGATACTGCCTCATGAAAACCGCCTTCTAAAACTGGAATGTCAGGGAACCAAAAGACTGAACCGTCAGGTAGTAAGCCGAGTCTAGTAGCGATCTCTCACGCGCACTTCTGTGGATTCCGGATGCACCTTAGAGGTAAACAGCTCTTCGGCACAATTGACAGGCCATTTCACAACGCATAACGTTTAAGCATGTACGAGTCCGCCCAGAACCGCTGTTGTCGCTGTCGCCGCACAGCCTAGCTGGTTCTTCGGGAGATTCGTCACCATCCAGTTCCGCACGCGAGAGTACCTCTCGCCGACCGCGTGAATAAGCCCGTCATCCAGCTATGGAGGCGGGCGTTTTTGTCTCCCCGCCTTCCAGCGCCCCCGAACCACGCAGAACGTGCATCTGTCAGCTCATCAAACCTCATTTCGAGGCTGAGCTCCGGGCCACCCGAACAAGCAATCGCTTTCACGAAGGCGTTTATCAGGAGCACTCCCATGAGAGTACGAAACATCATCCCCGCAGTTCTTCTTGCGCTTCTCTTCGCCACGCGCTACGGCGCAGGACAGACCAACTCCTCATCCACAATCACCGGCGTCTGGCGCGGATATGCAACCGCCGCAGGCTCGCAGCAGGTTCCCGTCGCGCTCCGCATTACGAAGAACGGCCCGACGCTGAACGCGGCCTTTCTGAATGGCCCGGCCGAACACCCGGAGGAGTCTCCCGCCTCCACCGTGCAACTCGACGGCTCCCATGTGACCATCACCTTCGACTACTTTGCCCGCCAATTCGCGGGCTCGCTCGACGGCGACACGCTGCAGGGAACCTTCGGCTCTGTAAACCCGAAGAATACTCGCGGGACCACGCCGATTACCTTGCACCGCCTCGAAAAGTCCGTGGACCCTCCTGCCGTAGCGGGAGCCCCCGATATTCACGGCTCCTGGGAGATCGCCACCAAGAGCTCGAAGGGCGAGTCCGCGTGGGAGTTCCGCGCCGATGAGCCGGTGGGGGCTCGGCATCTGGTCAAGACCGTCATCCAGCGCATTGACGGCGACACCGGCAGCCTGTGGGGCTCGTGGAACGGAACCGCCTTCACCGTCGGCCACTTCACCGCCGCTGGTCCCGCGCTGTACACCGTCACGCCGCAAGCCGATGGCACGCTGCTGATCAAGAGCCTGCTGGGGGCCGGGCACGCACCGACCGCAGACTGGATTGCCCGGCGTCCTGAAGAGGCGCGCAAAGAGAACCTCGCCGCACCCACCGACCCGACGCAGCAGACGACCGTCAAAGATCCGTCCGCGCCGTTCGCCTTCCGCTTTCCCGACCTTGCGGGCAAGACCGTCTCGAACACCGATCCGCAGTTTCAGGGCAAGGTCGTGATCGTCTCCATCGGCGGCTCATGGTGCCCGAACTGCCACGATGAAGCGCCCCTTCTCGAAAGCCTCTACAAGCGCTTTCACTCGAAGGGCCTGGAGATCGTGAACGTCGACTTCGAGCAGGGCGACCCGGATACGGACCTTCCCCGACTGCATGCATTCATCGAGCACTATGGCATCACCTATCCCGTCCTCGTGGGCGGCACGACCGACCAACTGGCCGAAGCCTTTCCGCAGGCGGTCAACCTCAACTGCTGGCCAACCTCGTTTTTCCTCGGACGCGATGGACTGGTCAAAGAGGTGCACGCAGGCTTTGCCGGACCGGGCAACACAGACGGCCATGTCGCGCTCGAGCGCGACGTCACCGCATTCGTGGAGAAGCTGCTCGCCGAGAAGGCTCCGGAGCATCCGGTACAGACGGCACTCAATTAATAGCTATGCACGCATGAAAAAAAGAAGCCCGGCGTCCCATAAGGGCGCCGGGCTTTTGCAGCTCACTGCCCTACTCCACCTGCAACAAAGCTACCGAGCTTCTCCAGATCTTCGGCGTATAGTGCGACGAGAACAGCTCGAAGGAACCGTTCGTATTCTGCCGCAGCGACACTCCTTCAAATCCATAGAGCCCGCACGCGGAGGCTGAGAACAGGCCCACCGCCTGCTCCGTCGTCGAGCCGGGGCAAGAGCCCGAAGAGATCAGGTGGGCGTAGACATCGCTGCCACGCTTGTAGCCCACGATATCGCCGTCCCGCGACAGCACCTCTTCGGCTCGCGGCGTAACCTGATCTCCGCCGATCTGCGTTGTCGTTCCGGTCGGGTCCATATCGCTCGCCAGCGGCCGCTGGGCATCCCATGTCGTCAACGCATCGGCCAGCGCGCGCACGGTCACATGCACGGGAACACTCTCGCCGCCGATCGTCACCGCATCGAACGCGATCGCCAGCGTCGCGGGCTGCTGCACGGCATAGTGCGCGGTGTTGAAGTGGAACTCCCCCGACTGTACGACATGGCCCGAGATACGCGCTCCGCGGGGAAGCATCCCGCCGGAGGCCAGGGGCACCGCCTCGGTCGTCCGCGCCTCGACGACATCGCCCACGTGTGCATGAGCGCCATCGATCTTATGCGGAAACACGATGGGGAGCGTGGTGCCCGGTGCAAGCACCGACTGCTGGGCCTGGGCCGCGCCCGCAAGGGCGAGTATGGATGCTGTGCAGAGAAGCGAACGAGTCAGAGAGCCGAAGGTCATGATGGAGTCACCTCACGAGACGTGGTGTTGTGAGACTCATTCCACACCCGAATACCACCTCCTGCTACTTACAACTTCCTTACAAATTCGCAGCATGCGATGTAAGGAAGTTGTAAGGATTGCCGGGACTTTTTCCTGCCTATAGTGGGAACGAACGCTTCTACAAGGAGATGCTGTGCCGCAGACGATTCCAGGCGTCAAGGTAACTCTCTATCTCAACCGCGACACCACGGCCACGCATGGCTTTCTGCACGAGGACATCCTTCGCATGCTCGCCGAGCGCGGCATACGCGGAGCCTCAGTACTGCGTCCGTACGCGGGTTTCGGCGCGCACCACATGCTTCATACCGAAGGCGCAGGTCCAGTCGCCGGAGAGCACCTGCCGGTGCTGATCGTCTTCGTCGAAGAGGAGCATCGCGCTAACGCCGTTCTGCCGGAGCTTCTCGAGATGGTCACGGACGGCATGGTCGAGGCGCATCCAACGCAGATTCTGAAGATCGCAAGCCAACCGGAAAAGGTGATTGCCTGAATGATGCGCTCTCTGCGGTTGGCTGTGGCGCTCTGTGTCGTGGGCCGTTGCGTGTGCGTGCATGCGGAGTCGATGACTCTGGCGCAGGCCGAGGAGCAGGCGCTGCGCAATCAGCCGCAGCTTGCAGCCGCCGAGCTTCGCGCACGTGCCAGCGGGCAGCGCACCCGTGAGGCGCGCTCCGGGTACATGCCCACCGTGGCCTTCAACGCGACTGGAGCGCTGGTAGCCGATACGGGATCAGCCACCGCCGCGGGCGCGCTCACGACATCCTCCGTCTCCGACCGCTTTGCCTATGGAGGCTCGCTCGTGCAGATGGTTACAGACTTCGGCCGCACCCCTGCACTGGTCAGATCGGCACGCTTCGAGGAGATCTCGCAGCGCGACGTGGCAACGTATACCCGCGCCGAGATCAGGCTCGCTGTGCGGCAGTCTTACTACGATGTGCTGGCCAGCGAGGCCGTGCTCCGCGCAGCGCAACAAGCGCTCGACAACCGGAGGTTGATCTCGCGTCAGGTCAGCGCGCTCACACAAAGCCAGTTGCGCTCCACGCTGGATCTGCACTTCGCGCAGGTTCTTGAATCACAAGCCGAGCTTGCCGTCGTGCAGGCACAGAGCATCGTAGCGCAACGGCGCTCCGCACTGGCAACAGCGATAGGAGAGAACGCTCCCGTCGCAGCCACTTTGATTGATCCGAGTCAGCCCTCCCCCTTGCCTCCGGATGCAACCACGCTGCTGCCTGATGCTCTGCAGAATCGCGCAGACCTACAGGCCTCGCAGGCTCTGTTCTCCTCGGCGACACAGTTTGCCAAGGCCGAGCAGCGCCTGAGTCTACCGACGCTGAACGTCCTCGGAGCAGCAGGCCAGTTGCCGTATCACGACCACACGCTGCGGGATGACTATGCCGCGGCAGGCTTCAATCTGAACATTCCCATATTCAACGGAAACCTCTTCGCCGCAAGACACTCAGAGGCTGCGCTTGAGGCGCAGGCGCGCTCGAAGGATCTTCAGCAGAAGACGCTCGAAGTGAATCAGCAGGTCCGTGACGCGTGGTATCAGGCTGACGAATCCTATCGCAGTCTCGACGTCTCCGAACGACTGCTTCAGCAGAGCGAGGAGGCATTGCGTCTGGCGCAGGCGCGCTACGACGCAGGCCTTGGAAGCATCGTGGAGCTGAACGAGGCGCAGTTGAACGATACCTCGGCGCTGATCGGACTGGCGCAGGCGAAGTACACCTATTTGAGCCGCAGGACGCTGCTTGATTTTGCCAGTGGAGCTTTGAACTAAGCCTCGAAGGAGATAACCCGTGCAGAGACGAATCGTGACAGGGCTGGCAGGCGCTGTCTGCTTCCTGACCGCTTGCCGCAGTACTACGCCCACCGATGCCGGAGCCGCTGTCGTCACTGTGCCTACCGCAGTTGTGACACGCGCCGGACTGTCCAACGAGCTGACGCTGAGCGCAGAGTTCACGCCCTATCAGGACGTGGATGTGATGGCCAAGGTCGCGGGCTACGTCAAAAATATCCGCGTCGATATTGGCGATCATGTCCGCGAAGGCGAAGTGCTGGCGACGCTCGAGGTCCCGGAACTCGAAGACGAGATGGCCAAGGCGAACGCCGCGCTCGAGGCTGCGCAGTCGGATATCAGTTCTGCAAAGAGCGATCTGCAGCGAGCCAAGGCAGCATATGACATCGCGCATCTCTCTTTTACCCGCATCAGCGATGTCTCCAAACGAGAGGCAGGCCTTGTGCCTATGCAGGAGATCGATGTCGCGCACTCGCATGAGCTGGAAGCAGAGGCGCAGATGGCGACGGCGCAGTCCACGCTGCAATCGGCCGAGCAGCGCGCATCACAGGCCAAGTCCGAGCAGTCACGGGCAAGAGCCATGCTCGACTATGCAACTATCCGCGCACCGTTTACCGGCGTAATTACGAAGCGTTATGCCAACACTGGATCGATGATCCAGGCCGGGATCTCTTCGCAGACGCAGTCCATGCCTGTCGTCCGGCTGGCGCAGAACAACCTGCTGCGCCTGATCCTGCCTGTGCCCGTGACCGCCGCGGCGAACGTGCGCGTCGGCCTTCCTGTTGATGTGCACGTCGTCACGCTGAACAGGAGCTTCCCCGGCAAGGTCGCTCGCTTTGCCGATAGCCTGCAGATGGACACGCGCACGATGGCTACCGAAATCGACGTGCCCAATCCTAAAGGCGAGCTGCTGCCGGGCATGTATGCGGAGGTGCAGCTTCACCTCGCCGATCATGCCAATGCGCTCAGTGCTCCGCTCGATGCCATCGAAGGAGTCGGCACCGGCACACAGCATGCCTACATCGTGCGCGCCGGCTTGGTACATATCGTGCCTGTCACGACAGGCATTCAGACCGACAGCAAAATCGAGATTCTCTCCGGCGCGCAAGAGGGCGACGCGCTCATCACCGGACGGCACACTGGCCTGACCGAAGGCCAGCAGGTCGAGGCGCAGCCCGCTGCCTACGAACAGACCGACACAAAGCCAACGAACAAGGCCAGCTAGGGAGACGCAATCATGTCCGGATTTGCCATACGAAACCCTTACCTGATCCTTGTCCTCGGGCTGCTCGTCATCCTCTTCGGCAGCGTCACTACGGCGCGCATGCCGGTCGATATGTTCCCTCCGGTCAAGCTGCCCGTCGTTGCGGTAGCGACGTTCTACTCGGGCATGCCTCCGGCGCAGATCGAAACCAATATCACCTACCACCTCGAACGCCAGTTCACGCTCTCGAGCGGCATCGACCACATGGAGTCGCGCTCGCTGCCCGGCGTCAGCCTTATCCGCATCTTTTTCCGCGCGGGCACTGATCCCGCAGCCGCTGCTGCGTCCATCTCCTCGCTCGCCATGTCCGATCTGCGCGACATGCCGCCCGGCACCTACCCGCCCATCGTTCTTCCGCAGGATGCGGCGAGCCTTCCCGTAACGCTGGTGACGCTGAAGGGTGACGGCCTCGGCGAGAGCCAGTTGAAGGACCTCGGTCAGAACTTCGTGCGCAACCAGTTGGCCGGTGTCGAAGGTGCCTCTGTGCCACAGCCATTCGGTGGCCGCTGGCGTCAGATCATGCTCTACGCCGATCCCTATAAGCTCGAGGCAAACCAGCTCAGCCCGATGGACATGGTGCGCGCCGTCAACGACGCGAACGTAGTGCTGCCCGCTGGAGACGCGCAGATCGGCCGATACGACTACAACATCTACACCAACTCCATGCTGGGCGGACCGAAGGACATCGAGCAGGTTCCGCTGAAGATGCAGGGCCAGTCGCCCGTGCGCGTCGGCGATGTCGCCACCGCGAAGGATGCCTTCAGCCTGCAGTACAACATGGTGCGCGTCGATGGCCAGCGCGCCGTCTATCTGCCCATCTTCAAGCAGGGCGGCGACTCCAATACCATTTCCATCGTCGACGGTGTGCGACAGATGCTGAAGAAGCTCTACGACGTTCCCGCGAGTCTCAAGACCGAGGTCGTCTTCGATCAGTCGCGCTTCGTGCGCACGGCTATCGAGACGCTGCTGCATGAAGGCGGCATAGGGCTGTTCCTGACCTGCCTGATGATCCTCATCTTCCTCGGCAGCATGCGCGCCACAGTCGCGGTCTTCTTCTCCATTCCCATCTCGGTGATGATGACCTTCTTCATCCTAGGCCTTGCTGGAAGCTCGGTGAACAGCATGGTTCTCGGTGGACTGGCACTCGCGCTCTCACGCCTGATCGATAACTCAGTCGTCGTGCTTGAGAACATCTATCGCCACCTCGAAGCAGGCGAGCCTTCCTTCGTAGCCGCGGAGAAAGGTGGCCGCGAGGTCGCGCTGCCGGTGCTGGCCGGAACGCTCTCCACCATCGTGGTCTTCTTTCCCGTCACGCTGCTGTATGGCGTCAGCAAATTCCTCTTCTCGGCCCTTGCGCTTGCCGTGGTCATCTCGCTGCTGGCCTCGTACTTCGTTGCGATGACGGTGGTTCCCCTCTTCTGCTCGCGCTTTCTCAAGCCGCACACCCATACCGACTCCCACGAGCACAGCGGTCCAAAGAGCTTCGGACAGCGCTTCAACGAAGGCTTTACGCATTACTTCGAGGCCCTTCTCACGCGTTACGATGCACTCGTGGCCAAGGTGCTCGAGTGGCCTCGGGCAACGCTCGGCATCTTCATTGCCATCTTTCTCGTCAGCCTTGCTCTCTCGCCGCTCATGGGACTCTCCTTCTTTCCGCGCACCGACGCCGGACAGTTCGTCATCAACTTCAAGGCCCCCTCGGGCACGCGGCTGGACGAAACCGAGAAGGAGGCCGCAAAGCTCGAAGACCTGGTTCACCGTATTGTTCCGAAGCATGATTTCGGCATGATCGTCACCAACATCGGCGTCGATCCCGGCTTCTCCTCGCTGTACTCGCCAAACTCCGCCATGCACACCGGCTTCATGCAGGTTGCGCTAACGCCCGAGCACAAGCGCAGCTCCTTCGAGTACATCGACGAGGTCAAGCGCCGCGTCGCCACCGAGATGCCGGAGCTGCAAACCTTCTTCGCCACCGGCAGCCTCGTCGACGGCGTGCTCAACATGGGCGCGCCCGCACCGATCGACGTGCGTATCGCCGGGCAGGACATGACCGCTGACTACGACGTTGCACAGCGGCTCTCCGCGGAGATTCGCAAGATCAAGGGCGTCGCCGATGTCTACATTCCGCAGGACCTCGACTATCCCTCGCTGCAACTGAAGATCGACCGCACCCGTGCACAGGAGCTTGGCCTCAGCGAGAAGGAGGTCGTCGAGAACATCGTGACCGCGCTCGTCTCCAACCAGATGGTCGCGCCGAGCATCTGGATCGATCCGAAGAGCGGCAATAACTACTTCCTCACCGTGATGTACAAGGAAGGTCAGATCAAGTCGCTCGAAGACCTGAAGGCGATCCCCTTGCACGGGGCCAACATCACGCGGCCAACGCGCCTAGACATGGTCGCCGACGTGGTGCGCTTCAACGCGCCCACCGAGATGGACCACTACCAGATCCGCCGCAAGGTCAACATCTACGTGCGCACGCAGACCGAGGATCTCGGCTCCATCAGCCGCGCCATTCAGCGCATCGTGGATGCTACAAAGGTCCCACGCGGCGTCGAGGTCACGCTGGCGGGCAGCGTGCTCTCCATGAACGAGTCCTTCCGCAGCTTCGCCATCGGACTTACGCTCTCCGTCGTGTTACTCTTCCTCATCCTTGTCGCGCAGTTCCGCTCGTTTATGGACCCGTTCCTCATCCTGCTCGCGCTGCCTCCGGGGCTTACCGGCGTCATCCTCGCGCTTCTGCTGTGGCATACCACGCTGAACGTCATGTCGCTGATGGGCGTCGTCATGCTGGCAGGCATCTCCGCCTCCGACAGCATCCTGATCGTGGAGTTTGCGCGGCATCTTCTTGAAGAGGGCATGAGCGTGCGCGAGGCCGTCATCACCTCATGCCATGTCCGTCTGCGGCCCATCCTGATGACCTCGCTCGCCACGCTGATCGGCCTTCTGCCGATGGCTCTCCGCCTCGGCGAGGGCAGCGAATCCTATGCGCCGCTCGCGCAGGCACTCATCGGCGGCCTTACCTTCTCGATGATGCTGACCGTCTTCATCGTTCCGGCGGGCTTCTATCTCGCCTACAGAAACAAACCCATCGCAGGAGCCGCGGCCTGATGTCAACAGGACCCCGCGAAAGCGCGACGCAGAAGGGCTCGGCTGAGAGCCCGTACAGCAATCGCTTTCGCGTCCTCGTCGTGGAAGACGAAGAGAAGCTCGCCGATGCCATCGCAGAGGGTCTGCGCGAGGAGTTCCTTCCGCGCATCGCCCGCAACGGGGAAGAGGCGATCCAGCTCCTCGGCACCTCCGCCGCCGACATCGTCGTGCTCGACATCATGCTCCCCGGACAGGATGGCTTCGCCGTCCTGCGCGGCCTGCGGCGCTCCGGCAAGCGCACGCCCGTGCTGCTGCTGACCGCGCGAGACTCCGTTGAAGATCGCGTAGCCGGCCTCGACGCAGGCGCGGACGACTATCTCGTCAAGCCCTTTGCCTTCGCTGAACTCGTCGCCCGCATCCGCGCCCTCTGCCGCCGCAATGCGCCCGAGATGCAGCGCATGCTGGAGCTTGCCGACCTGCGCCTCGATGTACAGAGCGCCGCCGTGCATCGCGCCGGACAGAAGCTCGATCTCACGCAACAGGAGTTCCATCTGCTGCACTATCTCCTGGTCCACAGCGGCCGCGTAGTCTCCCGCGAGATGCTCGCAAGAGACGTGTGGCGCGAAGCGGACCGCTACACGCCGCTCGATAACGTCATCGACGTCCAGATCAACCGGCTGCGGCGCAAGATCGACGGTCCCTTCGAGCGTAAGTTGCTCCACACCGTGCGCGGCATCGGCTTCATTCTGCGCGAGGAGGAGGCATGAAGCGTCTCCTGCATCCGCGCAGCCTGCGCATGCGGCTCACGCTCTGGTACATGGGTGTGCTCACGGCCATTCTTGCCGTCTACATCGTCTCCGTCTATCTCTTTCAGTCCTGGCAGCTCGAGCGACAGATCTACCACGACGAGGTACAGGACATGGAAACCGTCGAAGGGTTGCTGTACTTCGACCGCGATGGAAGCATGCGTCTGCACGACGAGTACCACGCGCACACGCAATCGCGTCTGCTCGTCGATCGCCTGATGGAGGTGCAGGACCTCGCGGGCAACATCCTCTATCGCAACGAGCGGCTCGGCGACCTCTCCCTCGGTGGCATAGCACAGCCCGGCGAAGGCATCTCCTCCTTTGGCGAGCGCATCATTCGCATGCCCGGCGGCGACCGTGTATTCCTCATCAGCCACGTCCACCCGGTCGAAGGCAAGCCGGTGCTCATCCGCATCGCCTACAGCCTCGCACCCGCGGCCAGCCGGATGCACGGCTTTCTCATCATCCTTCTGCTTGCCGTTCCGCTTACCATCACGCTCGCAGGCTTTGCTGGATACCGCATCACGCTACGCGCC
Organism: Granulicella sp.; assembly: GCA_036398595.1. GTDB lineage: Bacteria > Acidobacteriota > Terriglobia > Terriglobales > Acidobacteriaceae > Edaphobacter. The sequence continues at coordinate 98,780 of DASWOV010000034.1, forward strand.
CTGCGTCCGCTCACGGAAATGGCGCAGCATGCCGAACGCATCACCGCCAGCCGCCTGCACGAGCGCGTCACCGTCGACAATCCTGACGATGAGCTGGGCCACATGGGCGCGGTGCTCAACCATCTCTTCGAGCGCCTTGAAGAGTCCTTCGCACAGCTCCAGCGATTCACGCTGAACGCCGCACACGAGCTACGTACACCGCTCGCCGCGACACGTAGCGTCGGCGAGGTAGGCCTGCAACAGGGCCGTACGCCGGAGGAGTACCGCGACGTCATCGCCAGTATGCTGGAGGAAACCTCGCGCCTGACACAGACCGTCGACGGCCTTCTGCTGATGGCACGCGCCGAGTCCGGCCAGCTCACGCTGCACCCGGAGCCGATCGATCTCGCCGCGCTGGTCAGCGAGGTCTATGAGCTACTCGAGATCGTCGCCGAAGAAAAGAAGGTAGCACTACAGAAGGAAGATCCACCCGCAACGATCATGATCGAGGCCGACCGCGCCCTGCTTCGGCTCGCACTCATCAATGTGATCCACAACGCGATTAAGTATTCGCCGTCGAATACCACCGTCCGCAGCATCGTCTCTCTTCACCACGACGAACATTGCAATATAGCTCGCCTGACCATCGAAGACCAGGGCCCCGGCATTCATCCCGATCAGCAGGGCAAGGTCTTCGAGCGCTTCTATCGCTCCAGCCAGACCGAGCTCACCACTGAAGGCGTGGGGCTAGGTCTGGCCATCGCTCGAGGAGCCGTCGAGGCAAACCACGGACATATCTACTTCCAGCGCGGCACCCACCCCGGCGCTATCTGCGTCCTCGAGCTTCCGTATTCCGGGGAAAGCACCCTCTAGAAATATTCCTTGGTGTAGCCTCGGCAATGACCAGCACAAGCATCCTGTCAGGATTGTGTGCTTACAGTCTTTCGTTTATTGCGCTTCCATAGCAGTGCAATCGAAAACAAACCGATCAGCGTACCCAGGATCAGCAATCTGGCCTCCCATCCCTCGACCTGCTCTCCGGCATCTTCATAGATCAGCGCCAACCCGATGAATACGAAGATCACATGGGCCGAAAAGACCTGCAGCGAGGACTTTCCCAGCTCAGAGAGCGGCTTCCAGGAGAGACTGCGCTTGAGCCAGGAACGACCGGCCCATAGCAGTAGGCCAATGCATAGGAAGTCGAGCAGACGCAGAGGACCGAGACTCCACTTATCCTGCAGGGATGCGTACCTGCCGCTATTGAACCAGTCCACCGGCACGTCTCTGCGTAGGCAAGCAAAGATCACGGCGAGCCCCACCGCCCAGGGATATACATAACGGGGAATCCGATCCATCGGGTTTCTGCCTGCGGCGATCCTTGCACCGACCCAAATGCCCGCAACCCAGAGAAACTGCCATGCAAACAGATTGAACGCCCCCATGGCCTGCATTGGGATATTGCGGTGGGTCAGGTAAGACAGCCAGAGGTACAGCTCTTTGCGTAGTCCAAACTGCGCTGCAATCCAGACGAACCAACTCAACTTAAGCACAACCGGCCAGCCGAGACGCCGTGTTCCAAGCAGCAGGAAGGGGGTGAAGAGAAGGAAGAGGACATACATCGGAAGGATGTCCAGCAGAGGTGGGCAGTAGATCAACAGCAAAGAACTGAGAACCGCAACAACCGGATGCGCAAAGTAGAAGTCGAGGAGGTTGTGCAGCATGGGACGCCGCAGAAACTCTGCGAGACTGGCGCCCACGGTAAATGCGAACGCGAGCAGCGAGAGATGGTAGCCGTAAACACGAAGAGCCCTGCCCCATAGTTTCGCGCGAAGCATGGCCGGATTTGCCTCCAGTAACCGGCCATGGAGTTTGCCGGTGAGAAGCGCAGAGAGAAATACGAAGCCTTCGGCCGCAGATACAAATCCAAAAGGCTGATTGGCCCACTCGCTTACCTTGGTCGGCAGATGCGTTAGGGTCATCCACAGCAGCAGCAGGCCACGCAGCGCATCCAACTCCGGCTGGCGAAGCGATCGGGGCACAACCTGCTCCACGATCTGCGAGGTCCGGCTCAATACGGAGTGGTGTCCAGCAATATGTCTTTCTGAGACGTGTGCAGTCTGGCCTTCCGATCCCGATTCAGAAACACTCGATGGCACGACCTTGCCCGGGAACATGCCGGGTTCGTGTTCGATGATGTCCTGCTCTGGTTTCATCTCGATCGCTTCTCATAGGATCAGAAATCCTGTACATGCTGCCAAGGAACGTGAAAGCGACTGAGACGTCCTCTTGAGTCGAACCCGCTCACCTCCAATTTTATCCTCTACTCAGGTCCGCGTTCGTGCAGCCTGCGAATCCAGATGTCGCGTGAGAGATGCGTCCACCACACGCACATCGCTGCCGTTCATCCTCTTCGTCGGAGCCATCACGTTCCATCTAGTGCGGGTGTTGAATATGCACGGGATAAACCTTGAAAGGCCCTGGGTTCTGTCCTTTGAATGCAGAATCATTCATGTATTTGAGCTTACCTTCGAGCACCCAGGCTGTATCGCCGACAAGAGTTACTGCCGTGGGACCATTAAAGCCGTCCTTCAATACCTGGATCTTGGCATAGTCCCCTTCAACCGTTACATAGTCCAAACGGCCTGCTCCCTCAATCATAAGAAACTGATTCTTGCCAATGGCTCTCAATCCATCCGGTAAATTCAGAGGTTGTGAGGTTTTTACTTCGGATATAGTCCCCGAAGAACCGTTGGGCGCAAGAGCGATGCGAAAGAGATGTCCTGTGCGAAACGTATTGACATAAAGGTTTTCTGCATCCCCGAAGGCAATTCCATCGGCCTGGATCAAGCGGTCATTTTTAACCCAGACTTCAAGCTCCTGAGCTCCGGGCCGCAAACGAAGAATACGGCCATTCATGGTATCCGTGACATAAACATCGCCCTTTCGAGATAGAGCAATGTCGTTACAGATACCCGTATCGCCGGGAAATGAATAGCTACCTAGAACCACTTTGCTCTTCATATCGAAGGCCTTGAGAGCAGTGGGTTCCCCTTGAATTTTGGTCGAACACACCCAGAGTATTCCAGTTCGAGCATCAGTAAATACTCCAAGCACCCTCTGCATCCCATTAGCACCGGCTGCCAGCCAGGGTTCGGCCGATGTCGAACCCGGCGTCACGCGAAAGATCATGCCCTGAGATGCGCTGCCAATAAAGATAGTCCCATCAGAACTGGAAGAGAGACTCTCGGGAAACGGAAGCTCTCCATGAATCGAGATAGGATTCTGGGCCGCCATCTGAGGGGCAGCACAGATCAATGAAGCGGCAATGATACAAACCATACAACTCACAGCCATCTGCACACGAAACATAGTAGCCTCCATTCGTTTCTCTTCTATCTCACCCATTGCTTTAAGTGGACAGCTCCATCAAGCAACATGGGTATATCCAGTTTGTCCAAGATATCTTGCAGACCAGTTTCTGCTTCCAAAAGATTGTTAGTTACATGTCACACGACACAGGAAAGGACATACAGGAGAACCTCCTGCGAGCTCGACCGCCTGCATTAACTCAATAAAAATGAATGGATTAACAAAATGCCAGAAAACTATCAGCTAGCTTGTCGATCCTTGCTCGCATCATCCTCCATCTCCCTGATCTCTTCCTTATCGATGCATACTCCCATGAGAATTCTTGTAATTGACAGTATGGATATGGTGACGGTATGGTGTTCTACCACGGAGCGACCCATGACCGTAGCGGAAGACAAAGAGATACTCACTCAGGTCGATCGTATTTTGCATAGCGAAGAGTTGCGATCCTCAGAGGTGCTAAGGCGTTTATTCAAATTTCTTGCCGAAAAATCCGCATCCGGAGAGGCTGATGATTTAAAGGAGTATGTTGTTGCAATTGATGGGATGGGAAAACCCTCGTCCTATGATCCACGGCACGACTCCGCAGTTCGCATTCAGGTAGGCCGTCTCCGTCAGAAGTTAGCTGATTTCTATAGAACGGAAGGACAGGACGATCCGATCATCATCGATATACCTAAGGGGCGCTTCAAGCTTTGTTATGAGCATCGCAAGGATATTCGCCCTCCAATCGAAGATCATGGATCGCCCACTGCGCCACATCTTCTCTCGGCGCCCGAAAACCTCGAGCGACATGAAGACCCTCCTCAGCCCACAACCACCAGACTCTATCCTGTCTCTGTTTTGCTTGTTATCCTCGCCGTAGCCGCAGCGTATATCCTCTTCTCCTTTTGGAAGATGAGAGTTGCCAGCGCAGCAGCCGCACCGAATCTTACGTCGGATCTACAAGCGCTCTGGGAGCCTTTCCTTTCCTCAAAACGGCCCTTGATTGCAGCGATAGAAGACCCCTTATTCGTGGAATTTCATACCGGGTCCGGAGTATACGTCCGCGATAAATCCATCAATGACTGGAAGAATGCCCTCTCATCTCCCGCGATTTCAGCAGTACATGAGTCCATGAAAGGGGTAGACCTTGCGCCAAGCCAGTACTACACGGCCTTCGGTGAAGTCCATGCCGCTTTCTTATTCGGGAAATTTCTAGGTCCCCGCACAGAAAACTTCTCCATCGTCAAAACCAGTGATCTTTCCTGGCAACAGCTGGCTGACAATGAAATCCTCTTCGTTGGAGTACAAAACCTCTTTTTCGAGTCCCAGCTCAATCAAATGCCCATTGAACTACAGCTTGTTCCTGTAGCAGAGGGAATCAAGAATATGCACCCCCAGAACGGCGAACCCAGTCTCTTCATCGATAAGTTCACCACTGCACCCGAGGAAGCAGGTGTGACATACGCACTCATCACTCGTCTTCCCGGACCGCTGGGCAATAATAATATAGAAAGCTTTACCAGCAATCGGTCGGCAGGCTATATAGCCGCCGTAAAGGCTTTTACGGACCCTGGGCTAGCGCAGAATATCGTAACCAAATTAAAACAACAGTCCGGCGGCCGTGTGCCTCGCTACTTTCAGGTTCTACTACGAGTCAAGTTCAAGAATGAAGTGCCTACCGCAACAGATTGCCTCTTTACGCGAGAGTTGCGTTAGAGCTTTGAATCTCGCCACCCTAAGCACTGCTAGCGAACTTGGCTTGATTTGCCTCGACGAAGAAGAAATACTACGAAAACCTACCCTGCTATTGCAATGGCAAGGATTCCCGCACTAAACCCCGCCAGACTCGACATTCCAAGATTACCCTCCGAGTTATCTCTGTCAACGTGCGAGTAATTCAGCCCTCGTCAGCGCCACTTTCCAAGTGGCAGTTCCTGCTGCTTCTCACCGCAGGTAATCCTGCGATCAAACCTGGTCAGGAATCACGAAAAATGCAGGTGACACACGAGGTTGTCACGTGTAACACAGCAAAGTTCTGGGAGATTTCCTGTATTTAATCTCTTAGTACTTTTGCTGCGGCAGTGTAGTCCGGCAACACCTCGGCTTCGTTATGACAATCGGCTCGAACCAGGAAAATTCGATATCCAGTCATCGCAGAGCTAAAAGCGATCAATATCCCTTGCTTGCCTGGGCTGATGGGGCAGCACACATACATTTGGAAATAATTTCAATTTCAAAAAAAGCGACCTAGCCATTTGGAGGTTTTCTTGCAAAAACCTGCCCCTCAACATGTACCTTTTCTGCGCTCGCTTGCCTTTCGCGTGTTAGCAGGTTTGATCCTTGGAACATTGATCGGCTTTTTCTTCCCGAAGTTCGGTGTTGCGCTACAGCCTCTGGGGACCGGCTTCATCAAACTGGTACGCATGATCATCGGGCCAGTGATTTTTTTTACCGTCGTCAGCGGCATCGCAAGCATGAGCGACATGCACAAGCTTGGACGCGTTGGGATTAAGGCGCTCATCTACTTTGAAGTAGTTACCACATTCGCTCTAGGCATCGGCTATCTTGCAGCAAAGGTGGTCCATCCCGGCAGTGGTATCAATCTGACCATATCTGCAGCGACCGCGAAAAGCGCAGCCCAATATACGTCTCCCGCGCAACATAAAACAGTCGTAGATATTCTCATGAATATTATTCCGGATACATTTGTCGGAGCTTTTACGAGTGGGGAGATCCTGCAGGTGCTCCTTCTGGCTATTCTCTGTGGTGTGGCCTTGCTTTCTATACCCGCCCGGGAGAGCGTTCTGGACGGTGTAAAAGCGCTTAGCGAGATGATCTATAAGATCATCGCTTTTCTCATGGAAGCAGCTCCTCTCGGCGCCCTTGGGGCAATGGCATATACGATCGGCAGCTATGGGATTGCGACATTAGTCGCTTTAGGAAAGGTCTTGCTTTGCGTTTATGGAACCTGCGCCATCTTTATCTTTGTCGTTCTCTGGCTCATCTGCCTTTACAACCGTGTCAGTCTCTTACGTCTGCTTAGCTATCTCCGAGAGGAGTTGCTGATCGTCATCGGAACCTCCTCCTCGGAACCTGCCCTGCCCGGGCTCTTACGCAAACTCGAAGCTTTAGGATGCTCCCGAACGGTGACAGGCCTAGTCGTGCCGGCCGGCTATTCGTTCAATCTGGACGGAACATCGATCTACCTCACCGTGGCCGCTTTATTCCTAGTTCAGGCGACAGGCACTCATCTCAGCTTCGGCCAGGAAGTATTCATGCTACTCGTTCTTATGGTGAATTCAAAGGGTGCGGCAGCGGTCACTGGAGGCGGATTTATCACGCTTGCCGCAACTCTTACCGCGCTTGGCTCGGTGCCAGTGACGTCAATTGCCTTGCTACTCGGGATTGATCGCTTTATGTCCCAGTGCCGCTCGATTACCAACCTGATTGGCAACGCTGTAGCAACGATAGCAATAGCCCGCTCAGAGAATGAATTCGATGAGGAGCTAGCGATGCGCGTGCTTACTGGACCTCACCCGGAAGAAGAGCAGTTATTGGAGACAATCTAAGGATTGTATATACACCTTGGTTTGCTGCCGTCAGAAAGGATGTGACAGCCCTTCACAGAACTACACAGAAATCCTTATTATTCCGACGCATTGCATAACTAGCTTTTGAGTATTTTCCAAACTTTTTGATATTGGTCCGCTTTTACATAGAAATTTAAATTAAGCAACTCAACATTTTTATCCTGGTCGTTAAGTCAAATTCTATGGAAGTGTCCCGTACTTTTCCGGGTGCCAACAGGGATCTAATCGAGGCAAATAACCATGAAAAAGAATCTGATACGCACTACGCAGCTAGCGAGAGTTACCTTTATCCTCTCTCTTGGAGTTGCCACCTCAACGCTGGTCTTGTCCCAATCATCCGAACCGGCTAAAGCAACCTCGAAGACAAAATCTTTTCCGGCTATGGCCCCCAAGTTTAAAGTGGATCCGAACTGGCCACATATTCCAAATGGCTGGACACTCGGCCAGGTTGCCAGTGCTGCCAGCGACCCACAAACGGGCCATATCTGGATATTTCAGCGTCCTAGAAGCGTTCGTCCCTGGGAGAAGGCCGCACCACCTGTCATGGAATTCGACCAGACGGGCAACTATGTTCAGGGGTGGGGAGGACCAGCAACCGCATCTGGCTATACATGGCCAAGTTCCGAGCATGGCATTTACATCGACTACAAGGGAAATGTCTGGCTCGGCGGTAGCGGAAACGACGATCAAATTATGAAGTTCACTAAAGATGGCAAGTTCTTGATGCAAATCGGCCATCCCCGCAAAGAAAAAAGTAATAAGGACACCGACCAGTTCTGGAGGCCAGCGGATGTCTTTGTTTATCAACCAACGAATGAATTATTTGTTGCCGACGGCTATGGAAATAAGCGGGTTATGGTCCTCGATGCTGATAGCGGCGCGTTTAAACGGATGTGGGGTGCCTTTGGAAATGCTCCCGAAGATAGCCCTGCCCCAGCAGGAGGAGAAGGCGGTGCACCTGTGCGCCAACGCCCTGACCCGAATCGTGTCCCCGCCAAGGATCTTCCGCCAACCGATAAAGGTCCAGCACAACTGAATACGGTGCACGGGATCAAAGTCTCCAAGGATGGCCTTGTTTATGTTGCAGATCGTGCGAATAAACGCGTTCAGGTCTTCACAATTGAGGGCAAGTATATCGACCAAGTCTGGGTCGACCGCTTCTGCGAATCTCCTGGAGGAACAAACCTGATGTGTGGCAACGGAGAAACCGCTGCTAGTGTTGCATTTTCTGCTGATCCAGGACAGCGCTTTTTATATGTAGCCAGCCGCAGTCCATCTCGGGTTGTCATCTATGACCGGAAGACTTTGACCTATCTCACTGAGTTCGGCCAGATGGGAGTAAAGCCAGGCGAATTTTATGGCCTCCATCATATGACAACCGATGAGAAGGGTAATCTTTATACCTCTGAAGTTGAAGATGGCCGGCGAGTTCAGAAATTTGTTTTTGAAGGGCTCGAACCTATTCCAGTTCAATAGGATGCTACTGATTCGCCTGAATTAGCGGGGATCAATAACGATCCCCGCTAATTAATTTAAATTGCTATTCGATGATCGAGAAGGTTGTCTGGCGGATAGGATCATTATCTCTGCGAGCAGGTCGCCATGCTTACCAAAGCATCATATTACCGGAACCACTAACGGCCTAGGAGTTGAGTGGCGCTATCCCAAATATCTGCATTTTTCCTTTATCCTCTGGGAAGAAATTATCGTACTGACCACAGAATACGACTTCTCCTGAATAGAGAGGTGAAGATGATCGATGAAGTATTACTTCTATCGACAAGATAAGAATAAAAAGGTGCGGCACCCAGAAAAAAAATGTGAGCGGCCTGCTTCAGATGGCAAGATCTAATGTATCTGTCTTATTTAACACAAACCTGCAGACCACCCCAGGATGCAAAAGTCTCGCTCGATCGATCCCGTCATCTGCTCCGCCTTAAGCTCGTGCAATGTATTTGAAGCAGCTTCAAATATCTCTTCCTTGCCTCGAAAGGACATCTCATCGAAGTTTTCAGATCCAATCCAAAGAATGTCTATTTCGATTTCGGATGTGAGATCCAGCTCTATAGACATGGAGCGTGAACTCTATAGATAATGACTTGCCATTGCCATTTTTTATATAGAGGGATCCACTATAGCTTAAAAGAAGTTGGCGAACGCATACTATGCGTTCGCCAACTGAGTTGATAGAAGAATTAGAAGCTGACTTTGACTCCCAAACGAAGGATACTCGGGGATAGGATGTAATCGATATAATTCGCACTCGCGTTATTTTGATTCGCCTGCATACCGAGGATCGTGTTCGAGTTGAAAATGTTATACCAATCCAAGGATCCCTGAGCCTTGATTCGATCTTTGAACGTAAATGTCTTGTCCACTCGGAAGTTCGTGTTTTGCACGGTCGGCAACCGCTGGTCTCCCGGATGAGCCACCAACACTGCAACTGACCCACTTCCGTTTCCTCGAGATGAAATATTGATGGCGCTCAGATATGGATATCCTTGGGAGATATCCGTGATTGCGGACAATCCGATGTCCCACCATGGCAGTCTATACGTGCCGCCTACCTTGGTGTTCCAACGGGCATTTACAGCAACACTTATTGGAAAGCCCCCTCCTGGCGAGGCCGTAGGAGCATATTGTGCCCCATTCTGCTGGGCAATATTTGTGGGATCCTGATAGCTATCAGGATCCGTCCAGAACTGACGATTGCTTTGAATCGTCGCATTTCCATCCAAGGACCAATGCCTTGACAGCGTTTTGCGGACGACGACTGAAACTCCTTGATACGTCCTATGGTAATCAGGCTGGTTAGTTACAGTGTAGGCCGTTGGTAGCTGCTTGGTCGGAGTGAAATAGGTAACGGGGATGCATTGTGTTGGATACATCGGAGCGACTGTCGTTGGGCAGTTCTCCGAGACGCTGATCCTGCTGGTTGCTCCTGTAGTCGAATTAGGAACTATGCAGGTTATTGTTGCTCCAACAGTTGTGGTGCAAGGCTGGAAGTCAGCAGAAGTAATTCCATTCAACTGATTCCAGATAAAGTGGTCAAAATACCTATATGTATAGGTGACGGTGATTCCAAATCCCTGGCCGAGTTGCTGGCTAACGCCGGCAGTAAACTCGATCGTTCGAGGATCTTTGATATTGGGATCAACCTTATTGGGATTGGCTGAAGTACCTGTTGGATTGCTTGCGTTATAGTTTCCTCCGCTTGTACGTAGCGTACGAAGATCGATTCCGCTCATGAGCGGATTGCCGTTGGTATCCATGGCACCATTCCACCCATATTGGACAAATTGCTGTGTTGTTCCGGCTCCAATCGTGTTGTAGACGTCCGATAATTGCCCCGCAGTCCTCTGGTCATAATAGGTTCCAAAGCTACCCTTGAAAACAGTCGTCCCCTTCCCCAACAAGTTATAGGTAGCACCAATGCGCGGCGCAAATGTATTCCATGCAACACCATCCTTCGCACCAGCATATGTTGCTGCTGGTAACGCAGTAAATGGAACTCCTGCACAATCAGGAGTGACTATGCAATCGTGCCCGATCGCATCATATCGGCTTGCCATGCCTTCATACGGGGATGCAGGCACGGTAAATCCCGTCTCATAATCATGCTGATTATCCCAACGAACACCAGCATTGATCGTCCAGTTCTTATGCGTGTATGTATCCTGAACGTATACATTGTTTTCTCTTAAGAACTGGTCTTCATACCCATAACGATAAAAGTTAACCGCAAGTGGCACGCTAAATGGTGCGCCTGTACCGCTATTGAATATCTCTTGCGCCTGCGCGCCTGCATTATCAGTGCAGCAATTTTCAAATCGATACCAGTTATACCCGAATTTAAAGGTGTGGTTCCCTCCTAAAAATCCGGGCAGCGTATAGCTGGATGCAATTTTGAAGTTTTGCATAGGTTGAAATGTTGTCACAGCGGTGTTGGAATGACGAATCGCGCCACTCGAGTTTTCTAATTGAATGGCGGTGTTGTACTCTGCATCGTTCTGCAAAGCAAATTGGTTTCGCTTGATGTAATGCATGTATGACACATCGAGTAGCCAACGATCACTCAGGATCTGTTGATCGTCAAACTTCCACAACACCGGCCATCCGCAATCCCAGAATGGGCTATTACCCTTAGCTCCCAGCGTATCCGGCCTATCAGCGATATCCGCCAATCCACCCCAATGAAATAACCCATGGCAGGCCGAATTCTGTGGCCGAGTTGATTCCAATGGAACAAGAGTTGTAAGACCGTTATACAAAACTTGTTTGACACTGTACTCATTTAGGATCGTAAACGTGTTGTTATGAAATGGCACCCAACCCAGCTTGAAGGCATAAGCTTTGATGAACGTCGGGAAGGAGAACTGGCAGGAGCGAACGGTACCATAGTCATACGCTGTCTGATTGGCAGCTACTCCAGCACAGTCACTGTTTGAGTTATAAACCTTATCAGCACCGACCCAAATTCCGTTATTGCCAAAGTTACCCCAGAACCATAGCTTGCCCTTCAGGATGGGTCCTCCGACATCGGCGCCGATATCTCGGAAGTGCGTGAGTGCATTGCCTGGTGAAGCCCCGTTCAACGCGAGAGCTGTACGCAAAGGAGTCCCTTTGCCTATATTGTCTGCCTCAAATTTCTGTCCTTCTTCGAAATCATGAAAGCTTCCATGGAACTGGTCTGATCCGCTCTTGACAACCATATTAATCGCCATGCCGGATGTCTGGACCGTGGCATCAGCGCCGCCGGATTGCACCTGCATCTCCTGAACGGTGTTGTAGTCCACCCACATGGCATTGCCACCACCGGCTGGTCCCATGTCGGCACCATCATAGAAGTATCGGTTCTGTCCGGGGATCGCGCCTAAGGCAATGAAGTTAGGCTGATTCAGGTTCTGGGCTCCACCAACATCTTTGGCAGGGTTCTGCACACCGGGTGATAGGTTGACCTCATTGAAGAAGCTGCGTGCAACAGGAAGTCCTTCCAGCGCCTGTTGATCTAACTCCTGCGATTGCGCTGTGCTCTGAGTATCCACCACAGGCGCTTCGCCATTTACTACTACCGACTGCTCTACCGCTCCCACTTCAAGCTGAGCATTGACCTGTGCGTTAAACCCGATATCAATTCGAATATTGGAACGCACCATAGAGCGATATCCCGCCATCTGGAACTCCACCGAATAAATTCCGATCGGGATATTCGGGAATTGATAGCTGCCCGTGGTACTTGAAGTCGCTATTTGCGGCTGCAAAATAGCAGGGCCCGATAGAGTAACTTTCGCTCCAGGGATCACCGCGCCAGAAGCGTCTGTTACCTCTCCAAAGACCTGTCCAGTCTGACCTTGCGCAAAGAGCAACTCAGTATTGCCCAGCAGTAACAGCAGCGATAGAACGAATCTTCTCATCATTAGGATAAAGCCTCCTAGTTATCGGGTGCCATGAATTGACCTTTGTTCTTCATCACTGGAAGCCGCAAAGATAGTTGAACGGCAGTGATCTCAATCTCAGAGCGATGACCTTCGTCTTATTTGGATTTGATTTCCAAAAATCGCCTATTCAAAAGGCGGACCTCTTGTAACAGAACCACCCAGCCATGGAAAGGGAGCATAGGTGACATACTTCTATGTGACATGTGATACCCAATAAGACTATTTAGAATCAATCAATTGAGTCTTTATCTCGCACCACATCGACCTATTTTTTTGAAAAATCTGCTCAAGAGAATGATCCCTTGATGCATTATTTAAAGGCTCTTTTGATGAGTAAGTAGATAACTGGTCGACACCGAATTTGACATCGACTAAGAATGGATCTTTTAGATTTCCCGTTTGATTAATGGGATATTACCCACCATTCTGTCGATCGAGGCGGCTCGCATCGCGGTCATAGCGAAATCTATGGCGAGCACACGCAAAATATCCCCCCAATGAGCGTGTGACTTATCAAACGGTATCTGCTGGGTTGTTTGGCTTTAGAGGGAGGGCTAATGGAATTTCTGAAAGACACAAATATCAACGCTGCCCGGCACGAGTGCACGACAAGCTTGCGGCCGATTTTCATAGTCGCTGCAAAGGCCATCCGAGTTGAGGCGCGGGCAATCGAATAACCAATGGCTGCATGTACGACCGTTTTGCTCGAAGCGCTTTGGGCCGGGGCCAAGAGGAACCCAGGGCATGTGTTCCCCCGCGATAAAGTTCATATAGTGAGTTACTTCTTCATGTGAAGCATCGTCCCAATAAATAAGTGAGGAGTCAAAATTGCGGCAGCAATGCCCCTTATCAGGACAAATGCCACAGAGAGACATCTCCGGACGATGCTGACCGAGAATAATAAAATGACTCATTTGAGCTTGTACGATTCAAAAAACCGCGCACTGTAAGCATAGCTGTATAGTCCGTAGTGCAGGTCGGCTATGGAGCAGGCTTGGCATCCTCATCAGAGGTAAGCATCGTAGTGCCTGCCTTTTCAGAAACCGTTCCTGTCACCGTGATCATCTTCCCAATGAATGGCACCATCTTGGAGTCATTTACTCCGAGAACAGCTCCTGCCAACTGATAAACCTTACCGTCGGCAGTCACGATCCCGACAGGTTGTGCCTCGTACTTGATGGTTGCATGCGCGCATACCTCTTCGGGAACGCCTGCATTTTTAGGGCTTTGGAAGTAACAGGAGAGAGACACGACCTTTCCTGTAATCGTTTCCGCCGATGCCGTACACGAGAACACGACAAACGTCGCCCAAAGCATACTGCCTATCGATACATACTTCCGCATAGTTATCTCTCTTTCCATATCGATGAGCCGCAATTTACAGCGGCTTGGGATTTCCAAAGCGGGCCATGATCCTGATAGCATCGCCGATGTCGTTTACCTTGCTCAGATCCCACCAGGCAGTAAGTGCGCGGTCCCGCTGAGCGGCATCTACCTGCCGAAACGCACATACTCGCCTGAATTTGTTGCTGATGTCCTCATCCGACATCTGAGGGAATTTGCTGATATCCTCCGCATCTCGATTACCATCGTGCGTGTCCCAATACTTTGTCTCACCGGACTTCTTACGAATGACAATGCGCGCCGTTCCGTTACCACGCCATTCGTTGACCGGACTGAGAGTTATCTTTGCCATCAACTCGCGTACGACCGGATCATTATATGGAAGCTTCTCCGGTGTAAACGCATCCAGATAGCTTTCTCCACTAATGAGATTGCGGGCAATAACGTAGACAATGCTATGGTCCGCCGTGTCCCGATTGTGCGGATCCCACTTGGGTGCGTCGCCTACCTCCTCCCAATCGCCGAACGTCATGTAGTATTCGATGGATTCAACCTCATCCGGCTTAACCCATTGCCGAATCTGCGGCATTAGACCAAGAGTTTGCTGGGTCATCTGGTCGGAGGGGAATCGCTTATTGACACCCCGCTCGATAGCAAGACGCTCCTGCGCTGGAAGGGTAAACTCTCTGCCCATGCGGCGTTGCTCGTACCAGACACCTCCGCGTCCTTCAAAGGGTTGCGGCGGCCCGGTCATTCCCTCCCGAGCGAGCAGAGCAGCCCAGACGCCGCATTTGATCGCCTCGGCACTGCGGCAGCCCTTCCACATGGACATAGCTCCTACGCCTTTATTGAGAGCGACATGCGGCGTAAGTGCGATGGTAACGGCGTTAGCCAGGCGGTCCTCATCTAACCCCATCAGCTTGCCTGCAGCCATGGCAGGAGCCACGGCTTCACCCGCTCCCTGAACCGTCATAATTTCATAGCCGACGGCGACGGCTTCCATCACCTGACGACCGGTTGAGTGAAGCGCCTCTCCTATAGCGAGAGCAGCGGGAATCAGGTTGCTGTTATGAGGAGTGTCATTGAAATCGACAAGCCGGACCATTGCCGAGTTGGCGAATGCGCCGTACTCCGGAGTCGTCTCGATGCCATAGCCAAAAACGGTACATTTCATAGGTCCGGGAGGTGAGATGCGGGTAGAGCGCGCGCAAACCCTCACCGCCTCTTCCTCAAATCCAGCAACGAGGGATGCGAGCGAGTCGACCATGGTGCGGTTAATCGCTTTTACCGCACCGGGAGTCATCTGCGCTTCGCCAAAGCTGTGCGTGAACTGCACGATCTTCTTTGTCACGTCATCCATTGGGCCGTTATTGTCCAGCCGATTGGCGTTATATTGATAACCGACGCCGGTATGTGGCCTCCATTCATTGGTCGGCGCGGGTTGTCCCGGAGGCACCGCCGGTTGAGCCGAGCCGCGACGCGACTCACCTTCTTGGGCAGAGGCGAACTTATCGACCAGGACGGTTGCAACAGCTCCCGTACCTAGCTTCAATAACTCTCTGCGTCCAAGCGCGGGTACAAGCATATTTTTGTGCTTCTCTGATCTCTCCATGTCCACTCCGCCACATAGTTTAGGTGCAATCCCTCGATTGGCCACAAGACACTGCCTGTCTCCGAGAGCACCCCTATGTATCAAACTCAAACGAAAAGGAGAAGGGGCAGAAGGTTACATGCCGTTTGTCACGTGTAACAGGTCCTGTTCCCGTATCACCCGCAGAGCTAACAGTCAGATCATCTATCTCATACAGAATTTCTCCGGCTTGAGTAGCTCCTGCCGGGTATCTGGCGAGTTCTTTAGTCTGGAACAAGATACGATAGCCGAAAAGACGGGGGGCGACCGATACAGCAACCTACCTTCGCGGCGAGACTGCGGAGGCAGGCTAGATCGAGATGCTCACGGCCATAGCGCGAAGGCGAGCAGAGCCGTGAGGCGGATCGTGGAGCAGTAGTAGATAGAGGTTGTTTACAGAATGTTTCGGGAGGGGGATGGATGGCGGAGGGAGAGGGATTCGAACCCCCGTTACCCGTCAGGGTAAAGCGGTTTTCAAGACCGCCTGTTTCAACCGCTCACACATCCCTCCGCGGGGAGCGTACTCGCAGTGTAGCAGCCTCTGCCACCACAAGTACGCCCATTTTTCCTGCGAGTTCCGCTCCTTGTTCAGAAGACGAACTTCAGAGCGACCTGCATCTCCCGCATGGGATTCGCCGTCGTCCGAATCTGCGTGAACGCCGTGCCGGGCGCTGCCGGGCTTGTGCTGCTCCAGTTGGAGTTCGGCGAGCCCCAGTTCGGATGGTTCGGCGTGTTGAAGGTTTCGAACCGGAACTCCAGGCTCTTCACATCGTGAATCCTGAAGTTCTTGATCGCCGAGGCGTCCCAGTCGAAGAACGATGGCCCACGCAGACTGTTGCGCGGCAGGTTGCCGAAGGTGCCTCCGGCCGGCAGCGCGAACGCCTTCACGTTGTACCAGCGATTCAGCGTCCGCTGCTGCTTCGGCAGGTTCGGAGAGAGCCCGGTCGAGTTCAGCCGGATCTCGCCATAGCCGCCGGTGCCCGCCTCGTCTACGCCCGCCTGCGTGTTGATCGCCACGCCTGCCTGCCAGGTGATGATCGAGCCCACCTGCCAGCCGCCCAGGATCTCGTTCAAAACGCCGCCGCGGTTCATCCAGTGTTTTCCCTGCCCGAACGGCAGCTCGTACTGGCCCGACATCACGAAGCGATGCGGTATGTCGAACGCCGAATAGCCGTAGTCGCACTTCAGGCAGCGGCTATTCTGCGGCAGAATATCCGTCGAGGTACCGCGGATCGCGCTGGCGTTATCGAGCGACTTCGACCAGGTATAGCTCGCCAAGTAGGTCAGCCCGTTCGAGATGCGCCTCGTAACCTTCACGCTGACCGCGTTGTAGTGGCTGTAGTTCTGCGATTGCAGAATCTGCACGATGCCCAGGTAGTTGAACGGCGAGCGCGAGGCCGTGTTACCC
Source organism: Granulicella sp. (assembly GCA_036398595.1). Lineage (GTDB taxonomy): Bacteria > Acidobacteriota > Terriglobia > Terriglobales > Acidobacteriaceae > Edaphobacter. Next base: position 115,523 of record DASWOV010000034.1, read on the forward strand.
ACCGTCCCAGGAATCGCCGCGTTCTGGTTCTGCAGGCCGTCTAGATGATGTCCGCCGCTGCCGCCATAGTTCAGCTCGAGCGCGGTGTTGGCGTTCAGGTCGTGCTGCACGTTGAAGATGTACTGCACCATGTACGGGTTCTTCAGGTTCGGCTGGATGCCGTACACGTTCGGCTGCGTCAGCGTGATGTACGGTCCCGATGACCCGATGAAGTTCTGGTAGTTCACATCCGGCTGGTTCGGATTGCCCTGCAGGTTCACCTTGCCCCAGCCGCGCGCCATATCGAAGTATTCGATGCCCGAGTCCTGCGAGTAGAGTAGTCCAACGCCTGCGCGGAAGGACCATCCCGGCGACGGACTCAGGATCACGCCCACTCTCGGCGCAACGTTGCCCTTGTCGGTCTGCACCAGCCGTCCATCGTACAGGCTCTGTCGAGCGACCTTGATCGGCGACTGGTAACGCACGTTCTCGTGCCCTGCGTAGAAGTCGCCAGTACCGGCGCGGTAGAGCGTCGGCGCAAGGCTCAGGTCGGTCGTGCAGCACACGTTCGGAATCTCACCGGGCAGAATCGTGTTCACCACGTTCTGGCTCTTGTCGTACCACGGCGGAATCAACTCGTACCGCACGCCAAGACTCAGTGAGAGCTTGTCGCTTACCCTCCAGCTATCGTCCACATAGTACGCCTGGCTCTTCGCCCGGAACTGCGTCACAGCGAGGCTTGTCGCATCCGCGCAGGTGTAGCAGTAGCCGGTCAGGAAGTCCGCAAACGCATCGCCGCCCGAGGTCGAGAACGGACTGCGCGTCATGCCGCCCTGAAAGAGGAACTGGCCGCGGGAGAACTCGTTGCCGTAGTAGTTGTACTGGTCATCGCGCAGATCCAGCCCCAGTTGCAGCGCATGCTTGCCGATCGTCCACGAGAAGTCATCGACGATCTGGAAGGTTTCGTCGTTCAGCACGAACGGCGAGCTAGTCGCATTCCCCCATGTGCTCAGGCCATCGGTAAATCCGCCCACCTGTGGGATACCCCAACTCAGCGGGTCCGTCGTCGTCAGTCCCGGAACGCCCAGCGAGTCCACCACGTCCGTCACGCCGCCCAGCTCCGTGCCCGAGATGTTCTTGAAGTTATTCCACCCGATGCGCGCGGTGTTCACCTTCGTCGGCGAGAAGATGTGCGTATTCGACAGCACCGCCTGCTTGCCGTTCGTCACGACCGTGCTGCCGTTCAGGTAGATGCCCTGCGTCAACTGATCCTCGCTCGTCCACGTATAGCGCGCAAACCAGCTTGTCTTGTCGCTCTGCGTAAAGTCGATGCGCTGCGTAAACTGATCCTTGTTCAGCGGGCTTGCGTTCGACTTCTCGAAGTTGTTATTCAGCGCCGTCGTCTGGATGTTCGGCAGCGGCACATACTGCAGCAGCTTCACCGAGATCGGATTGATGTTCGTGATCTGGTTGTTGGTATACGGCGTGCCGCTGGCCACGCCGCTCACCAGCTTCTTCGTCGTGGGATTGTAGAGCTGGTTGCCCGGCAGCAGGTACGAGAGATCTCCTGCACGCATGGAGGCCGTCGGCACTGTGTAGAGCACATTGTTCGACTGCCGCAGCCGGTAGCCCTCATAGTTCGACATAAAGAACAGCTTGTTGTGTCCGTCGTACACCTTCGGAATCCATACCGGCCCGCCTAGCGTAAAGCCGAACTGGTTCCACTTGAACGGATTTCTTCCCGGCTTCGTCCCTGCAAAGTCATACTGCCGCGCATCCATCACATCGTTGCGCAGGAACTCGAAAGCCGTGCCGTGAAAGCTGTTCGTGCCCGACTTGGTCAGCGAGTTGATCTGCGCCGCCTCGCGCCCGAACTGCGCCGGATACACGCCGCTCTGCACCTTGAACTCCTGAATCGCATCGATCGACGGCTGCATGATAATCAGGTTGAAGTTCACGTCCGTATTGCTGACGCCGTCCAGCGTGTAGTAGTTCGAGGTACCACGCAGGCCCATCACCGAGTAGTTCTCCGATGCGCGGCTGCCACCCTGCCTGGCCGAGGCCTGCCCCGGCGCTCCGAACCCTGTCGTGACGCCGGCGCTCAGCGAGATGAGCTGCAAAAAGTCACGCCCGTTCAGCGGCAGGTCCGTGATCTGCTTGTTGCCGATGACCGTGCCGACCGTCGTATCAGTCGTGTTGATCTGCGGCGCTGTGCCCTCGACCTCGACCGTCTGCGTAGCCAGACCCACGCTCATCGAGAAGTCTGTTTGCGCCGTTTGCTGCACCTGCAGCACCAGCGGCCGCACCATGCTCTGAAAGCCCGCCGCCTCCGCTTTCACTGAGTACGGTCCTGGCGGCACAGCGGGAAAGTTGTACAGTCCCGCATTGTCGCTCTGCGCCGTGCGCGTGGCGTTCGTATCCGTGTTGGTTATCGTTACCGTGGCGCCCGGCAGCACCGCGCCCGTCGAGTCCTTTACCACGCCGGTAATGCCGCCCAGCGTCTGCGCATCGGCCCGAACACCGGCTCCCACAAGGAACATCAGCGTTACCAGCAGCCACAGGCTCCATACCGCGTACTGCTTCGTACATGAACTGTGCATCGCGCCACCTCGGGTTCTTTTGGTTGCGCGCCTGTATACTGTGTTCAAATTTTCACTGTCAAGGAAAAATTACAACCGTTACCTTTTCAGGCAGCCTGGATTTCGATAGAGCAAACACAACAAGGCCCTCCGTCAAACGAGATCGGAGGGCCTTGGGTTCGAGCTTGGGAGTCTTACAAACCTGGAGGCTGGTGCATCTGTAACCCTTGGAGGCACAGGCGGGGAACCGCCGGCCACGCGCAGGACGTGCGGCCTGGGACTAGTCGCGGTAGCCGGCGCTGACGGCGATCTTGTGACGGCCCTTGGCGCGGCGACGGTTGAGCACAGCAGCGCCAGCCTTCGTCTTCATGCGGGTCAGAAAGCCGTGGGTCTTGGAACGGTGGCGACGGTTCGGCTGAAAGGTGCGCTTCGGCATAAGTACAACTCCTGAATCGAATCTTGGGTGGTGCGAATTTCCCTCGGCAAACTCTCACAAGGGGACACAAACATTGAGTATATACGAGGTTCCCCCGAAGCGGAACCCCTTATTGCAAAATCCCTCTCCGGCCTCGCTCCTCCGCCCGCAAAGACGCTTGAGCCCCTACTGCGACACGGACATACTTCCACTCCCGCTATGCCCCTCCGTGGCATGAACTTGCTAGAGCTTTCATGGCGATCCGTCAAGTATTTTTCACTTGCAATTCCGTTCCGGCTCGCTTCTTCACCATGGATGGTGCAACCAAATTTTTTCTACGAAAACCCCTTGAATCGAGGCTCCTCATCCGTGCTACGCTGGAATCCGTTTCGTAGGAAAAGTAGCACCCCATGTTTAGCTGTACCGCACGTTGAAGTCTTGTTTCATCTCTTTCTCCGACGACTGTCCCCTGCGTCTGCCGCACGGAGAATCTCCTGCAAACAGTCTTCTCCCCACCTGCTCCCCAGAAGCGGGCAGGAAGGCTTGTTGCTTTTGACCGCGCGTTCTCCGGCGGCTTTCCCATTCGGTGCTTACAGTTAAGGGTGACGATAAGGAAAGTATCAATGTCATTCGTCCCAACGGCGACCGCCGTCCTCAATCCGTGGACTCTCATACTCGGGGCCCTTGAAAAGAAGATCAATCGGCAGTCCTTCGAGACGTGGCTGAAGCCGACCCGCCACTCTCATGTCGCAGGCAAGGCGCTCTTCGTGCGTATCCCCTCCGAAGAGTTCCAGCCCGTCGTCGACCGCTACGCCGATCTCATTCAGGAAGCCATCGACAACCTTGGACTCGCGCACGAGATCGAGCGCGTTCTCTTCGTCACGCCGCAGCAGGAGGAGCCCAAGCGGCGCGAGGACGGCGGTTTTGCGCCCGTGGGTACCCGCACGCCTGCCACGCCCCGCAACAACGCCAACCAACGCCCTGCAGCCCCATCAGCCGAGCAGGCACGCTTCGACTGGAACGCCGCCTCGCAGCTCAATCCGCGCTACCAGTTCGACGCCTTCGTCGTCGGCAGCGGCAACCAGTTCGCCATGGCCGCCGCGCAGGCCGTCGCCGAGCGTCCCTCGAAGGCCTACAACCCGCTCTTCCTCTACGGCGGCGTGGGTATGGGCAAGACACACCTGATGCACGCCATCGGCCATGATGTGAAGCGCCGCCAGCCGCACGCGTCCATCTCCTATGTCTCCGGGGAGAAGTTCACCAACGAGATGATCAACTCCGTGCGCTACGACAAGATGACCAGCTTCCGCGACCGCTTCCGCAACGTGGACGTGCTGCTCATCGACGACATCCAGTTCCTCGCCGGCAAGGAGCGCACCCAGGAGGAGTTCTTCCACACCTTCAACGCGCTGCATGAGGGCATGAAGCAGATCGTCATCGCCAGCGACCGCCCTCCCAAAGAGCTGGCCGGCTTCGAAGACCGTCTCCGTTCGCGCTTCGAGTGGGGCCTCATCGCCGACATCCAGCCGCCCGACCTCGAAACCAAGGTCGCCATCCTGCAGAAGAAGGCCGAGAGCGAGCACACGCAGCTTCCGACCGACGTTGCCCTCTTCATCGCCTCGAACGTTCGCACCAACGTGCGCGAATTGGAGGGCGCGCTCGTGCGTCTCATCGCCTGGTGCAGCATGCACGGCGTCGAGATCACGCTGGCGGTCACACAGCAGTGCCTCAAGCAGTTCATCGACACCCAGACGCGCAAGGTGACGATCGAGGCCATCCAGCGCGCGGTAGCCGAGCAGTTCGGCATGCGCGTGGCGGAGCTGAAGCAGAAGAACAACTCGCGCCAGATCGTCGTTCCGCGCCAGATTGCGATGTACCTCGCCAAGCAGCTCACCGAGGCGTCCTTGCCCGAGATCGGCCGCCAGTTCGGCGGCAAGCATCACACCACGGTCATGCACTCCATCTCCAAGATCGACGAGCACCGCCGCTCCGACAAGGACATGAACCGCATGATCAACAAGCTCATGGAAACCCTGAGCTAAGCTGCATCGGAAGCAGACGTGGGGATTCCGAAATGATCGTTGCACGGAGCGGGAGACGCTCTGCCTCTGCCGATGGATAGAATCGGAGGAGACGCATGAGCGAATCCTCCCCGACAGTTGCAACCAAAGGCGCGCAGAAGAAGAGCACGCATACGGCGTTTACGGCGACGCTGCTGCTGATGGCCTCCACCGTGGCCTCGGGCGCACTGGGGCTGGTGCGGACCAAGTACATCAACCATATCTTCGGCGCGGGCGCGGCGACCGACGCCTATAACAACGCCTTCAACCTGCCGGATATGCTCGGGTACTTTCTGGTGGGCGGGGTGGCTTCGATCTCGCTGATTACGATTCTGAATCGCAGCCGCGAGAACGGAGAGGACGAGAACGAGGCGCTCTCCGCCGTGCTGAACGCGATGGTGCTGGTGCTGGGCGCGGCGATTGTGCTGGCGGAGATCTTTGCTCCGCTGTACACGCGCGTCATGTTTCCGAAGATGAGCGCCGAGAGTGCGGCCATGTGCACGCGGCTGACGCGCATCATGCTGCCGCAGCCGCTGCTGCTGTTCATCGGCGGCGTTCTGGGAGCGCGTCTGTTGGTGCGGAAGATCTTCGTATATCAGGCCGTGACGCCGCTGATCTACAACCTCGGCATCATCTTCGGCGCGGCGGTGCTATCGCGGTGGTTCGGCATCTATGGGCTAGGGCTTGGCGTGGTGGTGGGCGCGCTGGCTGGACCGGCGCTGATGACGGCGTTCGGCGCGGCGCGCAGCGGAATGCGCTATCGGCCGATCTTCAAGCTGAATCATCCGGCGTTTCGGGAGTGGCTGCGGCTGAGCTTTCCTCTGATGATCGGCCTCTCGCTGACGTATGCGGATAAGTGGATTCTGAGCTACTACTCGTCGGGCGTGGAGGGCGCGATCTCGCGGCTCTCGGTGGCGAAGCTGCTGTTCAATGTGCCGATGTCGATGCTGGGTGGAGCAGCGGGCGCGGCGTCGCTGCCGTTCTTCTCTGCGCTATTTACGCAGGGCAAGCACGAGGAGTTTGCGGCGGCGGTGAACCGGGCGATCTCGCGCGTGATGGCGGCCTCGCTGCTGATCGGCGCGTGGCTAATTGCGCTGTCGTTCCCGGTGGTGGACCTGTTCCGCGGAGGCTCGTTCACCGCAACCGACACGGCCGAAACGGCTCAGTACCTGCGCATCTTTGCCGTGGCGATTGCGGTGTGGGCGGTGCAGGCGCTCTACTCGCGCAGCTTTTATGCGGCGGGCAATACGCTCACCCCGGCGATTACGGGATGGGTCGTCACTGCGATCTCGATTCCGGTGTATGCGCTGCTGTTTTCGGCGAAGGGCGTGCCGGGGCTGGCGATGGCCTCGGGCGTAGGCATGCTGTTGAGCGTGATCGCGCTAGCTGTGCTGCTGGACCGGATGAAGCTGGTTCCGCTGCGAGGGCTGGAGTTCGGCGAGCTGGCGCGGGCGCTGCTGGCGGCGGTGCTGAGCGGAGTTGCTGCGTGGTGGGTGCTCGGACGGATGCACATGGCGCGGGGGCACAGCGCTGATCTCATTGCGATTGCCGCAGGGACGGCGGTGTGGGCGGCGGTGTGCCTGGGTGTGCTGCTGGGGACGGGATCGAAGCTGCCGAAGCAGTTGTTGCGGCGAAGGGCCGGTTAGCCCTTCGCGTCCTCGTACTCCTCGTGCCAGGCCATCTGGATCGCTTCGAGCAAGCCCTCACTGGACTTCATGGGGTCGCCGATGAAGCCGGGCAGCTCGGTGATGTACTTGTGCAGGTCTGTGAAGCGGACGGTGAAGGGGTCCGTGTCGGGGAACTTCTCCTGAAGCTGAATGCCGATCTCGAGGGTATCGGTCCAGTCGATCTCGCGGGGCATGGAATCTCCTGTGCGGCTAGGCGCCGGGGCCGTGTGCAGGTTTGCCCTCCTGCACGTAGTTGCGGTTCCACTTGGGAATCTCGACGACGTAGGCGCCGGGCTTCTCGATGACGGCCTGGCAGCCGAGGCGCGAGTTAAGCTGGAGATCGGCTGCGGTTTCCATGCGGTCGAGTTCTTTATCCTCGGCCTCGCTGATGCCCTTCTCGCCTTCGCGGACGTGGAGGTGGCAGGTGGTGCAGGCGCAGACGCCGCCGCAGGCGTGGTCGAGGAAGATGCCGTAGTTTTCGGCGACGTCGAGGAAGCTCATGGGCAGGCCGTGACCTTCGTAGGGCAGCGAGTCGAAGGGAAACTCAACGGTGCGGCCCTCGGGCAGGAAGGTGACGCGCACCATGTTCTCGGCGGGCGGCTTGGAGAGATCGATCGGAGCTTGCTCTTTGGTTTCAGACATAGTTTTCTGTTCGATTCCATTGTAGTCGCTGGGGATTCTTGGTGTGCGTCAGAGGCTACGTATAGTGGCGCGTATTGCGCAGAAATTCTTACAGGCGCGGACTTAGAATCGGGGCATGAATATTCAGCGTGTTGGCTCGCAGGCTTCGGGTAAGGGTCCGGCGGAGTGGTTTACGGGTACGGTGCGGATCGATCCGCTGGTGCAGGCTCCGGACCCGGCGCGGGTGGCCGCGGCCAGCGTCACCTTTGAGCCAGGGGCGCGCACGGCGTGGCATACGCATCCGCTGGGGCAGACGCTGATCGTGACGGCGGGCTGCGGATGGGCGCAGCGGGAGGGTGGTCCGGTGGAGGAGATTCGTCCCGGCGATGTGGTGTGGTTTGCGCCGGGTGAGAAGCACTGGCATGGAGCCTCGCCGACGACAGCCATGACGCATATTGCAATGCAGGAGCGGCTGGATGGCAAGGCCGTGGACTGGATGGAACATGTAAGCGAGGAGCAGTATCGGCGTTGAACGGAGTCGAAGCACCTGCTAGTTGTTGTCGTTGCTGTTTGCTCTTGTATTTTTTATTTGTCATCCCATAGGGATCTGCTGTTCTTCCCATCGCAACGGCCTTGCAGGCCCAGCAAAAGAAAAGCAGATCCCTCCGGTACGCTGCGGGATGAGAAACGTAGCGGGGGGGAATATTGCTGTGCGAGGATAGCCGTGGGGACACTTAATCCTCTGTTGATTCGGCAGGAGTGTCCGGGTCCTTTTCCGCTACTTCAATAGCGTTGGCGGATCGTGCGCTTTCGATCTCTGCCTTGGCGAAGGGGTGCGGGGCTGTTGGGCCTTCGCCGAGGTTTTCTCCCGCGGACTGCATGGTCTGGCCCTTCATCGCGCCGCTGACGGCCGAGTCCATCATCAGCTCGGCGAAGCGGCGGGTGGCCTTGTCGAGCGTGTCGATGTCGCGGCGGATGAGCTTGTGGTCGGTGTCTTGTGCGGCGGCCTTCAGTTCGGTGATCGCGGAGTCGATCTTCGATAGCTCATCGGCGGTGAGCTGCTGCCAGGCGGCGTGCTGGCGACCCTTTTCTACGGCGGCGAGGATGGTTTCGGCCTCGTTCTTTGCTTCGATGAGCTGGCGCTCGGCGATGTCTGACTCGGCGTTGTCGAAGGAGGAGAGGATCATGTCCTCGACCTGCTCGTCAGTGAGGCCGTAGGTGGGCTTAACCTCGATCTCGGCCTCTTTGCCGCTGCGCTGCTCGCGGGCGGAGACGTGCAGGATGCCGTTGGCGTCGATGAGGAACTTGACCTCGATGCGCGGCAGGCCGGCGACCATCGGCGGGATGCCCTTGAGGTCGAAGCGGGCTAGTGAGCGACAATCCTTGGCTAATTCGCGCTCGCCCTGTACGACATGGATGGCTACGTTGGTCTGGCCGTCGACGCCGGTGGTGAAGTGCTCCGTGGCGCTGGCCGGGATGGTGGAGTTGCGCTGGATGATCTTGGCTACGACTCCGCCCAGGGCTTCGATGCCGAGGGAGAGCGGCGTGACGTCGAGGAGCAGGAGGTCTTCGGTGGCGGCGGATCCTCCGGCGAGGATCTGCGCCTGCACGGCTGCGCCGAGGGCTACGACCTCGTCGGGGTTGAGCTCGGTGTGGGGCTTTTTGCCACGAGCGGAGAGGCCGAAGAGATCATCAACCAGCGTACGTACGGCGGGGATGCGTGTGCTCCCTCCGACGAGAACTACCTCGTCGATCTGCGCCGGGGTAAGCTGCGCGTCCTTGAGTGCCTGCCGGACCGGCACGGCTGTGCGAGCGAGGATGGGCGCGGTGAGTTGGTCGAACTGCTCGCTGCTGATCTCGCGGGCGTAGGCCTTGCCGCTGGGCAGCGTAAGCGCGAGCTTTGCGGAGGGGGATGCCGACAGCTCGATCTTAGCGTCGATGACGGCCTTGCGGAGAGCCTGTACGAACTCGCCGTTTTTGGCGAGGTCTTCGCCGAGGTCGCCCTTGATGTCGTCGAGCGCGATGGCGATGAGGAGGTTGTCGATGTCGTCGCCACCGAGGTGGGTGTCGCCTCCGGTGGAGATGACCTCGAAGATGCCCTCGTGCAGCTTGAGGATGGAGATGTCGAAGGTGCCGCCGCCGAAGTCGTAGACGGCGATGATGCCGTCCTTATTCTTGTCGAGGCCATAGGCTAGAGCCGCTGCCGTCGGCTCGTTGACGAGGCGCAGGACCTCGAGTCCGGCGATGCGGCCTGCGTCCTTGGTCGCCTGACGCTGGGCGTCGTTGAAGTAGGCGGGAACGGTGATGACGGCCTTCGTGACCGGCTCGCCGAAGAAACGCTCGGCGTTCTTTTTGAGCTGGAGCAGGACGTAGGCGGAGATCTCGGGTGCGGTGAGCGTGAGGCCGCCGACGTTGAGCTTGATGACCTCGCCGGGCTGGAGCCCCTCGACGAGATGGAAGGGGAAGAGGGCCAGTTCGTCCTGGATGTCCTCGACGCTGCGGCCCATGAGACGCTTGGCGGAGTAGACGGCGCTGGAGGGGTCGGTGAGCAGGGTCGCGCGGGCGGCGTTGCCGACCCGGAAGCCTTCGGCGGAGTCCTGGTCGAAGGCGACGACGGAGGGGACAAGGCGGTCGCCGTCCTCGCCGGGGATGACGACGGGGGTGTCGCCCTGCATGAAGGCGACGAGCGAGTTGGTGGTGCCGAGATCGATGCCGACGACACGGCCGGGGGCCGGGGTGCTGCTTTGGATCTGGAGAAGTTCTGCCATGGTTTCCTGTTGCGCCGGACGGGACACAGGCGCAGAGTTTTATTGTCGCACTGTCGCTAGGCTATGGGATGAACGGGCGGCGCGAGGTGATGCACCGTGCGGGGGCAATGATGGCAAATGTGGCGAAGAACTGTAGAGCGACGGTCATTCCGGGGATGCGGTACCGGGATGCGGTGGCGGCGATGGACTGGCTCGAGCGGGCGTTCGGCTTCGAGCGGCACACCGTCTATATGAACCCCGACGGCAAGGGCGTGATGCACGCGGAGATGACGTTCGGGAACGGGATGATCATGCTGGGGTCGGCGGAGAACGAGACACCGTATGCTCCGTATGCGATTACTCCTGCGGAGACGGGTGGGCGGGAGACGCGCAGCACCAGCCTGATCGTGAGCGATGCGAAGGCGATCTATGAGACGGCCAAGGCTGCGGGCGCGGAGATGCTCCTTGACCTGCGGGAGATGGGCTATGGAGGATGGGCGTTCACCTGCCGCGATCCAGAGGGGTACATCTGGAGTATCGGCAGCTATGATCCGTGGGAACCGAAGGAGTAGACGCTACTCGAGGGCGGCGTTAACGTCGCGGACGAGGTTGCGGATGTAGCTGCGGCGGTTGAGCAGGGCTACGATCTTTTCTTTGGTCGCGGACTTCCCTGCCTCGTCGCTGGCATCCTCGGCGGCGTCCCATGCGCTCCAGAGGGACTCGAGATCGGCCTGCGAGGCAGCCAGCATGCCCTCGAAGTTGGCCTTGGCGGACTCGAGCTCCTTGCGGAGCTGCGGGTCGTCGTCGCCCATCTTCTTGTTCATGCGCATCTCTTCGAGCTGCATGTTCAGCTCGAAGGCCTCTTCAAGAAGCTCGGGCGGGGCTACCTGTTTCTTTTCGGTGCCCGCGGCGCGGGCAGCGTCGGTGGCCTGGCGGGATTGTTCCTCGAGTTGCACGCCTTCGAGCGAGAGCAGGTACTCGGTGCGGGCGATGGGGTCTTTGAGGGTGCGGTAGGCGTCGTTCAGGCGCGAGGACTCGGCGAGCGCGGCCTCCTGCTCGGCGACGGGACGGGCGGCGAAGCGGTCGGGGTGCAGCTTGCGGCTGAGGGTGTAGAACTGCTTCTCGAGCGCGGTGGTGTCGAGGTGGAGATGGCGCGGGAGGGAGAAAAAGGCAAAAAAATTCTGCGGCTCAGACATGATTATGCGGAGAAGGAGGAGCCGCAGCCGCAGCTCTTGGTCGAGTTCGGGTTGATGAAGTTGAAGCCCTGCCGCATGAGCGTCTCCTCGAAGTCGAGGACCATGCCGGTGAGGTAGATGAAGCTCTTGGGGTCGATGAAGATGCGGATGGGCTGGGCCGTGCCGTCGTCGAAGAGGAAGGTGCGGTCGCGCTGGCGCTCGGCGGTCTCGAAGCGGATGTTGTAGCTCAGGCCTGAGCAGCCGCCGCCCTGGATGCCGAGACGCAGGCCTCCCTGCTCGGGCGAGACGCCCTCCTTGGCCATGGCCGCGCGGATGCGCCGGAGCGCCTTCGGGGTGAGGCGGACGCCCTTCGCGGCGGCCTCGGGCGAGATGCCATCGGGGTTCAGGAGAGTGACGCCCGCAAGCGGGTCTACGGGAGCACTGCTGGCTGGCGGCGGGATGGTGCCGGTAAGTTGAATGGTGGCCATTGTCCTACCCATGTATGTAGACACGGCGCGGCTTACGCCGCGCCGTGTCTGATCTTACAGATGCTTAGTGAGCCGCGACGGCGGTCGCTTCCGCAGTCTCGGCGACGTTGTTCTTCTTCTTCCAGTCGCCGATGGCGGCGCGGATCGCGTCCTCAGCGAGCACCGAGCAGTGGATCTTGACCGGGGGAAGCGCCAGCTCCTTGACGATGTCGGTATTCGAGATCGTCAGCGCCTCGGCGACGGTCTTGCCCTTGACCCACTCGGTTGCGAGCGAGCTGGAGGCGATGGCCGAGCCGCAGCCGAAGGTCTTGAACTTGGCTTCCTCGATGACCTGAGTCTCGGGGTTGACGCGAATCTGGAGGCGCATGACGTCGCCGCACTCGGGGGCACCGACCAGGCCGGTACCGACCTCGGACGAACTCTTGTCCAGCGTGCCGACGTTGCGGGGATTCTCGTAGTGATCGACTACCTTATCGCTATATGCCATGGAAATAACCTCGATTGGATAATAATTATTATCCGTTGCTGATTAGATGATACTCCGACATGGTTAGGTGCGTCGGTAAATATTCGAGTGGCGAAATCGGAGATTTCCACCCCTTTTGCAACGTATCAGCAGGATTTAGTGGGCGGCCCACTCGATCTTCGAGAGGTCGATGCCTTCCTTGACCATCTCGTAGAGCGGCGAAAGCTCGCGGAGCTTCTGCACGACGTTGATGATCTTGTCGGCCACGTAATCGACCTCGGCCTTGTTGTTGAAGCGGCCAAGACCGAAGCGGATGGAGCTGTGCGCGACGTCGTCGCCGAGGCCCAGCGCCTTGAGCACGTAGCTGGGCTCGAGCGTGGCCGAGGTGCAAGCCGAGCCGGAGCTGACCGCGATCTCGTTGATGCCCATCAGCAGCGACTCGCCCTCGACGTAGACGAAGCTCATGTTGAGGTTGCCAGGCAGGTGGTGCTCCATGTTGCCGTTGACGTGAACGTAGTCGAGCGCCTTCTCGAGCTTGGCCTTCAGGTAGTCACGGAGTTCGCCCTCGCGCTTCGCCTCCTCGGCCATCTCGTTGAAGCAGATCTCGCAGGCCTTGCCCAGACCGACGATGCCGGGGACGTTCAGCGTACCGGAGCGCATGCCGCGCTCGTGGCCGCCGCCGTTGATCTGCTCGGAAATCTGAACACGGGGGTTGCGGCGGCGGACGTACAGCGCGCCGACACCCTTGGGGCCATAGATCTTGTGGCCGGAGAGTGAGAGGACGTCAATATTGTCCGCAATGACGTTGACCGGGATCTTGCCGACCGCCTGCACGGCATCCGTATGGAAGATGACGCCCTTCTCATGGCAGAGCTTACCGATCTCGCGGATGGGCTGGATGACGCCGATCTCGTTGTTGGCGTACATGATCGAGACGAGGATGGTCTGGTCGTCCATGGCGCGCTTAAGGTCTTCGAGGTCGATCAGCCCGTCGGCCTGCACCGGCAGGTAGGTCACGCGGTAGCCCTGTTTCTCGAGCTTCTTGCAGGTGTCGAGGACGGCCTTGTGCTCGGTGACCTGGGTGATGATGTGGTTGCCGCGCTCGCGGTACATCTCGGCGATGCCCTTGAGGGCGAGGTTGTTCGACTCGGTGGCCCCGGAGGTGAAGATGATCTCCTTGGAGGACGCGCCGATGAGCTTCGCAATCTGCTCGCGGGCCTCCTCGACGGCCTTCTCGGCCTCCCAGCCGAAGGAATGATTGCGGCTGGCGGCGTTGCCGAACTTGCCGGTGAGATAGGGCATCATGGCGTCCAGCACGCGGGGGTCGAGCGGCGTGGTGGCATGGTTATCCATGTAGAGCGGCAGGGTGACGCCGGGGGGGAGAGGCGTGGAGGACTCGGTGATGATAACGCCGTTGCTGATCTCGTTGCTCATGTGTCGTACTCCTGAACCGTTGAAACTGAACTCTGAAATGGTTGAAACGAACCGTGATGACGCTAGATGGCGATCGTGACCAGACCGCCCCCAAGTGGAGCGCCGGCCTTGTTCTGCTCGGCCTCGGCCATATCGACGAGATCGCTGATGCAGATGCCGCTGAGCAGGTCCTTGATGCTGTCGTTCACCTTGCGCAATGGTTCTTTGATGGTGCAATGGCCCGCAAGGTCGCAGGTTCCATGGATAGTAATGCAGCTTGTGATGAAAAGCGGCCCGTCGATGGCGCGGATGACCTCGAAGGCGGTGATCTCCAAAGCCGGACGGCCTAGCGCGTATCCGCCGGTCGACCCGGCGTGCGAGACAAGGATTGACGCCCGGGCCAGCGTCTGGAGGATCTTTGCCAGAAGCTGCGGAGGAATATGGTAGGCGTCCGCGATCTCTTTGGCGCTGCGCGCGGGAGTCGCCGGGGTCAGTGCGGCCTGTTCGGCGAGGTACTTGAGCGCCATCAGACCGTAGTCGGCTTTTTTGGTCAGGCGTAGCATGGGCACCCCTCACGATCGGCACACAAATGGCCGATTATGGAAACAACTTTAGTTTACGGCCATTCCCAAGGGCATGCAAACCTTCGGTGCGCGGGACGGTGGTCCTGCTGGCCGGGAGCGGCTCGGAGGAAAAAAGCGCCTGCTCTCTCGAAAACAACGTTGACAACCGATGCCTGGACGGGCAGAATCCTTAGCAATTCCACCCCATTCCCCATGCCCAATACGTGCAAACATCCTCAGGTCCGAATCGTCGCCCGCGAGGACGACGTTGAGTTTGTCGAGTGTCAGAGCTGCGGCGAAGTCTTCGACTCCGCCGAATATGCAGATATGGCCATTGAAGAGTCCGAACTCAGCGAGGACGAGGCTCCGAAGCCGCCTAAGACGGGCAAGGGACGGCGCTGACTCACGAACTGGACGTGTCGTGCTTGTGTGCGGCTGTTTCGGCCTCGTAAGCGCTGACGCGTTTAAGAATGATGTATCCGTATTCGGCTGCGGAAACCGGCGCGACGACGGCGACCAGGCGGATGAGGATCTCGTTCAGTGTCGTCAGGGCACTGGAGGAGACAACCTGTGCGAGAAGCACAGAGGTGACGGTAATGACCTGCACGACGGTGTTCAGCTTGCCGAAGAGGCTGGGCCGGAAGCTACGCAGGATGCTGATGGCGAAGAGCAGCGTTGCAATGAGCAGGATGCTGATGTCGCGGCAGAAGACCAGCACGGTGACATAGCGTGGAATCAGGCCAATGTAGGTCAGCGTGACGAAGAGCGTGCTGAGCAGGAGTTTATCGGCGATGGGGTCAAGGTACTGGCCGAGCGTAGTCTGCTGGTTGAGCCAGCGGGCGAGGATGCCGTCGACGGCGTCGGAGAGCCCGGCCAGCACGAACAGGCCAAAAGCGATGCGGTACTGGCCATCGAGGATGGCGATGACCAGAAACGGAAGCATGAAGAGGCGCAACAGCGTAAACAGGTTCGGCGCGGCGCGGAGCTGGTCGAGAAGCGGCATCGTGGGCTACGGATAAATCGTAGCGCAACCCGGCGGCGGCGTTTGCCCTAAACGACGACTCCAAGTAAACTAAAACGAGGCACACAGGCGCGTAGCTCAGTTGGTTAGAGCGCTACCTTGACACGGTAGAGGTCGTTGGTTCGAATCCAATCGTGCCTACCATTCATTTCCATCGCATCCCCCTCAAAGACTGGTAAGGGCATGTCTGCACGCATTAGCGTGGAGCCGCCCCGAGACTTCCTGTAGCGAAGGCCAGCGTCACTGCGGCCGACAGAGCCGAGTTATAGGCGTCGTCCGCGGCGAGTTGGGCCTGCAATAGCTGGGTCTGGGCGGTTACGCTTGCCGTCACTGTGCCCACCCCCTGTTTGTAGGAGTCCAGGGCAGCGTCATAGGTCGTCTGGGCGGCAGCTTGCAGGACCTGAACCGCGTCGTTCGCGGCCAGGCTCGTCCTGAGGGCGTTTTGTGCGGATACGATCTCGCGGATCGCGTTCAGGCGGACCCCATCGAGGGTAGCCTTCGCTTTATCCACGTTGTTCTTCGCCTGCTGGATGGAGTTGGCTCGCTGATTGCCGTCGAAGACCGGAATCGTCAGGCCAAGCAGGAGCGTCGAGTTCCAATGGTTCCCCGAGACATTGAGCGTCGGCAACTGCTCACCAATCGCAGGAATGGCCGTAAGTCCAAGCTGACCGCTCACATAGGCTCCGGTACCGGCTAAGAAGATCTTCGGCCGGTTCTGCGCCTCGGCCGCCTTGACCGAGGCCTCGCTCGCCTGCAGGGCAGCGTATGCAGCCTGTACGTCCGGGCGGCGGTCGAGCGCCTCCTGCACGATCTGATTCACAGGGCCGAGGTCTTCCGACGACAGCGCATGGTGCTCGAGCGGGGCGATCTGCATCCGTTCCAGCGGAGATACCCCCATCGCCGCCAGCAGGGTGACGTACGCATCCGCCTCAGCTCCCTGCGCCTGCACCAGGGCGAATTGCGACTGCGCGGTCAACTGCCGGGTCTGCGCCGTCTCCAGAACTGTGCCCTCGCCTTGCCTGTAGCGCGCATTCGCCGCTACTTCGACCTCTTTGGCGTTCGCCAGAGCACTCTCCGCCGTATGCTGGCGTTGAACCCCTGCCAGATACGCATAGTAGGCAACCGAGACAGCGTAGATTACGCGCTGGTGAGCGCCCGTGAACGCGATATTGGAGGAGTTCGACAGCTTGTGTGCTGCGTCGACGATGTTTCTCCGCCCGCCAAAGTCAAACAGAAGCCACTCCAGCGAGAGCGCCGAGACGCTGCCCGCAACGTTCCCCGAGTTATGGAGGGTGAATCCTAAGCTGCTGTCCTCGCCGGTCGACCCCTGATAACCACCGATGATGTTTGCTGTCACCCGGGGCAGGTAGGTGCTGGCGGCAATGCCCGCGCCCAGAGCGGCGTTACGCGCCGTCTCCCAGGCTACCCGCGTCTCGGGATGCTCGCGCTCTGCGATGTCGACCAGTTCCGGCAGAGTATAGGGATGGTCGGCATCGAACTGGACATGAGGTGCGGGAACGATGCCCGCATCCCGGTTCGGCGGCAGCACGAGCTCTCTCTGCGTAAACGGCGAATCCGGCAAAGGCACCGGCACGGTCTGCTTCCGCTCCGGCCCCTGCGGAAGGGCGGAGGGTGGGTTGGCGCTCTGTGCATGGAGTTGTAGCGCAAGAGCCAACGTACATGCGATCTCTCGAAGGCGCATTCTATCCATGTTCCTCCGCCTGATTCAGGTTTGACATAGCTTGCTGAAAGGAAACGATGCGGGAGCGGAGCAGAGCCTCCATCCCAGACGGTCTGTCGGACGAGGCATCCTCCGGCACAGCATGAGTGTCTTCTTCAAGGCACTCGCGCAGATGTTTCCTTGTCTGCTCGGGAGCCAGCTCGGCGGCTGCAAGGAGCGGTGACTCCAGCCTCTGGGCCTGTTCCACCACATGCAGACACAGGTCGAGCCATGTGCGGGCCGGCCGGATCGAAGAAGGCTCGTAGTTCGCCAGATGGAGGTCGCCAGCAATGTTGTTCAGCATGGAATGGGCCTCGGCTGTAGCGCGCCGCCGCGACCAGCCATCGGCCGCATCGGCAATCTCCCCAAGACGGTGACAAAGCCCCTGCAACCCTTTGTCGATGCGCGGGCCGACGCTGACCGGCCAGAGCTGCGTCGCCATGAAGTAGGAGACGAGGTTGCCGAGGAGGATGCCAAGGATGCGATCACGAGCAACGACCAGATCGAATGAGGGAGACGAGCCTTGGATGACACAAAGGAAGTAAGCAAAGGCGATCTGGAATCCGGCATAGGCGATACGTTTATCGCCACAGGAGATCCATGCTCCAAGCAACGCGCCAAAGAACACGAGGACGGCTAGCCCACCAATATCTGTGACCTGTGGGATGACTCGCAGCATGACCAGAACACCCAGCCCCGCGCCGACGAGGCAGCCTGCAAGGCGCAGGGCCAGCTTCTCGACGCTCTCCGCGGCGGTTCCCAGCGAGACGATGAAGCAGGTGATGAGCGCTGTATGGATACCGGGCCAGACGAGAACGGAGTAGAGCAGATAGCAGAACATCGCGGCCGCAGTCGTCTTGACCGCGAACTGCACATGCACAGGATTCGTGAACGCATCGGGTAGAAAGAAGCCCGATGGGGCCTTGGCAGGCTTCGGCTCTTCCTTTGGGCGAAATTCGCCAAACTGGATGAGTCCGGAGTTAAGAAACGTAACTGTCGCAGTAGCAAGTTCCGTGCACTGTTCATCGGCAACGATAGGTTCTACGTTTGCCGGGTATCCTCCGGCGGCGAAGATCGACGACAGCTCCAGAAGACTGGTATGAATAGCCTGCCTTACGTGCGCGGGTGGCATCGCCTGCGGCTCGCTCAACATGAGCTGCACTGCGGAAAGCACGGTCACCACGCAATCAGAAGCTCCCTTGAGGGCTGCAAGATCCTCGGAACTGCTTGTCTTCTCCAGACCAGTGAACTTGAGGTGGGTTTGTATCTCGACATCGCCCTCGGAGACAAGATGTGCAAGCCTGCGCGCGGCGTATGGAGGATCGCCCTTGAGAGACTCAGCCGCTATGCGCAGGCGCTCGGCAAGCTCCCTCTGAGCGATGCTGCGCGGCGAGGGAGCCAGAAGCAGATTGACCACAATCGAGACAAATGCCGGGATACCGGCAAACAACCATGCGTACAGAAGAGCCCGCGTGGTCAGCTCTCCCATCGGCGCTGAGCCCAGGGCATCCAGCGCATACGCAAGAATCATCGCCAACGTAGAGGCGAGCGGTTTCAGCTTGCTCGCCGAGGTCAGAAACATCATGACGAAGGAGATGACCGTCATCGCAAAGACGCGAGACGACGGCGTGTTGAGAACAGATTGCGCGAGAAGGAGAAGAATCCCGATGATGATGGTGAGAACGATCGTCACGGCTATGGTCGTGAGCAGGCTCGATGCCCGGTCGGCTTTGTTCAAGAAGAAGACGATATAGACCGTCAATGCGATCTCCGGCGTCTGATAGACCTCGGCGACGATGGCTGCCAGAGCGCAGATCAGCGCAAGCCTTGCGGCGAAGGCAAGGCGTCCGGGCGTGGCCTCAACGATCAAGTGCCACATCGACGGAGGCCGGATATGGCTATTTGCAGGCACGGCCATGGCCTATCTCCACAAGCGCGCTGGCGCCTAACCGGACTAGCTCCTGAGGCGGATCTTCAAGCCGTATGCGAACCGGAAACCGCTGCGCGACCCTGACCCAGTTCAACGACGGCTGAACATAGGGAACGGCGCGAGGAATATTGATCTTGTCGTCGGCAAGCACGCCATAGCCAATGCTTTCGACAACCCCCTTGATCGGAGTGCGGCGGTCGATCATCGAGTAGACGGTCGCGCAGGTTCCCGGCTTGACGCGATCAAGATCCGTCTCACGAAAGTTCGCCGAGGCGAGCCACTCCTCCGTATTGATCAGGGTAAACAACGATTGCGAGGGAGCGACGACCTCTCCTGTCGATATGTTCAGTCCTGCAATGCGTCCGTCGTGTGGCGCTCGTACCTCGGCGTCCTGCAATGCCCGGCGAGCGTTGACGAGCGCGGCAGCAGCGGCACGCACATTGGCGAGGGCGGCATCGGCCGTATCAACGAGGCTGTGAGCGGCCTGATCCTGCTTCTCGGCCTGGGTAAGGGATGTATTTGCATCCTGCGTGGCGATCTTTGCCTGATCGAACTGCTGTTCAGGGATGTAGCCCTTCTCCGCCAGCGGCCCCAGCCGCTTCTCCGTGCGCTGCGAGAGCGCCAGATTATCCTTTGCCCGCTGAATCTGCGCGGAGGCGACCTCTGCGTTCCAGCGCTCCGAGGACACCAGCCGCCTCTTGGTGGAGACAGCGGCCCGGGCAACATCGAGCTGCGCCTCAGCCGCCGCAACATTCGCCTGAAAAGGAACCGGATCGATGCGAAACAGCAGGTCGCCCTTATGGACGAGCTCGTTCTCGTGAATCGGCAGCTCGATAATCTTGCCGCCGACGAGAGGAGCTACATGCACCACCTCGGCGTCGATGCTCGCGTCATCGGTACTTGGCCGGTTCGTGGACAAGGTCCGCAGCCAGAAGACAGCAGCGGCAACGACAAGGAAGAATGCAATCACCATGCCGAGTGGTTTCCGTTTGTGCACACCACGAGATTCCGTCATCAGGACACCACCCAAAGACGCCAGAGGATCAAAGCTGCAATGACACCCAGCGACGTGCAGACTGCAAGCTGGTAAGGAACCAATCTGGCGAGCCCGGTCACGACCATCAGAACGCGCACTGCGATAGCAACCGCGACCGCAAAGAGCGCACAGAGGAGCCATGCCGGGAAGTACGCACCGGCAATGGTTGCAGAAGGCGCCCCTGTACAACCGGAGAAGAACAATGCCGGTACACCGGGCAGGGCCAGCCCTTGCGCACGTCTACACAGCATGACGCAAGAGGCGGTGCGATCGTCGATCTGCGAAGCGTTTCTTCTCACCTTCCATCACTCTTTCTTGAAAGGATTCACTTCAGCATCTTGGGAGAAGTCGATTGTACTGTCTCTTGATCCAGTCTTTTTCTTAAAAGCGTGGAAGAATCGTTGTCTTACCGCGCATGGCAGCGCGAGGCTGGAGCACCTCCTTCTTCCATCCATCGAAGAAGGAGACGCCGCATGGTCGAAGCCCGAAACCGATTCTCAACAGCCCTAGAACTGCAGCCGCAGCGCGAATTGTATCTCTCGTGGAGTTCCCGACCCCACAGGACTTACAGGTGTTGTGGTGTTCACCGTTTGCGTTATGCTGCCGAATCCGGGAACACCGAAGGTAGCCTGCGGCAGACCATACTGAGAATGGTTGAAGAGGTTGAAGAACTCCGAGCGGAACTCGAGATGGGCCATCTCCGTCAGCAGGAACCGCTTCGTCACGCCGAGGTCCATCTGCCAGGCACCCGGGCCGCGGTCGAGATCTCGCGGCGCATTGCCGAAGGTCCCATCCTTGGGAGTCGCAAACGCCAGCGGATTGATCCACTGCGCGATGCTCCTGCCTCCGGTAGGAACCAGCGAGGCGCCCGGCACGAGATCCGGCCGCTGGCTGCTCGTGTTGCCGTCCGGCACGCTCGCCGCCGAGCGGTTGATCATTACGTTCACCGGGAAGCCGGTGCGCGCGACCACCGCCGAGGTCGCCTCCCACGAGCCGAGGATACGGCCCATCGCACCACGACTGTTCAGGAACCTCTTACCCGGTCCGAAGGGCAGCTCATACACCGCATTGGCATTCAACACGTGGCGCGCGTCCCAGATGCCGCTGGCGCGCTCGCACGCCGGGCACGCCACGTTCTGCGCTACCACAGAGTCGCCGTCGCCGCTGCCGTTCGAGCCGTCGTCGATCTCATGCGACCACATGTAGTTGGCCGAGAGGAGCAGCCCGCGGGAGAACGATCGCTTCACCGCCGCCGAGAACCCTTCATAGCTGCTCGAGGCCTTCGCGCCGCGCCAGCTCACCTGGCCGAAGTTCGGAAACGGCCGCGTGCCCGTCAGCGGATTCACCATGTTAACCGACGAGAGCGTCAGCAGGTGAAGCCCTCTGCTGCCTACATACGAGAGCGTGGCCACGAAGTCCCCGGGCAGCATGCGCTGCAGCGAGAGACTCCACTGCTCCATATACGTATCCTTGCGTTGACGATCGGTCGCGCGCGGCGAGATGATGCCCGGCGTATTCGTCAGGAACGGATCAATCGGATAGCTGAGGTTCGGAATCGTCTTGTTCGAGAGCGAATAGGCGAAGACCTCGTTGCTGATCGGCAGGTCCTGGTCGTCGAGCTGCCCGTCCTCGTGGTAGATGCCGAAGCCGCCGCGCAGCACTGTCTTGCTGTCCCGCGAAGGAGACCACGCAAAGGCCACGCGCGGATCGAAATCGCCGTAGTTCTTCTGGCCGAAGCTCGCCCCTACGCCGCAGTATCCCTGTGCTCCGCACGTATTGAAGTCGAACGGATTCGCGTGCCCCTGCACCTCGTTGAAGATGTTGAAGAAGCTGTAGCGCAGGCCGAGATTCAGCGTAAGATTCGGTGTCCAGCGGAACTCATCCTGTGCATACGCGAAGAACTGCGTCTTGCGCAGACCGTTGATCGGCAGCGTGCCATTGAGACTCGCGCTGCTCACCTTGTTTGCCTCGAAGTCCTCCGTCGAAGCGAACGAGATCGTTCCCGCCTCGCTGTTGCCCTTGTTCATCTGGATGCGGCGGATCTCAACGCCGGTCTTCACCGTATGCCGGCCCTTGATCCATGTCAGGTTGTCGATCTCGCCGAACGAGTTTCCCGCCCCGATGTTCACCTTGTTGTTGTTCAGCGTCGTGAAACCGCTCACCGCAACCGCATATGGAACGCCGGTGAAGTTCTGGTTGATCGTGTTCGCCGTGCTGCGGTTGAAGCCGAACTTGATCTCGTTCACCAGGTTCGGATTGAAAATATGCATCAGCTCAAGACCGCCATTTACCGGGGCCGAGGTCAGTTGCTGCGTATCCTTCAGATACAGGTTCGAATTGCCCACCAGGGGCTGCGTATTCACAGCGCGGTCGATGTTGAAGCGTGCAAACGACGTCGTCTTCTCTGAGAAGTGATGGTCCAGCCGGATCATCGCGGAGTTCTCAGTGACTTGCTGCGTCCCTGAGCTTGTAAAGTTGTCCACGTCCGGGTTGCTGGTGTGCGTCTGCCCAACCGGATAGGCATTGATGACCGGCGACAGTACCGACGACTCGCTTAGCGCGCGGCTGCGGAAGGCGCTGCTGGGCACAAGACCGGCGAGCGGAAATCCCCAGTGCTGGCGATAGCCTTCATAGGCAACGAAGAAGAAGGTCTTTTTCCGCACGATAGGACCACCCAGCGATCCGCCAAACTGGTTCAGGCGTAGCGGCGGCTTCTTCGATCCGTTGACGGTAAACGGCTGTTGCGCGTCCAGCGCGTCGTTCCGCAGATACTCGAAGATGCGTCCGTGGAACTGGTTTGTGCCGGAGGGAGAGGTTGCGGCAAGCTGCGGCCCGCCGGTGCCGCCACCCTCCGCGGTCGCCAGCATGGTGTCGATGCGGAACTCTTCGATGGTGTCCAGCGGAATAGAGAGCCGCACGTAGGGCTGCTGTGCCTGATTGATGACGTTCGTTGCGTCGATGCCGTCGTAGGTGAAGTTGTCATCGTCGCGTCCGCGACCGGCAAAGCGGATCGAACGCTGGTTGCTGCCGCCGGTATCGACCGCGCCGGGCACGAGCGAGGTTAGCGTGGCCCAGTTGCGCCCGTTGAGCGGCAGCCTCTCCACCTGCGCCTTCTCGACGCGTCCGCCGAACGCGGCCGTGCTTGTATCCATCTGCTCGGAGCTGGCGGGGACCTCCACGCGCTGCTCGCCGCCGGAGACAGACAGTGTCGCATTCAGCGTGCGCGTCCTGCCGATGACCTGCTCGACATCGAGAAATGTCAGGCTCTTGAAACCGTCATGCTCGAACGTGATGGTATATGCGCCGACCGGCAACTCCGACAGGCTATAGCTGCCGTTGGAGCGCGATACAGTTTCGCGCCGCATTTGCGTCTGGTTCTGCACGACTGTAATGTGTGTCTGCGGCAGCAAACGCCCCGAAGCATCGGTGGCGGTGCCGTTCAATCCGCTGCGGTCCACCTGAGCATAGGAAGTGCCAGCAAGAAAAAGAATGCTGCTGAATCCCAACAGAGAGCGAAGACATCGAAGCATCGCAGATGCCCCGGGAGATCGGAGATCTCCCTTTAATTTCCTATCCATACAAACTCCATGGGAACGGTCGAGTAATGGCACAAACAACAGATGGTGGACAGGTCAAATATTGTGAAATGAGGTTGAATGATCCCTCGGCAGCACTGGCCGAGGGATCATTGTTGCACTCGTAGATTTCTCTTCTGCAAACAGACCGGACGCCTAATCTGCTTTAGTCGTCATCATCGTCGCCGACGTACTTCTTGGCGGCTTTGACGAGCGGCCCCGGCATCAACACCTTGTCCTCGCCGGGATACGGCCGTAACCAGTTGGTCGCCGAGTACCATGTGGCGTGATTCAGGAAGTTCGGGTCCACTGCATCGGCCTTATCGTACTTGCCCTTCATTACCTCGGCCGTAGCCTTGAGCCACGCCTTCTGCATGGGACTGTAAGCCGTTGTCTTTCCTGCGGGCAACCCCGGCCCCTGATCCAGCGGCATCACGGCGGCCAGATACGTGTAGGGCGTCAGGTCCGGCGTATCCTGAAACGCGTCGAACATCGGCGAGGCCACAAGGTCAAACTGAGTCAGAGGCTGCGTTCCCAGGATGTTCTCGATCGTGCGATTAATGTTCTCAGCCGTGTAGGTAGTATGAATCGCCTTGCCCTGACCGGGCGCCTGCGGAGCCGCGGTGTAAGGGCTGATGATAAAGACTGGCTGTCGGTGGCCATCGACGTGATCCGTTCCGGCCTGCGAGTCGTCTTCCTCCACAAAGATCGCCGACTGCGCCCAGACCTTGCTATGACTGATCGCCTCCACCATACGACCCAATGCAAGATCGTTGTCGGCCTGGTAGTTGGCCGGATTGGGCAGCCCATCCTTGGTTCCCGCCGTATGGTCGTCCGGTAGCCAGAGAATCGTCAGATTCGGAACCTTACCGGCGGCCTCCATCTGCTGGAAGTCCTTGAGCCAGTAGTCCACTCGGTACTGGTCGGGAATTGTAAGGTTGAAGGGAGGGAAATGCGGGTCCATAATCTTCGCCGCGGAAGGAATCGCAGAAGAAACCTTGACCGCGTCATCCGGCACGATGCAGCTTGAGGCTGGGGCCTTCCCTTCCTTGCACAGCGACGTGTTGTAAAAATCGCTCCACGTATACTCGCTGCCGTTCGCTTTCTTGGCAACCGTGGTGCCGCTGCTCCACTCGCCATACAGCTTCGCGGTCAACCCTTTAGCCTCCGCTGCTGTCCACAGAAATCCCTTGGGCGTGTAGGTTAGCGCATCGTCCGCATCGCCGCCGGGATACGAACGAATCCAGTCCGGCGACAGGATATCGTTGGAATAAAATGACCCCGACATGCCGATCCACGGATGACCATCCGCCGACTGCCTGCTGGGAGCGTAGACGTTGTCGAGCAGAGGAAAGCGCTTGACCAGTTCATGCTGATTCGGCACCGCCGCCCCGAAAATGGCAAGCGAGGGAGCACCATTGCCCCATGCCACGTCGCCGAGCATCTGGTCGTAGGTGCGGTTCTCTTTGATGATCAGGAAGACGTATTTGATGAGCGAAGGCTCGCCGATATGCTTCGGGATCGCTACCGGCGCAGCATCAGGATCGGCGTACTGCGAGCCGACCTCGATATTCATGGTCAGGTTCCAGTGATTGTTCTCGAAGACCTGCTTGCTGAGCTTCGCCAGTTCGCTCGCGTTCGGCTCTGGGATCAGGTTCACAACTCCGATATCGGCGTGGGTGTTGTACCCGGTTACACCGTCCTTGATACTTGTGACCCCACGCGAACCCAGCCCCTTGTCATCAGCTACGACAAGTTGCTTCTGTGCCTTGTCATAGGTGATAGAGGTCGGAAAGTAAGCCGTCGGAATATAGCCGATCACCGGATTGGCATCGCGCCCCTGCAGGTTGACGACGGCCACGGCGTTCGCCTGCCCCAGCGTGACATAGGCCTTCCCGTCGTCAGTGACGGCAACGCCGTTTGGACCGGAACCGAAGACTCCACCGGCGATCGGAACGCTGAGGTTGATCGTACGCGTCACCGCATTGGTGTTGAGGTCGATGATGGATAGGCTGTCGCTGTACGCATTAGCAACATAAAGATTGGAGCCGGAGATCTCCATGCCTGCCGGATGCAGGCCCACCGGGATCGTCTTGACCTCTTTGCCCACCGCAAGATCAACGACCGACACGGTACCGGTGATGGTGAAGGCATCTTTGCGGTCCACGACGATGGGTGTGCCGTCGGAGTAGTTCGTGAAGTCCTCGCTGGTGGCCGGACGCCCGCCCTCATTGCTGACATAGGCATACCTTCCATGCACCAGCACGCTGTTCGGAACATTGCCGACGGGGATCTGGCCGATGAGCTTCGCCGGAGACGCCGTCAGGTCGATCACGCCGAGCGTGTTCGCGGCATTCAGAGCGACATAGGCCCGCTTGTTATCTATGGAAAATGCAATGCCGCCCGGATTGATAGACTTCGCGTTGTGATATGGCCGCCCATCCGCAGGAGGCTCGGGTAGACTCACTCGCTGCTCGTGAGTCAGAAGGCCCGTCTGCGGATTTACATTTGTGACCACGACGAAGTTGTTGTCCTGGCTGAAGAGCAGCTTCTTTCCGTCGGGGGAATACGTGATTCCCGTAAAGGAGCCCGTGCTCAGGCCCTTCGGCGAAGCCCCCGAGGCATCCGTTGGGATGAAGCGCTGCAGAACCTGCCCGTTCGCTGTGTTGAAGACGATGATGGGCTGCGGCGATCCCATCAACAGCACGGCCGCGGTGTGCGTCTTGCGATCCGGATGCAGCGCAATCGCCTTGGCGCGCACGGGTGAGCCGAGCTCGATGATCTTGCCTGCCGGTGTCAGCGTCTGGTTGTCCGAGACAACGATCGATCCGTCTTTCTGCGGGCCAACGGTGCGATCCGGACTGCCCGCTTGCGAGGTCGGAGCGTCCTTTCCAGCGGCCTTGGCCCCTTCGGATGCGTCCCTCGCCGGGCCGACACTGAACCCTTGACTGTTCGCCTGCGGAGGCTGCGTCTGTGCAAAGGCCACTGCGGAGCTGACAAGCAGGCAATACGAGATGGAGCGGGTAAGACGAGCCGCAATCGGACCATTCAGACGCATGATGAACTCCCTTTTTTCAACGTATATCGCAGGCTGGTTGGCCTCATCGTCAATTGATAAAGAATTCACATCAGGTTTCCGCGCCTTGAGGATCGTGCATGCTTTCAGGTCGGCAGGTACGCCGCAAAGTACAATTCGGGCAAGGCCTCGGAGAACGAAGCCTCGCCCGGATTGAACTGCTGACTCTACTCCTCGAGCAGGTGGGAGCCCTTGCAGTCGTGCGCACGCACAGGATGGATGCCGAGTATACGAAACAATCAGAACGAAAAGCGCGCCGCCACTTGCACCAGCCGCGGCGCCGCGGCGCTTACGATCTGTCCGAAGTTCGGGTCTTCAATCTGCCCATCGACGGCGGCCGGTCCGTAGAACTGGGCATGGTTGAAGACGTTGAAGCCTTCGAGGCGAAGCGCGAGAGACTTCGACTCCGTGAGCCGGATGTCCTTCTCGAGCGTCATATCGAAGTTGTCGATGCCCGGCCCATAAAACATGCGGCGCTTTGCATTGCCGAGCTGCCCCAGCGTCTCCTCGCGGAAGAGCGTTGTGTCGAAGGCAGGACGGCCGTTGCGGCCGTTGTTATTGATATGGAAATTACCCGGCGTGTATTGCGGCGTATCCAGTAGATAGTTGTTCGCGCCGTTGCCCAGCGTGCCGAGCAGCGAGTTATCGGAGTTGTCGTACAGCGTCACGGGAAAGCCGGTAGCGAAGCGCGTATTGCCGGAGATGCTCCAGTCATTCGTCAGTCGGTTCGCCCGATGCGTAAGCGAGGCCAGCGGCAGCGCCCATGTATAGCTGATGACGAGGCTGTGCCTCTGGTCCCATGCGGAGATGGTGCGGCTCTGCCGGGGATCGATGGGATTGAGCTGCTCGCCAAGGTTGGAGCCCTGATCGATAGACTTCGCATAGGCGTAGCTCAGAAGCACCTGTGAGCCGTTGTGCCGGTAGCGGAGCGTCGTCTCGAGCGCATTATAGCTGGAGTTGGCGATAGTGCTGTCGGCGGTGTTCTCGCCATAGTTAGGCCCTTGGCCGACGCGGGTTCCCTGTACCGTCTGTCCTGTACTGTCGGTATACGTCGAGTCCTCTCCAAACGGGCCGCAGCCGCTCAGCGCAAGGCATAGCCCCGGGTTACCGGGATTGACGGAGACAAGCGAGAGAATGCGGTGCCCCTGGTTGCCAACGTAGCTTACGGTCAGCAGCGCATCGCGCGAGATCTGGCGCTGAATGGAGAACATGTAGCTACTCACATACGGAGCGCGGTTCTCGTGATTGAAGAAGGGATCGGCCGCGATGGGTACGAAGTTCGACCAATCAACTGCTGTGTCGGGATTGGATGCGGAGACGTTGTGCGGAGGAAAGGGGAACGGAAAACGCTGCCCGTTGTTGACGCCAGTCGCCGCGGTAATAAACGGCGCAGACAGCAACGGCGGCGCGGGGCTCAGGTAGTTGAAGCCGAAGGGAGGAACTGCGTACATGATGCCCGCCGACAGCCCCTGAAACGCCGTGTAGAAGAGGCCATAGCTGGCGCGGATGCTGCTCTGCCCTGAGCCGCCGAAGATCTTCTTCAAGAAGCCGTTCGACGGAGATGGAGAATAGGCTACGCCGATCCTAGGCGCGAAGTTGCGATAGCCGACCGGCGCAATGGTGCGCGGCACACCGGGGTCGCCGGCAACGACCATCCCCTCGGGAGCGCCTGGATAGAGCCGCGACTGCGCCCCGGCGATGTAGGTTTGAAGCTGGTTGTACTTCTCCCACCATGGAGAGATGATGTCCCACCGAAGCCCTGCATTGATAGTCAGGTTGCGGCGAGCGCGCCAGCTATCCTGCGCATAGAGGCCGATATAACGATTTCTGAGATAGAACGGCTGCCCCGAGGACTGCGTGAAGTTGCTGGGCACGCCGAGCAGGAAGTCCGCATAGGCCGAGCCCGTCTCGGTGCCGTTGATGTTGAAGGTGCCGTTGAAGGTCGCGTTGGGATGCTCGTTGACCTGATCGGCGTGAAACTGCCCGCCAAACTTGAGCGTGTGCGCACCGAAGACGCGAGAAAGACCATCGCTCACATAAAACGTATTGTTGACCTGCGTCAGGTTCGTGATGGGAACGCCCATGACGAAGGTGGGAAAAGTGATGTTCTCCACGCCCTCGAACTGCGGGGCCTGTACGACGATTCCGGGCGTTCCCTCACCAGTGACGAACCCCTGCGAAGCGAGGCTTACACCGAGCCCGCCCTTGGGCTGGCCGACGACATTCGCATTGCGCAGATAGCCGAAGTGAAACTCGTTCACCATATTGGCTCCGAGAACCTTCGTATGCCCAAAGGAGAATAACTGCGCCCTGCCGATGGTCAGTGCATCGAAGCCGGGAATGCTCGCGCCTGCAACTGAGCCAGGATAAGGATTGTCGAGATTGTAGTCGTCGATGAAGTAGTAGCCGGAGAACTGTCCCCATCGCGTGTTGGCATCCACGCGGCCGGAAGCCTTGTCATCGCGCACCGCCTGCGAGAACGCCGAGGTCGAGAACTGGCTCGCGCCTGCATTCGGCGAAGGGATGTACTGGAGCAGGTTCCGCGCGGGCGCGGACCACGCACGCTGCGGGATAATGCCGTCGGGAAAGACGCTCGCATAAGGCTCGCCAGCCGTCACGGTATAGCCAAGCTGCTGCGTCAGCAGCGATGCAAGATACGGTCCGCTGACGCTGCCGGTCATCGTGTTCTGCTGCGTGCCCGGATCAATAAAGCCACCGTTGCGCTGTGCTGTTGTCGGGACAGAGATGTTGCCTGTAGAAACGCCCTGCGTGGTTCGTGTTCCCTGGTAGTCAGCAAAGAAGAAGAGCTTGTCGCGCAGGATCGGCCCACCCACCGCGCCGCCGAACTGGTTCTGTCGGAAGACGGGCCGCTGCGGGTCGAAGTATCCTCGCGCATCGAGAGCGGTGTTGCGGAGAAACTCGAAGACCTCGCCATGAAACTGATCGCTTCCCGACTTGCTGACCACCGTAATCATGCCGCCGTTGTAGTTGCCGTACTCGGGGTCGAAGTTCGTCGTCAGCACGCGGAACTCCTCGATCGAATCGAGATCGGGGATGATGGAGGTCCCGCCGTTCATGTGCTCCTGCACGTCGATACCGTTGACGAGGAAGCCGTTCGCCGACTCACGCTGCCCGTTGATCGAGAGATTGCCGGGGTTGAGATCGCCCGAGGGGGAGAGGCTTCCTGTGACTCCTGCCATGATGACGGAGCTGGGCAGCAGCGTCGTCACCGGCGCAACTCCGGGCTGAATCGCCAGCAGGTCCGTGTAGCTTCGTCCATTCAGCGGCAGCGAGGCCATCTGCGCTGCGGAGACGACCTCGCCCAGATGCGTTGCCGTCGTCTCCACCTGTGTCGCTGCGGTGGCCGTAACGGCAACGATATCGGATTGCTCCCCCAGAACAAGCGCCGCATCCACGCGAATTGCCGCGTCTGCATCGACGGTGATCTCCGTCTTCTTCTGCGCGGCAAATCCCGGCGCGGCGATTGTGAGCTCGTAATGGCCTACAGGCAGATCGGGAAATGTATAGAGCCCCTGCCTGCCCGAGAGGGCATGCCACGTCGTTTGCTGCGCTGTATTGACCAGCTTCAGATCGGCGCCGGCGATGACCGCGCCCGTAGGATCAGTGACCGTGCCGGAGATGCTTCCGCCGCTGGCGGCATACAGGACAACCGGAGAGAGCAGGAAGAGGAGAGCACTAACAAGAGAGACAATCTTTCGAGAGAACAAGTGACCTCACACGCACATGAGTCGATCGCTGTGTCGAACCGGGCTCATGCCAGTAGCTGAACAGGACTGCTGTATTAGGAACCCGAGAAGCAGGCCGAACGAGCCTCTCTTCACAGGGAAGGGTCAAGCTAAGCGCGAGGGACAACAGAGAGACGCTATACTGCCGCGGTGCAGAAGCACGCGGACTGCGCGGGATGCGTATCTGTCGCTGCGGATGTACATGACTCCTTCAGAAATAACAGCTTCACCGCGCGCGGACATCCTATCTTTCGGACATTTCTCCGGATCGCTCTCTACGGATCGCTTGTACGATGAGGCAGGAGCGCATTCGTGATTCGATGGTGGCTGAAGCAGCGTCCACTCACTGTCCTTCTGGCAGCCGGGATTTTTATCGCTCTGATCGCCGTGTGCGATTGGCAGCTTACCTTCAACGCGACGCTTGGCTTTCTCTACATCCTGCCGCTGGCCATGCTCGGCACCGTGCTGCGCACGTGGCAGTTGCTTGCCGTCGCCATCTTCTGCATGACGTTGTCGAATTGGCTGGATCCCTTCTCCATGGATATGCAGCTTCCGCGCAGCATCCTGATTTTTCTGACCCTGGCTACAGCCGGACTTCTTTCCCGGGGAATCGCCGTTGGGTATCGCTCGGAGATGGAGAGCCTTGCGCGGCTGAAAGAAGAGGTACTGGCGCGTCAGGTTGAGGTAGCGGCACGGCTGGCGGCAGAGGAACAACTGGACTTTCTCATCCAGAACAGCCCGGCCGCTGTATTCACGATGACTTCCAGTGGAGAGATTCTGATTGCGAATCCGGCAGCGCATCTGCTCCTCAACGTTCCCGAAGGCAGCTTGCCCGGCCGCCAGATTACGCGATACATTCCCGCGCTCGGATCGGTACCGTCGGTCGATCAGACCACCCACATCTACCGCACCGAGATGCAGACGCGAGGACAGCGCGAGCAGGGTGACATCTTTATCGCCAACGTCTTTTTCTCCACCTATCGAACGGCCGCCGGACCACGGCTGGCCGCGCTTGTCGTGGATGCCTCCGAGCATCTTCGTGAACGCGAGGAGTCCGGCTTCCAGCAGCTGC
Organism: Granulicella sp.; assembly: GCA_036398595.1. Taxonomy (GTDB): domain Bacteria; phylum Acidobacteriota; class Terriglobia; order Terriglobales; family Acidobacteriaceae; genus Edaphobacter. The sequence continues at coordinate 146,872 of DASWOV010000034.1, forward strand.
TGACAGGCTCGCGCATCCTTGTCGCGGCCGTCTCGCATGAAGTACGCAATGTATGCGGAGCCATCGGCGTCGTCTACGAGAACCTGTCGCGTAGCAGGATGCTGACGGGCAATCAGGACTTTGAATCGCTCGGCGCACTGATCGAAACCCTCGGCAGGATTGCATCGCTTGAGCTCAAGCGCTCGACGGATAGCTCCGCCATCACAAGCTTCAGCGTGCAGGAGATTCTAACGGACCTGCGCATCGTCCTCGAACCCTCCTGCGAGGAGTCAGGGATTGAGCTTCGCTGGGATTTTTCGGAGAATCTTCCGCCGGTGCATGCAGACAGGCAGCTTCTGATGCAGATTCTGCTCAACCTGACGAAGAACAGTCAGCGCGCGCTCGAAGTGGCAATGACGAAGCGAATCGAGATCTCCGCGAAGACAACGCCAAGCGGCGTCTCCATCTTTGTGAAGGACAGCGGTCCGGGCATTCCCAAAGGACATCAGATCTTTCAGCCCTTGCAGAAAGGAGCAGATGCAACAGGGCTTGGCCTTTACTTGTCGCGTGCTTTCGCCCGTTCGTTTCAGGGAGAGGTTCGTCATCATCCCACGGACACGGGCTGCATCTTCTCTGTGGACCTTGCCGCAGCGCAGGGCACGGCGCGGTGATGCGTGTTTCTAAGAAGATGATGAAGGCCGCTTATCGTTCTCCGCTCCGAGGGAACGCTCCAGCGCAAAGCGGACAAGTTGGCTGCGCGTACGCACACCCGTCTTATCGAAGAGCTGTTGCAGCGTAGCCTTGACCGAGCTCTCGGAGACACCGATCCGCGCAGCGATCTGCTTGTTAATGAGTCCCTCGAAGACGCACCGGAGCACCTGCAGCTCCCGTGCGGTCAGCAGCTTCGCGCCCTGTAACCGCTCGTCCGGATGTACCTGTTCGGATACGCCTGTTTCCATCGTTGCCTCGAGCCACCGCTGACCCGAGGCAGCCGCGCGAATCGCCTCCAGAAGCGTCGCCGGGGAGCCATGCTTCAGAAAGATTCCCGAGATTCCCTTCTCCCAGAGAAGAGCGGAGTCGACAGGGCTGACGCCTGCCGTCACCAGGAGAACGCTGTGCCTATGCCCCGCGGCATGTGCCTCTGTCAGAAAGCGTGTGCCTGTCTCGTTGCCCAGATCGAAGTCCAGAAGCACCAGGTCCACCGCCTGACGATCGAGCACCGCGAGCGCCTCTTCACAGGTGTTGCACTGTGCGACCAGCTCAAACTCGCCCTCGGTTGCGAGCAGCCTCACAAGCCCCTCACGGAACAGGACATGGTCATCCAGCAGCAGCAGACGGGTCTTGTTCATCTTCCCTGTTCCCGGCTATCTGGCTTCGGCATGCTCATGGGTTCTCTTATCGTAACGATATTCTTTCGCCGACCGCACCTTGTACCCGGCCAGCCGCCGCAGAGCCGGACTGATCTACCACCCTCGATTTCCCTACCGTTTTCCGGCAGTGAGCTGGTTTAGCCTCAAACATTCTCTCCCTCAGTGGCTAAAGCCCCTTGTGGGGAAGCCATTTGATGTACGGGCTAAAGCCCGTACCCTTCAAACTGACCACGGCCTTTTTTCATACTGTATACAGAATGGCGCCCGCGTGTTTATGATGCTTGCTAGCATTTTGCAGGCATTCGCACGCTGGTTGGAGCGGTCCTGTTCAAGGAGGAGATGTGCGCAATTTTAGGAAGCTTTTGAGTGTGGCCCTCTGCATATCCTGTCTGCCTGCGCTGGCCCAGTTGGCGCCCGGGGCTCCCAAGCCGCAGGGCCAGAACCCGAACGGCATGCACGTCTACATCTATGCCGGGTTGAAGTCCCACTTCGTGGGCCAGCATGACTACCCGCAGTTCCTCGCCGACTGGAGCAAGCTGCTGACCGAGCACGGCGCCGTCGTAGACGGCGCGCTGCATGCGCCGACGGCCGCGGACCTCGCACATACGGACGTGGTCGTCATCTACAAGGGCGACGCGGCCTACCTGACCGATCAGGAGAAGACCGACCTCGATGCGTATGTGAAGCGCGGCGGCGGTCTAGTGAGCTTCCATGACTCGCTCTGCGGGCCCGACCCGGCATACTTTGCATCGCTGGTCGGCGGAGCCAAGAAGCACGGCGAGGTGAATTACACCCTGGATGCGCCGATTCCCTACACCGTGGTCGACAAGGAAAGCCCAATCATGAAGGGGATGACCGACCTGACGCTGGCCGACGACGAAGCCTTCTTCAAGATGACCTGGGCCGATGCCCCGAAGATCCATGTGCTGGCGACCGCCGTCATCGCCGGTACGCCGAGCGCGGGCACCCACAAGGGCGAGGTCGTACCGGAGATCTGGACCTATGAGCATACGGTGTCCGGTGGCGAGCCTGCCCGCGCCTTCGTGTGGATGCAGGGACACACCTACGCGAACTTCTCCAACCCGCAGATTCAGGCCATGCTGCTGCGCGGCATCGCCTGGGCCGGCAAGCATCCGGTGGATGAGCTGATCGACTACAAGGCTCCTCCGCGCCCAGCCCGCCCGATGCCGGCTCCGGCTCGGTAAGCTACCCCATAACGAAGGAGATGGCCGGCTGCATCTTCATGCAACCGGCCATCTTCTTTCCGGGGCCAACATTGGCTTCAGACGCGACCTAGCGGCTTCCCGGCTCGCCAAGCTCCAGCTTCTGCCGAAGAGCAAGAAACTTTGTTCTTGTCTTTCCATACTCCACAAAGTCGCTGACCGAGGCGGCCAGATCGGATGCAAGCTCCGCATTCGTCTGGAGCAATTCCTGATGCTCCTGCGTATTCAGGAACCGCCCCTTCTCTTTGTTGAGATGGTTGATCACCGTTGTCGTGTTCTCTCCAAGCTCTGTCAGCAGGGGGTTGATCCGGGAGATTGCCGTGCTCTGCCAGGGAGAGGCGTCATTGGCCGAGCTATTGAGCTTGGCCACCGTCTGTCCGACGGCGTTGACATCGTTCCTGATCTCATTGACCTTATCGGCATGAGTCTCCCAACCCAGGTTGGAGTGAGTGAACGACTCCAGCTCCGAGGCATCTGCCTTGAGCTTGTTGGCCTGCACCTTCGCCCTTTCGAGAAGATCGGTGATCTCCTTGGAATCGGCGTGTCTTGAGGACTGTGGCTCTGATGCTCTCTCGGCCAATTGGGCTGCGCGACTCGATGTCGTCACAAAAAACAGAACGGCAACCGTCATCAATGCTGCACGAGAGAACCTGGATACTCTGGCGATATTCGTGTTTGACATGGCTACTCCTCACAAGGGAGGCCTCATCACAACAGGACCTCCAGACTGTATCTCACAGCCTCTTCTGAGCCAGGTCGGTGATTGTTGTCACGGAACATGCAGAAAACAGGGGTAGAAATGCCCGCGCGGCCGAAAGCAAGTGTGATGAAGATCACCGCCTTCTTCCAGACGTCCGCTGCACCAGCTCACATGAGTCGGTTGGAGAGCGGAATATCCGGCATCACGGCATCTTTGATGCCGGTGTAGCGATATTGCATCACCAGCACGTCATGCCCGGCATAGGTGAAATGCGCATCCGGCCCACGGGAGAGGCCGGGGATGCTATTCAATTCCGACACGCCGACCTGAGGCTCAGAGGCATCTGGAGAAGCGCTGCCGGAAGGCACTTCGACCAGCATGGTTCCGACACGGAATTTGCGGCAGATCTCCGGCAGGGTAAAGCCTGCGGCAAGCAGCGATTCCCCGCGTAATACATGGGTTTTGCGCTCATGGTCCGCCTCGCGTATGTACGCAATCCATGTTTGTTTGTCGGGGCCGAAGATCAGGATATTGCCGGGGTCGCCCGTGCTGAAGAGGTTCTGCACGATCGGCATCTGGCCATAGAAGTCGGCGTACTCATGGCGCTCTCCCTGGGCGATCTGAAAGGGCACCGGCAACAGGAAGAGAACGGGCAGCGCCAGCGTCGCAGAGCGAGGAAGCCGTTGCATGATCCCATACAAGCAAGCTGTTGCGAGCACAATCCAGGCGGGCCACCAGAATGAGGAGTGGCGAGGCACGCGGTTATCGTAAAAGCTGAAGGTCAGGTAAAAGAGGAAGAACCAGCCCAGCCAGATCCGGTTTGCACTGCGGAAGCTGCGCGAGGTCATGCAGAGGATAAGACCGCCGATTCCCAGCAGAGCTACGACAGGATTCAGGAGCGATCCGACGAGCCGCGGGTAGTAGCTCCACGCGGCAAAGGACCAGCGCGGGATCGCTTCGTAGCTGCTCATGATCAGCTTCGTGTTTGTACCGATGGACTGCGCGAGGTTCGCTCGACCGAACTTGAGCGTAAAGAGTGCAAGCGGAACGATGAAGATCACAAGAGCTGCCACCGTAACCCATGTCTCCCGCTTGCGCAAAAGGGCAGGTATGCAGAGGACATCCAGCACGATAGCGAGATAGAGGAAGTAGGCTGGCTGCTTCGTATAGACGACCGCGGCGAGCGCCAGAGCCGTGAAGAGCGCTCGTGGAATGCTGGAAGGCTCGGCGACCTTATCTCGAGCATGCAGATACGCGAGCAGAGCAAGGCACATGACGGCAAGCGTCGGCAGCTCCAGCTTGATCTGGTTAAAACTCCAGAACAGCCCCGGAATCGTAATCGCGGATAGCGTCGCACAAAATGCGAGCCATGTCGGGAACTGGCGTCGAAGCAGCGCGTAAAAGGCCAGCGTGAAGATCACGCCGAAAAAGAAGATGCAGGCTCGCCCCACCAGCACATGATCCCCTGCCACCAAGGCAAAGAGCCCCAGCACGAATGGAAAGAGCGGAGGCCAGAAGATGAATCCCAGCGCGGGATATTGCTTGTAGTAGTTGAAGACATAGCTGAGCGAGTGCGGGTGATCGAGGATGAGGTCACGAAAGAAGTAGCCGTCCATCAGGTGATGGGCGCTGTCCAGATCGTCGATCGAGGTCGCATGCAGGCTGGGCAGAGATACAATCACGGCAAACACAAGCAAAACGAGAATCGGAATCAGGTCTTTACGGATGCTTGCAAGCGATCGAGGCATGTCAGGAAACCTATCTTCTCAACGGTCCGACGGATATTGTTGCACCGGGAGTTCAGTGTAGCGTAACGAACGCCGAGGCCAGCCTCGCCGCACTCGCCTCCGGACTACCGGCCGACCGCCCTGGAAATATGCCTGTTCCCAATCCCGCAGCGCAGGCGAAGGACCCTGCCAACACCCTCATACACACTCCGACAACGCACCCTCTGTATCATGCGTGCATGAATCGCACGATTGCCTTTACCGCCCTTGTGTGCATGACCATGCCTCTGACCGCACAGACCGCCCCCGATCCCTTCCTTACGCTGATGACCAAGGCTCAGGAGCACGCCAAGGCCCACGGCGCACTCACGCCCGTGCTCTCGCCCAACGACGCCACCGTGCTCGGCGACCACCCCTCCGTCAACATCAAGGCACTCCAGCAGGCAGGCTTCAAGGTCGTTCCCTGGACCACTAACGACCCCGCAAAAATTCAGGCGGTCCTCGCCCTTCACCCCGACGGCCTCATCAGCGACCGCCCCGACATCCTGCAGGCTGAGCTGGCCAAAGCCAAGGCCGCCGATCCCACCGCCTTCGCCCACTTCGACACCGCCGCCCACCGCGGTGGCCGTGGTCTGCGTCCCGAGAACACCCTGCCCTCGTTTGAGTCCGGCCTCGACCACCTCGTGAGCACGCTCGAAACCGACACCGGCGTCACCACCGATCACATCTCGCTCATCTGGCACGACCAGTTCCTCAACCCGCAGTCCTGCCGCAAGGCCGACGGCTCCGCCTACACGCTCGAAAACAAGATCTTCACCCGCGACATCTCCATGCCCGAGGCGCAGAAGACCTTCATCTGCGACAAGCTGCACTTCGGCCCCGACCAGAAAAACGACCTCGCTCTCTCTCCCGTCTCCGTCGCCTTCGCAAAGAAAGAGGGCCTCATCAGCCCCTACGTGCCCACCTACGTCGAGCAGCTCTTCCGCTTCGTCGCCTTCTATGTGGACTTCTACAAGAGCGGCCCCGGCAAGAGCGACCCGCACTCCACCGAGCGCTGGCAGAACGCGCAGAAGGTCCGTTTCAACATCGAAACCAAGATCATGCCTGAGCTTCCGCCCGAGATGGCCAAGGCCGCAGGCGAGCCTGAGCCGAACCACACCGTCGATCCGCAGACCTTCGTCACCGTTCTCTGCGGCGTCATCATGAAGAACCACATGGAGTCCCGCGCCGAGGTGCAGAGCTTCGACTTCCGCACCCTCCAGCTCGTCGAGGAGCAGTTCCCGAAGATCCCCACCTACTACCTCACCGGCGATCCGCGCACCCTCTCCACGCCGATGACACCCGACGCCCTGCGCGCTGACAAGTAGCCTACAACAACGAGAGGCCGGTCAGCTCCTCGCAGACCTGCCACAACCTCCGCGCCGCAGCCTCATCCCGAGCCTGCGGCGCAACCTTTGCCGGGCCGACATCGCCGCCACGCATCTCCTGAAATCCCTGCGGCCCATAGTACCCGCCGCTCACGGCCTCGGGTGCGGTCGCCGCATACAGCGTAGGCAGCGCACCCTGCTCCTCCGTGTTCAGGAACACATCGAAGAGCTTGCCCATCGCCTGCCGCAACGCACGCTCCAAAGCCGAATACTCCTTGCGATGAAACAGGTTCGTATTCGCCACACCAGGATGCGCCGCCACACTGAGCACCGGCGACCCCGCAGCCCGCAGCCTGCGATCCATCTCGAAGGCCAGCATCAGGTCCGCCAGCTTCGACTGCTGATACGTCCCCATTGGGCTGTACGTCTTCGTAGCCTGCAAATCCTCAAAGTCGATTCGCCCGCGCTTATGTGCAATCGAGGCCAGCATCACGATGCGCGGCGCGCCCGCCGCCTGTTGCACCAGAGGAAACAGTAGCGCCGTCAGCGCAAAGTGCCCCAGCACATTCGTGCCGAACTGCACCTCGAAGCCATCCTCAGTCTCCAGCCGCTGCGGCGGAGCCATCACGCCTGCATTGTTAATGAGCAGATCGAGCGGCTGTCCCTGCGCCAGCATGGTTTCTCCAAACTGACGCACCTTAGCAAGCGAAGCCAACTCCAGCAACACCAGCTCGGCCGAAGCCTGCGGCACCTCACGACGCAGCCGTGCCAGCGCAGCCTCACCACGCGCCCGATCGCGGCTGGCAAAGAGCACATGCGCGCCCTTCCGAGCCAGCTCCACCGCCGCGTAGTAGCCGATGCCACTGTTCGCGCCCGTAATCAGCGCGCGCCTGCCCGTCTGGTCCGGAATCTCCGCTACCGTCCACTTCGCCATAATGTCTTGGATGCAGTCTAAACGGTCACAGGGGACGAAGCGCCGCCTCAATGCTGGCGTTCACCTCAGCCTGCGCAAACTCCGCGGCCACGCGAATGCCATTCATCACCGCCCGCTCGTTCGACGAGCCATGCCCGATGATGCACGGCCCACGCACGCCCAGCAGCGGAGCGCCGCCGTACTCGGAATAATCCAGTCGCTTTTTGAAGTCGTTGAAGGCCCGCCGCGAGAGCAGCGCACCCACCTGCGACGTCACCGTCGACTTCAGCGCATCGCGCAGCGAGAAGTTCACCAGCTTGGCGATGCCCTCGCTCGTCTTTAGCGCTACATTGCCCACAAACCCATCGCACACCGAAACATCCGTGCGCCCGTTGTACAGGTCGCGCCCCTCGACATTGCCGATGAAGTGAATATTCTTGAGCGCCCGCAGCAGAGGCAGCGTGTCGCGCACCAACGCGTTCCCCTTCGAGTCCTCCTCGCCGATCGAAAGCAGGCCCACACGCGGATTGCGAATCTTCAGCACATTCTGCGAATAGATACTGCCCATCACCGCAAACTGGACAAGATTATCGGGGTCGGAGTCCACGTTCGCGCCCACATCCAGCAGGATCGACGGGCTACCCGAGGTGGTCGGCAGAATCGTAGCCAGCGCAGGCCGATGCACTCCGGCCAGCATGCCGAGCACCATCTTGGCTGTGGCCATGGCCGCACCTGTATTCCCGGCTGTAAAAAACGCAGCGGCGCGGCCCTCGCGGACCATCCGCAGGCCGACGCGCATCGACGAGTCACGCTTGGCGCGGACCGCCTGCGCGGCCTTGTCGTCCATGTTAATCCACTCGCTGGCCGGAACGATGAAGATCGGCAGATGCTCGCCCCGGACCCGCTGGCCCAGGTGATGCCGCAGCACCGGACGGATGATCTCCTCCGGCCCGGCGATGTGCACTCGCACGTCGAACTGGCGGCACGCGAGTATGGCCCCGCGAACCTCTGGTTCGGGGGCCTTCTCGGAACCCATTCCATCAATAACGATGTCGATCGGCATCCTGCTCGGCTGATCTACTGCGGAACGAACTAGCTTGCTTTCTCGACCGCGAGAACCTCGCGGCCCTTATACGTTCCGCACTTGCGGCAGGCGCGATGCGGCAGCTTGCGCTCGCCGCAGTTGGGGCACGCCGACAGACCTGTCGGAGTCAGAAAATCGTGGCTGCGGCGCTTGGCGGTGCGCTGCTTGGAGTGGCGCCGTTTTGGATTAGGCATTGCAGTATCCCTTCAAGATCTTCGACCTGCCGCGACCGGGCGCAGGCAGCGATAGAAAATTTCGTTCCAACAAAAAACTAGTGCTTGAGCTCCAGCTTGCCGGCAAGATCGGCCAGCGCATTCCAGCGTGGATCGGCCGGGGTTTCCTCACAGGAGCAGATTCCCTGATTCAGATTCTGGCCGCAGCGCGGGCAGAGCCCTTTGCAATCCGGCCGGCAGAGAATACGTCCTGGCAGCGAGAGCAGGACCTGCTCCCGGACAACATCCTCGAGCAGCAGACCGCTCTTATCATAATACCCGATTTCCGTCTCGTCGACGGTAATTGCGCGCTCAGAAAGATTGGCGTCGGCATCCTGCGGCCGGAAGATCAGGTCGAACTCGCTCTTGAGCGAGGTTTCGACCGGCTCCACGCACCGGGCGCACTCCATCGTGAAGTCCGCGGCGTAGTGCGCGCGCACGCGAATGTCGGCGATCTCCTGGTTGTCCTCGCGGTGCTCGACGAGCAGGTCGGCCTGTCCCTCGACGGGCAGCTCTCCAACCTGCGTAATGCCCAGACCAAAATCGATGGTGCCGGGCGCAAAGGCGATGTCGATCTTTAGAGGCTCATCTTCAAGTTCCAGCGGAGTAATGAGCATGACTTAAGGCTATTCCCCTGCCGGTTACAGGTCAACACCGGAGCTACAATGGAGCCGCAGTCCGGAGACTCGACCCCGATGCCCTTCTCCCCCGCCAGCCTGACCGCCCTGGTCATCGCCGCCAGTTTCGCCGCCGGACTGAACATCTATGCAACCGTACTGACGCTCGGCATCCTCGCCCGCACCCACTGGGCTGCGCTGCCGCCGGGCCTCGATGTGCTCGGCCAGAACTGGGTACTCCTCGCCTGCGGCGTCCTCTTCGCAGTCGAGTTCTTCGCCGACAAGATCCCCGCCTTCGACCTCGCCTGGAACGCTCTGCACACGCTGGTCCGTGTGCCGGTGGCCGCACTCGTCGCCTATCACGCCACCGCGCAGCTCACGCCCGAACAGCAACTACTCGCCACCCTCCTCGGCGGAGCCATCGCGCTCGCGGCTCACAGCTCGAAGTCCGGCCTGCGCCTTCTCGTCACGCCCAGCCCCGAGCCCGTCTCGAACGCCGCCCTCAGCGCCGGAGAGGACGTCGTCGCCATCGGCCTTACCTGGTTCGCCACGCACCATCCGCTCGTCGGCGCGGGCATAGCGGTCGCGCTTCTGCTCGTAGCCGTAGTGGCCTTCTGGCTCCTCTGGCGCACAGGCCGCCGCATCTGGAGCGGCCTCTTCAGCCAACGCGCCCCCGATCCGCAGCAGCCCTGAGCAATCTCACCCCGGGCGCTGTCATCCTGAGCGAGCGCCCCCCTCTAACTCTGTGTGTGCTGCTTAACGTACTGGCGCAGGGCCAGGTTCAGGTCGAGCGCCTTCTGCACGCCGCTGTTCAGCATCTGGAGCCAGTCGCTGGCGGGCTCCTTCAGCTCGACCGTGCTCAACAGGTAGCTGGTCTGCACAATGATCTCGAGCGCGTTGCTCAGGTCGTGAGCCAGCGCCCGGATCTCGATCGCCAGCTCGTCGGGAATCGTGCCGCCGTTCGCCGCCGGCGTGGGAGAAATCTTCGATACATCGGACATGGGAGAGACTCTGCCTCCGGCAGAAGTGCTGCAATCAAGCTGTGCAGAGTGTACGGCAGCGGCAGCCTGAATTGACAGGCCGCGCAGCCTTTGTAAAACTAGAAATTCAGGACTGCGCTCTCTCCACTGGGGAGCGGCGACAGTTGCCGTAGTGGCGGAATTGGCAGACGCGCATGGTTCAGGTCCATGTACTCGCAAGGGTGTGGGGGTTCGAGTCCCCCCTTCGGCACCAAAAATTTCTAGGTCAACAATGGCGTCCACTGGACGCCATTTGACTTGAGCGACCGTTGCAACAGGACCCTATGGCCACCAAGCTCGACAAAATTCTGGAGCGCACCCGGCAGACCGTCGCCGAACGCAGGCCCACGGCAGACATCCCGGCGCTCGAACGCCGCGCCGCCGCCCATACTCCCCGCGGCTTCGCCCGCAACCTGCGCACCATCGCCGAAACGAAGCCCGCCGTCATCTCCGAGCTGAAAAAAGCTTCCCCCTCGAAGGGCCTCATCCGCGCCGACTTCGACCCGGCTGCGCTCGCCGCGACGCTCGAGCGCGGAGGAGCCGCCGCTCTCTCCGTTCTAACCGATGAGCCGTTCTTCCAGGGCTCGCTGCGCAACCTCGAGATAGCCTCGGCAACCGTGAAAATCCCCTGCCTTCGCAAGGACTTCATGGTGGACCCCTTCCAGATGCTCGAGGCCCGCGCCCACGGAGCCGACGCCATCCTGCTCATCGTCGCCGCGCACACCGACGCCGACTTGCGTACCCTCCGCGAGGCCGCGCGCCAGCAGCAGCTCGACGTCCTCTGCGAGGTCCACGACCGCATCGAGCTGGACCGCGCCCTTGAGCTCGACTGCGAGGCCGTCGGCGTCAACAGCCGCGACCTGCGCGACTTTACCGTGCATCCTGAGCTGCTCTTTGCGCTGTCCGAGCACATCCCGGCCAGCGTCGTCCGTGTCGCCGAGAGCGGCATCTCCACCCGAGACGAGATGTTCGCGCTGCGCAAGGCTGGCTACCATGCTTTCCTCGTCGGCGAGTCGCTCATGCGCCAGCCGGACCCCGGCGTGGCGCTCGCTAACCTGCTCGCCGGAGCCTGAGCCATGTGGGTCAAGATCTGCGCCAACACCAACCTTGAGGACGCCCAACAGGTCGCCGCGCTCGGCGCGGATGCCGTCGGCTTCGTCTTCGCTGCCAGCAAACGGCAGGTCACGGCGGAACAGGTCGCGCCCATCACACCGCATCTGCCTGCAAACGTCGAGCGCGTCGGCGTCTTCCCCGCATGGACAGCCGAAGAGATTCTCGCGGCAACGAAGACCGCCGGACTGACCACCGCGCAGCTCCATACCGGCCTCAATCCTGATCTCCTGCACGCGCTCCACGATGGGGGCCTGCGCCTCATCCAGACCTTGCACTGGATGCTCGACGATCCGGATGCCGGAACTCACATCCGCCGACAACTCGACACCCTGGCCGCAAACGCGCCCTTTGTCGATCGTGTCCTCATCGACTCCAAGCTCGGTGCAGCCAGCGGCGGCACCGGCGTCTCCTTCGACTGGACCGCAGCCCGCGAGCTCTTCCACGAGCGTCCGCACGGCCTGCGCCTCATCCTCGCCGGAGGCCTGCGCCCTGAGAGCGTCGCCGCTGCTATCGAGCTTCTGCATCCGTGGGGTGTCGATGTGGCCAGCGGCGTCGAGCAGACGCCCGGCAAAAAGGACTTAAACAAGATCGCCTCCTTCATCAAGGAGGCGAGGTCGCTGCTACTTCATCCCTGAGCCGGTTAGCTTACAGGAATGTCTAAAGGGATCGCGCTTAAGCGCGGCGATGCGGCTGCGCACTGCGGTCATGCACGTGCGGCGCCCGGTCATGCACATGAGTCTCATGGGCGTGTCCCTGCGCGAGAGCAGGCGCTGCACCCAGAATCAAGGCAACTGCCAGTACGGTAATGTGTTTCACGGTGGTGCTCCTTCTTGCTTCATATAATTGATGAGCAAGAGCCCCCTGCGGATTCAACCACGCGCCCACAGCCCTGACGATCCGGCCTCGGTGCCTGTTCTCAAAAATCACCCTAGGATGATGAGAGCATACGGAGTCCTCGGTAAAAAGCAAGAGAATTTATAGTCCGTTGCCACCGATTACTTGCAGCCGATCTCTCGACCGTGTATCGTCAACCTGTAACCCAAGGAAGCTCTTGATGATGACCCGACTTCAGTCGAACTTCGCTTTTATCGTCCGCTACTGGCACACCGGTAGCGGTCGCGGCGGAGTGAGTCATCTGAGCGCCTACTAGCTCTTCAGACGATTTCGGTTCCACCAGCCGCGACCCTCCAGTCGCGGCTTTTTAGTTTTTACGGGAGAAGACACGATGCGCGCTGCACAGATCATGACCGAGCTGCCCACCTCCACTCGCGCCGGACGCTTTGGCGTCTACGGAGGCCGCTATGTCCCCGAAACCCTGATGGCCGCTCTCGAAGAGCTGGAGCACGCCTACAACGAGGCCCAGGCCGATCCTATCTTCCGTGCCGAGCTGGATGCTCTGCTGCACAACTACTGCGGCCGTCCTACGCCGCTCTATCTTGCGAAGCGGCTCAGCGACCACCTCGGCGGAGCGCAGATCTACCTCAAGCGCGAGGACCTGCTGCACACCGGCGCGCACAAGATCAACAACGCGCTCGGTCAGGGTCTTCTCGCTCGCCGCATGGGCAAGCAGCGCATCATCGCCGAAACCGGCGCCGGTCAGCACGGTGTGGCTACGGCCACCGTCTGCGCCCTGCTCGGGATGGAGTGCGTCGTGTACATGGGCGAGGAGGACATGCGTCGGCAGGAGCTTAATGTCTACCGCATGCGCCTGCTCGGCGCGGAGGTGCGCGGCGTCGTCTCCGGTTCGGCCACGCTCAAGGACGCCATTAACGAGGCCATGCGCGACTGGGTCACGAACGTGCGCGATACCTTCTACATCCTTGGCTCGGCGCTAGGCTCGCACCCGTACCCGACCATCGTGCGCGACTTCCAGCGCGTCATCAGCCGCGAGGCCCGCAGCCAGTTCCTTGAGCAGGTGGGCCGTCTACCCGATACCGTCATCGCCTGCGTCGGCGGGGGCTCGAACGCCATCGGCGCGTTCTACGAGTTCCTGCCCGACGCCGGTGTGCAGCTTATCGGTGTCGAGGCTGGTGGTCGCGGGCCGAAGCTCGGCGAGCATGCGGCGCGCTTTCAGAAGGACGGCGGCGGGGTTCCGGGTGTGCTGCAGGGAACCTACAGCTACGTGCTGCAGAACGAGCACGGGCAGATCGCGCAGACGCACTCTGTTTCGGCCGGTCTGGACTACGCCTCGGTCGGCCCCGAGCACGCCATGCTGCACGACACCGGCCGTGCCACCTACACCTCGGCCTCGGATGAGGACGCGCTCAAGGCGACCGTGGCGCTCGCGCGCACGGAGGGTATTCTGCCCGCGCTCGAGAGCGCCCACGCTATCGCCGAGGCCATGCGCCTCGCCCCCACGCTGTCGAAGGAAACCATCCTGATGGTCAACCTCTCTGGCCGTGGAGACAAAGACATGGGCATCCTTGCCCGCGAACTCGATCTGAAAGGAGCCTTGAGCCGTTAGTGTTTAGCCAGAGCTAAACGCTGCCGTTCGAGCACGAAGAGTATGCCCATTACCTTCCCCAGAAAACCCGGCCTCGTCGCCTACCTCACCGCCGGTGATCCCGGCCTCGCGGCCACCCGCGAGATCGCCCTTGCCGCCATCGACAACGGCGCGGACGTCCTCGAGTTGGGCGTGCCCTTCAGCGATCCGCTGGCCGACGGTCCCGTCATCCAGCGGGCCAGCCAACGCGCCGTCGCCAACGGCACCACGCTCAACGACGTCCTCGCGCTCGCCAAGGAACTCCGTGCAGCGCGCCCCTCGGCGGGCATCATCCTCTTCTCGTACCTGAACCCCGTCATACGCATGGGCATGACCGAGTTCACCACCCGCGCCGCCGAGGCCGGTGCCGACGGCGTCCTGCTCACCGACATGATCGTCGAAGAGGCAGACGAGTACCTCGCCGCCATGCATGCAAACAAGCTCGCGCCCGTCTTCCTCGCCGCGCCCACCTCGCCCGACAACCGCCTCAAGGCCATCGCCGAGGCTTCGCAGGGCTTCGTCTACGCCATCTCCCGCACCGGCATCACCGGCACGCAACAGAACCTCGCTGCCGGAGCGGAGGATCTCTGCCGCCGCCTGCGCCAGTTCACCACGCTGCCCATCGCGCTCGGCTTCGGCATCTCGACACCCGAGCACGTCAAGGCCGTCGGCGAGTTTGCCGATGCCGCCGTCGTCGGCAGCGCCATCGTCGCGCTCATCGAGCAGCTCGGCGCGTCGCTTGCACCCTCCGCCGTGGGCCAGTTTCTTGCGAGGCTGCGCGCATGACCCCCGTCAATTCAGGCATTTATCATGATGTCTGCACCGTTATCCCACTTTTTCGAGGCTTCCCGTGGACATTGCCGACTGGCGCAAAAAAATCGACGTGCTCGACGAGCAGATCGTCCGGCTCATCAGCGAGCGGGCCCAGGCCGCGCAGGCCATCGGCGAACTCAAGCGCACCAACAGCGCCCCCGTCTACGAGCCGCAGCGCGAGCAGATCGTCTTCGACCACGTCCGCGCCGTCAACCCTGGCCCGCTCCCCGACGATCAACTGCTCCACATCTTCGAGCGCATCATCGACGTCATGCGCTCGCTCCAGCGCCGCGACCAGTAATCGCAGCCTCATCCCGAGTTTGTAACCACCGTAGTTCTCTTTACAGAAAGCGAAGACCATCATGATCGTAGCCATGCAGGACCAGGCCACCGAGGAACACATCCAGCACGTTATTGAACGGATGGTGGATCTCGGCTTCAACGTTCACCGCACCACCGGAGCCACCCAGACCATCCTTGCCGGTGTCGGCAAGCCCAGCCACTTCGAGGTGGAAGAGTTCAAGGTGCTCACCGGCGTGCAGGACGCCTACCGCATCTCCTCGCCCTACAAGCTCGCGGGCCGCAGCTTCCGCCCCGAGGGCACGAAGATCACCTTCCCCAACGGCGTCGTCGTCGGTGGCGAAGAGGTCACGATCATGGCCGGTCCCTGCTCGGTCGAGTCGAAGGAGCAGATCCTCCTCTCGGCGAAGCAGGTGAAGGCCGCAGGCGCCCAGTTCCTCCGCGGCGGAGCCTACAAGCCACGCAGCTCGCCGTACAGCTTCCAGGGCATGGGCGTCGAAGGCCTCAAGCTGCTCCGCGAGGTCGGTGACGAAACCGGCCTGCTCGTCATCACCGAGGTCATGGAGATCTCCCAGATCGAGGTCATGCTGCCCTACGTCGACTGCTTCCAGATCGGCGCGCGCAACATGCAGAACTTCAACCTTCTGCGTGAGCTCGGCCACGTCCGCAAGCCCTGCGTGCTCAAGCGCGGCATGGCGGCCACCATCGAGGAGGTCTTGCTCTCGGCCGAGTACATTCTCTCCGGCGGCAACTACGACCTGATGCTCTGCGAGCGCGGCATCCGCACCTACGAAACCTACACCCGCAACACGATGGACATCTCGGCCATCCCCGTGCTCAAGAAGCTGACGCACCTGCCCGTGCTCGGCGACCCCTCGCACGGTGTCGGCATCCGCGAGTTCGTCCCCGCAATGGCACTCGCTTCGGTAGCCGCCGGAGCCGACGGCCTCCTGATGGAGATGCACCCCAACCCCGAGAAGGCCCTGTCCGACGGTGCGCAGAGCCTGTACCCCGAGCAGCTCGAGAAGCTCGTGCAGCAGCTCCGCCAGCTCGCCCCGGTCGTCCACCGCAGCGTCGCGTAACTCAGCTCCAACACCAAATCCCCGCGAGGCCCACACCTCGCGGGGATTTTTCTTTGCACTCCTTCGCGGTTGCACCTTTCCCCACATTCAGAGATGGTAGAAAGGATGATCGACCGCCTGCTGATTATCGGAACCGGCCTCATCGGAGCCTCGACCGGCCTCGCCCTCAAGGCCGCAGGCTTCCCCGGCCACATCGCCGGGTGGGACGCCAACCGCATCGAGCGCATCACCGCGCTCGACCTCGGCGCGGTCGACGAGGTCTGCTCCAACAAGGAAGAGGCACTCTCGGTCGCCCGCCACGCCTCTGTCATCCTGCTGGCCACGCCGGTCATGGCCATCCTCGACTGGATACTCGAGCTTGCGCCCATCCTGCGCCCCGGCCAGCTCCTCACCGACACCGGCAGCACCAAGCTCCAGATCGCCGAGATGGCGCAGGGCCTCTTCGGCACCAGCGGCACATTCCTTCCCGGTCACCCGATGGCCGGAAAGGAGTCTGGCGGAGCCGCCATCGCCGAGCCCACGCTCTTCCAGAACGCCATGTGGCTCTTCACGCCGCTACCGGGCGAAACCAGCCCGCTCGCCGAGGAGTGGCGCGGCTGGATCGGCAAGATCGAAGCTCGCACGCTCGACCTCGACCCTGCCCGCCACGACGAGCTGTGCGCCTGGGTCAGCCACCTGCCGCAGATGCTCTCCACGGCCTTCGCCGCGTTGCTCGAGGACCGCTTCGGCGACGCCCCCGAGATCGCCGCCATCGGAGGCCGCGCCCTGCGCGAAACCACCCGTCTCGGCTCCAGCCCCTACAGCATGTGGCGCGACATCGCCCTCTCGAACACCACGCCCATCGCCGAAACGCTCTTCGCGCTCGAGCAGCGCCTCGCCCACGTGCGCGAAAACCTGAAGACCCCCGAGCTGCGCGAACAGTTCCTGCTGGCCAACCGCTTCCGCTCCCGCCACTAGGGCGAAGACTAAACTTTTCAGGCCGTTTCCACGTACTCCCGGTACGCTTCATACAATCCACGAGAATCATGCGGCAGTTCGCAAAAGGATGAGCTATGGGTCCGCACTGGTTTCATCACCCCACTACGATCACCATCTGGTACGCAACTTTTGCGTTCTGGTTCATTCCCGAGATCATCCTCTCAAGGCGGCGTCCCGGCAAGGACGCCCGGAAGGCTGACCGAAGATCGAAGATAATTGTGATCACGGCAGTCAATCTGGGCATACTTCTCGGATTCACGGCAGCATTTCAGGCACCCGGATTTTCCATCGGAATACATTGGGAGACGTGGTTTGTCGCCGGTATTGCAGTCTGGCTAGGCGGAATACTGTTCCGCTGGTACTCCATCCTCACCCTTGGCCGCTTCTTCACGTTCGACGTGGCGTTCTCCAGCAATCAGCATGTTGTGGAACGAGGTCCATACCGCTGGCTGCGGCATCCGTCCTACCTCGGCTCCCTGCTGGCCATGATCGGGTTTGGGATGACCTTCGCAAACTGGCTGGCGCTGATCCTGCCTGTTTGCTGCCTCGCAGCCGCCTATGCGTATCGCATTCCTGTAGAAGAACAGGCTCTTGTGCAGTATCTAGGCTCCGACTACGACGACTACATGCAGAGAACGTGGCGAGTGATTCCTTATCTGTTTTGAACGATACCGCCCGAATCCGGGTGCCCATCACGCCTGCCACTCAGCACCCTAGTATCATCAGAAGATTGTGAGTCAGTCGCAAACCACCCTGAGCATCAGCCTCGCCGACGTGCTCGCCGCACGCGAGCGCATCGGCTCCTTCGTCTACTACTCGCCCTGCGCCCACTCGCAGACGCTCTCCGCGCTTACCGGGCAGCAGGTCTACCTGAAGCTCGAAAACCTGCAGATGACCGGCAGCTTCAAGGAGCGCGGCGCGCTCAACCGCATCGCGCTGCTCACGCCCGAGCAGGGAGCACGCGGCGTCGTCGCCGCTTCGGCGGGCAACCACGCGCAGGGAGTCTCCTACCACGCCACCAAGCGCGGCATTAAGTCGCTCATCGTGATGCCGCTGGCCACGCCGCTGGTCAAGGTCACGGCCACGCGCGGCTTCGGCGCGGAGGTCCTCCTCCACGGCGCGAACTATGACGAGGCCTACCTCGAAGCCCGCCGCATCTGCGACGCCGAGGGCATGACCTTCATTCATCCCTTCGACGACCCCGCCGTCATGGCTGGTCAAGGCACCATCGCGCTCGAGCTGCTCGAGCAGGTGCCGCAGCTTGAGGCGGTCGTCGTGCCCATCGGCGGCGGCGGACTCATCGGCGGCATCGCCTGCGCCATCAAGGAGTCGAACCCGAAGATCAAGGTCGTCGGCGTGCAGACCTCGCGCCTGCCCTCCATGGCAGCAGCGGTCGCGGCGCATCACCCGGTCACCATCGAGCCCGGAACCACCATCGCCGACGGCATCGCCGTCCGCCGCGCCGGTGATGTCACCCTGCCCCTCGTCGAGCAGTACGTTGATGAGATCGTCACCGTCGATGAGGACGAGATCGCCTCCGCCATCCTCATGCTGCTCGAGCGCGAAAAGACGCTCGCCGAAGGAGCCGGAGCCGCCGGTCTGGCCGCACTGCTGCAAAAACGCACCTCGCTTAAGGGCGAGCGCACGGCGGTGCTCGTCGGCGGCGGCAACATCGACGTTACGCTGCTCTCGCGCATCATCGAGCGCGGCCTCGTGCAGGATGGCCGCCTCATCCGCCTCCGCATCCATCTGCTCGACAAGCCCGGCGCGCTGGCTGAGCTGACGAAGCTGATCGCGCACCACCGCGCCAACATCGTCGATACTCTCTACAACCGCGCCTACTATGGTGTGAACCTCGGCGACACGACCATCGACATCACGCTCGAAACCCGCGGCCGCGAACAGATCGCCGAGCTGCTCAACGTGCTCACCGAAGAGGGATACCGGCACAGCCGCGTGCTGTAGACCGGAATCGAAATCGTCGCATGCAGGACGTTAGAAGGGGCAGAGCTAAAGCTCTGCCCCTTCTAAACAGCAGTCGTCTTGTCCGCTACTGGCTCTGCTCGGCGGAGACGGCCGCGCCGATGACGCGAGTGCCGGAAACCTCGGGAACGATCTCAAGCGTGTAGCTTTGCAGCGGGCTCATCTTCACCATCTGCTGCAGGTAGTCCTTCAGCATGCTGAGGTCGACGAAGCGCACGTTGAAGCCGGTGAGAAAGAACTTGCCCGGCCCATCCATGTGGATGGAGCTGGCTGTGCCCGCGGCGAGCGCCTTGTGCCAGAGCTTCTTGAACTCAAGGCACTTGGGGTCGCCGTGTTTAGCGGCCTCGAAGACCTCCTCCGGCTCCATGTCGAGGAAGCGCAGCCGCATGGC